>CAIOHR010000380.1 GCA_903858115.1 uncultured Pirellula sp. | reverse complement strand
GTTCGGGCGGCGATGGCGGAATCGCCAGAGTCGTCGACGTTTACATCCGCGTACGATCGGATCAAGGCTGCGCAGGGCAAGACAATAGAATCGGCTGCTGCTCCGATGCAGACGATCAATCGAGAAGAAGCTGCGAAAATACTCAAGAGCAGTACGCCGGAAGAGTTGGCAGAGCGTCGAAAAGCAGCCAAGTCGAGGCGAGGACCGCGAATTGCACGTGATGGGTGGCTGGCACCGCTTGCGTTGAATCCGCGGGTTATGGGTCCTGCGGTGAATAAGGATGGGGTGCGTGCGAGCGATAAGGGGTTTGTGGATATGAGCCTAGAGGACTATATCGCATTGCTTTACTGGACCGGGAGACAGGGGCGTGAGGACAAGAATGGAAAAATCATGGCTGACCATGCACCGATTTTGGCGAAGCTGGGGATTGCTGAGGGGATGTGGTGCGATTTGGTATGGAACTTTAAGCGATACTTTGGCAGGAGTCGCGGGCCGGGATCACCGGATCGGATGCGAGAAGAATCGATCTTGGGGATGCGCAAGTTCCAACCGGGGCAGAAGAAAGTGCGTGAGTGTTTTGCTTGATCGTTTTTTGATCATGGTGATGTCGCAGTAGTTAGTTTCTACGAGCTGCGTGCTTTCAGTTAGTGATCGCGATTCACTGAAGAGCGCTTCTTCGGTCCGTCCATAGACCCGAGGCGACTCTTGAGGTATGGGCAGGCAAGCTTAAAACTCTCGGCGGAGATCGAGGGTGCATGGAAACTCAGGATTCGATCGCGGCATTTTCGGATGCATCCTACCAGGCGTGTGGCCAAACTTAAGGAACCGCGCCGTTCGCCGTGCTTCTGCTTCTAATGCATTGATCGGGAATGTTGCGTAGTTTCTTCCGCCTGGATGGCCTACATGGTAAGTGCAGCCTCCGATCGATCGTCCTGCGGCGTTATCCCACAACTCAACTACAAGTGGTGTATGTACAGGAATCGTTGGATGCAAACAACTCGCGGGTTGCCATGCCCGGTAACGTACACCGCTAACAAATGTAGAGGGTGCCCCAGCAGGTTGCAAAGGCAATAGAACACCATTGCACAGAACACGATGCCGCAACGGATCCAGCCCTTCGACTTTAACTTCCATTCGCTCAACGCTTGAGTCCACATAGCGGACAGTGCCACCCCCACCAGCCTCTTCACCCATTACATACCACGGTTCGATGGCGGTTCTTAGTTGGATTTGAACATTGTCATATTCAACTGCTCCAATGACCGGAAATCGGAATTCAAAATGAGATGCAAACCATGGCTCTTCCCATTCCCAGCCTGCTTGCTGCAAATAGTAGAGCACTGATCGGAAGTCTTGCCACGCAAAATGGGGTAGCATGAATCGATCGTGCAGGTCGTTCCCCCATCGTTGCAGCGGTTGGTTATACTCCTTCCTCCAAAACGTAGCTATCAAGCATCGAACGAGCAATTGGGTTGATAAGCTCATTTGAGCATGTGGAGGCATTTCAAAGCCTCGAAGCTCGACCAGACCAAGACGCCCTGTGGAACTATCGGGCGAAAAGAGTTTGTCGATGCAAATCTCAGCGCGGTGCGTATTTCCGGTTAGGTCAATCAACAGATTTCGCAATATTCTATCGACGAGCCATGGCGGACAGTCTTGTCCTCGGCCCGGCAGTAACTCAAGAGCTGTTTGCAATTCGTAAATAGCATCGTGTCTGCCTTCGTCGGCTCTCGGAGCTTGGCTTGTCGGGCCGATGAATCGGTTGCTAAAGAGATAGCTCATGGATGGATGATTGGTCCAAAATGCAATCATCGACCTCAAGACATGGGGGCTTCGAAGGAATGGGCTATCCCAAGGTGTCGAGCCTCCCATAACGATATGGTTGCCGCCACCTGTTCCCGTATGCTTACCATCCAAGTCGAATTTTTCCGCCGCCAATCGACATTGCCGAGCCTCCTCGTACAGTGTTGTCGTATTCTGAACTAAATCATCCCACGTGGCGCATGGATGGATATTCACTTCGATGACCCCCGGATCGGGTGTGACCTTGATCAGTTGAAGTCGATGGTCTCGCGGTGGTAGATAGCCTTCCACCACGATAGGCATGTTCAAATCGATAGCCGTTTGTTCGATCGCCCAAAGCAGATCGAGATAGTCTTCAAGGGACTCCGTCGGGGGCATAAAGATGTAGAGCCTTCCCTCGCGTGGCTCGATACACATAGCAGTTCGAATGGTGGAGTTCGGATCTATTTCTTCTTCGCGCCTCAGTGCGGCCTGCCTTTCAGACCACGACACTTCATCATCGAAATCGATCGGCACAACAGACCCCCACCCCAGCACATTTGGGCGCGATGCGGGGAGCGGATCGCTCGATTTCTGCCGCACGATGGGAGATGGTGTTGGCAGTGGGGGACGTTGGGAAAAGGGATCTGCCGGCACAACAGCGTTGTTAGCGAGATTGGTCGAGAATGGCAGAGTGTCTAATGGGAGCCTCAGTCCGATTGCGGAATCCCCAGGCAATAAAAAGAGCTTTTCCGGACGAATGGGCCATGGACCGCTTTGCCATCGAGCATGCCCCTGCCACCATTGGCGTCGAATCGGCATGACGATGCCAGCAGGTTTGTTGATACCGTTCGTAAACACCTTGGCAAGTCTAGTACGTTCTTCCGCATCTTCGAGTTTTGAGTCCCACGGTTTGACGTTGATGGGTAACCGTTGTTCTCGCCACATGTAGTAATACGTGTCCTCATAGGCAGGCATCAACCACTTCGAATCCACTCCCAACAAATCAGAAACATTTTCTGCAAACAATCTTGCATGCTTGAAAGTAAAGCCATAGTTTCGAGACTCATCTGCGATCCAATCAGCGTTTTGCCAAATAGGCTTACCATCGAGACGCCACATGCAAGTCAAAGCCCATCGCGGCAAAGACTCGCCGGGATACCATTTTCCTTGCCCATAGTGCAGGAAGGCGCCTGGGGCAAATTTATCACGCAAACGCTTGATCAACTTCCCTGACAGAACACGTTTATTTGGGCCAACTGCATCCGAGTTCCATTCGGCGCCATCCATGTCATCCATCGAGACGAACGTCGGTTCGCCGCCGAAGGTCAGACGTACGTCATCTTGTTGTAATTGCTCATCCACTCGTAAGCCTAGCGCATGGATGCGACTCCATTGGTCAGACGTATAGGGTTTGGTTGTTCGCGGATCTTCTACCAGCCGCTTGATCGACATTTCAAAATGAAATTGACATTCAGCGGGCTCGACCATGCCGGTTACAGGAGCGGCTGTAAACGGATCGGGCGTACAAGCGACTGGCAAATGCCCTTCACCGCATAAAAGCCCACTCGTGGGATCCAATCCAATCCACCCCGCTCCTGGCAAATAGACTTCGGCCCAAGCATGAAGATCGGTAAAGTCTGCTTCCGGTCCGGATGGGCCATCGAGCGACTTCACATCGGAAGTAAGCTGCAGGAGGTAACCAGAGGCAAATCGAGCAGCCAAGCCCAAACGCCGGAGCATGTGCACCAATAACCAAGCGGAGTCTCGGCACGAACCGGAGCGGCGGCTAAGTGTCTCGCTCGGTTTTTGAACTCCCGGTTCCAATCGAATTTCATAGCGAATGTGCTGCTGAAGTCGGCGATTGATTTCCGTGACGGCATCGATGGTTCGGACTGCATCCAAAGGAATTTCGGACAAGAGTTTATCGATTTCCTTCAAGTCTGCCGGCAGATCGCTCACCACCAAATACGGTGCAAGCTCGTTTAGCAGCCAGGATTCGTATTGAAACGGAAACTTCTCCGCGTAACTTTCTATAAAGAAGTCGAACGGATTGATTGACGTCATATCCGCAACCAGATCGATGGTGATCGAGAATTTCTTGGTGGGCTTCTGAAAGACCAGTCTTGCGATGTAGTTTCCCTGGGGATCCTGCTGCCAATTACAAAAATGGTCCTCGGGCACCACCTTCATCGAATAACTGAGGATGGGGGTTCGGCAGTGGGGAGCGGGCCGCAATCGAACAATCTGTGGCCCCAATTGCACGTCACGGTCATACTCATACTCCGTGCGATGATTCAGCGAGACTCGAATTCCCATAGAAACGAATAGACTATCTAGCTTTTGGCAATAGCTGGTGCGGAAGTTGGAAGAATACAGATGGTACTGAGCCTAACAGAGGTTCAGAACTTTAACCAACGAACAGGGAGAGAAATATTCGAGGAATTCAGATCATAGCCCAACCCGCAGTTGATTTCTTGGGGGGATTCGAAATAAAATAGAAGCAGTGCTGCGAAACGCATCGTAGCTGCATGTTTCCGTACCAACCGAGTCCGCTTCTTGGCTAAGTGATTTGGATGGTCTGGCTGCTTTTGAAAGGAGGTGACTAGTGAATTTAATCTGTACTGGCCGTGGGGGTGAGGCGTCCTAGCGTTGCCGGCGGGCTGCTAACGACATGCAGCCTCTGCCCCACTCGATGGCGAACATGCGACGGTTAGCCGATCCTGCGTTCGCCTCGAGCGGTTTGAGTCGTAAGCCAGGCTTCGGCGAGTGTTCGTCGAAGCCTGGTTCTTTTTTATACCTTCGTTTTATATATCCTCATTCGAAATCGCAGCAGCCTCATGGGTTGCGTTAGTCGATTGCATCCGATCGGGAGCACTCTCATTCTAGTTCGAATCATTTGTTTGCTGACGGTTTCAACTATGAGCTCTTTTCAATCGGGCTTGGCGATCGATCCTCCCAAGGAAGGCTGCATTCGCATCGCGACGTTCAATATGGCATTGAATCGAAAAGAAATCGGCCAACTCTCTCGAGACCTTGAGCGTGGGGACGCCCAATCGGAGAAGATCGCGGCAATTGTGCAATGGGTCCGCCCAGACATCTTGCTAGCCAATGAAGTCGACTTCGACAACAGCCAGTCCGCAACGCTTCTTCGATCCAAGTATCTGAACGTTGGGAAACTCTTGGGGACCGAAGCACGAAGCCTTTTCGACTTCCAATACGCGAACGAAGTCAACACAGGGGTTCCCTCGGGGCTCGATCTCAATGGAAATGGGCGAACGACAGATCCTGAAGATGCTTGGGGCTTTGGTACTTTTCCCGGGCAATACGGCATGGCCGTCTTCAGTCGCTTTCCCATTGTCGCGAACAAGGCTCGGACGTTTCAACATTTCCTTTGGAAAGATATGCCTAACGCACTTCAACCAGGAACAGGTGACAAGTCAGTTGGAAATTGGAAACCATACTACTCCGAATCAGTATGGAACCAACTGAGGCTTAGCTCCAAGTCCCATTGGGATGTTCCAATTCAAGTTGGAGATTCTGTTTTGCATGTGATCGCTTCGCATCCAACGCCGCCCGTATTCGACGGTCCCGAAGACCGAAACGGATGCCGGAACAATGACGAGATCCGACTGCTACAGGACTATGTTGAAGGCAAAGACTACATGGTCGACGATCAAGGAGTTCGCGGGGGCCTTTCCTCCGTAAAACGCTTCGTCATCCTCGGAGATTTGAATTCGGACCCAACCGACGGGAACGGCAACATTACAGGAATCACCAATTTGCTTGGCTCGGCACGCGTGGACGCCTCGTTCAAACCGTCGAGCAAAGGTGCAGTCGAAGCAGCCGAAAAGCAGGGCAACGCAAACCGGTCGCATCGTGCGGATCCAGCTTATGATACCGGTGACTTTAACGATCGCGAGCCTGGAAACTTGCGTGTGGATTTTGTGATTCCATCGAAAGAGCTTCAAGTCGTTGGCGGCGGAGTCTTTTGGCCCACCGAAGCTGAGCTACGCGCATCCAAGATTGACATATCGGAGGCATCGGACCACCATTTGGTCTGGCTCGATATCCAATTCCCATAACAATCGATTTCATGCCTCTCTTTCGTCGCAAGAAAAAAATAGCACCTTCTGATCTGCTCGTTCCGAAACACGTTGCCATCATCATGGATGGAAACGGGAGATGGGCTCAAAAGCGGGGAATGCCACGTATCGAGGGGCATCGTCAGGGGGCCAAATCCGTTCGCAAAGCTTGTGAAACGTGTGTTGAGTTCGGAGTTCAGCATCTGACGCTCTATTGTTTTTCCAATGAAAATTGGAAGCGCCCGAAAGAGGAGCTCGACTTCTTGATGGGATTGCTAAAGCAATTTCTTGTGAACGAAAGCAAAACGCTCATCGAAAAGAATATTCGACTTACAATCATCGGACGGCGCGAAGGATTGCCCGACGATGTTTTGCAGGAAATGGACGTTGCCGTTGACAAGAGCAAGGCGATGACAGGCCTTCATCTATGCCTTGCCATCAATTACGGTAGCCGACAAGAAATTACCGATGCCGTTCGGCGAATTGCCAACCTAGCAAAGTCTGGGATCATTGATCCGGATCGGATCAATGAAGAAACGATCTCGCAGTATTTGTACACTTCAGGAACCCCCGATCCAGATTTGCTGATTCGAACCAGTGGAGAATTCCGCATTAGTAACTACCTGTTGTGGCAAATCAGCTATAGCGAAATCTGGATCACGAATCGAGCTTGGCCAGAGTTCGGTCGCGAAGATATGTTGGAAGCCGTCGAAGACTATAGTCGAAGGCATCGCCGCTTTGGCGGTTTGTAGTGAATCAACTCGTCGGTAACCTAGCTAGATGGAAAAGCAAATGCTCGATTGATTGAAATTGTTGCAGAGCATTGGCAAAACTCCTCTAATCGTCAGCCGCATGCAGGGGCGGCATCATGCTACACAAAACGAAATCTAGACAACTACCGATTGGCTATGAATTTTTTCGCATATCAAACGAAGTGAGCTTTCGAGATCTCCGCTTGCAGTCTTGAAGGAATCGGCATCGATCGTCAGGGGAGCTCCCAACACAACGAGAGGAGCACCATACGATGGACATGCAATCGCCTGCTCGAGAGACAGACCGCCAACCGCTTGTACTGGGATTTTCACTGCCTTTACCACTTCCCGCAATTGATCCAGTGGGCTTGGCATTCGATGCCCACGGGCCGCAATGCCTCGGCGTTCATCGTAACCGATATGATGGATAACATAGTCGCAACCCAAATCTTCTAGCCATTTGGCACCTGCGATCATATCCGGGCAGATCATGTTGTCACCCATCACTTTCGCCCCAAACTCTTTGCCTGCTTTGACAACGCAACGAATGGTTTCCTCATGAGCACGTGCCATCACTACCACATGCGTTGCACCAGCCTTTGCCATCATCTCGGCTTCCAAATATCCGCCGTCCATCGTCTTTAGATCGGCAACGATAGGCGTATCGGGAAATCGAGCGCGCAACGCCTTAATCCCATGAAGTCCCTCCGCCAAAATCAACGGTGTCCCGGCCTCTAGCCAATCCACTCCTGCTCGCATCGCCATTTCTGCAGTTTCGAGAGCTTCATCAATATTCGTTAGGTCGAGAGATATTTGAACGATAGGTTTCATAGCAGGTTGACTTAAGGATACACGGGAATCATCAGGAGTATGAGCACATTTTCCCCACCCCTGGTACTTCAATTCCTTATAGGATAGCAAATGGCGATCCGGAGAAGAAGTACAGGCTTCTTCGTGTGCATCACGGACGACTACCACGCAACCACTCGAAAGACCACGTGGCAACACAGAGATAGTCTAATGAAGTCTCGGTATCGGCAACTCGATGCACTGTAGACCTCTCACGCGGATGAACGAGCGAAGCTTACCGATGGACCGACTCAAGGCCAATAGGAAGGGACTTCCGCTTCGATTCGAATTTGCTCATCGCGAGTCGGATGGGTAAAGCCGATCTCGCGGCAGTGAAGTGCAATTCCTTCGGCGAAGCGACGCTTCGAACCGTAACGAATATCCCCGACAACAGGCGTCCCGATCGCTTGCATCTGGGCACGAATCTGATGCTTGCGCCCCGTAATCAACTTGATTTCAAGCAGTTCTCCGAGAGAGGTTGTTGCCAATCGTCGATACTCGAGAATACCCAATTGAGCTTGCGCAGATTTCGTAGTAGAGGCGATCGTGACAACGTCGGAGTCTCGACGCGTTAGCCAATGTTCGAGGCGACCCTCTTGCTGCGGGAGACTCCCCTCGACGATGGCCCAGTAGTTCTTGATCATCGTGTTGTTGCGCAACTGTTCGCTCAGTCGACTTGCTGCTTTGGATGTACGCGCAAACGGTACAGCACCTGTCACTCGGCTATCGAGCCGGCTGACAACTCCGATGAACACATTCCCTGGCTTTTGGTACTTTTGCTTGATGTAGGAGCGAGCCCATTCCAGCAGACTGAACTGGTCCTCCGTGGCTCCTTGTACGATCCAGCCTGCTGGTTTGTTGACGACGAGCAGGTGATTGTCTTCGAGTAGTATTTCCATGTTTAGCCGAAAGCGACTCTCGGCTGATAGGAGGTCTCTCGATGAAACGCATTGGCAATCGACAGCAGCTTGGCTTCGCTCAGTGGTGCTCCTTGAAGCTGCATCCCTAGCGGCAAGCCTGTGGAGTGCAGTCCGTTGGGAATCGAAACCGCTGGAATACCCGCGAGATTCGCACTCACCGTGTAGAGATCTTCTAAATACATTTGCACTGGATCATTGACTTTTTCTCCAAGCCGAAACGCTGGGGTCGGTGTTGTCGGACCAAGGATTGCATCGACTGATTCGAACGCTCGATCGTAGTCATTGCGAATGAGTCTCCGAACCTTTAAAGCCTTCAAATAATAGGCATCGTAGTAACCAGCACTCAGTGTATAGGTGCCAAGCATGATTCTGCGTTTTACTTCTATGCCGAATCCCTGCGATCTCGAATGTTTATACATCGCAACGAGTGCCGATTCTCCTGCTGCTGTCGTCTTGTCCACGGTGGCTCGGAAACCGTAATGTGCACCGTCGAAGCGAGAAAGATTACTGCTGGCTTCGCTAGGAGCAACGATATAGTAAGTTGGAATCGCATAACGATGATGGGGCAGAAAAAGCTCCACGATGCGAAAACCTAACTCCTTGTAAACGTCGATCGCTTGCAAGATGGATTGCTTGATTTCAGGATCCAACCCAGGGCTATCGAGATGTTCAGGAACGATACCGATGGTGTATGTTTTCGAGTCGTTCTCAATGAAGTTTGAGTAATCATCCAACGGCAGATTCAAGCTTGTCGAATCGCGACAATCATGGCCACCAATGGTTTCCAACATGATGGCCAAGTCAGAAACGGTATTCCCAAAGGGGCCCGCTTGATCGAGACTGCTGGCATACGCGACCAAACCATAGCGGCTGACGCGACCGTAAGTAGGCTTCAGCCCGCATACTCCGCAAAATGCCGCGGGCTGTCGAATAGATCCGCCGGTATCGGTACCAATCGATACTGGCGAAAAACCGGCAGCTACGACCGCGGCCGAACCACCGCTGCTTCCACCACACGTGCGGGAAAGATCCCACGGATTCTTGGACGGGCCAGTGGCGCTCGTTTCGGTCGATCCTCCCATCGCGAACTCATCGAGGTTCGTTTTCCCTAGGATGATCATGTCCGCCCGGTTCAATCGTTCAACAACGTCGGCATCAAAGGGTGAAACATAACCATTTAGGATCTTCGATCCGCAAGTCGTGGGTAGACGTTTGGTGCAGAGGATGTCTTTGATGGAGATCGGGATGCCCGCGAGTGGGCTCAGGAATTGTCCTGATGCTCGACGCTCGTCAATACGAAGTGCAGACTGCATAGCATGGTCTGCATCGACGCTAATAAACGCGTTCACCGCAGGATCGTGTTTTGCAATTCGATCCAAGTAATAGCGAGTCAGTTCACGACTGGAAACGGTCTTGTCCGCTAATTGCGTTGATATCTGCTTTAATGATGTTAAGTCCATAGGCGGTAAAGAATACCAAACGAATCGCAATCGGCAACGCTAGAGTCGGCAACACGCGACTAGCCGCTAGGGACGGTCATCGGCTTCGATGGAACTTATGGTTTTGGTGGGAATCCGTACCGCCCGCGAATTTGTTCCCAGGACGCTTTCAAGGAGTCAAGCAATCGAGCCACATGTCCAGAAGCCATATAAACGCGACAGCTAACAGCAGATTGCGGATAGAAATTCGTGATGAAGTCGAAACTAAACTCAAACGGTCCGTGTCCGATCATGACTGCGTTCGCGTAGCTTCCACTCAAAATCTCGTCACGAAGCTTGAGTTCGTCATAAACCTCTTGCGGATTCTGGCGGCGCGGCGAATTCGCGTTTTGATTTGGGTTGGCTGGGACAGGGGCTGCTGCGCCTGGATGAACGTCGATTGAATTCGCTTCAAAGGGACTTGGCGTATCTGAAGTCGCATTCGATTTCGGAGCCGCATCGGCCGAATTTTGTACATTCGATTCTGCGCCAGCCCCCACGGACGTCTGGGACGCGACAGTGTCATTGGAGGTTTCTGTATCCGACGATGGAGAAACAGCAGGAGCTGGTGCATTGACGATGGGTGAAGGCACTCCAGGCAATTCCCCATATCTTTGCTTGAATAACTCCATGTTCGTCGTCAGAGCGTCGATGAACTGAGGCATTACCAAATGAGGGAGAACGACGCGGGCAACGACGCAACTCGGCCGTGGCAAATTGCGTACAAAGTCTAACAAGAACTCGGTTCCGCCGGTCACGACGATCACCCCCGTACTTATCTCTCCCCTCGCAACATGCTCTGGAATTCTAGCCCGCACTGCGGGCATGTTCTCCATGGGGTCGGATCTATCATCTGGGTTGATGGGAAACGCCATTCTCGTTCCGTTCGTTTCGAAGAGTGCACAAGCGTCAGCTACTGCCGTTGAGATGATACCATATTCCGTGCCTCTCGCACGTCGTCTCGCTTCATTTCCGCATAGACTCTCGCAATCCTATCCATGAAAACCGAACGGCTTTGTCTTGTAGGGATGCGTTGAAGGCAACACTTGGACAAATAAGAAACATGCAGCGACTTTATGGGTTAGGGAATTCTCCTCCTTCTTTAGAAATCGTCTCCCACGAACAACATAATCACTTATGTCCAGCTTCACCGCCGAAGAGCTTCATCCGTCTATGCGTACATGGCTCCAGCATGCGTTTGATAGGGATGCGTCCGATCTTCATTTGATCGATCAATACCCACCATCCGTTCGAGCTCAAGGAAAACTAGTAGAGATAGCCTCGGATCCAATTTGCGAACGGGTTCTTTTCGATGCTATGCAACCCATCGCCTCTGAGCAACTGTTGGTTCAACTAAAAAACACCAAAAATGCCGACCTCGCAACGTCAGTCAAGTTCGGAGTTCAAAAGTATCGATTGCGCATCAATTTGTGCCTGGCGAACGGTGCGATAGGGGCTTGTATTCGGATTATCCCGGATCGCATTCCCGATTTTTCTTGGGCGTCCTTTCCTGAGGATCTTGCTTTCAAGATTTGCTCGTTCCCCAACGGACTCGTTCTTTTCACCGGTATCACCGGATCAGGAAAGAGTACCTCTCTTGCGATGATCATCAACTGGATGAACAAGCAAGGCGGAAATCGAATTCTAACGATTGAAGATCCTATCGAGTACCAGTTTCCATTTCATTCGAATTCGGTCGTGACGCAAAGAGAGCTAGGTTCGGACGTTGAAAACTTTGCCGATGGACTGAAGTACGGCCTGAGGCAAGATCCAGATGTGATTCTCGTCGGTGAAATCCGCGACGCGGAAACGGCCAAGATGGCTTTGAGCGCAGCCGAGACAGGGCATCTTGTTCTATCCACGCTCCATACTCGCGACGCCAAGGGAGCCATTTCACGCTATGCAGATATGTTTCCACAAAACGTTCAGAACGAAGTCCGCTCGCAGCTCGCCACCTTGCTGCGGGCAGTCATATGTCAACGACTATTAGAGAGCTCCTTACCAGGCGAGAAACAAGAACTCGCCTTGGAGATCATGTTCAACAACTCCGCGATCAGTAACGCAATTCGTATCGGCAAATTGGAAAGCATTGACAACTACATACTTACAGGCCGGAACGAGGGAATGGTCACACTCGACGAATCGATCAAAAGGCTGGTCGCATCCGGATTGGTCCTCAAGGAATCGGCGGCACGATTCCTCAGCGACAGATGACACGGCCCGGTACGCGATGCCCATCCATAACCTTCTCATATCATTTCAAGGAAGCCACGATCTCTACTGAGTAGACGAACTTCCCGTCGAGCCGCTCTTGCAATGATTTCGATATCGCAGCCACTGTTCGTTCGATGCGTCCCTCGAATAATGTTTTGCCTCCAGACGTGACTTTGACCGGCTTGTCGAAATCGATCAGTGTGTCATTCAGCAAAATCCGAATACGATCTACCTCGGTCGATTGCAGATCAATGGTCTGGCCATCCCGACCGGCAACGATCAAGGCGCGGTCTCGCACTTCCGCGGGATCTACGCCAAGCCAGTAGAATCGACTCACCTTGACGTCATCTTGCTTCCATACAATCTTAGTCGGTGTTGTGTTCCTTTCGAACTTGGCCATCCACGGAAGAGCTTCCGCATCTTGTTTTTCCATCCAATGCCCTTTGCCCTCGTGGATCTTGACGTAGTGCTCGTAGCCGTTCGGGTCGCTGGTCCGCAGCTCGGCTAGTTTATCCTTCCACTCGGCGGCAATTTTGTTTCGATTGTAAGCCGAATCTTTTTCACCCATGTGAAGCGTAAACGGAAGATTCCGAAGCCCGAGCGGTGATGTCTCATTGGGGTGCCCTGCCATCATCGAAGCGGCAGCAAATCGGTCGGCGAGTCGCGGTGCCAACTGATAGACTCCATCTCCTCCAGCGGAGTAACCCATCAAGAAGACTCGATTCGGATTGACGTCCTCGAATACGATCAGATTCTCGATCAATCGATCAAAGAAACGATCGATATGAGATTGATGCCAAAGGTCCCACGTATCTGTTGGCGCTCGCGGGGCCAGATACACACCTTCCTCCACTTGATAGAGTTTCTTTTGGTTCTCCCATTGCTGAGTATTCACACGCGGTGGAGCTCCTCCCCCTCCGTGCATCGAAATGTACAAACTGCGCCCTAACGCTGGTTTGTCGCCAAAAATCTTGTAGGCGAAAGGCATTTTGAGATTGTCGATCACCAATTCCTTCTGCTCCATCTCCTGTGCACGAGTTTTTTTCAAGTTGGATATTCGATCCTCGTAAAGCAATCGTGCTGCCTCCTCCGCCTCAGCGCGAGAGAGAGGCTTCTTGAATTCTGCCATCTGATCGATGGGCTGTCTGGAGTCGGACGAGCTCGCGAGAAACTTCTTCAATGCATCGATCGATGAAGTCGGCGATTCAAGGATGCGTTCGGTGTTGGCGTTGCTACCTTGGGTCGAGACCAATACCAACTCGATCGGTTTGTCTCGATTCTCTGCTTTGAAATCCTTCGTTGTCCTTTGGTCCCCTAAGGAAGCAGTCACCGTGAACGATTGCCCTTCAGGCAGATAAAACGACAAGTGATCGTTCGAGTCGAAACGCTCGTCATTAGAATTGCCTTCTGAAACAACTTTGCCTGACGAATCCGCAATACTCAGTTTTGCCGTCACACGTTCTTTGGTCTTGGAGTCCAAAACACGGAACATGGTTTTGGTCGTCCCCTCCGGTCGCGTTATTTTCAATTGGGTGTAACGATCGGTAACGTTGACTGCTCGGATGTAGTCGATAGATCGATTCCAAACGAGCGGGAATGCCAGTGGCGTTTTCTGAAAGCTAACGGCATAGATCGAGTGGAGCGGATTGTCTCGAATCGCAGTCGAGGCTCGATCGGTAAACCAAGCCTTATCCAAATCGTCACCATTCGCTTCACAAGCCCCTGTAAAGTGCCATCCATTGTCCCAGACTTCCACCCACGAGTGATTACCGCTCTTGTCCGGCCACAATGGAATACCAACAAAACGAGCAGGAATGCCGCATGCACGGCAAGCATCGATCATGAGGATGGATAGACCAGTGCACGAAGCAAGCCCTGAACGCATCGATTCGAGCGGGCTTTGATCCGCTTTCGCTCGCTTGGTGGAGTAGCGGACGTTGACTAACGCGAACAACTTTTGGTTGATCATCGCGGCCGCTTGCGAAATCGTTTTTGCCTCGGCAATCAATGGCAAGAATCGTTCTCGGAAGTCTCGACGCCAGTCATCGCGACTTTCGTTGATGTTCGCGTAAGGCAAGATCTCGTTAAGATAGATCTCTTTCGTGATTTGATCTTTCCACGGGGAAGTCTTCCATGCTTCCCAAGCGAGTTGCGTATTCTCGAGCAAGAAATTCGCGTTCAAGCTCGTCAGGTCTCGGTCCGGCATATTCGCAACGAGGAACTGCATGGACTCGAATTGTTCAACCGGACATTGCTCCAGAGCAAGCTCCAGTTGCTGACGATTCTCACCGGATTTGGAAAGGGCCAACTCCACTTTAGGACTAAAATCCTCCAAGTCGCTTAGCGTTCTCCACGTCGGCCATAGTCGCGAGTCTTGGCTAACGTTCCAGACAGGCGTTGAATTCTTGCCTACAGGTTCGACCGAATACGAAGCATTGTAGCCTGTCTCATTGGCATCGATGCGAACATGCTTGATTGTCGGAAGTCTCTCTGCGGAAATGCCTAGCTCCTCGGGAGTCACTGCCCATTTTTTATTCTGACCATGGAAGCTCTTTTGACGATGATAAACTTCCATCAAGGTGTCGCGAGCTACTAAGCTGGCATCCTCGACATAGTTCGCAGGAGAGGTTTCTGCCTTCTCGAATTGCACGAATCCCCAACGTTCGGGGCGATGCATATCGATGATCCCTTGCGGTGACCAAACCCAGTTGTCTTCTTTGGTTTTGGGTTTCTTTAGGTACTTGCCATCCACGACATCGAACTGCCATTCCACTCGGGAGAAGTCGATTCGCCATCGATCCCCTTGCTTGGGAGGATAAGCGTTCACGGGCGATTTTCTGAATGCTGTCCAAGGAATCGCGATTTCGAGTGTCCACCCTTTGTCTTGGTCCGATGGATCGTTCAATGTTCCGTCGAGATGGACTGCGGATTTGAGGCCATCAAACTCCCAGCCATTGTCCGCTTTCCCACCATCTTTGTAGGGACGATTCAGCAACAGATCCCAGGTGGTATTAAGGGCGTTCATTTCGAACTCAACATACTGATGATTGTCACCATCGGGATCGATAAACACCTCGAAATCATTGTCTTGGAAGATGACAGCATCATGCTCCGTCAGCGTCCCTTGGAGATGCGTTTCCGTCAATTCGGCAGCGATGTATAGATTTTGTGCGTCCCACAGCATCTTCGCGCGAGTGCGTTGGCGTGGTTTCGGTTTTGCATCACCTTCGATATCGACAAAGTCATTGGTCCACGGGGCTGATTGCCAAGCGGCATCCTCGAGTTTTCCGTCCAGCTCGATAGGGCCCTTCGAGAATAAACAGATGTAGCCCTCGGGCCGGATAGCCTTCATGTGTTGCCAGTCCCCCATCCGTTCGTCTGCTGTTGCAAGATTGGAGCAGAGGAAAAGGGCTGGGAAAAAAAGCATGCGGAGCTTGTTCAAAGAATGCATATTCGAGTTGCTAATTGCAGAAGATTCGAAAGGTCGGTAGGTCACGATCAGGGAGGAAGCTACAATCATGACATGCAAGTATTCTTCGTGCTACTCGCATGATGAAAAATATGCTACAAACACGTCGACGTGATTTGGCGGGGTAGGCGTTCTTCGGCTTTGAGCTGGTACGCGATTGAGACCCTCCTGCGAAGCCACCCTCCCTCAGGGAGGGTCGAGCAAAGCAAGGGGAGGGTAGATTGCTAGTGGCAATTGCTGAATTGGGTTCCCCCTCCCCAGCCTTTTAAGACCGCTGATTTAGGCCCGACGGCTCACTAAGAAACAGTCTCCTTTTGGCCGCCCCTCCCGGAATGAGGGCATCCTAGATTTCCGAACATCCTCGTATCCATACCTACTCCGTAAAGAATTATGTCTGACATCGTATTGGCCGTTGACTTAGGTGCTTCGAGTGGTCGAGTGATCGCGGCTGAGATTTTGAGCGATAGGATTCAATTGGTTGATGTTCATCGCTTTGAGAATTCCCCTGTCCATGTTGGGAAGAGACTCCATTGGGATTTGCTCGGTCTATGGCAACAGATAGAACGGGGGCTAAGTCTGGCTGCCCAGCAATTCGGAACTCGCATCCGAAGTGTCGGAGTGGATACATGGGGCGTCGATTACGTGCTGTTGGATAAACAAGATGATTTGCTCGGTCCCGGTTTCTGCTATAGGGATGCTCGAACCAACGGTACGATGCTCAAGGCGTTCGACAAGATCTCGAAGACAGATATCTTTCGGAACAGTGGCATTCAATTCATGGAGATCAATACGCTCTATCAACTCTGGAGCATGCGTCTCGAAGGTTCGCCGATGTTGGATATGGCAGAACAGTTTTTGATGGTGCCTGATTTCTTGAATTGGCAACTCACAGGCGAAAAAACAAACGAATACACCAACGCGAGCACTACGCAGTGTCTTGATCCAACGACGAAGAAATGGTCCACCAAAATCTTGGACGCTCTCCATATTCCGAGCAAAATGTTTCTAGATCCGATCCAGCCAGGAACGAAGCTTGGAAGTGTCAAAGCAAAACTGCGACAAAGAACCGGTTTGCACGACGGTTGCGAAGTGATTGTCCCCGCAACGCACGACACGGGCTCGGCGGTGATCGCAGTCCCCGCGTCGGGATTCGCTGAAGCGAAACCGAATTGGTGCTACATCAGCAGTGGGACATGGTCCTTGATGGGCGTCGAACTCGCTGCACCCGTTCTTAGTGATCGTTGTTTGGAACTTAACTTCACGAATGAAGGTGGCGCTGACGGTAGCGTTCGACTGTTGAAGAACATTGCCGGCTTGTGGCCATTTCAACAGCTTCGTGCATCGTGGAAGAGACGTGGAAAAGAGTATTCCTGGGACGAGCTCACGCGGATAGCATCGCAGGCTAAACCGCTTCAATCGTTCATTGATCTCGAGCACGCCATGTTCATCGCTCCAGATGATATGTTGTCCGCTGTCGAAGAGTATCTACGAAAGACACAACAGTCCATCCCGGACGATGCAGGGTTGGCGCGCGCGACGTTGGAGAGTTTGGCGTTGCGATATCGCGAGTGCTTGCATGGGCTGGAATCCTTGATTGGATATTCGATTGAGACGATCCACATCGTTGGTGGCGGGGTCCAGAACAAACTGCTTTGTCAAATGACGTCGGACGCGTGCAATCGCCGCGTCGTCGCAGGCCCCGTCGAAGCCACGGCACTTGGCAATGTCGCAGCACAATGCGTCGCCATGGGACGATTCAATTCCATCGTCGAGGTTCGTAGTTGGATGCGATCGATGCCCGACATTCAGATTTATGAACCCAGGAATTCGGATGCTTGGATAGAAGCTGCTTCGCGGTTGAAGGAAATTGTAACTCGCTAGATTGACACGAGCAATCTCCCGCGGAACTCTTGTGAAAGCAAGACGGCCTGATGAGCACCAAATCGAAGACTAAGTTAACCACGCAACAGAGCGTTTCTTTGCTTTCCACGCTAAAAGCCCGGTTTGAAGAGAACATGAATCGCCACGAAGGCGTTGTATGGGAAGATGTAGAAACGCGGTTGCAACGCGATCCCGCGAAGTTATGGTCTATCCATGAAATGGTACAAACCGGAGGCGAACCAGATGTCGTTGGCCACGACAAGGCGGCTAACCACTTCGCATTCTATGACTGTTCTTTGCAAACTCCCAAGGGGCGAAAAGGGGCCTGCTACGACCGTGAGGGGCTCGAGGGTTTCGCGGAACGATAAGCGTTTAAGGAAAGCTGTCCTGAATATCAATTGCGACATCGGCAAAGCCGATACCTCATTGTAGAACGGTTGTCCCCAACCGTTTCAGCAGTGCCAGTCAACTCTGCCCTCGATTGAGGCCGATTCCCTGGCGTCAAGCAGTTGAGGACAACTGCTCTACTCTGAGCATTTATGCGCACTGTGCTAAAAGTCTAGCTGGCAGCGCAATCCGAATGCATCCGTTTGCGAACTGATGAAGTCATTCGATTGGATAACTCCATTGCGAATAGGTCGCGAATCGGCCCACGAGTGAATGTAATTGAAAACGCATTTGCAGTTCGGGTTCACATACCAATTGAGACCCACAGTCATATTCTGCATCAAACCGCCAATGATCTGTCCGTCGGTAACATCCAGATAGGACCAACGTCCAGCAATCTCCCAAGCTCCCCAACCACCTCCGCACTTGGAAACACTGTGGAACGGTATTACACGATCGATTGCTCCAGATTTTCGATCGTACGGGCGATGTTCGCCAGTTAGAAACCATCCGACTTGTGAGTATGCGCCATTGAGAAACGCGTTTCCATTTTGACTCGTATCCACAAAGCACCCCATCGCTTCACTCTGCCACGATAGAGGGCCCCGTACCCATAGCGACTCCAAACCAATCGTTTGTGTCAAGTTTGTTCCGGCAAGCGTACCGGTATCCACAAAGAACGGCGTACCATTGGCGACATCGGGTACGGGTTGTCCGCTCGTCCCAAGTGGGACTCCTGTTGGAACCACAAACTCACCGACAAAAATTTCAGGAATACTTCGGAATCGAATACGATCGTTGGGTGGGGAGTTCAGAAAGTATCCTGCACCCACGTGCAAGTAGTCTTCGCCCTTCGGGCCATTGTGCCAAAGCAAATGTGTCAATCGCCCAGCCCCACCGTTGCCACCGTCGGTGCTCAGCGATCCGCCGAATTGATCTTGTCCGGTTCGAAAATAAGATGCTGCCCAAGTCCAGTCGAGATTGTCGTTATGATTGTAGAAACCAACTCCAATATGGCGAAATGGAGTGAACGCTTGGAAAAGCGATGAGCGTTCCATGAACGTCGTATAGCGAAAACTGCTGACAGTCTCCAAGCCGAACGGTTGTTTCCATTGGCCTACGCGAACCGTACCGAGACTTCCTACGTCCTTAAAGTCGGCCCATACATCGGTGAATGTCGGACGTCCGAAAAAACCAAAATCCATCTGCATGAAGTAATCCATCCGATCAGAGACGGCACCTTTTGCACTTAGTCTAGCCCGTCGAAAGTCGGCTCCACCATCGATTCGCCCGTACGCTTCTTTGCTTGTTTCACCTTGATTGAAGGACACCGCATCCGCCTGGAATACGCCGTTGATGGCAACACTGGGAAGCTTCGGCTTTTCAGCGCTAGTTTTTTTTGCGTCTTGGAGTTTCTTCAGTTCCTCTGCCGTTTGACGCTCTTTGTCCTCTAACGTTTGCAGGCGAAGGGTTAGTTCTTGGATGTCATTCGGTTCGTCGTATGGGACCGCGATCGTGTAGATGGGTTGAGGTTTTGATTCATTCATGCCTAACCCCGCGGGGTCCTGAATGTATCCTTCCTGCGCAGCTGCCATTGAGGAGAATACTGAAATCAAGCAGGCTGCAATAAGGAAGCTTTGCGTTCGCATGATACTCGATCCTGATTTCATTCCACAACCTGCATTTCCATGGTCCAATAGCTTGATCGGTACTCGAGGCGCGTTTCCGCAGAAAAACACTTAGCTAGCATGAGCGAATTGGGAAGGAAAAGATAAGCGACCTTCTTATGCATTAACTCGCTCGTCGAAAAGTGGTAGCCACACTTGAAAGCTGCTCCCTTGGCCCACTTGACTGGTGACCGTTATCGATCCGCCATGCCCATCCACGATAGCACGGCAAATGCTCAGCCCCAGCCCTGTGCCTCGCGTTAATGAATCTCTACGCCTAGAGCGTTCGCCGCGATAGAATCGATCGAACAACTGAGGTTTTTCCTCCGCCGCGATACCGACTCCGGCATCTTGCACTGTAAAGATCGCTTTTGACTCGCCAGCGGCTTTGTCGATGGTTAATGAAACGTTGCCTCCCTCGGGTGTAAATTTCAATGCATTGTCGATCAGGTTGTTTACCACTTGTCGTAAGTGATGTCGATTGCCTTTGACCCTGAGGACTTGAACAATTTGCAATCGAAGATCGATCGATCGACTTTCTGCTACACCGATAAACATCTCGTAGGATTTTTTGATCAATTCGCCGAGATCGATCGATTCGCCAGAAAGCAATATTGTTTCCGTTTCGGATTCCGTTTCAGCTAGAAGAAGCAATTGATTCACTAACACTTCTAGCGACTGACACTCTTCGACGATGGTCCCTATCAACTCTTGATACTCGAGAGATGTCCTTGGCGATCGCAAAGCTACTTCTGCAGTGCTCCGCAGGGCAGCAAGGGGAGTACGAAGTTCATGTGCTGCGTTCGCGAGAAAGTCCTTCCTCTTTTCCAAGAAATTGGCGATTCTATCCAACAACATGTTGAGCGTATGCGAAAGAGTATCCAGCTCATCGCCCGTTCCGCGTAACGACAATCGTTCATTCAATTTCTCAGGGCGAAGTCGCTCTGCCGTACTGATGATCGTACTCAACGGACGAGTCACACGCCCTGCCAGCCAATATCCTCCAAGGGGCGCGATGACCAACCCTAGTCCAAATGCTATACCGATGATCCGATCGATCAGGGTTAGGTCTCGCTCGATAAGGCTCATGGATGCGCCAACTCGAATACCGACGGATGAAGACAGGGGAGACTGACCGACCCGGTCGAGAACGCGATAGCCTCCCAGGGTGATTGGCTCGTTGGCGAAAACGTCTGGCAAACGAATCTCCGCAGGAACATTCACACTCAGCCAAACACGATTGTCATCGATGGACGACAAACTCCGTTCTGAATCAACACGCGGTTTTGCGTCAGCGCTCGGGTTCGGTTCATTGGGGCTCGCTGCAAGGATGAGTACGAACCAGCGATGCTGAATGTGGCCGCGAGCTTTTCTGTCCAATTGAGAAAACAATGCAGCCGAACTGGGGTCGCCAGCCGCGGCCAAATCCAATTCGATCTCATCGAGATCTTCTTCGAGAATCTGATCCAGTTCATGTACCAATGCGAATCGAATACCTGCTCGAAGCCCGATAAGGGTGCCCATCGATGCGAGAAGCACGACGATAGCGTTGAGAAGCATTAATCGAAATCGCAACGATCGAAAGGTCGATTTAATCCGCGCGAAGCTCATATCCACTGCCTCGAATGGTATGGATCAGATCCGTATCGAATCCTTTTTTGATTTTGTTTCTTAAGCGATTGATATGAACTTCGATCACGTTGGTCACCCCTTCCCAGTTTGATTCCCAAAGATGTTCACACAACATACGCCGAGTGACAACTTGATTCGCATTGCGCATCAAGAATTCCAGCAGTTTGTATTCGGTCGGAGTTAGGTCTATTTCGACCTCGTTGCGAGTTACCCGACGGCTAGTCAACTCGATGAACAGAGAGCCCGCGCGCAAACAAGTCTCGACCGTCGGCCCTTTGCGACGTTCAAGTACAGATAGCCTTGCAATCAATTCCGCAAACGCAAACGGCTTGACCAAATAGTCGTCAGCGCCAGAGTTCAAGCCATGCACTCTCTCATCTACAGTCCCCATCGCGCTCAGTATCAGGATCGGCAGACTGGGGAGATAACTTCGTAACCCCTTGAGTACTTCCAATCCGGGCAAATCAGGAAGCATGAGATCGAGAACCGCCACATCGAACACTTGTTCGCTACCGAGCCGAACAGCATCGAGCCCGTTTTGAGACCATGTGCATGCATGGCCAGATTCAGTTAAACCGGTCAGAAGTGCTTTTCCCAGAACCGCGTCGTCTTCGACAACCAAGACTTTCAATCGTTGCCTCTTTCCTATTTGATGCTGCTTTTAACAAAATCGTCACGAACATTGCTAATCGCAGTTCCCGAGTCCACCATACTGGAATGCCACGATTCCGCTCCACACTGTAAAACACCAACAGTCTCAATTAGCATCGTCATGCCAATCAAGTGCGGCATCTCACGTCGTACAGCTTCAATTAAGCGTTGGCTTTTGTTGCGAGAAATCAAGATTTCTATCCTAAACAGATTGGCGTGAAGTGAGTTTGGAAGAGCGGATAACCAATTACTCTTCACCGAATCTGCAAGTTCTACCTGGCTCAAAAGGGAAGTGATTGCAGATTCCTGATTGACTGGGAGCGTAAACGTTAAACGATGCATCAACGGAACACCGAGTTGTTTTCTTGCCGCCAAGCTGGAAGAACTCATTTGCCGATGACTATCTAGACCAATGATATCCAACTTCAGGCCTTCGTGCGTAAAATCCTCTTGTAGTTCGTGGAGCTTTTCCATGACGGTATGATCCACGAATTTTGTTCCGGACAAATCAACGGTAACGTTCGACCTTTGTACAAAACCAAGGTGTTCTATTTGTCGACGAAACGGGATCCAATTCGAAAAAACAGCAGACTTACTTGCGAATACGACGCAACTACCGTCCTCCAGCGTCTGAACATCCAGAAAAGGCTTGAATAGCGATGACAGTGGAACTCCGTTCGCCGTATGAATCACCAACTTTGCGATGATGCCGAGCATGATGCCAATCAGCAAGTCAGTTGCCAGCACCATAAGCATAGTGAACACGAAAATGAAGAGTTGCTCGCGGCCCGTTTTATATACTTTGAGAAACTCGTTCGGAGATGCCAATCGAAAACCGGTAAAGATCAACATGGCTGCCAGGGCAGTCATGGGAATTAGGTGAATGAAATTTGCCAAAAACGAGACGCTTACTAGCAAGAATAATCCATGCCAGAAATTAGCAAACCGGGTCTTGGCACCGTTATCGATATTCGCCTTGCTACGAACAATCTCCGAGATCATGGGAAGACCGCCGATTGCCGAACTCACGGTATTGCCAATGCCGACTGCAAGTAAATCGCGATTGAGATTCGATTTTCGGCGGTATGGATCGAGCATATCGACCGCCTTAGCACTTAGAATCGACTCAAGTGAACCGATCAACGCATACATGAAGATCCACTTCCATGCCGCAAACGTTTGCAAGGATGCAAAATTCGGAAACGTAATCGCTGCAAGCAAATTTGACGGGATATTTACGAGCGCCTTCTCCGAGATAAAGTGCTCGACACCTCCGAAAGTATACTTGTGTGGTTTTCCTAATTCAAAATACATCCCCAGAGGGATAGCCATCAACATGACCAGCATGGGTACTGGAATCTTCTTGATGGTTTTGTTTTTGAAGAAAGTCATACCGAATAAAAGTGCTAGGCTGAGTCCCCCGATGAACGCCACGTAAGGATCCATGTTCCAAATCGACTTAGGGATTTCCGCCAGCAATCCTAGTGGCTCGTGACTTTCTGGTTGCACGCCGAGCAAAGTGTGTGTTTGCTTTCCAATGATTATGACTCCGATCGCAGCCAACATACCGTGCACAACAGCCGAGGGAAAGAACTCACCGATGATCCCACTTCTTAACAGACCGAATGCGATTTGAATTACCCCCGCGACAACACCGATGGCCAACACGGCTGCGTATCCTGCCTCATTACCATAGATGGTTCGCATTTCTTGAATTGCTCCCAAGGAGATTACAATCAATCCTGCCGCCGGTCCTTTGATGGTTAGTTCGCTATTGGAGATGAGTGGCGTAAGGATCGCGCCAACAATGGCTGTCAAAACACCAGCCACTATTGGAAACTCGGAAGCGGACGAGATTCCTAAGCAAAGAGGTAATGCGATTAGAAATACAAGGAAACCGCTAAGCGCATCGTATCGAAAATAATTCAAGAAACCAGCAAAATTACCGACTGGTGGCAATTGGTTAATGGTTCCCGCAGTGGCGCTTGATTCGGTTGACATGAGTAGCACTCGCAAAGAAAGACACAGTTAGACATTTGATTCGGCATCCGAGTATAAAAGCATTATCGACTTTTCGCGAATGTGTTCGCATTACAAATCAGTTAGCTGACTCTACTGCTGGCTGTTTCGTGACATCACGATGGCCTAGCAATTCGATAGCGGCATCAAATCGCGAGTGAACACCCGGCTGAGGCCACAAACCTGCCCCGATCAACAGTATCGAGAATGTCATAATGGCAATACGTTCCGAGGGGATCGTCCCAAGCGGGATGGTTGAGTGATGAGTGGTTCCTGTGAAAATGCGAAAGTAAGCGCGGAGAATGGCAATGCTATTCAGCGCAGTGGATAGAACAACAACTCCTCCTACCCACGGTGAGAAGTCTAGGGCAGCTTCGACGAGTAACTCCGTACCCGTGAAACCGATTGTGCAGGGAAATCCGATCGCTGACAAACCTGTCAAAAGAAAAAAACCTGCCAAATGGGGCATGTGAGAATACATTCCATGATACCGATCCAATGCAAGCGGCCCCGTTCTTGCTTCAACGCATCGTAGGGTAAGCCCAAGGCCTGTTAGGGACAGAGCAACCGAAAACCAGACGCACAAAGCTCCTGTGAGTCCGATCGGTGTTGTTGTCTCCAATCCAACGAGTACTAACGCTGAGTGACTAAGGAAGAGAAAGCAAAAAAACCGTCGAGAATCGACTTGAACTAACGTCATGCATGACGCGTAAAGAGCCGTTGCCAATGAGAGAACTGCAATACTTCGCAAAGCCCAATCCGGCGCGATTGGTAATACCAATCTCATCGTTGCATAAGCGCCGACGAGAGGAGTTATAAACAGAAGCGCATTCCCGAAAGCCGCTTGTTCAAATAAGTCCGCGATCCAGCAATGCAATGGAGAGCAACCGCTTCGAATCAATACAGCAGCGACCAACATCACGATACCAGTACCTCTTCCCGCGTCCGTCGTCGACGATTGATAGATTGCCGCTCCAGCGATCATCAAAAGCATCGATAAACCGATGTGAAAGACAAAGACACGCGTCGGTTTCTGACGACTCCGCAAATCAATGTACATAGGAATTGCATTGACCCCGATCAACGCTAAGAGCATCCAGGTTTCCTTGCAACTCAGCACCGCGAGCGTCGATGAAAGCGAGAATAATGCCAGTCCAAACGAAAACTTGCCGAGTTTGACTCTTGGTGTCGCGAGCATCGTCAAAAAGTAAAGCAACGCCGTCAGCGGCAAAAGTGGAGCGTTGAGTTTATCGATGACAAATTCATCTCGTCCGATCAGATACTTGACAACATCCCAATGGTCGTGAGCTTCAAACGAGAAAAGGGATTCAAAATCGATCCAACCTGCAATCGCCAGAAACAGGGTTATGCCTGCCGCCGCGAGTCCCGCGGAACGTGATTGAGATTCATCGCGAATGCGCCCTACCCATAATGCAGCCAACGCAGGGAAGAGTATGCAAAGCTCAAGCCATGGCAAATGCAATTCATTCATCGTTCAATTTTGATCCCAGCGGCAATGGCGTAGACAAAGACTGCTTCTTCGATCCGTTCAACCAACGGGTCCATGATTGCTCCCAGCGATTGAAGGTCGAGAACAATCGACAGAGAGGATTCACTATGATTTCATCCAAGATGGAGTCCATGTATCCTCGCTCCATCGCCCCTCGGTAAAGTCTTCGTTGCGTAGAAACACCCAGCCAAGCAAAGATCTTAGGCAATTCATGATCAAGCGATTCCCCGATCGCATTCTCCATCGTTTTGTAATCTCGAAGCAGCGTTGGGGCGCGAAGCAATTGTAAGGAACGCATACAAGCATGACCGATCAAGTGGACGAGAGCCAAATATTGAAGGCCCAATCCAATTTCAACGACGATGATGCTCACTTGGGTAAGGGAAGCGAATGCGAGCGCGCTCTTGATATCCGTTTGTACACGTCCTGCTAAAGCCGCAAACACGGCGGATACAAATCCTAGAGTGACGACCATGGCACAAAGCAATGTCGACTGATTGAGGATTGGGCTAACTCGAAGCAAAAGGAAAGCACCAAGGTGCACAGACAGCGCCCCGTAAAAGATGGCACTCGACGGTGTAGGGCCTTCCATGGCACGTGGAAGCCATCCGGAAAATGGCACCAATCCAGATTTCCCGGCGGCCGCAATCAAAAGAAATGTACCAACAAGCAGTGATGTACCGCTGCTTAGAGAAGCGGTGCCTGCTGGCCAGGGTTCATCTCCCATCAAAACACCGAAATCTCCTCCGCCCGTCTGATGATGCAGTGCAATCGCAGCAGCCAAAAAGGCTGCATCCGCAAGTCGATACACTGACCAAACTCGCAATCCGTTAGCAACCGGCGCGGAACGTTCATGGAAGTATGCAACCAAAAGGGCAGAGGAGAGTCCAACGAGCTCCCAGCCAAGAAACAACGTTTCTATCGTTCCGGCAAGGGACGCAAAGGTCATGCCTGTCAAGAACATTGCAAAGCAGGCGAAGAAACGTTGAAAGCCAGCATCACGGTGAAGATAGCTCAACCCAAACGAGCCCACGGTTCCGCACAGGACGAAGGAAAGAATGACCATCGGCACACTTAGCCGATCAAAAACAAACTTCATATGAAAGTGGAAATGGACATCATGGATTGCGACCATATCGCCAAAGTCGATGAACTCTCGGCGCGAACCGGTCGCCAGCATGATCACTAAAACAACCAAAGAACTGACCAAACTCATTCCGACCGCTACTTTCAAACAACGACCGACAACTAACTCGCTCATTGGTCTATTGATAAGCAGTCGAAACCCAAAAAGCAAAAGCAGTATGGCTGGACATAAAACGGCGACAACACCAAAGATTTGAGTCCATAATGCAACGTTCAAGAACCAACCTCCATCACTGACTTAGGTCTCGATAAAGCAGCCTGAGGCTCCACCTTGGAAAAACCTAGCGGTTGTCGCCAACCGCGATACCAATCGAGCGAAGCCTGAACTGTAGGTAAAACATGCGGGCCCGGTTCATAGAGTTCAAACTGATCCCCCTGAAACAGATGAATCCGGGTGGAGTGAGGATCCAGCGTAGCGATTTGTACCCAATGATTTCGAATATAAGTGCTGATCAGCGGATTTCGATCCATGATGGACACAATGGATTCAGGCTTGGCTTCGACGATAAAGAGGATTCTGACTGGTTCATGAATCTCCACCATCTGTTGGCTCAAACCAGTTCGCAGATCGCTGGCGGCACCCTCCATGACGCCAATCAATGATGTGATATTGTGCGGTAGCTTTGTTCCACAACCGTAGCCAACATTATCTACCGTCGAAAAGTAATACTCTAAGGAAATACCTCCGCATACCGGTATTACTGCTTGCATGATGCGATTTAGGATGGTCGTAACTTCGTCGTCGGTCGTTGGGTCGTAAGACGTAAGAAAACATCTCCGATCCATGAACAGACCACGCGTGCGTCCTCTACGTCCAACGAAACACGCTGCGTTCGTTGCATGATTGTACTCCGGTCGAACCTGAGCTAAATCTTCGGAACGTCGCTCCACGTGCCGGATAGCTTCCTCGTCGCTACATCTCATATCCAACGAATAGAAGCGGCGCGAGCGTTCATGGGCATTCCTCTTGCGTGCCTTGTCAACGATCTCGCTCGCTGCCACAAACTTTTCAGCGTGATTCGGCGGGATTCGATCTATATCAAAGTAAGAAGTTGAATCGTCGCATGTATTGTGGAATCCTCCGACGAAAAGCGTCGTATCTGGAATCACGACTCCTCGTTCTCGGAGGATTGCTCTGACGCGGGGATCGTTGGCCATTTGAGCCACAGCCCTAGCATTCGGACCACCTTGCCCTCCGCCGCAAGCGCCACAATTGTAGGCGGACTCGTGAGGATTATTGAGGCTCGAAGAACCGTGTCCAAAAACAATGATCAGCGGAGCAAATCGTTGTTGGATGCCGAGATCGCCTGTTAATCGTTCAATCATGTTGGCCATCTCGACAAGCGTAAATCCTTCCGCCCCCTTTTCTGTTACCACAGAATCGCTTCCTCGCTCCAATCGCAATTGCGTCGCAATGGTAGGCCGAACCAACGTTCCTAACGTTGATCGAATTTGAGCGGTGAGTCTCGGAAACAACACTCGTGCGACCAACGGGAATGCATTGAGCGAACCAAAAATCGAGGTCAATACGCCGCTGAATAGACTGCGGCTACTTCGATGAAACGACTTGGATGCTTTCCCAATCAAGAGACGCGTTTGCGCTCGGCGATCTTCGGCTTGTTTGGCAGAAAGAGGCCCGACCTCTTCCACATAGTTTTTCGGAACCATGATCACCGGGCATAGCGGGATAAAATGCGCATCCGCAGCACCGCGAAAATACATCGGAACCGAAAAGAACCCCGCCGCACCAAACGTTTCCACATTGGGGTCTAATTCTTCCAAATGACGACGGAAGGATTCTTCTCGATCATCAATACATGTTATGACTTGGAAAGAAACGTTCGCGGGGATATTTAACGGTAGCTTCGAGTGTTCTGAGACCGCATCCAAAATCTGCGTCCGATAACGATGTTCATAGGCTAAATGAAGAACTCTCCTCCGTTCTAGATCGTCAAATAACCCGATCTCCTCGACGATTGTTTGCCACTCGCTTGCAGTCCAAGCATGAAGAACACTCGGAGACCAATGCAATCGCTGGGCCAGCTGAAAAACATGAAAAGCAATCTGTTGCACCGATTGGTCTCGAAGATCATCGTGTTCGACAACGTCGATTTCGAACAAGCCAGCTAACTTCTCCAATTCAGGCAAGTACTCTCGTATGCAATGGGTCGCGGAAAGTCGATCGAGCAGCAGTCGAACTGCTAGGAATTCCTCTAACGAGTCATGCGGAGCGGGATGCAATGTCCAGCTCGCATTGGAAGCCATCTGTTGAACCATGCCGGTCCATCCTGGTAGTGCAAGAAGAGTCTTCTTGATGAAATCATCTCGTTTTTCTTCAGGTACACCGAGCTTGTTCAACGAATTCGCAATCGACTCCATCGGTGAATGGACCAGTTTGCATTCCTCCGCGATGAGCTTTTGCATCGGGCGTAGCCAGTTCTCCGCCCAGGGGGAAGGCTCACCAAACAGGGATAAGAAACACTTGTAGAAACCCTCGTCGCGTTGAGGAATAGACCAACCAGCAAACCCTTGATCCAGGAATGCGGAGGTAAAGCGAATCAGCAATTCATGAACTTGAGCATCACAATCAAAATTGCAAAGGCGCAAAAGAATATCACGATGCCGCGACATCGAAGGAAAAGTATGCCCAATTTTTCGAGTTCCTCGAACTCCATTTTGACAGATGCGCCATAGCAGTTGGAGAGTTACACGCTGCCAAGTGGAATCGCTCCAAGATTCAATCGATCGAATAGGGAATTCATCAAAGACAGAACGAATGGCAGGTGGGATGGCAGCCGAACTATCGCCAAGATGCAATCGCAAATCACGCATGATCCAGTGCCTTGTCGCTTCGAGAATCGCATTTCTCGCTTGCGGTTCGACGCCTGGTTGGAACTGCTCCAATGCATCGCTCTGCGCCATGAGCCAACGAATCTCAGAATTGCTACCAGCCGAAAGCGAGTAACGAAGCATGTTGTAGCGCAAATCGAAACGTGTTGTTCCAATCGCAATCTCCCGCAGGCCAGACTCGCCGAGGTCACGTTTCAATACTATTTGTAAATCTTGGAGCTGAATCCTGTCGCGAGACATCTCGTCGCGATAACGTGATTCTTGCCAGTATGGCTGGGATCCATAAGTCCGCAATCCGTCGATTACGGCTTCGTCAAAAGGCAGACTTTCGAAAGCATGAAGTGTGTTATGGTGGATGAAAACTGCAATCGGCCCCTGACTCGGCAAATAGTGTTTTGCATGTTCTATCGCGTGGCGAATGGACGAAAAATCCTGGCTCGCAGAGTCTCCAGGCGCAGTTGCGTTCAATGGGGTGTCAATCATTCAGGACATCATCTCAGACAGCTTTTCTAGTCTTTTCTCAAGGTTTGGGCGGTATTCCACTTTCAGTATTGCACAACCTTACTATTACTTACAGGCCAGAAAGATTACAAAAAAGCAAGCTTCGACATCCGCCCCGCGTCTTGATACACGGTGATTGATTGCCTGCCTAAAATACCGACATGAGTCAACTTCGCCCCTGCAGTCTCAAGAGCTAGCCCGTTGCACTACTGAATCCATTGTTTGTCGGCAAGCGAGTCTGACTATTCGGAACTACCAACGATATTGAAAAGCTAGTCCAGAGGAGTTTAGTGATGAATTGGGTACAATACTCCAGCCTCGTTTCCCTGTGTCAGTGTGCTGTACCGCACTTGCGGCAACGAATGCCATTGCCCACCCAAGTCCGATTTGCGATGGATAGTGAGCGTTGTCATTCACTCTCGATAAGGGGCCGATCAAAGATCCTCCATAAAACAGCGTTTTGCGAACAGGGTCATCCGTCATCTTGGCAGCGGTGATGAACGGGAGTGAAGACATAAAGGCATGCCCGCTCACGCCGTTGTTGTCGCGAAAAGGAAACCAATCGGACCCATTCCCCGTTTCACCAGGCCGTGATCCACCCGTCAAACGCTGTCCTATCACAACTGGACCTGCTCCTACCAAGAATGCTCGCAACGAACGTTCTCCCCAGACGCCAGCCGTTTCAAAGCTTTCCGGGCCATCGATGTACGTGTTTGCTAACCACAAAGAGCCGAAGATTGGCAATGTATAGACTCCATTACCGATCTCTTTGTTCGCGCGCAAAAACTCAAACCATTCGTCACTCCTTCCTCCACGCACGGATACTTGAAAATGCTTCTGGATCTTCCCGTCCATTTCCGAGTTTGCCAACAATGCTCCCACGCCAAACGCCATCAGTAAATTAGCACCCGACTCTTTTGAGTAAAAACTCATTTGATCACGGAGAAGTTTCTCACCCAAGGAATCTGGCGGCCTGGGACCATCGATCGACTCAAGCTGATCACCAAGTTCGAATCGATGTTCCGTGGAAAGCCATTCATGCTCGGGTTCACTTTCCGTCGCATTTAAGTCGCGTTTTCCCATGCTGGTCGATGGTGCAAAATTCAACGACTGTGAGACCGAAACAACCTTATAGCTTTCTTTCTCGCTAGTCGTGGGAGCCCCGATCTTTAAAGACTTTGTTTGAGCACATCCGAGAAAGAAGAAGCAGACTAGAATGCAGGCAATTGCAGTTGACTTCAAGTTGTGCATCCGATGGCAAAATTTCAACGCGGTTCATCCTGAAAACACTGGCTCTTTATCTGCCTTGTACGTCAAGGATCTCGGTGTAACGCTTCAGCGATCGCAATATTCAATACTGTGTTCCACCGGCAACTGCAAGAGAAGCCCACAGTGGATCGATCATGAAGCGTCCATCAATGACGTAATGTTCGAGGACCTCGATGGCAAAGAAGCTTAACGCTATCTGCGCGAAGCCCGTGTACTCTACCACGTTGAACATTCGATATCGCCATTGAATCTTTCAACAGTACCGGCGGAGCGAACCGGGACCGATGGGGGCGACTCGGAAAACTCTTCCATTCACTTTGGGGGTGCAATTTGTTGTTACAAATCTTGTCGATAGAGGTACCAACAGCAGACCGCGAGCATGACGATCACAAAAGCCGTATTGCTCCAAATTGGCTGCCATGGGTCCAGTTCTTCCTTCGGATTTTCGAGATCAGCTCGATCCAAAGCAATCGACTTGTTGCCGGGTTTTTGAAGCATATATTCGATTGTTTCGTTAACTGCAGCCGGCTTAGGGTTTACCAAGTAAAATGGGTTCACAAGGTAGCGATACACTATCTCCAGCACACTCAGCTTCGGACGAATGGACTTCGTCACTTTCTGCTCGCTTAAATTCCAGCAGTCCGCGTTCTTGATCGTATGCGCAACCCACAAATCGTTATCGTTCGTAAAATGCAGTGCTAACGCACTTCCCTGCCCGCTTAAAGATGGCTTGGTTGCTGGTTCTCCATTTTTCGTTACCCAAACGCTGCCATCTCGATCGAGCACTACTAAATTGTCATTTTTATCGGCTATCACTTGCTTCACCGATTTGGGACCGATCTCATCCATCGTTCTGATGATCTTCATTTCACCGATATCCACAATCATAGGCGGCTTACCGTTGGGACAGACAATGGCAATACGATCATTGCAACCCACGACGGCTACCATATCTTTGTCGAATCCGAGCGGTAGACTGCCGGATTCTGACATGGACTCTTCCATCGGTTTCCAACCAACCAACTCCCCTTTTCGGAAGGCCACGATCGTTTGAAAAGTTGGAGAGATACTAAGGTCTGATGGCTTGGGGAACTCCGATTTGAGGATCGGATTGAAACCGGTAAGTGCTTTGTCGTTATTCAACCCAAACGACTTCAAGACCGAACTGACACCAGCAAACTGCCTATCATCGTTAGTGGAATCTGCGTCGAATTCGAAGAGGCCGTCTTCATTGAATACAGCAAGGGTGTCCTTCCAACGAATCATTTGCCGCGGTCCCGCTGGCATCTCTGGACCACTATCTAGCCTGCTGTCTTCCCACGGTTTCGACGTAAACGTGGTATCCGTTGGATCTGCCAAGTCCGGAGTTCTCGCAAAATCGAGCCGAACATCTTGTTTTCTACCCATCCCGAAGGGTGTTTTCATCGATTTCCCAAAGTAGACAGCTTTCTGCTTCTCAATCCAAACCGGTCCAAGTACTTGGAGTCCATCCCCATTTCCATAGGCAATCTGCATACTTCGGTCGCTAGGGTTCCAGTAGTAGATGTTCCCCTGTTGATTCACGGTAAGAATTGTGTCGTTGATCGCGTAAATCTTCTGCGTTTGCTGCTGGAGGTTGAGTGAAATATTGAAGAAGAACTGAATCAATCCAATCGTAAAACACACCCCCCAGAAGACAGCAGTCACAACGACACAAATGATTGGATTTTTCCAAATGAGCCCTGCGAGCGAGGATACTGCGTAATAGACCATAAACATAAATACAAACAGAGGTATGCACCATAGAATCCCCTCGTTCCAAATTTGGAGCTGGACGCCAGCGTATAGGTAAAGGCCCGACAATAGGTAGACAATGTTGATACCTACAAAAATGCAACCACCCGCAAATTTCGTTAGGAACAGCAGGCTTCTAGAAATAGGTTTACTGAGTAAAAGATGCAATGAGCCCGCCTGAAACATGTCTGGGATCATCGAGCTTGTAATGACAATAGCGATAAGCATCGCAATGATGCCCAACCCGACACGCATCACTAATGGAAAAAAACCTTTTTCTATAAACGGACGCATCGAATCCAGTGACAACGGAAGAGGCTGCCCCAACTTAATTCCCAAATAGGTAAACCACGTTGCTTGTCCATCCGTCGATGTCAGTACGTTTGGGAACGCGAGATCAAGTAGTTTTCGATTCAGTTTTTCTGTTTCAACATCGCTCCGCTCCGTCTTATCTAGAAGTTCTTTGATCTCTTTTCTGCGTTCTGCCGTGGGCCAAGCTTCTTTGTCATAAAGATCTTTAGCTGCTAGCACTTGGTTCAAAGCATCGATGAGTAGCCCAATCGATATCTTGCGATTATTGTCTTGCCTTTGCTTTAACAGCGATTGAAAGTTCGTCGACAAATTGTTGTACACTGCTTGGTGCGATCGACTCCCCTTACCTGAGGATGCTAACGCTAACTTGTCCATGATAGATTTAGCGCTGCTTTCTCCTGCAAAATTACGACGAGCAATCTTGTAACTTTCCCCCGATGTCAACGATAAAGGAAATAGACCAGCTAAAACAATCGTCCACGCCCCCATAAGAATCCAAAGGACTTTCGACTTTACGGATTCGAGGAAGCTATCGTATAAAACGGCGAAGTAAGGTCTCATGAAGGATTTGTTTTTGTGTTTGGTGGTAGTTCAAAGGGTATTCTTGTCAGCAGCTCATCGAAGATGCGGTGGTGCTGAACCAACAATACTCATGAAGACTTGTTCAAGACTCGGACGATATCGTTCCAAGCGAACGATGCCGATTTGATTTTGCCGAAGAATATCGACGATTTTGTCCACATCGGCTTGATGCGGAGCCGCAATCTCAATCCGTGTTAGCACCTCGTTGTTGACAATCGGCTTGATCGCTTGGATTTGAAACTCCGCGAGAATGGTTTCCACGTTTTTCGTCGAGGAAGGGACGTCGACATGAACGGTGCCACGTTGCGCCATGGGGTTCTGCTGAATGAGCTGCTCGATGGTTCCCATCCCTCGCAACTCACCTAAAGCCATGACCGCGACTCGATCACAAATCAGCTCTACCTCTTGCAGAATGTGACTGTTTAAAAATACCGTTTTGCCACGTTCCTTGAGTCGAGACAAGAGATCTCGAATCTGAGACCTTCCCATAGGATCCAAACCATCGGTTGGCTCATCAAGAATCAATAGATCGGGATCGTGCAGGAGTGCTTGGGCTAAACCCAATCGCTGTCGCATGCCTTTCGAATAGCGACGCACCGGTTCATGTTGGCGCCCGGTCAAATCCACTAGCTCGAAAAGCTCGTGCTCCTTGGCGGCAATTTGAGAATCTGAAAGTTCACTCAATCGACCATAAAAATAGAGCGCACTTCGTCCTGTATGGTGCCGTGGGAAGATCAGATTCTCTGGAAGATATCCGATCCTTCGGCGCGCGGCTTTGCTGCCGGCCTCCATGTCGAGGACAGATGCTTTCCCTTGGTTGGGATGCAGGATCCCCAACAGAATCTTGATGAGCGTTGTTTTTCCGGCACCGTTCGGACCCAGGAGCCCGAAAACTTCCCCGCTTTTGACTTCCAGATTGACCTCGCGAAGCGCTTTATGTTTACGCCGAAATACAAGGCCTTCGGTGTAGACTTTGGAAAGCTGGTTAACGTAAATGGCGGTTGCCATAGAGTGCTTTGAAAGTAGAGTTCAGAGGAGTCGTAATAGGATCACGGTAGTCGAACGGCAAGAATGCACCGTCACGGTCTACATGGTATGCCCAGAGGATGACGGCTCGCAAGCCAAAACCAATGATTCGGATCGTCAGTGGCATTGTTTCGACAAAGATTCCCGATCCTTGGACAGCCAAGCAGATAAAAACCGAAAATACTGGGTTTCGGGGCAATTCGCGGTCTGATAGCAACAATGCCGATGGTTTACCGATCGCCGAGCTTCCGTTTCTTGCTACCGAATTGCCGCATATAAGTAACGACACGATCGAACTCCGAACCTCGCCCTGTAGCAATCGTGAGCAATTCACCGGTGTAGGGATGTCGAAAATCCAATCGCACCGCCGTCAAGAGCATTCGATAGACACCGGTCTTTTGGAATATCCAACGATTTTGCTCGTCATTCCCGTGCCTGTGATCACCGACGATCGGGCAAGATGCATGATGCAAATGTCGTCTGATTTGGTGAGACCGACCCGTTAGCGGTTTGATCTCCAACAACGAGTATTGGCACGCAGAGACTTCGTTTGTCTCCCATGGAAACTCATATTGTTCTATGACGCTGAATTCGGTCTTCGCATCCTGCGTGGGGTTATCGACTTCGCTAGCCTGATCCGCTGCGAAGTTAAACCTTTCCTCTAGCGGTCGATCTACCACAAAACGATCGGGGGTGAATCCGCACACCAACGCTTGGTAGTATTTGTCGACGAAACGATCCGTAAACATTTGTACCATTTTCGCGGCCGAGAAACTGTTCAATCCGAACAAAACGATCCCGGCCGTTGGTCGATCGAGTCGATGCACCGGGAAGACAAAACCACCAATTTGATCTCGCAACGCTTGAAGCAAAATCGATTCGTGAGGTAGTGTCGATGTACTCCGATGTACTAAAAGGCCCGCGGGCTTGAAGACTGCGATCAGGTGCTCGTCCTGAAACAGAATCTTCAACGGATTCGAAAGAGACTCCTCGATATAGTCATCTGTTTCCAAGAAACGACCTGGCATCATCCGTGCGTTCTAGGACTTCTTTTTCTTGCGAGACTTTTCCACTTGCTCGATTAGTGATTCTCTATCGGTTGTCTCCAAGTCACGTGCCAAACAGGCTAGCTCCCACGCCTTTTTCTTTCCATAGGTGTTCCAAGCGAAACTGACCTTCTTTCGCTTGCCGTTCTCATCGGTCCACATCGCACAATAGCCAAAGGACTCGGCATTCTTCCAGCGCGAGTCCACGTTACGAACGGTGTGAACACCAACTTTCCCGCTCGCGTTTCGCGAGGATTTGATATTCTTGGATGTCTGAATGGGGGGAGCCGCGTCTACCCACTCGGCATAGCGAATTTTTGCCGCAGCCAATGCCTTTGCTTTACCGCCGTAAGAAGCATCATTGAAAAACTCCTGCTGACGCTCACCGGCTCTCGTCAATCGCACCATCCAACCACGAGTCGTGACGCCTTCGTACTCGATACGTGTTATTCCCTTGATCGATTTGGCCATTATTCGAAAAACCATCCTCCACTAGAAAAACAATGAACTGCACCAAAGATAATCCATCTCCTTGCGTCGTGCTAGAAGGGAAGCCAGAATATGCAGTCTCCCATTCTCTCTCAGCAGGACTATCCGTAATGCGTAACCTCATCCTCTTCTGCACATTGTCTTGTTTGCTGATCCCACATGCAAATGCGCAGCCAGCCAGCGATAAATCTAATACGAAAGCGAAGCCGCCGAACGTTCTCTTTATCGCGGTCGATGACTTGAATCATTGGGTCACCCACTTGAAGAGAAATCCGCAAGCGAGAACGCCCAATATCGATAGACTAGCGAAGATGGGAATGACCTTTTCACGTGCTTATTGCGCCGCACCTGCTTGCGAGCCGTCCCGCGCCGCACTCCTTAGCGGCAAACGTCCGTGGACGACCGGGTGTTATCTGAACGGCGATCCATGGAAGAAACATCTGACTGAAGGTGAACAGCTTCCTGCACAGTTCTTGAAGGCTGGGTACTTCGTAGGCGGCGCGGGAAAAATTTTTCACGGCGATCAATACTTTTCTAGCGAATGGTCCGAGTATATGAACAGCAAGGGGCTTTCTGCGAGCGGAAAAGGAGTCAACAAGGACGGCGGGTTTCACGCTCCGTTAACCGTCGATTTGAAAGACGAAGACATCATGGACTGGCAAACGGTAAATTGGTGTATCGACCGGATGAATCAGAAACGGGATCAACCGTTCTTCATCGCCTGCGGACTTCACAAGCCTCACCTGCCATTTGCTGTTCCCAAAAAGTATTACGACGCTTTTCCGCTGGAAGAGATTCAGTTACCGCCGCATCGTGAAGACGATCTAACTGACATACCTCCGGCGGGAATCAAGATGGCCGGGCCCAATAAGGATCACGCCGAATTCCTAAAATCAGGACGCTGGAAGGCTGCAATTCAGAGCTACTTGGCCACGTGCGCCTACACGGACATGAACATAGGTCGATTACTCGATGCGATTGACAAGAGCCCACAGCGAGACAACACGATCATCGTTCTCTGGGGAGATCATGGATGGTCTTTTGGAGAAAAACAACACTGGAGAAAATTTGCATTATGGGAAGAACCCACGCGTGCTCCACTGCTAGTCGTTGCACCGGGTGTCACCCAGGCAGGAACCGAATGCGATCAGCCCGTCGACTTTATGTCTATCTACGGAACTGTTTGCGACCTTGCACATTTGCCAATCCCTTCGCATGTCGAGGGCAAGAGCCTAGAACCGCTCCTCAAGAATCCCAAAACTGCATGGAGCGAGCCTGCCATGACGACTCACGGATGGCGCAATCACGCGGTTCGTGTCGATCAATGGCGATACATTCGTTATGCCGATGGCAGCGAAGAACTGTACGATCACTCCAACGACGAATACGAATGGAACAATCTTGCAAAGAACGAAGCCTTTGCGAAAATCAAAACAGAACTAGCTCAGCGCCTTCCTGCTGTTGAAAAACCTGCAGGAAAACGCCAGAATTCAGAGTCAAGTCCATTGAACAACTAGTTCGCTGCTCAACTATTGTCGCAAAGGCTCTTCGTTGAGAAAACGGATACACGCAGGAGCCTTGACCGTGATTGATTTGCCTGTCGATGTTAACGAACCGGTTTCACTGTCTACATTAAAGGAGTAGATCGTATCACTCCCCTGGTTCTCAGCAATTAGTTTTGAGCCAGACGGATCGATACGGAAGTTCCTTGGCGTTTTCCCCAACGTCGAGTAATTGTTGAGCCGCTTGATCGCACCCGACTTGGGATCGATCCCCATGGCGACGATGGTATCATGCCCTCGGTTGCTGCCGTAGACAAAACGACCATTCGGATGAACAAGAACTTCTGCTGTTGAGAGATTTCCGCCGGTAGTATTCGGAGGTAACGTGCTGGTTTGGTTGATTATGGCTAGCTTGCCACTGTTGCTGTCCCACGTCGCGGCAGTCATGGTCATGTTGGTTTCATTGATAATATAAACGTACTTCTTGTTGGGATGAAATGAAAGATGGCGAGGTCCGGCGCCTGCGGGGAGTTCTAACCAAGGGGTCGGTCCTGGTGTAAGTGTCCCTTTGCTGGCATCCAACTCGTAGACGTAAACGCGATCGTTTCCAAGATCAGCTACCAACACCCACCGATCCCCAGGCGCCACAACGCTACAGTGACCATTCGAACGTTTCTTTCCTGCTTCAACCTTATGAACAATATTGCACGACTCTGGCTGTATCGACCCGTCCGTGGCAATCGGAAAGACGACAACCGATCCGCTGGTATAGTTGGCGATGATAAGGCATTTACCTTCAGAATCGGTAGTGACGTGACAAGGAACATCTCCGTCAATTTTTTGGCTATTGAGCATCAGCAGCGGGGGAGTCTTCTTCGTGAAGTACGCACTTCGCTCCAAGCGATAGGCAACAACGGTCGCTGGGGATTTCGCATCATTGCGGTTGGTTTCCGTCACGACATATAGTACGTCAAGCTTGGGATGAAAACAAAAGAAGGATGGATTGGGTTGTTTCGCGATCAAGACAGGATCCGCCATGGCGCCATCTTTCTCTAGCGTACTTGCGTAAATTCCTTCACCGTAGCCGCCGATGAAAAACGGTTGAGCATGGCTCATTTTCGCGGCCGCCATTGTCATCAAAAGTGTGGATGCAAGTGAAAAAGAAAGTACCAATTGTTTACAATGCGACATTATATTTTCCCAAACGAGTATTCATTGAAGTCGATCCGTGAGGACGCACGCCGAAGTGCCGGTACGCTCCCTATTGTAAACGAGAGAACCTAACTAGTGGCAGCACTGATTCATGGACGAATGCAATCGCCGCATTGTGCAGACCGAAACATCGGCATTAGATCGCTAGCAACCTTGCGTCTCCATGCCAAAGAACGAGCATTCTTTTTGATCGTCAAAAAGTTGCCGTAGATTGATCTCGCAAAATTGCGGTTTCCCGCTTTCATTTTTTCACGTTCACGTTCGAGCAGTGAGCCACCCAGCACGGGTGCAATCTCAGAAACAGGATTGGGAGTTACCGACAAGATTCGGAGATTGTGCTCCCAAGGATGCGACCAGTCTTCGTCAATCGGACGAAAAATGGAGCCTTGTGTGAGGAGGACTTTGGCTTTATCGATGTTGATCAGATACGCCACGCAACCTGAACCCGTGTACTTGTGAAGCACGAAATCGGTTTTGTTAACTCGCCAATGCTGAATAGCGCGTTTCGGTCGAAAATCGAAGAACTTGACGATGTCCCAATGTTCGGAAACTGTGATTGCATCGGCAACGGCCTGTTGAAACTGCGCATCGTTTTGTATGCAGAAATCATCTTCAAAAACGAGGGCCCTCTTTTCACCATCATTGATCGCTTGTTGCCATATTTTGCGATGACCTAGATAGACGGAGATCTCGCCTGGAGTCATTTGACGCTTCATATGGATTAGATTCAACCTCGGGGAATACAAAGGAGATGTTTCTCCTGCTGAAAAGCGAATTCCCTGAACAAAATTTGCCTGGATGGAAAAACGATCCAACTGCTGTTTGGCACTTTCGTATCGTTTGCCACCCGGCGAATCTAGGGTCAGGACGTAGCAGGCAGTTGCTACTTGGTTTTCTGCTCTCATGAAGCGTGCGACTCCAGCGCTCTGAAGTTCTTTTCTGTCAATGGACATCCGTCTCTTCACTCCCGCCAAAGACTACGGTTTCCATGTCGATGAACGCAATAGATGTTGTGCAACCGGAGATTGTTTGCGCCACAGCAGTTCAGTAACGCTCTAAATGCTGGGCAAGCCCGTGCGAAGGCCGTCCAGCCGATATGCTTAGCTAGCACGGAAAGAGCCGCCAAGTGTCACCGATGCGTATTTCTTTACTTTAGTCCGGGATCCGTCTCGTTTAGCCACGGTCCCGCAAGTTTCATGTAGTCTGGATCTTTGATCAAACTACCGGTATCGCCGCCGGCCCATCCTGGAATATGGTTCGGCTTTTCGCGCGATCGTGATTTTGCCTCCCATTTCTTCGCCCAAGACGCATTTCCATCACCTATGGCTAGAGTGTCCTTGTCGAAATGGAACACCTTTCCTTCGCGATAGCTTCGGGCCCCCAACAAGACAGTTGTAATCGCGGCAGCACCCAACTCGACCGAGTTGTTGCATAGCATCGGGTCTTTCGCCACCATTGCTTCGATCCAGTTCTTAAAGTGCTGGTAGGTGGTGTCAGGTGCTTTTGCCATCGGGATGGTCTCTGCTTTCAATTTGCTATTCCCGGTAACCTGCGGACGTTCCGGTACAAATTCAAAGGAATCAAATTTTTCGCCGTTGCCGAAGACAAACGAACCATGATGTCCGCGAATCACTTGCGCAATGGGTGACTCTTGGCATGCCATTGTCGCAGTAACTAACCCTTGAACTCCTTCATCAAAGTCGGCGACGACGGTAGCAACATCAGGAACATCGCGCCCATCGTACTCGAGAAAGATCCCGCCCGCACCGACAACACGGCCTGGAAATCGAAGGCCAGTCGCTTTGAGCATCGAGGTCGTTCGATGGACAAACAGGTCCGTATACATGCCTGAACCAAACGGCCAGAAACGTCGCCATTGTGCATAAATCTCTCGATCGAAAGGCTGGTTGTCGGCCAAGCCATCTTCGACACCCAACCATTTCTTCCAGTTGATTGTCTTAGGTGTCATATTGGGTGTCAGTTTATAGTATCTCCATTGTCCTACGTCCGAATTGCGAAAATACTCGGTTTGAAACATAAGTACCTTACCGAGTTTGCCTTCTCGCAACATGCGATTCACATCTGTCCAGAGAGGCAAACTGGTCGATTGCACCCCGACCTGCATGACTCGTCCGGTTTTTCGCCAAACCTTCAGTACTTCAATAGCCTCTTCGACTGTTTTCGTCATCGGCTTTTCGCAGTAAACATCCAATCCTGCGTTCATGGACTCGATCGCTTGTTTCGCGTGCCAGTGATCTGGAGTCGCAATACTCACGGCATCTAGTTTTTCCTTGGCGATCATCTCGCGGAAGTCTTCGTACTTCGCAGGAGTATTTTTGTTATTCTTTTGGATATAGTCGGCCGCTCGGTCGCGATACTCACTGTACACATCGCAGACGGCTACGATCTCGATCGGTTGTCCCTCTTCACATAGTTTGGAAAGTGTCTTGGTATGAGCACCGAATCCACGTCCCCCTGGACCAAGAATTCCAATTCGGATCTTTCCGTTTGCCGATGCAATTGCTTTTTTACTTTGCAAAGCAACCGCAGCAGTCGCGCCAGCCATGGTAGAGCCGACCTGAATAAAGCTCCTGCGCGAAACATGGTTTTCATCTTTCGATGAATCAGACGAAGATCGATTTACGGAGGAAGAGTCTGTTGAAATACGACTTGTCCTCGAGGGCTTTGCAGAGGAAGACATATCGCGGCCTTTCGAATACAGTTGGGAGTGATGGAATGGGAGGGATTGAAGCAAACTACTTTAGTCGTTTCGAGCCCGCGTATCAAGCAGCAAGAGAATTGCCATCACTGCATCTCGACCACCGCTCCACGGCTTATGAAACACGATCGCCCTTTCAGAGCAGCAAACCTATTTCAAAAACCCGCTGCCCCCCACTTTCTGACGCTCTACAATCCTCGACATCTGCGACGATCTCCTCCAGACAATTCTTCACTATTGCATGCGAACCATTTACATAAAAGAATTCCTAAATTCCACCAACGAAGAATTCAGCCAAGACAAATGAAGGGAATCCTCGAATCCACCTCGCACGGTTTGTATTGTGTGCCTGGAGATTTTCATATCGATCCCCATTTGCCCGTGAAGCGGGCCGTCGTCACCCATGCACATTCGGATCACGCCCGCTGGGGTTGCAAAAAATACCTTGCGACGCAATCGTGTGAACGATTACTTCGGCTTCGGATGAGCCCCGATGCAGAGTTTCGATTCTTTCCGTACGGTGAAACGCTGATAGTGAACGGCGTTCGAATCAGCTTCCACCCTGCAGGCCACATCCTGGGTTCCGCTCAAATACGCCTCGAGTACGGAGGCCATGTCGTATTGATCACAGGAGACTACAAACTGGGCAGCGATCCCACGTGCGCATCGTGGGAGCCGATTCGTTGCCATAGCATGATCAGCGAATCGACCTTTGGATTGCCCATATATCGATGGCCTTCACAAGAAGCCGTTTTCGATTCTATCAACCGATGGTGGCGTGAGTGCCGCGACGAAGGGAAGTGTTGTTTGTTATACGGCTATGCCATCGGCAAAAGTCAACGGTTGCTCGCTGGACTCGATCCATCGATTGGAAAGATCTACTGTCACGGTGCCGTCGAGAAAGGAAACGATGCGTATCGTCTCTCTGGAGTAACACTCCCAGAAACAACCTACGTCGGCTCCATCAGGCAGAAATATGACTGGCGCGGTAGCCTCGTGGTGGCCGTACCTAGCGTTCATGGAACGCCATGGGTGAAGAAGTTTGGACGATGCAGCACGGCTATGGCAAGCGGTTGGATGGCCGTGCGCGGCACGCGTCGACGACGATCGGTGGATCGTGGATTTGTCCTAAGCGATCACGTCGATTGGCCATCTCTGTTACAAGCCATCGAAGCATGCACCCCTGAGACCGTTTGGTTGACGCATGGATACACAGCGCCAGTCGCTCGATATCTGATCGAGAACGGAAGAGATGCCAAGGTGCTCGATTTGCGTGGAAGAAATGAAGGAGATGAAGATGCCACCGATGAGGATATCGAACAAACAACAGGAGAGATTCCTACAACATGATCCGCTTCGCCGCTCTCTTTGACGCTATCGACAGGACTACCAAGACGAACGAAAAACTGTCTGCATTGGTTCATTACTTTCGCGAGTCGAGCCACGCTGATGCCGCTTGGGCAACCTTTTTCCTTTGCGGATACAAACTCAAACAACTCGTTCCAACAAAGTTGCTGCGCGTTTGGGCTGCGGAAGAAGCGAATATCCCAGCGTGGCTTTTCGACGAGTCTTACCATTCGGTCGGTGACTTGGCTGAGACATTAACGTTGATCGTGCCGCCCGGCGAGATGGCGGACGATATGTCACTTGCGGATTGGGTAGAGCTCCGACTTGTTCCACTCCGAGGTATGGAGGAATCGGTCCAACGCGCCGCCGTCGTTGCGATATGGAAAGAGTCGCCTACTCACATGCGATTGGTTCTCTTGAAGCTCATTACTGGCGCCTTTCGAGTCGGCGTAAGCAAATCGATCGTGACACGGGCACTCGCTGAACATGCTGGCGTCCCATCGGATGTTATTTCCCATCGATTGATGGGTACATGGAAACCCACGGCCAGCTTCTTCGCGAGTCTTATCTCGAAAGAGGTCCAAGACACCATCGCCAGTCAGCCATTCCCATTCTGTCTCGCACATCCGATCGATCCGGAACTGGGTCCAGAACCGATTGGCGATGTCAACGACTTTGCCGCAGAGTGGAAATGGGATGGAATACGCGGTCAAGTGATTCGACGCTGCGATCAAGTCTTCATCTGGTCGCGAGGAGAAGATCTGATGGAGAACCGTTGGCCGGAGATCGAGTCTGCCGCACAGTTATTGCCCAACGGAACGGTGTTGGACGGAGAGATTTTGGCTTCGTTCGCTGACAATCAAGTTCTTCCATTTGCGAACCTGCAAAAACGAATTGGACGAAAGACGGTTAGCAATCGATTATTAAAGGAAGTGCCGGTCGTCTTTCAAGCGTTCGACCTTCTTCAAGAATCGGGCCAAGACTTACGGAGCCACCCATTTTCCGAACGTCGACAACGATTGGAATCGTTACTCGCAACCATCGATCATCCCCACCTACAAAAAACAGAGTTACTTCAAGCCGCTTCGTGGGATGAGTTGGCAACGATTCGTCATCGAAGTCGCGAGATGAATGCCGAAGGGTTGATGCTGAAGCGATTAAATGCCAGCTACGAAGTGGGGCGAGTGCGAGGCGTCTGGTGGAAATGGAAGGTCTCGCCGTACACGATCGATGCCGTTCTGATCTATGCACAAAAAGGACACGGCAAACGATCTGGCCTGTACACCGACTATACCTTCGCACTTTGGCAGGATGAGACGCTCGTCCCCTTTGCAAAGGCCTATAGTGGTCTCGACGATGCGGAGATCAAAGAGGTCGATCGATTTGTTCGACAAAACACACGCGAAGCGTTCGGCCCTGTTCGAAGCGTTGCGCCCGCGTTGGTGATGGAGATCGCATTTGAAGGTTTACAACGCAGCCCTCGGCATAAGAGTGGAATCGCGACTCGGTTTCCTCGCATTGTTCGTTGGCGACATGACAAAAAGCCTGAGGATGCGAACACGCTGGCCGACTTAATGGAATGGTTACCCAGTCAAGAGTAGGAATCGGGCGAGCAAATTTCCAACGTGAAAAATCGAACACCTCTTCAAACGCTTTTGGATTACTTTGCGAACCAGGGGCAAAAGCCGTTCCCCTTTCAACGCGAAGCTTGGAGTGCGTACATCGAGGGTTATAGTGGACTGATTCATTCAGCCACAGGCACTGGCAAGACATTGGCGGTTTGGTTGGGACCCATTCTTTCTTGGCTGAAAGAGAATAAAGATCGCAATCTGTGGAATCCCAAAAAGCCACCGCTGCTGCGCATTCTTTGGATCACTCCCCTGCGAGCGCTCGCGTCTGATACTGAGAATGCGCTTCGAGCTCCTCTCGAAGCGATGGGGCTTCCGTGGTTGTTGGAATCTCGAACAGGCGACAGCAGTGCGAGTACCAAAGCCAAGCAACTGAAGCGATTGCCAACAGCATTGATCACAACTCCCGAAAGTCTCTGTTTACTCCTGACGCATGCATCTTTGCAATCGCAGTTGACTGGCATTGAAGGTGTGATCGTCGATGAGTGGCACGAACTGCTCGGTAGCAAACGAGGTGTTCAAGTCGAGTTAGCTTTAGCGCGACTTCGGAAACTGAATCCAGCCCTTCGCACTTGGGGGCTATCCGCCACGATCGGAAATCTCACCGAAGCTGGCGAGGCGCTCGTCGGTTGTCATCCTGTTCAACCTAGCAGAATAGTCCGAGGTACGAGCAAGAAGCGATTGCGGTTGGAGTCTTTGATTCCGCAGAAGATGGAGCGCTTCCCGTGGTCAGGGCATATCGGCACGCGAATGGTACCGCAAACATCAGCATTGATTGATCAAGTCGAAAGTGCTCTCGTCTTTGCTAACACCCGATCGCAGACTGAGATTTGGTATCAACATCTTTTACAACATCGACCGGATTGGGCAGGGCAGATCGCGGTCCATCATGGTTCGCTCGACACAAGTGTGCGCGATTGGGTAGAAACCGGACTGCGAGATGGCAAACTACGAGCAGTCGTTTGTACGAGCAGCCTTGACTTGGGAGTCGATTTTTCGGCGGTCGATTTGGTACTCCAAGTTGGTAGTCCGAAAGGATCTGCACGATTGCTCCAGCGTGCAGGACGAAGCGGGCATCAACCTGGCGCAGAGAGTCGGCTCGTGTTTGTTCCGACAAACGCGTTGGAGTTGGTCGAACTCGCGGCTGCAAAGGATGCCATCCAACAGGGGAAGATGGAAGCTCGACCCGTTCTCAACAAGCCCTTGGATGTGCTGGTGCAACACGCTGTAACGATTGCAATCGGCGGCGGCTTTACGTCTAACGAGTTGTTCGAAGAGGTGAAGACAACCAAGGCCTTTGCCTCTCTCAATCCAGATGAATGGCAATGGGTTTTGGATTTCATCGTTCATGGCGGCAGCTCGCTCACTGCCTATCCTGAATTTCATCGAGTCCAACTCGAGAATGGTCGTTACCAAGTTTCAGTCAAACGCACGATAACTCTACACAGGTTGAACATAGGCACGATCGTTTCTGACGCCTCGATGAAGGTGAAGTACATCAGTGGCGGTACGTTGGGGACCGTGGAGGAGAGCTTTGTATCAAAGCTCAAGACAGGCGATCGTTTTTTGTTCGCGGGGAAACTTGTTGAGTTAGTGATCATTCGAGACAACATGGCTTATGTCAAGCGATCCAAGGGAACGCCGGATGCCGTCCCTCGTTGGATGGGAGGGCGTATGCCATTGTCGAGCGAGCTCAGCGCCGTGTTGCGTCAGAAAATTCACGAAGCGTCGGACGGAGTATTTCATGGCCCCGAGATGAAGTCACTGCAAAGTTTGTTCGAAGTTCAGCAGCGTTGGAGCATCTTGCCAAGAATCGATGAGCTCCTGATCGAAATCATCCGCGAACGATCGAATTATCAAGTGTTTTTGTTCCCCTTCGAAGGACGATTGGTGCATGAAGGAATGGCTTCGGTGTTGGCGTATCGATTGACGCGACAACAAAGAACCACCATGAGTATGGCATGCAACGACCACGGCTTTGTTTTGCAATCGCCCCATCCTATTGCGATCGAAAAGGGGATTTCCGAAGGACTGTTTTCCACAGATGGTTTGGAAGAAGATATACGACAGAGCATGAATGCGACCGAGATGGCGAAGCGGCAGTTTCGTCAGATAGCTCGCATCTCGGGCTTGATCCAATCCGGCCTTCCGGGGCAACGCAAAAGTACGAGTCATATTCAAGCGAGTAGCAATCTGTTCTTCGATGCCTTTCGAGAGCATGATCCAGAGAATTTGCTTTTGGAACAATGTCGTCGCGAAGTACTGGAGCAACAATTAGAATGGAGTCGATTGTGCAGAGCGCTGGAACGCATGCAGTATGGTATCGTGAAGTTCATGCATCCGCCGCGAGTGACTCCATTGGCATTCTCCCTGATGGTAGATAAACTGAGGGAGAGATTGAGTAGTGAGACGCTTGCGGAGCGAGTGGCTCGTATGCAACAAGCGTTGGAGACGGCTGCCTCCGATAAGGCAAAGTAACGGACTATGACAATTAGAACTTCGGCTAGAACTTCTGCGATGGAATCCACATGCGATTCTGCAATGCCAACTTCGCTTGGGATCTCGATCGATGGAATGGAGCTTCGGTTGTTATCGAAACGCGGAATTCACTGGCCGGATCAGCAAACGTTGTTTATTGCCGATACGCACTTTGGAAAAGAAGCAACGTTTCGCAGCGCGGGTCTTGCCGTACCTCGGGGTAGTACGCAAAGCACGTTGACGACGATTGCGAAAATGGTTTTCGAATGCCAAGCGACACGGTTGGTGTTGCTCGGTGATATGTTCCATGCACGTTCTTCGATTTCCGATGACATACGAGAATCGATAGATCGTTTCTTTGCGGCTCATCCGACCTTGCGATTTACTTTGGTATTAGGCAATCATGATCGAGGCATTCGCAAGCTCTCCAATCTTTGGCCTATAGAAATCGTCGATTCGGGAACAGTCGTCGATGAAATTTCCATTTCGCATATTCCTCAAGCACCCAGCCCGCAGACGAAATTGCTTTTGTGCGGTCACATACATCCAGCGTATCGGTTTTCGTCCCAGGTGGATTCTGTCGGGAAATTGCCATGCTTTTGGCTTTCCAACCAGCAGCTAGTCCTGCCAGCCATCGGTGAATTCACGGGAACCCAAGTTATCCGTCCTAGCAAGTCGGATCGAACTTGGGTAATCGTCGACAATCAAATTCTGGCGATTTAAAGTCAGTTCCCTCCAAATCGGTACCACCGACTGTCTCAATTGCTGGCTCGGTCTTGAGAACTAGTCGATCATACGTCCATTGATTGTTGCTTCGACAGAAGAATCATCCCCCAGGGAAGTTCGAACTCTAATCGCTTGCTTGATACTTCGAGCGTTTTCCTCTGTGATCGATCCGCCAGTAAATGTCATCGGTATCACTTGGATCGATTTATCACCTTGCGGAATGGTGAAGGCAAATCTAGGGTCGTCGCAATCGATACCGACGATAGTGAACGGCTTCTTGGCTCGAATCAGTAGTTTCTGCTGCACCTGTTGCCCCAACTTTACATCCCCTACGGAAACGACTTTTGGCGTGATTGAAATTGGGGGGATGAGCCTAGCCTGCACTGGCAGCGAAAAGGTCGACTCCTTGAGGTCGTTGGTCACGACGGTTATTTCTTCTTGCAGCTCCCCGACCGGTGTCGTTTCCTTGAGTCGAACATTCATCACGTAACTGAGCATCTGGCCTTTTTTTGTCGCTGGGGATAGACGTACCTCCAAGTTGTCGGTGTCACCTCGCACATCCTTAATAGCCCAGTCAGGTCGGCCCGCATACGAGATCTTAATATCGATCTCCTTGCTCATGCCTACATCCACATCTCCAAAATTGACTTCTCCTGGCTCGACCACGATATCTGAACGTATCTTGCCACTGACCAAAAGGGTGACTTCTGCATAATAAGGACGATCGATCACTACCGTAATAGACGCGTTCTTCTGTCCAAGAAAAGATTTGGTATTGAACTGGGCGATGATCTCGCCTTTCTCCCAAGACTTCAGCGTGCTTTTGGAAATCACGGGTTTGGTACATCCGCAACTGCTCCGCACGGAAGCGATGTGCACATCTTCTTCAAAGCAATTCTCAATAACAAAGGCATGCTCTGTTTTCGCATTTCGACTGACGGTGCCAAAGTCATGCATCTTCTGCTTGAACATCTTTTCTGCCCAGTCGCCGGCAGATACACTCGAACATGACAACGCACCAAAGAATGCAAGCAAGAACACGATGAAGAATGAGTGGACTCGAATAATCATCAAGCTGTGGCTCCAATACGAGAAACGAACTTTGCCTGTCATCGGCAGGATGGCATATCAAATTCGATCTCTTTGGTAAAATTTAACAACAGAAATTGCCCAAACAGCCCAGAATGCAAAGTCTAAAACAAACTGGCGGGATCCGCTTTCCAAAGATTGCGAATTGCCAGCAATCCAGACATCGTACACATGACAAATGCAAGCAACGCAACAAAGATCATTCGCTCGACTGTCATGAAGGTAGGGATGCCTGAGGCCATGACGGTAATGCGATAAAGAGCGAGTGCCGTTGAACCGGCGATAACATAGCCGGCGATTGCTAAGATCCAAGCTTGTTGCAAAACGATGCCAGCAACAAACCATTCCGAGTATCCCATCGCCTTGAGAGTTGCGAACTCGGGGAGCCGTGCAGCAACATCGACAGCCAGAATCATATAGACGATCGCAGCACCGATGATGAACGAAATGAGAACACCCATCGTAAAGATCATGCCAATGGGTGTTTCATTGAGCCAACGTGCCCTTTCCCATTCCTTTTGCTCACTCATGGTTAGCAATTGAACAGCTTGATCGGCATTTGAGTCGGTGTCTTTTAACCATTTCAAAAGCTCTCCCTTAATCTGCAATGGATCTGCACCTGGCATAAGCCGGACGAGTCCTAGCGAAGCACGTCGACGTGTATCCACCAAAGTACGCTTGGAAAAACCAACATCACTCAACAGAACTGCACCATTCGTTGCCAGTCCTGTTCCGACGGAAAAGACACCTGCAATTCGTGTCGCTTTCCCTCCGAGTTCAGCGAACTGTCCAGTATCCTCCTCGGAAAATTTCTTGCAATTCTGAGGACCATACTCAGCGCGTGTTGCTAAATCCACAAGCATAGCATCTGGATCCTTTATCTTGTCCAGAAGCGTCTCCATTTCTGGGATGCGGATCACGGGGCGATCCAATTCCATCGCCATCATGCCTACCGTTCGAAACGAGCCATCGGGGGGCGCATTTTCACAGGATTTGGAACGGATCGGGTTTTGCCATCGTTGCAACATGATAAAGAATGGATCGACCCCCTCCACTTGAGGATGAGAAGCGATGATCTGCATCCACGCTCGATCGATGGTCCGCGGCTCATACAAGTGCACGTAGTCCGGCGATCGCATGACAATGTCACCAGAAAGTTTGGCGTAGACAATGGTCGCTGTATTTCCGACGGCCCCTCGAAACCCCAACTGCATAAAGATCAACAAAAGGGCAAAACTGACACCTCCCACACTCACTGCCGCACGGGTTGGCTGCGAGAAAAGATTAAGCCAAGAAACAGGTGTACGCCGAAAAACTAGCCCGAGCAACGAAAGTTCGCCTTGCAGAAAGAGCGGTTGAAAGGTGGAATTGAAACAAATCATAACGGATTCAGTCCGCGATCAACAACACAGGATTCCACCTTGACCTCATTATCACGAAGTGGCGTATTCGCCGCTGGAATGGATGATCGACTGGCGCGTTTTAGCCAGAGCATCAGTTTCGACCACCGACTCTATCGCCACGACATTCGCGGCTCCATCGCGCATGCCCGTATGTTAGAAAAGCAGAAACTGCTCACGAAAGATGAGTTTGCATCGATCGAGCGTGAACTGCTTTCCATTGGTGAAATGTTGGATCGCGGTGAAATGCCATTCAAAATCGAGCTCGAAGATATTCACATGCATATCGAGCAAACGCTCATCGATAGGATCGGTGACGCGGGAAGAAAACTGCATACAGCCCGGTCTAGAAACGATCAAATAGCGACCGATCTCCGGCTTTGGGTACGGGACCAACTCGACCGCGTCGCTGAGTTGCTTGTTGAATTGCAAAAAGCGTTTCTATCGCGATGCGAGCGCGATGCGACCGTTGCGATTCCAGCTTATACGCACTTGCAACGCGCGCAACCTGTGTTGGCCCCACATTACTGGCTGGCTTACATTGAAAAGTTAGAACGCGATCGTACGCGCGTTGTCGATTGTCGAAAACGTACCAACGTCTCACCGCTAGGTGGTGCTGCCGTTGCTGGAACGAGCATGCCTATCGATCGACACTTTACGGCAAAGGAGCTCGGCTTTGAGGATGTGGCTCGCAACAGTATCGACATCAGCAGCGATCGAGATTTTGCCGTTGAGTCCGCTTTTGTTTTGACGATGATCGCCGAACATTTGAGCGGTTGGGCCGAAGAGTGGATTCTTTGGTCGACCACCGAATTCAGTTTCATCCGTCTTCCGCAAAAATTTTGTACAGGCAGTTCGATCATGCCGCAAAAAGTGAATCCAGACACACTGGAACTCACTCGAGGTAAATCGGCTCGCGTCATCGGTGCTTTACAAACGTTATTGGTCCTCATCAAGGGATTGCCTTTAGCGTACAACCGTGACTTGCAGGAAGACAAACCGCCGTTGTTCGATGCGTTTGACACGGTGACTGCGATGCTGGAGATTGCGATTCCTATTGTGGCAGAGTCGGAGTTGGATGTTGCGTCGATCCGATCTCGGCTGGACCAAGGGTTCTTGGACGCGACTGCATTGATGGAAGCGTGCATGCTTCGGGGGCTTCCGCAACGGACAGCCCATCATCGCGTCGGGGCACTCGTCGCACTTGCCAAGGAGAAACGAGTTCGATTGATTGATCTCTCCGATGCTGATCTCCAGTCGGTCGATCCAACTCTTGATGCAACGATTCGAGAGGTGCTGAGTGTCGACGGCGCGATCAACGCGTATCAGTCCTTTGGTTCGAGCAATCCGAATCAAGTCGCATCCCAGGTCGCCTATTGGAAATCGGTTTTGAAATATTGATGGTAGTAAAAGAACACAGCTTCTTTTGTTTCGAAAATTCAACCTAGGCCAACCGCAAGATACGCCAATGGCTCGTGGAAATGGCAGTTGAAAAAAGGCTTCAGCGAAAGTTTTGTGGGGCCCACTCGAACCGCTCAAGAAGCTCGCCGGCTGATGAAGCCCTTTCTGGATTCTCAAAAGACGTTTTCGCGGACAGCAAAATCTAATGGAGCAATGGAAGGCGATCTATCGGCGATCCTTTTTTAACTTGTCGACGAAGAGCAACAAGAAAGCTGGCAATAGAAAGAAATAGAGAACTTAAAAAGATACAGCCGACTCTCTCCTCAAGGAATATCCCGAGGCCACTGTTGCTACCGAGTCGGGAAAAGGCATACAATAAGCTTTCCGCTCCATCGAAATTCTAGGTGTACAATGTCGTCGTTGAAGTACTTGTCTTTTTTGTTTCTGGCACTTCTCGTAGCTGCAAAGCCATCCAACGGAACGGAGTTAGAACCGGCCGAGCGGTTGGGCAATCAGTTGCAACCGTGGCTGGATGCCTGGAATTTGAAATCAGAGTCGCTTCAATGGAGTGGCGATTTCAATCTTCTCATCGATGGTAAGAAGCAATCGGTGAAGTTTCGATTGATTCGACAGGACCAGCAAACGTTTCAATTAGAACTGGTGCATGCGGATTACGAAGTCACTATCGCTCGTAACCAGACGCACACGGCATTCGTCCTACCCAAACACAAACGTCTCTTCTTGGGTAATGGGGCTGTCGATGCATTGGACCATTTGCAGCCGACGGATCTGTTTCAGCGTCTCGTTAGTGATGGCAGCATGGTCCATCTCGCCAAGGGAATTCTGAAGAACAACGATGCTTCCGATGTTGCAGGCGCCGTAATATTTTTGACCAAGCTTCAACAAGCCACGGACCTGGGCAATGCAGCTTGGAAGCTACCAGATGGAACAACGATTGCGCTCGAAGCTCAAGAAGTGAAGATCCGCACGGGTGATGTGGATGGTGTTCTACAAATGCATAGTTCTGCAGATTCGTCTGCTTCGATTGCAACAGGCAAGCAGATTGCCCAGCGATGGAAAGATTTCGAAGTCGTATCGATCGATCGCGCCGAGTTAGAACGCAGTTTGGCTCGGGGAGTTCGTCGCGCACTGGAAGTTTTGGCTCCATCTCCGAAATTGACTTCACCTAAAATGAAAGAAAAATCCGTCGAGCACGGAAAACTAGTATGGCGAGAGGGGCAACGGTTAGCGTTGTTGTGGGGAACACCGGATGAGATTGGCGAAGCGCATGGCAAGCTCCTGGGCGAGGAAGCTCAACGATGTATCGATTCGGTCGTTTATGCGTTTGGGGCCGTTCAAACCATTCAAAATGGTCGTTGGTTTCGACAGGACCTGGAAAAAGCATACGAACGATTGGCGCCGCATATTCCGGAACGGCACAAATCGGAAACCCGAGCGCTCGCCATCTCGATGGGAGTCGAACCTGCATTGATGCATGTCGTCAATGTCTTTCCCGAGTTGTTCCATTGTTCAGGATTCGCCGTGTTCGGATCTGCAACGAAAGATGGAAAGCTTTACCACGGTCGCGTGCTGGATTACATGACAGCGATCGGACTTCAAGATGCTGCAACGACGTTCATTGTTTCCCCAACCGGCTATCAATCCTTTGCCAACGTCGGATACGGTGGATTCATCGGAAGTGTCAGCGGTATGAATGGGGCCCAGATTTCACTTGGCGAAATGGGTGGTAAAGGAGAAGGGAAATGGGATGGCGTTCCCATGGCGACATTGATGCGTCGCGCTCTGGAGGAATGCACTACCCTAGATCAAGTCAAAAAACTTTGGGCCGATAGCCCGCGGACATGCGAGTACTACTATGTATTCGCCGATGGGAAAGATCGAAGCGCTGTCGGAGTATCCGCAACTCCAGAAGAAATACAATTCGTTGCACCGGGGGAGGCTCATCCTCTTCTCGGTGAAGGTATTCGCGATGCGGTCGTTTTGTCCGCAGGGACTCGGCTCGATGCGTTGAAGCAGCGAATTCGAGACTCGCATGGCATGATTGACGCGACCGTTGGGCAACAGTTGATGTGTCGTCCCGTGGCGATGACGTCGAATCTACACAATGTATTGTTTGTGCCCGAGGATGGTGTTTTGTATGTCGCGAATGCGGACCACCAAAAGCCTGCTGCGGACCGTCCGTATGCAAAAATCGATTTGAAGGAATACTTGAACCAGATTCGCCAACTGCAATCGGAATCCTCGAAGACCGTGACCCAAGGAGACCGAAAGAAGTCGTCCGACGCTTCAAATGGTAACTTGGTGGGCCAAACATGGACTTCCAAGGATTCCTTTGCTGGCATCCTCGGAACAGAAGATGAGCAAACAAAGGTCGCTTTAGAGAGGTTGCTTTGGAAAGCGAGTTCCTTTGATGTAAACATGGAATCCAAAGATGGACGGAACTATGTTCGCTTTCCTTCGCCCGTAAAGAGCAATATCGTCTCCAATGACTTGGTTGCATTGGATTGGTACAACGCGAAAGGGAACAGCGACAGTTCGGGAAAGAGACCTGCCGTGTTGGTGGTCCATGAATCGGGACGAGCGATGACCGTTGGCAAAATGATCGCAACTGGAATCGCGAATCAAGGGATTCACGCATTTTTGATCCATTTGCCGCACTATGGAGTACGTCGCTCGGACGCCTCGCAAGAAATGGATCCAGCATTGTCACTGCGGCAGTCGATCGCCGATGTAAGGCGTGCTTACGATGCGATCTCTGTTTTGCCGGGCATCGATACCTCTCGAATCTGTTTGCAGGGGACCAGCCTAGGCGGATTCGTAGCTGCGACGACCGCCGGATTGGAGGATCGCTTTCACCGAGTGGTTATTCTCTTGGCAGGGGGAGATCTGGTGAGTGTCATTACGGACGGAAAGAAGGATGCACAAGGGTTCAGAAAGCAAATGGAATCCAGAGGACTCGACGAAGCTGCGATCCGAGCCAGCTTGCAGATTGTCGAGCCCATGAACTTTGCCCATCGCATCAATCCCAATCGAGTTTGGTTGTACTCTGGCAAATACGACGATGTCGTCCCGCCACGGAACTCCAAACTGTTTGCCGATGCGGCCAATCTAAATAGCCACCATATCGAGCTTGAAGCGGACCATTACTCGGGCGCTTTAATGTTGCCAAGCGTTCTTAGGGACATCGCCCGTATCGTTCGAGAATGATGTGTTGCTTGGATGTGTCAATGTTCCGAATTGAATCGATTAATCAAAACATGCCACCCATACCAACGGTTGGTTGTTGTTTGATTACCGGCGATGGCTTAATGTTTTGCGGGGCTTGATTTCCCAGGAGGTAAAGCGTCTTCTCGACAACTTCATGGGTATCTTCCGGGCAATTGACGACCAGGAGCGACCCAAAGACTGCTATCGTGCTGGTTCCTTCAGCAGCATCCCAGGAGCCTGGTGCAACGGTTCGTTCAATAATAGACACTAGCTCTAGTACGGTACTATTGTCAGGTAGTATTTGGCTCAAATCATACGTTCGAAGCACATTGGCGGAGTTCGATTTCGACGTGATTCTCATGACCTCATCTTCGATCACCCAGGTTAGGTTCAGTGGTTCGAGGACAAGCTTGAGTGCGCTTCGGAACGAGATTTCTTTCGACAAGCTTAGAGTGATCTGCTCATCAAGACTGATTAACTCCTCTTCCAATGCCTTTTCGTCCATGATAATGGGCATATCCAAAGCGGTGGCGAATCGAGATATAACGGCCGACAACCCCACACCATTGAAATCTACTTTTATTTGGTCTTTTAGTTTCGCTCGAATCTGGTCGTTTCGAAGATCCTCTGGACTCTTCAGCCAAGGTGCCGCATTCTCAGGACGCTGCCATATAACCGGTGGAGCGGGCTTTTCTGCTGGGGCTTTTGTCGGTTGCAGTTGCACGGGCGGTTGCCCGTTTGGTTGCGCACCCGGTTGAGAGGAAATCGTTGGAGCAACTTTCGCGTTCGGCGTTGCTTGCAATAAAATTTCTTCGGGAATGCTTTGACCTTCGGATGCCGCGATAAGCATACTCTCCCCTACCGTCCCTCCATCGCTTTGCCACGGCAACATGCCAAGCCCGACGGCCGAGAGGGCGCATATAGCTCCAGTCCATAGAAGCCATGAAGAACGTGTCGTGAGTTGCATGTGTATTTCTCCTTGGATGAGATTCAGAACAGAAGAGTGGATCGTAGATGCGGTGCCAGACACCGGATTTGCTTCGATGGGATTCGTTTCGCTGCGAGGTAGACTCAGCAGATTCTGACTCCAGCTTTCGATCGTCGCGGCTGAGACCGCGTTTGGAAACTGAGTCGCTGCGCTCAATACGGCCGTCATACTTACACCCCGCATCGCGAGGCGGCTTCGAAGTAGACGTTTACCCCGTTTGATCCGTCCTTCGACAGCAGCAACCGTGAGTTGCATCGATTCTGCAATCTGTGGCACGGTCAAACCAGAATAGTAGTGTTCGATGATCGGTGCGCGAACGTTTTCGGGAAGAGACTCCAGTTCTTCGTCGAGAGCTTCGCATTGCAGACGTTGTGCGAGCAATTCGAACGGACGATCGTCGCTAGGATGTGGGAGGAGATCGAGATTGCTCTCGGCCTCGATCTTTCTCGAGTTTGCTATACGCTGGCTCCTCAATCTCTTTCCCGTTCGAAAAGCTACACCCATCAAAAAGCTACATACCGAATTCTTTTTCCGAATGCGATGAATGGATTTCACAAAGATCAGGAAGGTGGCTTGAAAAGCATCTTCGCGATCTTGTGGATGGCTAAGGAGCCGCCCTAGCATGCGAGCGACCACTGGGCCGTGTCGCCGAATGAGCGTCTCTAAAGCGACGTTGGAGTTCGATCGCATGAAAATGCAAATGAGTTCATCATCGGGTGCCATGTCCCAGAACTCCGACTCGCCAAGGCTAATCGCGCCAAGGCTAGTCGGTGGTGTGACAACGTGTAGCGTTTGTGGGTGCGTATTGGTTCGGCTCATGATTCTATTTTGCTCGATCTCTACCTCTATAGTGCAAGAGAGAGGTCGAACCAGGCGCAAAAAATTCGAAAAACTTGATCCTCCTCGCCAAACGTACGGTTCCTGCGATAGAACAACCCTGCTAGAAATACCCCAAATGAAACGTTATCGACATCCATCTGGAATTTCCCAATGACTCAATCCCAACTGCGTTTTGCTCTGCAAGCCATCCTCGTAAGTGCTTTGGTTGCTCCCTGTTGGAGCCAAGAAACGCAAGTTGCTTTTGGGCCACCAGAAACCAAAAACGCTATCGAACAAATCAACGAAGCGAGTGTCACGGGTACCATATCCTTCTTGGCTAGCGATGAGCTCGGTGGGCGAGGTACCGGATCGAGCGAGTTTAACATCGCGGCCGCTTATGTCGCGTCCCGTTTTCGTGCGGCAGGTCTAAAGCCTGCGGGTGACGAGGAATCGTACTATCACACGACCAATCGAGTGCAGAAGAAACTGCCAAACAAAGTTACTGTGAAAGACGCCAATGGTAAATCGTTGTCAACATTTGGATTGCTTGCGAGTGCTCCGGAGCGTTTTGAATACAACGGCGAGGTGGCAATCGTCGATCTCGCCAAATTGGATGAGGTAGAGAAAGTCTCCGGAGTTGTCTGCGGTTCGTTCGATACGACCGCGAAAGGATCGCGAGCGATGTCGCAATTGACACGCGTCGTTCAGCGACTGGAAGCGTTGGGCGCGAAAGCTCTTTTGCTGAAGACATCATCGGATTCGGAATGGGCAACTCTCGCGGACCAAATGGCCAGTAAACCCTTTCTCGATTCTCGATCGCCGTTGAATATTCCGGTCGTGCTTGTGTCTGCTGACACGGAGCTATCGACTTCAGTGTCCATGGACATCCCGCCCGCCATTCGCGTGGAGCAGCCGATGCGGAATGTGATCGGCGTAATCCCTGGAACCGATCCTGAATTGTCGAAAGAGTGTGTGCTGTTCACAGCGCACCTCGATCATTTAGGAACGATGACTCATGCCGGCGACAACATCTACAACGGTGCGGATGATGATGCATCAGGAGTCACTGCGGTTCTTACCCTCGCGGATGCTTTTGCTAACGCACCTGCGCCGAAACGCTCCATCGTGTTTATGACATTTTGGGGTGAAGAGTCAGGACTGTTGGGCTCGAAGGAGTTCGTTGCGCGTCCCACCTGGCCTCTTGAGAGAATCTGCGCCAACATCAATATCGAGATGATCGGCCGCCCCGAAGATGGAGCCCGTGGCAAGATTTGGGTCACGGGCTGGAACGAATCCGATTTAGGGAAACAGATGCACGAAGCGGCACATGCATGGGGCGGGGATATCTTTGAGCATCCCAAGTTCAGTGCGATGCTATATCGTTCGAGTGACAATTGGTCTTTCGCGCAAAGCGGAGTGATTGCTCATAGCTTTTCGGCTGGGTCGCTTCACGCGGACTACCACAAACCAGATGACGAGTGGGACCGTTTGGAGATTCCACACATGACACAGGTCATTCGCAATTTGTTCGTCGGGTCTCTCCCGTTAGCATCCGGCGAGGTAACGCCAAAGAAAACCGCGAAATGATGTTCGAACCAGTTGGTGGACGGCACATGGCCAGTTGGTGGACGGCACATGGAATGTGCCTACTACTTTGATTTCTTTCTGCTATTCGTATACCGGAAAAATACTACGCGACGAGAGTCTTGCTTTCGAGTAGAATAACACAGTGAGACTTTCATACGGCTCTATCCCACCGATTCGAACTCTTTCGAGGTTCCTCCCACCGTTATGATTCGCATACCATTGCTACAAAAAACTCATTTCGCTGTGGCATTTCTTGTCGCAGCAGCGTGCCAAAATGCTACGGCTCAAGTGGACTTTGCCCACGACGTTTTTCCTATCTTCAAGTCGCAGTGCAGCAAATGCCATGGAGGGGATGAGAAGGAAGGCGGGTTTTCGCTCAACTCACGTGAGACGTTGCTCAAGGGTGCGGGTAGCGGTCCCGCCGTGGTTGTCGGTAAATCGAAAACGAGCCTCCTTTACGAAGTCCTAACGACGACTGATCCTGACAAACGAATGCCTCCTGAAGGTGAGCCTCTCACAGGAGCACAAATCAAGAAGATTGCTAGCTGGATCGACGAAGGGGCCGTTTGGGAGCCAGGGCTCACCCTTTCAAAAGAGACTTACGAACCACCTCTGTTGCCGCGCCGCCCGGATCTTCCGAAAGCCACACCCGGATTCGAGCATCCGATCGATCGACTATTGCAAGGAACGTTCAACGGAACTGCACAACAAACACCATTCTTGAAAGACGACGCACAATTTGCGCGTCGGTTATCGCTGGATGTGGTTGGAATATTACCCGAACAAGAATGGCTCGCGAACTTTCTCAAAGACAGTAGTACCGACAAACGGCAGAAACTGATCCGCACACTTCTGGCCGACAAACGCAACTACGCTGAACATTGGCTTACCTTTTGGAACGACCTGCTTCGCAATGACTATGGCGGGACAGGATTCATCACGGGCGGTCGCAAACAGATCAGCCAATGGCTCTACAAATCGCTTATCGACAATAAGCCATACGATCAAATGGCGCGCGAGTTGATTTCGCCGACCGCCGATTCCGCCGGCTTCTCGGAAGGGATTCGATGGCGTGGGACCGTCAGTGCTGGACAAACGGTTGAGATCCAGTTCTCGCAATCGGTGGGACAGTCATTCCTTGGCATTAATCTCAAGTGCGCTTCATGTCACGACAGCTTCATCGATCGTTGGAAACTGGACGATGCTTATGGACTGGCAGCAATCTTTTCCAAAACGCCATTAGATGTTCACCGTTGTGATAAGCCGACGGGCAAGCAAGCCAAGCCGGCGTGGTTGTTTCCAGAGTTGGGCACGATCGATCCTGAACTGGCACAACCCGAGCGGCTTCGCCAGTTGGCTGGTTTGATGACTCACCCACAGAATGGACGATTCTCGCGAACGATCGTAAATAGACTTTGGCATCGATTGATGGGACGCGGAATTGTAGAGCCTGTCGACTCCATGCAGTCTCGACCATGGAATGAAAATCTCTTGGATTGGCTGGCTGTCGACTTTGCGGATCATGGATTCGATATCAAACATACCATCGAATTGATTTGTTCGTCGCAGGCATATCAGTCACAAGTAGAGGTTTTACCCGATGCTCAAAATCAATCGGACTATGTCTATCGGGGACCACGCGGGAAACGTATGACGGCAGAGCAGTTCGTAGATTGCGTATGGCAATTGTGCGATGCGGCGCCGAACGATTTTGATGCTCCAGTCCTTCGAGGTGAAATGACTTCGGAACAATTGTCTCAAACAAGCGAGCTTCGAGGAAAGTGGATATGGAGAAGTGCGGATTCGGAGCATGCCTCCGCCAAAGACAAAGCCTCCTTTAAGCAAAGTCTCGATCTATCCAAAGTACCCGAGCAAGCTGTCGTCGTGGCCACATGCGACAATTCCTTTGAATTGTTTATCAACAAGAAGAAAGTACTTTCCAGCGACAACTGGGAATCTGTGCGCGCGACTTCGATCGTGAAGTATTTGAAGACAGGCTCCAACGAGTTTGTTCTATCGTGCAAAAATGGTGGAGATGGCCCTAACCCCGCGGGAGTTTTTTTAGAAGCTCGCTGGATCGACGAAAAAGGCATCGAGAATTTCTTTCACACGGATTCGAATTGGCAATCGTCCCAACAATTGCCAGGAAAGAATGGCGAATTCAAAGGGGAAGTGACTTGGGAGACAGCCGCACTCGCGAGTAAACCTGAGATATGGAATAGAATTGCCAAGGAACTCCACTCTCAATTGGGATTAGGGGTGCAATCACAAAACTGGATGGTGAGAGCCGCACTTCGAAAGAGCGATGCGTTACAACGCACGCTTGGTCGTCCGAATCGCGACCAAATTGTCACCAGTCGCCCGACAGCCTGGAGCACGCTAGAAGCGTTAGATTTGTGCAACGCGCCCGCCCTAGACAAATACTTGTCGCGTGGCGCTGAGGTTTATGAGGACAAAGGAATGCCCTCAGCCGATTTAGTGGAGTCCATTTTCGAAAAAGCATTATCGAGAAAACCGACTGCAGACGAAAAGTCTACTGCAATCGAGATGCTAGGCGATAGCAAGCCGACCGCAGATCGGATCCAAGATTTCTTGTGGACGATCGTTATGCTTCCTGAATTTCAAATCGTTCGTTAGTGAGTGAAAACACCATGAGTTCCTTTCCTCTGCCTGATTTCCTTGCCGATCCAGAAATGCCTCGCCGCGAAGTACGGCGACGATTTTTGCAATCCCTTTCGGCTGCCGCAACTGCCGCCTTGATGGTGAACGAACCCAAGTGGATTCAGGCGCAGACTTCGGCGCAAGGTGTTGATCATCCGAAGCCAACTGCCGATTCTTGCATATTGCTTTGGATGGGGGGTGGTATGGCCGCTCCAGATACGTTCGATCCGAAACGCTATGTTCCGTTCGAAATCGGAACTCCCGTCAAGAAAATCGAGAGCACATTTCCGGCCATCGATACCGTCGTCGACCCCATCAAGATTACGGCCGGTTTGGAGAATGTGGCGCAGATCATGGATCGCGGAACATTGATCCGATCGCATGTGTTGCCAGATCTCGGCAGCATCCTTCATTCACGTCACCAATACCATTGGCATACGGGCTATGTTCCGCCGCAAACTGTCGCTTGCCCTCACTTGGGGGCTTGGATGGCCAAAGTGTTGGGACCGCTCAATCCCGTGATTCCTCCCTTTATCACTGTAGGGCAGCGTTTGGAGGGAGTCGGTGAGTCCGAGGAATTAAAGGCATTTACCACTGCGGGCTTCTTTGGAAGCGAGTATGGTCCGATGGTTCTGCCGTATCCAGCAGAGGCGGCGCAATCGGTTCGACCTCCGAAAGGAATGGAGAGCACACGTTTTCAGAACCGCTACGCGCTGTATAAAAAATTGATTGATCAACATCCTCAACGCGATGCGATGAGCGATTTCCAGCAACAGTCTCTATTGCGATCGATGGAGAATGCGCACCGGCTGATGAACTCACCCGATCGAGCCGCATTCGATATCAATTTGGAACCCAAAGAGAGTTACGATCGATACAACGTCGGTCAATTTGGACAAGGCTGTTTATTGGCACGGCGTCTGGTGGAATCGGGGGCTCGGTTTGTCGAGGTGACGACCGAGTATGTTCCTTTCCTTAACTGGGATACCCACGCCAACGGTCACGAAACGTTGGTTCGAATGAAGAAAGAGATCGATCAACCGATTGCCCAGCTCATTCGCGATTTGGAGAAGAGTAAGTTACTAGACCGTACGCTTGTCGTTTTGGCGAGCGAATTCAGTCGAGACATGATTATGGAAGGCAAGCCAGGTTCGACTGCCAACGATCAAACCACCGAACCGGTGGACGAAATCAAAGCGATGAAGCACTATGGTCAGCATCGCCACTTTACGGGTGCATCATGCGTTCTGATGTTTGGTGGCGGAATCCAACGCGGCCGACTTTACGGAGCTTCGGCTGTGGAGAGACCGTTTGTTGCTATCGAAGATCCCATCTCCGTGATGGATTTGCACGCAACGATCCTACGCGCGATGGGCATCAGCCCGAAAACGATGTTTGAAATCGAAGGTCGTCCGTTCTATCCAACCCAAGACGGTAACGGTGTTCCTGTAGTTAGCTTGTTTAACGCATAGTTTAGGACTGAATGGCACGGGCATTGTTGTCGCGACCCATCCCGACCATGCGTGGCACGATTGGAATACATTTCGATTATGCTTTCGCTGAGGTTGATTCTGATTGCGTCAATCGGCTTAACGCTTGAAGTCCGATCGGAGGTACGATCTGCCAGGGGATGATTGCAACTCGACTGGCATGCACTTCTTTGACTTCGCGCAAGTATTTTTGTTCGTGCAATTGACGTTGTTTCATCAGCGGGTCGGTAAGCGGCAGTGCGCTTAGTACCTGGTTGATGATCCATGCGTACGGTTCGATTTCGGCACGTCGCAAGTCTCGCTGAAGCGATGCCGCTTCATGGACTGGAGTCGCCTCTGGAAGTGTGACGATCAGCACTCGCGTGAAGTCGGGATCGCGCAAACGAGGAAGTAGATTCTCAACGGCTTCCGGCATTTCGCTCGACTGTCGAGTCACTTCTCGGTGGTAGGCTAGCGCTGAATCAAGCAACAAAACGGTGTGACCCGTCGGAGCCGTGTCGAGTACGACAAACTTGTTGGTGCCTGCTGCCACTGCATCCGCAAATGCTCGGAATACAGCAATCTCTTCTGTGCATGGCGATCGCAGATCCTCTTCTAACAGAGCTTTTCCTTTTTGATCAAGGTTCTTGCCTGCCTTTCGTAGAACTTCCGCAGCGTACTTGGCCGTTTCCACTTCCGGATCAATGCGGCTCACCGACAATGTTGGCAGATTTTCATCGTTCATCGCTGCAGCGATATGGGCTGCAGGGTCGGTGGTGGATAGGTGCACTTCGTAGCCACGCTGGGCGATGGCAACTGCCATCGCCGCAGCAACAGTGGTCTTGCCAACCCCACCTTTGCCCATGGCAAGAATCACGCCATGCCCCGGTGCAACCAAATCATCGATCAGTTCGGATAGCATCGGTAACTGCAGTTGTTCAGCCGTGTGTCCATCGGGTCGCGTTGTCGGAACGCGGGGCGTTTTCCATGTATTTAAACGATCAGAGTCCCCGAGGCACCGCAGCGATTCGATACCTAGGATCCCATCGGGACTGAGCGGAACCATCGTCTGTGGAAAAGCTTTCAATCCTTCTGGCATCGAAGCTAGGGCGACCGATCCTCGTTGCTCAAGTGCGACGGCATAGGGATCACTGACATCGATGGCATGAAACACACCGTTAACAACAAGATGTTGATTGCGAACCCCAAGTTCAGCTAACTCACCGCTTGTCCGCGCGGCTTCGCGTAGTGCACTTGCCTCCGCACGAGCGACCAATACCAATGTCGTAACGGTGGGATCGCCGAGTGCTTTCACGGATTCTTGATACAGTTTTTGCTGATCATGCAAACCAGCCAATGGTCCGAGGCAGCTCGTGCCTGTTGTGTTCTCTTCCATGAATCCATCCCATGCGGAGGGCAGGGTAAGCAATCTCAAGGTGTGGCCGGTGGGTGCTGTATCGAAGATCACATGATCGAACTCAGCGGTGGCCTTGGGATCACCAAGCAAGCGAGAGAACTCGTCGAAGGCTGCGATTTCAAGCGTGCATGATCCAGAAAATTGTTCTTCCATACTCTTCACTGCGGCATCGGGTAGCAGTCCGCGATACGGGCCCACCATGCGTTCACGATACTCCGCCGCTGACTTCTGAGGATCGAGATTCATAGCGAACAGAGTGGCTATCGCGGGAATCGCGGTGGGATGGTTTCCCAGAGCGACGTCCAGTACTTCATCGAGATTCGATGCAGGATCCGTAGAGACAAGCAAGACTTTCTTACCTGCATCAGCCAGACGAACTGCGGTCGCACATGCAACCGAAGTTTTGCCGACGCCGCCTTTACCTGTGAAGAACAGGTTTCGAGTCGGATGGTCCAAGAATTTCATAGTTTGTTTTCCTAATTGTTTAGTCGCGTGCCCAGCAGGCCGCGTTTGATCTGGTATCCGACTTGAGACGCAGGAGTTTTAGTCGCAGGCGGATCGAATAACGAACGCCGGACAGTGCCCATGCGGCTCCGAACATGAACGAATCTTCGTTGCGCCTTCGCGACTTTGCGTGAAAAAAAGGATCTCTCCAAGAAGCTAAGACGCAAAGGTCTTCCGTCGATAAGCTAGGACGATGTTCGAAGCTGGATCGAGCTTGATAGGCGGAAATGCATTAGATCGGTCGCGAAAATGATTCTATTCTAGCAGCAGCCGCTGTTTCCACAGCATCCGCCGTTGGCATTAGCGACCGGCAGCAATTGCTTCGCGGCTACACCATGGACTAGGGCGATAAGCATATCGCGGTTGGGATAAACTTTGCGACTAACGATCTCACCATTCACAATGACCACTGGCAACGAATCGGTTCCCTCTGTGCTCAACACTTGATGAATCGACTTGTTCTCAATGAATGCTTGCGGTTGTTGAGCCAAATTGAATCGCTCAACGTTGTGGCCTTGGCTCTTGAGCCAGTCGAGATCCGCTGCGAACTGTGGCAATACGGGATCAACTTCCGGACCACAGACGCCGGTAGAGCAACACATAGGTTTATCGTAAACTTGGACCGTTTTCATCGTATTTTCCCTGGATTTTGGTAGGTTAGTGAACAGCCCCATGTTTGCTTCAGGCGGCAGTTGGTTCAGTTCGTCCTCAGTGTATCCGAATGCCGATGCGATCGACCTGACCGACGTAGAATCATTGGAAAACTTACCTCGCGCGACATCTGCGTATTGAACTCGCACGTCATCGATCATCGTGAACCGTTAGAAAACCTCCTCCGCAAACAGCGGGCGGTGTTGTTTCGTTACTACGAACACGGAATTGGAGAAAATAATCCCACGCCGCTTGCAATAGGCGTTATCATAGAAGTCCTCCACATTTGTCGCAACAGACAGTTGGTTCTGGAACGATTCTCGGTTTCGCCCTGAGGCGCTTCTGGCCGTTCCGTCTCCCCACCTACATTTCTCCATCGCGGACCCGGTATGGATTTCAAACTGAGCAACCTCAGTCGCTTTAGCCTTGGTGCACGAAGCGCCCTATTGTTGATCTCATTGCTTTTTGCATTCGGTTTTTCGTTAGCAACGAATGCAGACGAAGAGACTGCCAAACGAATAGAGTTCTTCGAAAATCGAATCCGCCCGGTACTGGTCGAACATTGCTACGAATGCCATTCGTCAAGGTCCAAAGGTCTCAAAGGTGGATTGTTTGTCGATTCCTCCAAAGGGCTTCGGATGGGCGGCGACTCTGGTCAAGCCATCACCCTTGGTGACAGCAAAACAAGCTTATTGATGCAAGCGATCCGTTATGAATCTACCGAGATGCCGCCGAAAGGTAAGTTGCCGGACTCGGTAATTGCGGATTTCGCGCAATGGATTGATTCCGGAGCGACTGACCCACGAATCGATGAATCGCCGGTTGAAAAGCATTCGATAGATATCGATAAGTTTCGTAGTTTTTGGTCCTTCGCTCCTCCCAAAGACCCCACCATCCCCAAAGTCACTCGATCCGATTGGCCGATCAATCCAATCGATCATTTCATTCTTGCGGAGTTAGAGAAGCGCGGGTTACGTCCGGTGGCAGCAGCGGAGAAGCGGGCGTTGATCCGACGAGCAACCTTCGACTTGACGGGGCTTCCTCCGACACCAGCGGAAGTCGAATCGTTTCTCGCCGACACCGAACCTACAGCCTTCGAAAAAGTGGTGGAGCGATTGTTGCGTTCTCCGGCCTATGGCGAAAGGTGGGGACGTTATTGGCTGGACGTAGCTCGATACTCGGAAGATCAAGCGCATACGTTCAGCGTGACTCCGAACACTAATGGATTTCGGTATCGCGACTGGGTAATCTCAGCGATGAATTCCGACATGCCCTACGATCTGTTTGTCAAACGTCAAATTGCCGGAGACCTAATTGCGTCGAATGAAGAAGAGCGTTTTGAACAACTTCCAGCACTCGGTTATTTTGGTCTCGGTGCTCAATACTACAAGAATTCAGATGCGGCCAAAGCGGCCGCAGATGAGTTGGACGATCGTATTGACACGCTCACACGCGGCTTCCTCGGGTTGACCGTATCGTGTGCTCGTTGCCACGATCACAAATTCGATCCGATTCCTCAACAAGACTACTATTCGCTTGCCGGCATCTTTCAAAGCACAAGACTTCACACCGCACCTTTGGTTCCGCAACCGGAAGTCGATGCGTATCAAAAATATCAGAAGCAGATCAAGGAACTAGAGAAAGAAATCGCCCAAATCATCGAGTCCGAAGGGCCACGCGCTCGTGAAGCCGAAGTTGACAGAATCGCAGCTTACATGATCGCGGTTTGGAAGACCCAGCGTCAAAAGGAATTGGCAAAGCTAGGGAAAGTCGCGGAAGAGGCGGAGCTCAATTCAAAGACACTCAAGCGTTGGGGTGAGTTTCTCAGTAAAGACGAAACGCGAAGCATTACCGCATTGTCGGCATGGTACGACGCAGTCCATGGGGCTTCGCAAGGGGAGGTGAAACCGAGCGATTCGGAACCGTTCGCCGTTCCCGACTCGTTGATTACTGCTTCGAACAAGTTTCAGCGTTACGCTTCACTCCTCCTTCGTCAGCGAGATGCACAACTGACTGCGGATGAAAAACAGGAACTATCTCAGTTCATCGATCAGGGAAACTCGATTTTCCGGAGCGTTCCAGTGACCAAAAGCGAGCCAGCTGTCTCTATTGATGTTGATATCACCGGTGCGAAGCAGTTGTTTCTGGTGGTGTCCGATGGTGATAACGGGATCAGTTGCGATCACGCGGATTGGGCTGAGCCAGTATTGGTCATGGATGGTGGTTCTGAACTAAAGCTAACGGAGATAAAGTGGCGAGAAACCAAGACGAGTTTCGGGGAAGTACATGTTAACCAAAGTGTAAATGGTCAACAAATTCGCATCGGAGGAACGGCCTATCGATTCGGCCTCGGCACGCACGCGACTTCGATGATCGTTTACGATCTTCCTCAAGGTGCCCGTCGTTTCCGAGCCATCGGAGGGCTGGACAACAGCGGCACCGATCAAGAAGGTGATTGTGGTAAGAATGCCAAGATTCAATTCAGTGTCTACACGGAAACGCCTCGCGATATCGCTTCAACTCAACCTGACTTACTAGCGCGTCTGTTCGGTGAAAAGGGGCTGTTCGTCGTTGACGAAGCGCAACTGGAAAAGCATCTTTCCGCCGAACATGCGGAGCAATTGTCTAAGAAGCGTGAGTCCCTCCAAGAATTGAAGAAGACAACTCCTGCAATGTACCCGACGGCTCACGTGATAGCGGAATCCAAGCCAGCCGACATGAAGATTTTCATTCGTGGGAATCCGGCGAACCAAGGGGATGTTGCTCCGCGTCGTTTCCTCCGGATCCTTTCCGAAGAGGAACCAAAGGCCTATTCTGACGGGAGCGGGCGGCGCCAATTGGCCGAAGCGATTGCCTCGAAAGATAACCCACTTACCGCCAGAGTGATGGTCAACCGTATTTGGCAACATCACTTCGGGACGGGCATCGTAGGCACTCCTGATAACTTTGGTGCATTGGGCGAAAAACCGACGCATCCTGAACTGCTCGATTATCTAACGTATCGGTTTTTAGAGAGTGGTTGGTCGATCAAAACGATGCATCGAGAAATCATGCTCTCTGCAACCTATCAGTTGAGTACGCAGCGTAATGAAGACAACTTGAATATCGATGCCGACAATCTATATCTATGGCGTATGAATCGAAGGCGATTGGAGGTAGAGGCATGGCGAGATGCATTGCTTTCCGTTTCCGGTAAACTCGATCCACACATGGAAGGTGCCTCGACCAACCTGGCCGATCCGAAGAATTCGCGACGTACGGTCTACGCCTTTATCAGTCGCCATGAATTGAACAATATGCTTCGTTTGTTCGATTTCCCAGATGCCAATATCACCGCCTCAACAAGAGCGGAAACGACCGTTCCACAGCAGCAACTCTTCGTGTTAAACAGTCCGTTCATGATCGAGCAGGCCAAGGCCTTTGCCATACGATTGAAGGCGGAAGCAGGCGACGACATCGATGCAAGAGTTCGTTATGCGTTCACTTTGGCTTTCAGCCGTCCTGTTGGTGACGTTGAACTGAAATTGGCCAATCAGTATCTTGCTGGCGCGAGTCACGATACCGAGAAAGATAAAAACACGATGGACCGTTGGGAGCGTTATGCCCAGGTCCTTCTGGGCAGCAATGAATTTATGTACTTGGATTAATGCAATGCAGTATCACGAAATCAAGAAAGATCTCGACCTGACGTTTGTTTCACGCCGCGAGATGTTGCATCGATTCGGCACTGGCCTGGGGGCCTTGGGATTAGCAGGCCTGGTTGCCAACAATTCAGTTTTTGCGCGTCCTGGACCGGGTGCAGTATCCTCGAATCCGCTTTCTGCAAAGCCACCGATGTTTGCTCCGAGGGCAAAGAGAATCATTCACCTGTTCATGAACGGTGGGCCAAGCCAAGTCGATACATTTGATCCGAAACCGATGTTGACCAAATACGACGGTCAACGTCCTCCAGCGGCCGACTTGAAAACGGAACGAAAAACAGGCGGACTGATGAAGTCGCCGTTTCGTTTCGATAAGCATGGCCAATCGGGAATAGAAATCAGTGAGCTCTTTCCCCATCTCAGTCGGCGTGCTGATGATCTGTGTGTGATCCGATCGATGCATACGAACATTCCCAATCATGAACCGTCATTGTTGATGATGACTAGCGGAGAAACCCAGCCAACACGTCCTTCGATGGGCTCGTGGCTACTTTATGGATTGGGGACGGAAAATGAAAACCTTCCAGGTTTTGTTGTTCTATGTCCTGGAAAGCCAGTGGTGGGTCCAGCATTATGGGGCAACCGATTCTTGCCTGGGATCTATCAAGGTGCCCAGATCAACAATTCAAAAATGGACCCTCGAACGGTCATCCGCGACATCAACAACTCAGCCATCACTTCGGAAGCTCAACGCGAGCAACTCGATCTACTCAAGGCGATGAACGAGTTGCATCTCGCGGAACGCGGTGGACGTGACAATCCACTGGAATCGAGAATCCAGTCCATGGAAATGGCATTTCGGATGCAGACTGAAGCGCAAGATGTTTTCGACTTGAATCGCGAAACTCAAGCGACTCGGGACGCGTATGGTAAGGGGCAATTTGCAGACGGTTGCCTGGCCGCTCGACGATTAGTCGAACGGGGCGTTCGAATGGTTCAAGTGTTCTACGGGGACGGCCAACCGTGGGATGATCATGACAACATCGCCAGCCACGCGGACAAAGCGAAAGCCGTGGATCAACCCATCGCGGCACTGATCGACGACCTGAAGGCACGCGGGTTGTTCGAAGACACGTTGATTCTTTGGGGTGGTGAGTTCGGGCGCACTCCCGTTTCCGAAGGAGCCAAAGGGCGTGATCACAACAATCACGGCTTCAGTGTTTGGCTAGCAGGTGGCGGAGTGCGTGGTGGAATGACTTACGGGGCAACGGATGAGTTCGGTTTTGCTGCCGTTGAAAACAAAGTCCACGTGCACGATCTGCATGCCACGATCTTGCATTTGATGGGAATCGACCATGAGAAACTGACGTACCGTTACTCAGGTCGCGACTTCCGTTTGACCGACGTCCATGGAAGAGTGGTACATGATATTATCGCCTGATGGACACAACCGAAAAAAGTAGCAGGCACGCTTCGTCGTGCCGTCCGCTCCTTGGCATTTACTGGGATTCTAGGTGGACGGCACATGGAATGTGCCTACTGCTTTGACTTTTGTCGGTTGTATTGGGTGAGCCGCTCAGGAGAGGTTTCATATCGCTGCTTACTTCTTGCCACCATAGATTTCATGCTTTGGATTGCCACCGGACTTCAGGTAGGCGAATAAGTCGATGACTTCATCGGATGATAGGGTGTCTAACAGACCCGTAGGCATCATCGAAACTTTGCTGGCACGCATCTCGGCAATATCGCCCCGTTTGACGTTTGTGAAGTTTCCTGGATCCAACATGTTGGTGGAAACCATGAGGACATCACCATTCAAATTGGCAACTCGCCCCACGATGACTGTGTCATCTTCGAGTCGAAACTGGGTTGCTTCATATTGATCGCTGATCTCTTTGGCTGGATCAACGATGGCGACGAGCATATCGCGCGTACCGAATCGACCGGACGCAGCGGTAAGGTCCGGCCCCTGGATTCCACCTTGTCCACCGAAACGATGGCACTTGTAACATTGAGCAACGGCGAACATTTGTTTTCCTCGTTCGAAATTGAAGTCTGATTTCTTTGCGTTCGCTGCAGTATCAAGCTCGTCGACCGTCCATTGCTTTACCATTTTTCGAGGAGCAAGATCGGCCAACGGGTCCTTGGCTGCAGGAGGTGCACCGACTAGTTCACCCAATGCCCCTTTTTCTTCGTCCGTTAAGCCCTTGATCGCCACTTGCCGAATGTTCTCGATGAACCCACCGAAGGAAGCGCCACCTCGGGCTGTCGCTACGTCATAGAACCATTGGAAATAGCTCTTTCTGGTCGAGTCGGTCCAGCCGCTTTTCGCTTCTCGCAAACAGAAAGCATAATGAATCTGTTCGTCTGCAGCGCCGGTGGATTTCATGCGGGCAACGCAACGGTCAACGATGCCAGGTGCCTCAAGATAGATCAATAGTCTGGCCAACTCCCGGTCGACTAACCCATCTTCGTTCGAAGTAGGGAAGCTCGAATCCAATTGGGCAATGATCTTCTTTCGTAGATCTGCGTTTCCTTCACCCAGCCGAAGGAAACTCAACTGGTAGGCTCGCAACAATTCCAGCTTTTCAACTTGATTGAGTTTGTTCCAATCGAGCGCTAGCAGCGTCTCTTGGATCATCGATTGATCTTCTGCCGTTCCTTTTCTGCAAAGTGCAACAGCCAAAGTGATCGTCGCTTGGGCGTTTTGGGCCTTTGGCAATTGCTCACGCCATAGCTTTGCATCATGATGTTCTAACGCGATTCGAGCCGCAGTTCGGAGTGCTCGATCGGAACTTCCCACTGCACGTATCGCAGTATTCAAATTCAATTCACCGCGATGCATTTTTTCAAGCTCTCGACGAGCCGCACGCATTTGAGCTGCTTCTGCCGAATCTGGATAAGTTGCGGGGGAAGTGCTTTCATTTCCGACGTAACGAATGCGATACAAAGCCGATTGCACCTTGCGGCCGCCGATCGCTAAGTAAATGCAACCCTCTTTGGGATCGACAACAAGGTCAGTGACCGGCATCGGGGAGGCGCTCACGAATGGTTCAACGGTCGATTCATACGATGCTCCGCTCGGCTTCATGGAAACGGCATAAACTACGCCATAACTCCAATCGCTGATCAAAAGAGCATTTTGGTACTTCGCAGGAAACTTTGCACCTGTACCAAATGTGATACCGGTTGGCGAGCCGTAACCGATATTGGCAACCGCGCCGAAACTGTCTGCAAAGTATTCGGGCCATTTTCCTGTACCGTTTCGCCATCCGAACTCAGAGCCGCTGATGACATGATTTACACGTGTCGGACGATACCAAGGTGTTCCGACATCCCATTCCATGTCCGCATCATAAGTGAACAAATCTCCGAGTGGATTAAAGGCGATGTCATATTCATTGCGAAACCCCGTCGAGACTATCTCGACATCGCTGCCATCCGGTTTGAGGCTGAGAACGAAACCTCCGGGCGCCAGAACATTCGCCATAAAACCTCGCGCATCAGGCATGCGGCCTAGCATATGATCTTCCGACCAGTGTCGTGGAACTCGAGAGGCATCGAGCATCGCAGGTAGTGAAGTTTGGTTGCCAGCACACAAGTACAGCCTGCCATCGGGGCCAGGAATGATCGCATGCGGTCCATGCTCCGCTCCACCACTCAGTGGAATCAAATGCTCCGACATTTCAAATTTGTCATCCCCATCGAGGTCTTGGAATCGGTAGAGCCCACCACCTTCCTTTGCATTGACATCTACGTACAAGCCATCTTTCGTATGCAGAAGCCCTTGTGCCATTCCAACCGAAATGTCGATAGCCTCGACTTTCGTTTCTTTTGGATCCGCACCAACGGGAGCGGGTTGCACTCGATAGATCTTGCCATATTGATCGGATGCTAGGATCCTGCCTTTCGGATCGATCGTCAAACATACCCAGGACCCTTGTTCCTCAAGTGGCACTTCGTAAACCAATTCGACTTGAAAGCCTGCAGGAACTCGAAACGCAGAGGGGGGAGTCGCTCCAATGTCAGCGCGCCCTTTCACATCTAGTAGTGAAACAACAAGCAATCCGAAGAACGAAAGATAGTCAAAGGAACGACGCATTTTTATCTCGATGTCGAGGTGAATGGGTGGGCCAATTCAGGAAAATAGAGGCGGGATAGGAGAGCTGGATCATAACGAATTCGTCAGCTCTAGCGAGGGACTCTATCTTACTCACATCTACCCATAGAGCAATCAGCAGGCGTACGTTGGCTCCCGGTTTGCAACGAAGAACCGGAAGCTATTGAACATGCAATTGACGAATTCTTGTTAAGCCGTCTAGCAAGGAACGTTTGCGGCCGCCACCAGCGATAAGACCTGCATTTTGATAGACGTGCTCTTCGCGGTCTTCAAATTGGTTCCAGATGATTCCGTGAACATTCGTCTTTGCTAGAAGCATTTGTACAGCCTCCAATCCATTGATTGGAAGGCGAACCTTGCTGTTTCCGTTGCTTGACTCGAATACACTTTCGGGGTCGATCGCCCCAGAATCTTGTGTCGCATGCACAGCCCAATCTTCCGGTACTGGGTAACTCCAGTTGGAAACCACGGACGCTTTCGAAGTGCATTTGGGATCATGCGCTGCAGAACTTGGTGTACTGAGCTGAATCAGCAACGGCAGTCCAAGGATGTTCCAGTGGTCAATGAGATCGGACAGGTCTATCAAGTCGCGTGGCAACGAACCATGTGGCCAATAATTAAGATTCAACTCCAAGCCCAAACCGGATAATCCCAAATCTGCTCGCACCAATGCGTCAGCGAAATGAAGTGGACTGATACCGTCCCCTTTCTGTCCCAAGTATTCTGCCCAAGGAGAATCGATGGTAACAATCACCGGAGTTTTCGGATCGGCTCGACGAACTGCTTGAATCACGCCAACCGCCAAATGGAGAACTTGCTCATCACTCAATCCAAGAGTATTCGGTGTATTCAGTCCGCAAGCCGCTGTCCAAAGATGCACTTGCCCACGAAACCGCTCGACAACTTGTGTCGCATGTTTACAAGAAGCCTCGTACAGGGATTCAAAGTCGTTGAAGAGATAAAGCCAGCGCGGGATCGCATGTGGTTGAAGATTAAGCAGCGGACCGCCGTATACTCGCAAAGAGTTGTCTCTCGCCCATTCCAATTGATTCTCGATCACTTTCAAATGATCTCCCCGCGAATCTCCCTCGATTTGCCCCATCTCCATGGAAAGATTCAGTGTATTGATCGCAGGTAGCAATGAAGACGCATCCAGATTCCACGTTGCTGAGGGTGTAAGCTTCACTCCGAGTAGAGTTGTAAGTTGCTTCTCTGACTGATGACGAGCCTGCAAAGATTGCGATACGAACGCTCGTCCAAGCGGCTTAGAAGCGGAAACAACAAGATCGATCGCTTGCTGTGCAAGTTCGGAGCACCGCTTCAAATCGTTGATGGCCAACACTGCATCGACAAAGACGCTCAGACCCTTGTCCATCGTGGTGTGAAAATAGTCAGGCACACGCAATCCGATCCGTTGCCAATCGAGCGCTCGACCTCGGATGCGATGGATCGTTCCGCGAGCTAACTCCAACGGCAAAACATAGGGCTCGTTTTGGCAACGCAGCGAAGCCGTCGAAAGAAGGAGCGGGCCATACTCTTCCGTAGGCCAAACAACAGACAGCTTGCCAGATTCGGTAACCGTACGATCGATCGTCAGGGTATCGCCATCGAGCCGATTTCGACTCGCCCAGGGAATCCCTTCCAGCCCGGAGACGAATGCTGTTTGCCAAATATTGGTGTCATAAGCCTGCGCATTGAAAACTCGAAAACGCAATTGGCCCATGAATTCATAGAAATATGGAGTTTCTGAACGATGAATCGACCCAGGCTTTCAGGGATGCCGACTCGCAAGGGGTGGAAGTGTACCCGATCCACTTCTGCCCCACAATTTCTTGAACACCCTGGAAACCAGCAATCTGTCCAGAAATTCCCGGTTTGCCTGTCTGGACAATAGATGTTCAGACGGCTATATTAATCGGAAGGAGATGCGATGGTGGACAGTTTAGCAACAAAACGAAAATTTGACTCGCTTCAACAAGAGGCATATCTGTCGCTTTGGCGAACTTATGACCGCCTCCGCACCCTAGAAGAGAAGCTCTTTCATTCGCATGGTCTGACGGCGCAACAGTACAACGTTCTACGGATTTTAAGTGCATCGAGCGAGTCAATGCCGACTCTAGCTATCGCCTCGAAGCTAGTCTCGCGGGCCCCCGACATCACGAGAATGCTCGACAAACTGGAGACCGCTGGTTGGATCGACAGAGTCCGTAGCCCTGATGATCGCAGGTCCGTACTGATCGAAATCACTGCTGCTGGCCGGAAGAAACTGGAGGAGATGGAAGAGCCGCTGGCGGAAATGCACGAGGAGCAACTGGGGCATGTGGCAGCGAAAGACTTGAGATTATTCTGCGACTTGCTAGCAAAAATTAGAAGCCCTCACGAACCGGATGGTACTTCGTGGTAGAGGTGCCTCACGATTGCCCACTGATCAATTTTCCATTCAATTCAACGAACTAGATAGACACAACGGAACAAAAAGATGATCCAAACTAATCATCATTACGATGTGATCGTTATTGGCGGAGGCCCTTCAGGTGCATCGGCTGCGACACTTCTCGCGAAGCAAGGTTTCCGCGTTGCCCTCTTCGAGCGCGATCATTTTCCACGCTTTCACGTCGGTGAATCGTTGATTCCCTACTGCTATCCGGTGATCGAGAAACTTGGAATGTTGGAAAAGATGAAAGCCAGCCACTTCACGAAGAAGTACGGCGTTCAGTTCATCAGCGAGCAAGGCAAACTGTCCGAGCCATTTCGATTTGGACAATACGATTCACACGAGCGATCGCAAACGTGGCAAGTTCTCCGCGGCGAGTTCGATACCATGCTTTTGCAGAACGCACGGGAAGTAGGAGTTGAAGTGCACGAGGGTGCTAGAGTTCTGGATATTCTCAGCGAAGGCACTCGAGTCGTCGGCGTCAAAGTGAAATGCGAAGGGGAAGAAGAAAAGGAAGTGCGAGCCAGAGTGGTAGTCGATGCCAGCGGACAATCCTCGATGATCATCGATCGATTCGGCCTGCGTGTTTGGGATAAAGACCTTAAAAAGGCAGCTGTTTGGACTTATTGGAAAGGTGCGAAACGAGAACCTGGTTTGGATGAGGGCGGAACCATTGTTATGCAAACCGAAGGGAAGAAGGGCTGGTTCTGGTACATCCCGCTTCACGATGACATGGTAAGCGTCGGAGTGGTTGCGAACTTTGATTATCTCTTCAAGAATCGAGAATCTAAGGATCCGGAGTCAATCTACTTTGAAGAGGTCGCTCGTTGCCCTGGCGTTCAACCGCGATTGGAAGGGGCGACTCGATGCGAAGACTTTCATATCCAAAAAGAATACTCTTACAAGGCCACCCAAGGTGGCGGGGACGGCTGGGTGCTCGTGGGAGATGCATACGGATTCCTCGACCCACTCTATTCTTCGGGCGTTTTGTTGGCACTTACCTCCGCTGATGTGGTGTCCCAATCTGTGGCGAATGCATTAAACGCGAATGACACATCCGAAGCGATGTTGCGAAGTTGGGAACCAGAATACAACAAAGCTATGGGACGGATGCGTAATCTAGTCATGGCATTTTATGATGGACTCAACTTCGGGAGACTCGTTCGACGTTACCCGGACAAGAAGGATCTGATTACGGACATCCTGATCGGAAATCTCTTCAATGACCGAGTCGACGAACTCTGGCCTCTGATTGAAGAACTCAAGCGAGAAAGCGAAATGGTGGGAGCTGCTTAATTGTAGCTAGATCATTCGTAGATTTATCGCTCGCAAAGTCGCGAAGGCGCAAAGAAGACAAGAAATCAATTGCGATCTTTCTACGAACGTCTGGTAGCTTCCGATCCGATCAGCCCATCGATCAATCCACAAAGTTTTGTTATGCCCTGTCGGCGGTAAACTTTGCGTCTTTGCGCCTTGGCGAGAAAACCTCTTTTCCAAACTAGGGAAGAACGTTCGAGGTCGGGAAGTACCGTCCGGCATCTTGTTTGCAATACGGGTGATACCATCCTTGATGAGCGCTTCGCCGAAATTGATCAGAAGCCCAAGACGTCGATCGGCTAGTCGGAGGTAGGTTAAAAGCTGTTTTTTGTGGACTGGATGAATCACCTCAACAGACTTTAGCTCAATAATGACGATCTCGTTGACGAGCAAGTCGGCACGAAACCCTTCGTCAAATTGAATATTGTCGTAAACAATCGGAATCGGCTGCTGCCGAGCAACGATTAGGCCACGTTTCTTGAGTTCGTACGCTAGTACCGTTTCGTAAACGGACTCAAGCAGTCCGGGACCTAGCTTAACGTGAACATGATATGCAGCATCCACGATCAGTTTTGCAATCTCATTTTCGCTCATCGTATTACCCTCTTCAAAAAGTACCCGCAAAATCTTTTGCTCGCAAAGACGCTAAGGCGCAAAGAAGAAAAGTTCATACTCGCGTCTTGGCGCCTTGGCGAGAGACCCGTTTTTTCTGCTTACTTCCAAGGTGTCGTTCGGTTTCTGGTGCCGCAGATGTTGACGTGGATTCCAAGCGATCGCGCGAAGCTGGCTTTTGTCAGCATGCACTCGTCAGCACTTTTCGCGTCGTTTGCATAGGCCACTTGGATATGATTGGCCTGATGCTTTGCCATCAACTGATCGCGACTCACGCCGTAGGTCACCGCATGCATGATCGGCCATTGCGGCGTCGTCGCTTGCAATCGACGTTCCGTCTCGGCCTTTGGTAGAGTGACGACTTCACCTCGTCCTAGATCCATATGCAGTGATTCGTTCGCAACGTAAATTCTGCTCCAAACGATCTCGCCAGGTTTGGAAACTCCGTGCACCGTGCTTCCACCATTTGGGAAATACATTGCTGGTTGTCGATAGCCATGAGCGCCTTTCCAACCGCCAATAAAATGGGCTGGTGGTGCTGCTCCGCTGATCAAGAACACCCATACATAATCATCCCCGAACGACTCTCCCCATCGAACATCATGGAGAGTATTCTCGACCGGTTGCCCTAAAGCTCTGTGAACACGTTCTGTCAATAATCCGTCGAGTCCGGCGCATTCGTCAACTTCGTTGAAGTGGACGAGCGGCTCGCCCTTCTTAAGAACTCGCTTACCATCGCGTGACTTGACGGGAGGTCGGTCGGAGTTATTGAGCGTTCCTTCGACCAAATCGCTAGCAGGCAAAAGATCCTTAAGCCCTTGTTGGTATTGAATACCGATGGCATCGCAACCGAAGTCGTCCGCAATTCGCACTGCTGCGATGTACATTTTGCACTGAAGTCGAATCTGTTCATCTGTCAGATCTGTTTCGTGGGTCTTGCCTGTGTGAAACTTCATCCCTTTCTTGACGAGCCAGTTTCGAACCTCATCCGCTTGTGCATCGTCAACTTGAGTCGTCTCATAATAGAGAGCAGATTGGCTAAGTCGTTCTTTGAAGACTCCTACGCTATGCAGCAACTGGTCCGGAATGATCGCATTGAACATTCCCATGCATCCTTCGTCGAAGATTCCCAAAATCGCTTTATTCTGTAACAACTCCTTCGCAAGTGTGGTTCCAAGCTTAGAGACGGATGAAGGGACCTTGACTTCCTCTAGTTTTCGAACGTGATCGAGGGAATGCGTTACCGTTCCCGACTTCAGCCATTGTCGGAGTTTGATTGTAAAGAACTCGTCTCGGAAATCATCGCTCCAGAGTGTGGAGTACTTGACTCCAGCTTTCGTTAATGAGCCGTTCAGATTGAGCATCCCGACCAAGCCTGGCCATTGACCACTCCAGTTGGCAACCGTGAGAATTGGTCCTTTGTGTGTGGTGAGACCTGCCAAAACGTGGTGCGAATATTGCCAAACAGCTTCTGCAACGATGAGAGGTTGATTTGGATCGATGTTTCGAAAAACCTCCATGCCTTGGCGCTGGCTAGCCAGGAACCCATGCTTCAGGTTCGGGTCGTATTGGTGGGCTCGTACCAAGTCGAATCCTTCAGCGGCCAACGCGGTGGTCAGCGCCTTTTCCATCGCTTCTTGTGCAGGCCAGCAGACTTGATTGGCTGACAATCGCAAATCACCGCTGGCGACCAACTGGACCGTTTTCTTCTTCGATGCAGACTTCATGTTCTTCTTTACTTGTCTTTGGAGGAAAGGAATTCGCCTAAGCGACGATACTCTAGGTAGAGCGAATCATAAACTTTGCGATTGGATTTGATGGGTTTGTAGGAAGCGATATTCTCGGTCTTCATGGCCATGGCACGAATGGCCGCATTAGGTGAAGGAAAAGCTCCTGCGGCTAAACTACCGAGAATAGCGGCCCCCAGTGCAGGGCCTTGTTTGCTGGGATGCACGAGGATCGTTTCCCCTAACACGTCCGCGTAGACTTGGACAACGAGTGGATTGTGGTGAGGTAGACCGCCGGTTGCGATAAACTTTCGTACTTCGACACCACCTTCGCGAAGCAATTCGACAATCCACTTTAGACCAAAAGCAGATCCTTCGAGCAACGAACGATAGAGATGTGCAGGCCGATGTTGCAATCCGAGCCCTGCGAATGCCCCTTTCAACTCGCCACTCATCAAGGGTGTTCGACAACCATTCAGCCAATCGACACAGAGGACTCCATTTGAACCGGGCGGCAGATCGGCGGCATCGCGGCCTAATTCCAAAAAGTCCTTATGCCCTGTCAACTTTTTGAGCCAATCGAAGGCATCGCCAACAGCCGCTTGGCCAGTCTCATAACCGTAGAAGCCAGGGAGGATCCCATCCTTGACCACCCCTGCAACTCCCGGGATGTTGCGTTCAACGTCGCTGTTGAGCATGTGGCACGAGCTGGTGCCCATGACCATAACCAACGTGCCAGGCGTCGCTGCTCCCGCGCCAGGTACGCCGGCATGCGCATCGATGATGGCAGCGCTGACCGGCGTGTCTTCTCTTAGTCCAAACTTCTTCGCCATCTCCTTTGTCAATCCACCCGCAGCGACGCCAGGTGGGACCAGTCGACCAGGCATCTTGGTAGTGACGACATTTTCTAACTGTGGATGAATGGCCTTCAGAAAGGCAGGATTGGGAAATCCATCCGTGGCGCTCCACATCCCTTTATAGCCAGCTTGGCATGTCGATCTCGCTAGGTTCGAAGCAGTGCCACCCACCAACTGCCAAACAAACCAATCGCCTGCTTCCAGCCAAACATCGGTTGCCCGATAGACTTTGGGTGATTTTTCTAACGTCTCTAAGACTTTCGGAAAGAACCACTCGAGACCGATCACCCCACCATAACGATCCATCAAGGGCTCTCGCCGCGCGCGTGCGACTTCATTGATGCGATCGGTTTGCTTCTGCGCGCCGTGGTGCTTCCATAACTTTGGCCAAGCGAATGGGTCGGATGCGAACTCGTCGAGCAAGCATAGTGGGGTGCCGTCCGACTTGGTTGGCAACATCGTACAACTGGTGAAATCGACTCCGATTCCTACCACGGCATCCCCCTCGATATTGGCCTTTCGCAATGCTGCACGCGTGGCTTTGGCAGCCGACGATAGCCAGTCGCTAGGGTTTTGGATAGCGGATAATGGTGGCAAAGGTTGTTTCGATCCGGGCAAATGATCAATGATCTGACCATGTGGAAATGGATTGGTTGCCAAACCTATTTCATTTCCTTTCGCGTCAACCAGCAAAGCGCGGACCGACTCTGTTCCGAAATCTAAACCGAGGAAAACAGGGGAAGCCATAGTTGTACTCTTGCCATTCTGAAAGTCGTCTCATCGAGACTCGGAGTATCGCATTTTTCAAATAGCTTTCAATGACCAATGCGCACGACACATTGGCAACAAAATATCATGTGCCACCCGGGACGAGAACATTCGACAGTATACTCTCCTTAGAATACTCATGAGATTCGACGCGGGCGGCACGTCCGCTACGGTGAACGTCGGAACCTTTCCTCGCATGACATTGGATTACGAAAACGATGCGATTTCTAGCTTTTTCCTTGTTGGCTATTCTGACGGTCGATCATGCCCTGGGAGCCGATGGGCTAGAGCCTCTGCGTTACAACCATCCAGGTCTAGTAGTCGATCTGGGGGTTGGTCTTTGGGCTTGGCCTTTACCAACCGATGTCGATCACGATGGCGATTTTGATTTGATCGTCTCGTGCCCAGACAAGCCATCCAACGGAGTGTGGTACTTTGAAAACGTCACGGGAGACACTCGACAAAACGCGATGCCGGTCTTTAAGCCCGCACGTCTACTGAGCAAAACGCAAAAGTATGTCATGCCGAGTTACATCGATGGCAAAATGCGAACGCTTTCACCCGGCATGGAGTACACGAACTTTGAAACGAAAGGGATCGACGAAAAGATCGCTCTGCCTGTCGATCCGAATTTTCACAAGCCGCTTGGGAAACAGCCCAAGGGGCCCAAGGTTCGGCACAACCAATGGCGATACGTGGATTACGACGGCGATCAAGCGCTGGATCTGGTTGTCGCTGTCGAAGACTGGAGTTATTACGGATGGGACGACGCATGGGATGCGAATGGTCAGTGGGGCAATGGTCCGCTTCATGGTTGGATCTACCTTCTCCGCAACGAAGGCACAACACAAAAGCCCAAGTATGCCACGCCAGAATTCGTGCAAGCGGGAGAATCGCGACTCGAAGTCTTTGGTTGTCCATCTCCGAACTTTGAAGACTTTGACGGCGATGGTGATCTCGATTTGATCTGCGGAGAATTCCTAGACAAATTTACGTACTTTGAAAATGTGGGGACACGTTCGAAACCACGCTATGCACCTGGGAGTCGTTTGTTATCCATGGATGGCAGCGAACTCGCGATGGATCTCGAAATGATCGTTCCCGTCGCATTTGATTGGGATAAAGACGGTGACTTCGATTTGATCGTCGGCGATGAAGACGGCCGTGTAGCCTTCGTGGAGAACACGGGATTTCGATCGACAAAGGATTCGAAGATGCCTGTTTTCGCGAAACCAAAATACTTCCAACAGCATGCGGATACTCTCAAGTGCGGGGCACTTGCAACACCGTTTGGAATCGATTGGGACGGTGACGGTGACATGGACTTGCTGTCAGGGAATACAGCAGGCTACATAGAGTACTTTGAAAATTTAAGTGGCCCCGGAGTCGAGGCACCCAAGTGGAACAGACCTGAACGACTCAAGGTGGATGGAGAAGTATTCCGCATCATGGCTGGACCGAACGGTAGCATCCAAGGGCCTGCGGAAGCCAAGTGGGGATACACAACGCTTTGTGTTGCAGACTGGGATCACGATGGCTTGCCAGATATCGTTCTCAATTCCATCTTGGGACGAGTTGTGTGGCTCAAAAACATTGGAACACGAACCGCACCGAAGCTTGCACAACCTCAACCTATCAATGTCGAGTGGAATGGCGAATCACCACGATTGGCTTGGGGCTGGGAACGCCCTCAGGGTAAGGAACTGCTAACTCAGTGGCGAACAACACCCTACGTTTATGACTTCAATGGAGATGGCTTGCTGGATTTGAGCATGTTGGATTCCGAAGGGTATCTCGCGTTCTTTGAGCGCGCCAAGATCGGAGATCATTCAATCGTCAAACATCCGAGACGAGCCTTCTTGGACGAATCGAATCGCCCATTGCAATTGAACTCGGGCGCAGCGGGCAAAAGCGGTCGACGCAAATTATGTTTCGTCGATTGGGACCGAGATGGCAAACTGGATCTGCTCCTTAACTCCGCCAACGCTGACTTCTTCAAACAAGTCGATACGAAGGACGGAAACTGGATCCTCAAGAACGCTGGCACGTTGGCTCAAAAGAACATTGAGGGTCACGATGTCAGTCCAACGGTGGTAGATTTCGACGGAAACGGCATCCCGGATTTCCTAGGTGGCGCGGAGGATGGAAGGCTTTACTATTTGAGAAATCCGTCACTTCCGAAAGCGCTCCGCTCGCTCCCCTAGTTTTCGCATCAAGGGCGGGAGCTTGTTGCTTCCAAGCAGCAACAACGCAACTATCAGAATGATCAACAGCTCCGTGGTGCCAATGGATGGTAGATATCGAAACATTTCAATTTTCCAAGGTGGGAAGCCGATCGGTCGCGAAATGCACCATTATTTTAGGTGGCAGACCATGAGTGTCAAACCACCGAGCCTCCAATAATCAACCGTTTCGCATTCCCTTTTGGAGCTAGCTTCTTCAAATCTTCGTAGTCGGATAATGGTTTTTAGAACGTAGCGAAAGTCGTCAAGACTTTCGGCGATTTCCGGACAAACCGAAACTCTTGACGAGTTTCGCTACCCAAAGATCTTATCTGGGCAGTGCTCGAGGTTGAACTTTTCCCTATTTAACGATTCGCGGTATAGAGTTCTGCAAAGACGAGAGCCCATTGTTCTACTAACTCTTTGAATTTATCGAGATCGACCTCTGCTAGCGGTTGATAAAAGTTCCGCGTGAGGAGCTCTCGATTTGCAATCGTCCCTTTCGCTTGTAGATCCAAGACGAAGTACTCGTTGACCGGTCGAACGGCCATTTCAAATCGGCTGTATCGATTTTCGCGAACTCCACGTTGGAGAACCAAATCGTCGCGCATACACGCCCCACCCCAACCTGCATCTCCGAAGACCGTTTGATATCGAAAGCCAGGAAAGAGATCGACAACTTTCTTGACGACGATCTCAATTCTTTCCGATAGAACCAAACGGTACTTGCTGTGCAAGCTCTTTAGCTCCTCTGCTTCTGCTTTCTTTCGCTCAGCATCCGTAAGGTTTTGGTTTTGCTTGTTTGCGCCCCGTGCGGCGGCCTGTTTGAGGCGATCTTCAAAACTGCTCATTGCTTCCGATGCTTAAGCTGACGGCCCGTTATGAGTGTTGTTTGGTTCGGATTCGATAGGGGAATCATTTCGCTCGGGAGATGGTTTATCTGCCCGTGGAGATTCCACTCGAACTTCTTCGCCGGTTGCTCCGCTGTTTGAAGAGTTCCCTTCAGGAATGATTTCTGTTTCCGGTTTCTTCTTCATGAACTGCATAAGATCGGAGAATGAACGCAATGGTTCTTTTCCTTGCTGCATGCCTTCGGTGAGTGGAGTGACTGGCTTTGGAGGCTCGACGCGTGTCGGTCTTCTCGAACCGGAGTCGCGATCCTCGTCACGCCCTCGACCACGATCATTCCTGCCTCGGTCGTTGCGTCCGCGATCATTTCGTCCGCCGCTTGAGGGTCTTCCACCTTGATTTCCAGCAAACTTGGACGGCCCGCGGTTATCGGCTCGATCGCCACCGCTTGGTCGATCACCCGAAGAGCGATTCTGAGAAGGTGCTCCTGAATCTGTTCTCGCTGGTCGAGCGCGGTTGTCGGAACGTCCATCGTTACGATTTTCGTTTCTGTTTTCAGGACGTCGTTCGCCTCCACCTCGACGATCGCTTCGTTGTTCTCCCTGATCAGAAGATTGCATGTCGCGACGTGTTGGAGTTCCAGGGGGAATGGCTGTCAATGCGACGCGTTTTTTCTTCTCGTCCACATGCAGCACCCAAACCGTCAACAGGTCGCCCATTTGAACATATTGGTGCGGATCCTCCACGTAGTCCGTGGTGAGTCGGCTGATATGAATCAATCCACCGCAATCCGGACCTAAATCTGCAAACACCCCAAAGTCGGTAACACCGACCACCAACGCTTGAACCATATCACCAGGACGGATCGTATCCAGCCGCGGAAACTTTCCTACCAATGGAATTGGGAATTGAAATTCGCGTTCGTCAGCAAACGGGAACTGCAAGCAGTTTGCGACTCTCTTCATCTTTTCGCGCCCGACTTGCCAGCTTCTGGCCAACCTTTCCACATCAATGGATAGTGGAGTGCGAACGCTTGGTTGCGTTTGAATGACAGGCATGTGTGGATTGACAGCGGCAACGGGTTCCGACGAAGTTGCTTCGGAGGGAGCCATGTCTGCGTTGGCCGAAGTCTCGTTCGAAGTACCGTCTGCGTTCGGCGTACCGTCTGACGGGGCGCTCTCGATGCTGTTCTCGGTAGTTTTGGTGTCTTCGGAGGCTGAGGCACCTTCGACACCGAAAGTCTCTGCAGGGGATGCGGAGGTCTCTTCAGTCACGGATACCGATTGTTCGTCTGAAGCGGCTATGGAATTCGACGCATCTTGCACGGACTCCGATGGTTCTTCTTCCGGATGCACATCATCGCTATGCATTTCGTCCAGCGATGCACCAAACTCGGACTGTTGTTTTGCGAATGCTGCTTCTGCTGCAGCGTTCACTTCTGCGAGAGCTTTGAAGTTCGGTTTGTTCCATCCTTCTGGCAAAGCGGGTGGAACCGGTAGTTTTGCATGCTCGATCAAACGTTCGGCTAGCCGATAGTCATCGGGATGAATCGATGTTGCGTCTAATGGTTGTGTGCTTCCGTATACACGCAAAAAGCCGATCGCTTGTCTCGCTTGCATTTCACTCAGATGTTCTTTGAGCACAGCAAGCAATGTTTCGCGATTCGAAATCTTCTCGCTCCTGCATCCTTCGACAACGGCCTTTGCTGCAGCCAGTGTCATGCCAGGAACGCGTTGTAGAACTTCGGGCTCCGAATGAAAAACATCCAACCCTGATGTCGAGATAGCAGCGGAGACAGCGTCGCGGAGTGCGATTTCAAGATCTGCTTGTGGAAGCTCTCTTTGGTACGAGCCCAATCGAAGACGAGAAGGATCGACTTTAAGCACTTGCTTCAAAGGATCCTGCAATCGACGAGCCAGCCAAACTGCGGCACGGTGACGTCGCGAAATGTTCGGTAGCTCTGCCAAGCAAATACGAGAATTGCAATATCCATCGGCACCGGCTCGATCGACCATCGTCCAGAAAATGGAACCTTCGTTCGATTGCTTCAACAGTTCTGCGATAGGCTGAATTAAATAGCGACGCGCGGGACCATTGGACAAGGACAGCAGCGTTACGCGATGTTCATGGATCCATTGCCCCAGCAAGACAACGTTTTGGGCAACGATGTCTGCTCGGTTGCTATTGCACGGAATTTCCCCAGTAAAAATCACCTTGCCATCGGCATCAACAATGGCAGCCGCCGCCATCTTGGGGCCGATCGAATCGATGACCAAAATGCGATGGCCGACGATAGGACGTTGTAACAACGAAGTATGCAGGTGTGAAACGGCGGCTTCCGTAAGCTCTTCATTTGCATACTCTTCCAGGATCGCCAAAACGTCCTGGTGTGCACGCGGTAGCAAGAAGCTGGTCAAGGCGGACTCGGCAACATCCATCAAGAAACTATGCAATGGATGGCGCCCTGGGCAAAGAGCGTCACGGCACAACTGAATCAGCGGCTTCTTGTCGTAATCAAAATTGAGCTGAATGATTTGCGAACGGAGTCCTCGTGCCAGCATTAAAATCTGATACGGTGTTATGTTGCCAACTGGTTTCTTCAGACGCGCGTACGATTCCAGAATGCTTCTAAGCCATCGACGACGCCTTTGTCGTGGTGAAAGCTGTTTCTCCGACAGGCTCTTCGTCTTAATCGGCTTCGAAGTTTTCTTACCTTGATTGAACTCTGCAATCAACGGAGCGACTTCCGCATCCTTGGTTGCGTCAATTTCTAGATTGGTTTCGGTCGTGACAGAATTGTCCGCCCCATTCGATGCTTCACTGCTCGCTACTTTTTCCGTGGAAGCATCCAATGCAACCGATTCACCGGAAGATTCAGAGTTGTCCGTTGTGGAAACGGATGTTGTCGCATCGCTTGGTGAAATCGCTGGAGTCAAAGACTCGACAGGGACTACCGAAGAATCTTCCGTTGCATCGAGTCTCTTTTCTGCATCGCTACCCTTGGGAGGTTCGGGCAAGACCTTGACTGAGACTGTCGCTCGTCGCAGAACATACTGCTGCAACTCGCTCATCAATCGAAGATCCTCACAGAGCATGTGAGTGAGCCAGGTCTTTGTTTGAAAGAGAACATCGTCCACTTGGTCGGCCGGGATACCAGCGACCTGGCAAACCCAGGCAGGAATGTCAGCCGGGGTATCGCCCTGCATGGTGAGAATCGTTTGTCCCAGCACTTGGGCGGCAGGACATTTTTCTGCGATGCTCTTCGCGTTTTTGCGAGCACGAGCGTGTCGTAATGTCGTATCGATTTGAGCGATTGAACTCGCTTGATTGACAACTTCCTTGATGGTTTCGCCGGTGAGCGACTCTTTCTCTAGCGAAGCCAAGATCTTCGCGCGATGCTTTTCGATAGCATCGAATTGCATCAGAATTCGCTTTAACTTGGATAGTGTAGGCTCATCGAAGTTTGCAAGCTCATCCGGCCTATAGTTTGCCAGATAATTTGGCTCGTACCCTTGTTGTAGGAGTTCACAAGGGAAACGAAGTTGTTCTTCAGGACGGCGCACGCGGCGCGCGATCTCTTGGAGGTTTTTCATAGTGAAGCAGTCAATTGACGTTATCTCGAATCGCCGCAACGAGTTGCGGCAAAAAGTTGGCCGGTGCGGAATCTATGGCAGTCGCGGCGAATTGTCAAGCTTTAGTATCCCCGAGTTGTCATTTACCGGGACCAATGATGGCGAATTTGGCACCTTGGACCGATTTGACCTCACCAGCTTGTTGGAACGAGTTTATCTTAAAGTCTACTTTGTGTTCACCCTTGACGAAGTTAAACGAGCCGTCTTACTCTTTCGATCTTTACTTTCTGTATGTTGCATTCTTGGTCACCGACTTCGTGGAAGAACTTCCCAGCTTCTCAACAACCCACTTATTCGGATCAGTCTGCTCTCGATACGGTGCTTGGACAGCTACGAAGGCTTCCTCCTTTGGTAACAAGCTGGGAAATCGACAATCTCACGGCGCGGATTTCAGAAGCACAACGAGGAAATGCCTGGATTCTACAGGGAGGTGATTGTGCGGAAACCTTTGATCAATGCCAAACCGAGCCGATTGCGAGCAAACTCAAACTGTTGCTACAGATGAGCTTAGCGATTGTATTCGGAGCGAGAAAGCGGATCGTCCGAATCGGTCGAATGGCAGGGCAGTATGCAAAGCCGAGATCCAGTGAAACAGAAACACAGAATGGCACTACACTGCCTTGCTATCGGGGGGATATCGTCAACCGATACGAGTTCAGCGAGCAATCGCGAATTCCCAATCCTGAATACTTGCTGCGCGGTTATGAGCGATCTGCTCTCACGTTGAACTTTATCCGTGCGCTCAGCGAAGGTGGATTCGCCGACCTCCACCATCCGGAGAACTGGAACCTGCTGTTCGTCAACGAAGCAAAAGGGGAGGTCGCGATGCGGTATCGCGAGCTAGTCAAGTCGCTGGGTGACTCGATCCGATTCATGGAAACGATTCTCCATGAGTCCACTCCCGAGTTAAAGCGAGTTGATTTTTTTACCTCGCATGAAGCGCTGCACCTCGATTACGAGACAGCATTAACTCGCGAGAGTATTCGTGGAATCGGGTATTACAATATGGGCACGCATCTGCCATGGATTGGGGAGCGAACGCGTCAATTGAACGGCGCCCATGTCGAGTACTTTCGAGGTATTCGTAATCCCGTGGCGGTAAAAGTCAGTGGTGCGATTCATCCAGAAGAGTTGCTGGAAATCCTCGTAAAACTTAATCCAGACGACAAACCCGGTAAAGTAACTCTTATTCATCGCATGGGACGAGCGAGGATCGAATCGCAACTACCCGAACTCATCGAAGCGGTTGCAAAATCAGGTCGTCCAGTTCTCTGGGTATGCGATCCGATGCATGGAAATACTGTAAGTACTTCCGGAGGTCGCAAAACAAGACGATTCGATGACATTGTCGACGAACTAAAGCTATCCTTTGCGATCCATCGCGCTTGCGGTTCCGCGTTGGGAGGGGCTCACTTGGAGCTCACAGGCGAAAATGTTACAGAATGCGTGGGTGGATCGAGGGGAATTACCGAATCGGATTTGGAGTCTGCTTATCAAACGCAACTCGATCCGCGACTAAACTATGAGCAAGCGTTGGAGATTGCATTTGAAATCTCTAATCAACTTTCACAACAACGATTCTAGAGAGAAGTCCCATGTCAGCCGCAAAAAAACCAACTGCAGGTCGTACACTCTCACCCGTGTTGATGGGGTGGGTTTTCTTGGGTGCGATTTTCGCTTTCGTTGGTTTCTCCATCTATGCCTTGACCAAACCCGGAAGCAACGACTCCATTTCTGCCAGCCCAAAGCCCGCCGCCTCTGCTAGGGAAATCCAAGAGAAATCCAATTCCGCGGACTACACAAAGCTCGTGGGATTCGGCCCAACGATTCCAAACAAGCTCAAGCCATCTGATGACATCCCCAAAGGCATGGTCTGGATTCCAGGTGGTGAGTTTTCAATGGGTAGTGAATCCGCAAGCGAATCCCTTTGCGGTTTGCCTGGAACGACGCTGGATGCTATGCCTATTCATCGCGTTTATGTCGATGCATTTTGGATGGATGAAACCGAGGTTACGAACGCTCAGTTTAAAGAGTTCGTCGATGCCACTGGCTATGTGACCGTTGCCGAAATCAAACCAACTCTAGAGGAGTTTCCAGGAGCTCCACTAGAAAATTTGGTGACAGGATCCACGGTGTTCAAGCCTACCAAATCCCCCGTGGCCCTTGACCAATATTTGCAATGGTGGAGTTACGTACCCGGTGCAAACTGGAAACATCCAGCGGGCGAGAATTCCAATCTAGACGGTAGAGAAAACTATCCGGTTGTCCATGTCGCCTACGAAGACGCAGAAGCCTACGCCAAGTGGGCCAACAAACGGCTTCCAACGGAAGCCGAATGGGAGTTCGCCAGCCGAGGCGGCAAAGCGGGTGAACTCTACGCTTGGGGGAACGAATTGAAACCCAATAACCAATACCAGGCCAACATCTACCAAGGTGCATTTCCTGTCGAGGGAGGGGACTCGGGAGCCGATGGCTGGGTTGGGATTGCACCGGTCAAGCAATACGCACCCAACGGATATGGGCTTTATGACATAGGAGGAAACGTTTGGGAGTGGGTCAGTGATTGGTACCGAGCCGATTACTATGCGCAATTGAGAGCGAAAGGCGTGGTTGCGCGAAATCCAAAAGGCCCAGATGTCCCTTATGATCCACAGGAACCGGACCAGAAAAAGCGGGTTCATCGAGGTGGCTCTTTCCTCTGTAGCGATTTGTACTGTACTCGCTATTTGGTCGGGACGCGAGGCAAAGGGGAGTCGAGAACTGCTAGCAATCACTGCGGCTTTCGCTGTGTACGCGGCGTGCTAAAAACAGATTGATTCTTTGCCTATTCCGGATATTCGATTGGGCTGAGGCATTGCGGGTGCATGTTCAAGAAGCATTGCCATCAAAATAGATGGACTTTTGCTAGTTTCTGAATATTGCGGACTTCCTCCTTTTTTGATAACCGATTGCAACGATCGATGCCGATTCTACCGCTTGGAGAATCACCATTGATGTAGCTTCATTAGGTTGCTACAAGCTGGAGATCCGAAATACTTTCCAGTGCTATCATTCCCAAGGCAGGCCCAGACAAAGTGCTCAGGAAGCTTCGACAACCTATAGGAAACTATCAAGCTCCGATCTTTTGGTCCGTCGTGATGGGGTCGTTGCTTTGTGTTGGCTACTACGCACTATTGCGCTATGGCCCGGTCCCCCTCCCGCTATTGGAGCGTTATTCCAAGTGTCACGCTGTTGCCTATGCAACGGTAGAGTTGTGCTTCATTTCGCTATGCGCTTTGGTCTACAAACTTCTCGAGTCTTCGAGACAAATTCGCTTGATGGGAATGGCAAAGGCTGCAATTGATGAGATCAAAATTGCACGCAATGATGAATTGATCACCGATCCGAACACGCAAACACAATGGCTTCAGTCAGCATGGAAGACCCAATCCACGGCGGTATTTCAGAGTTGGTTCGGCCAGCGAATTCGCGACATCCTCGCATCGCAAATCCGACGTCAGTCGATGGATCAATTGGATGAAGATATTCGAATCGCTGCTGAACGTGACGCAGATCTTCAGCACGATAGCTATGCGTTGGTAAGGATTCTAACCTGGGCCATGCCAATGCTTGGCTTTCTAGGGACCGTCCTGGGGATCTCCGAAACACTAGGCCAGATGGACGCATCCGCGTTGGCCAGCGGTTCGCAGGATGCGATGAACGGTCTAACCGCTGGACTGTACGTGGCGTTTGATACGACTGCTATTGGATTGATCTTGACGATGGGAGTCATGTTCTTTCAGTTTGCGGTCAACAAGTCGGAAATCAAACTCCTCGGAGAAATTGACCGGTATACTTCGGACCTCATCAACTCTTGTGTGGTCCAAAAAACAGAATTGCCTGACCTGTCCAATGTTCGAGAATCGCTGAAAGTTGTAGGCGAGGGTATTCTGCTTTCGATGGAACAGTTGGTTCAGAAACAGGCTGAGCTTTGGCAAGAATCGATGAAGACTGCCGAAACCAGGTGGTTGGCAATTCAAGAGCACTCCTCAGTTCAATTGAGTGAGGCCTTGTCGGATGTCTTGACCAAGGTTGTAGAGTCAACTCATAAGTCACTGCTGGAGCATCACGAGAAGATTGCTAACTGGTCAGCCAACCACGAGAAGTCTTCGGTACATTTGAGTGCGGAGTTGTCGCTTGCATTGACCAAAGTCGTGGAGTCGACGCAAAAATCATTGCTGGATCATCACGAGAAGATTGCGAGCTTGCATTCGCGTGAAGTGGACTCTATTGATGCACGTATTCAAGAGTGGCAGCATACGATTTCAGAACAATCGAAAGCCATGTTGGCTCAACAACGCGAAAACGCAAATCAAACAGAGCTGCTGCATCAATTGATTGACCAGGCAGAGCTGGTAAAGTCGATGGAAGCACCGCTGCAGTCAACCCTAAAAAGGCTCACCGACATCGATCGATTTCATGATGCCGCTATCTGCTTGACCGAAGCGGTGGCCGTTCTCGGAACACAAATGGAACGCTACGGGTATCTGGGGCGGCAGCCTGTTCGGAGGCGCGCAGACGCCGCTGAGTCGAAGGACGATCGTTCCGAGAACCCTTCACCTGCCATTATCCCTATCAAGAGGAAAGCGGGATGAGCCGCCGAAAGCGCCGAAGCGACAATCTGGCGCCAGCATTGTTTCCATTCTTGGCAGTGCTTCTTTGTACCATCGGTGCGTTAGTGCTTTTGCTGGCGATTACCGTAACCAACTCCCATGCTTCGGCAAAACGCGAGGCCGAGGTTGCATTGTTGGCCGCGAAGGATCAACGGAATCTAGCGCAAGCGTTTTCTGATGAACTCGAAAATCAGAGAGAAGAACTCAAAAAGAAGATAGAGAATCGGCGACGAGAACTTCAGGATATCGAAGATCATATCCAGCGGCTCAACTCCGAACTCGAATCGTTGGTTGAAAGTCTCAAGAATGTTCAAAACAAGAATGAAACCATCGACCAAGGTATCGATTCTAAAAACGAGAGACTGAAATTGCTCGAAACCGAAATTGATGAGAAAAAGAAAAAGCTAGCGGAAGAGATCGATAAGAAAAAGAAAACAAAGCCTGCTTTTGCGATCATTCCGTACTCCGGTAGAAATGGGACCAATCGCCGCCCCATCTATATCGAATGCAACCGGGATGGTGCTGTGTTGCAACCGGAGGGAATCGCATTAACACACCGTGACCTTATTCCAACCGGGCCAGGAAATCCGCTTGCTACGGCATTGCGAATGTTGCGAAATGCGTATAGCGAACACGATTCCAAATTCGGAATTACACAGCCTCCGTATCCGCTGCTCCTGGTTCGACCGGATGGAATCGAATCCTATGCGTTGGCGACTCGGTCCATGTCTGGGTGGGATGACCAATTCGGTTACGAACTGATCGATGATAAAATGGATCTTGCTTTTCCAAGCGGGATTCCAGGATTGAAAGAGGCATTGCAGCAAGTAGTCGCGAATGCGAAACAACGCCAACAAGCATTACTGGCAGCGAATCCCACGTTGGCTAAAAAATTCGAATCCTCCGAAGATGAATGGAATGAACCTCCGTCTTCGTCCAATACCGAAACGAAACCCTCGACCACGCGGAATCGTCCAGGTGATGGGATGACGGAGGGGAGTGAATGGAGCATGGTTCAACCCATGGAGGGGAGTGCCGAAGAGTCTCCATACACTGTCCCTAAGGTATACAGTAATGGTACTCCCGGTTCTCAGCCCCGTTTATCAGGTGGCACTCCATCGCAAAATGCGATGGCTGGAACGATGGCACAACAATTCCAAAGTGCACCGCCAGGCTATCCCATCGTTGCTACCCAGCCCCCTTTAAGTGGGGAGTCGGCTAGTACCGGTATCAATCGCTTGCCTGCAACCGATGCGGAGCAATCGATCAGCGGTGGAAACCTGGGCAATAACCAATCGTCTTTCGGGCAAGCTGGAAATCCACAGGCCGCAAATTCCCCAGCAGCAATCGCGCAAACAGGAAATGGGCAAACCGTAAGCGGCCAAGGTAGCGGCCAAGAAGGAAGCGAACAGGGGGCCGCTGCGACTCCGTCCTCTGGTACTTCGTCTTCATTTTCCAACTCTGCTTCATCGCAATCGAACCCGTCCAGCGCTGGAGGTATCGGGAGTAGCTCGCTCACGGGGCAATCCTCCAATGCGTCGAATGACCCGAATGATCCACAAAATCAAAATGGCACTCCCAACATCTCGATGAACCTTGGAAACAAGGATCAACCCAGATATGTCAAGCCGGAAGGGGATTTGAAACCGATTTCCGTAGAAGCTGGGCAAGATTGGGCTCAGACAAAGTCCCAGAACAAAGCGACGCCGATGCGTCGAACGATTCAAATCGTTGCCATTAAGAACAAATGGTTCATTCGCTCGCAAGACAATATTCGTGAATTCCAAGCTGTGATCCTGCTGGAAAATGGAGCAAAGCAATGCTCCAAAGAGCTAGCCTCGGCCATTCAACAACGCGTTCAATCCTGGGACACAGCGGTCTTGGGAGGTTACTGGGTGCCTGTTGTTGAAATTCAGGCTGCGAGCGATGCACAGCAAAGTGTAGCCATGCTTGAGAAACTCCTAGAGGGTAGTGGCGTTGAGCTTCAAAAAGTGCCTCTCACGATTCCACGATAACGCTTAAATACTAGGAACAACTATTGTGGGACGACGACACGCGGAAGACTCGGCAATCGGAGAAGATTGCTTTCTCGATACGATCGCAAACTTGGTTGGCATTCTTATCATCTTGGTCGTGATCGTTGGTGCGAGAAGCTACTCGACAGCCAAACAGATTATTGAAAAAGAATTGCTCGGACAGACCGACGCTTTGCAATCTCCCCTCAAGAAAGTTCAGCAACTTGATCAGGACCTAGATAGCCAACACATTTCACTCGTCAATTATGAACGAGAGCTTGCTTATCGTTCGGCAGAACGCATGGCAACCATCGATGAAGTTACCATCGCGAAGACGGTTCTTGAAGAAGAAGTTAGCAAACTAGACGACGAACAGAAGAAGCAGTTTGAAGTCGAGGTAGAACTTAGTGAACTCGAAAAGCAATTGGCGGAGCTTCTTAAACAACAAGGGGAATTGCCGAACGAAGCGGCTCCGGTTGCGATTTTACAACACCTGCCGACCCCCATGGCGAAGACTGTCTTTGGACAGGAAATCCACATCATGCTTCTGAATGGAATGGTGACCGTGGTACCTTGGAATGATCTGATAGAAACCTTGAAGCGGGAGGCACGGGGGGCGGCAGAACGCAACTCTCAAAAGACAAAGATCACCAACACTCTTGGGCCTATCGGGGGCTTTACCATGAAGTATGCCTTGAAGAGTCAAACAGGAGTGATGAGCGATGGCGTCAGCGCTCGGATGGGAAGAATGGTGGAGCTCGATCGATTTATTCTTCTTCCAACGGAGGACGCACTCAAGGAAACACTCGATCAGTCTTTGGGAGCAGGGGGACGTTTGAGTACCGAGCTATCTGGGTTTCGGAACCAATATGTTACGGTAACGGCGTGGGTCTACCCTGATAGCTTCCAAACATTCCGAATGCTCAAGGAGCGACTATTCGCAGAAGGTTTCTTGTGTGCAGCTCGCCCTTTGCCATTTGATATTCCCATCGGTGCATCTCCGAATGGTGCAAATAGTACCGCCCAGTAATCGTGCCATCTTAAAGCACCAAGCACCAAGCACCTCACTAAGGTCTAAGTGTCTGAGGTGCTGGCGGTTGTACTTGAAGTATCTCTCGCCATTGCTTGCACCTCTCGGTGCGATAGGACTCAGGAATTTTGGCCGGGAGCCCGAGTGATTCCGTTGAATACCCTCGCAATGGGTGGGAGCGAAACATCGGTACTAATTGTGCTGGAGAGTAACCGTGCAGTAGCATCGACGATGCAAGTGCCAGATCGCAAGCCTTCACCTCATAAATTTCGAAAGACGTTTCGAATGCATTGGGTGGCGCGATACGTTGCACATCGCGAATCGTCGTTTGATCCTCGAGCCATCGATCGACAGCTTCTGCGTCTTCGATTTTTCCAAATCTAGCCATCGCTTGCATTGCAAGCTCAAAAATGTCGGGATCGTTTGTTGCGTTTTTCGATTCGAGAATTCTCTTCGCAATTTTCTTTGAAGCGGGAATCGCTGAATTCAAACAGGTCAGCAATACCCGCTGATCGTCCTTTGCGTGATCAATCCACTTGGTATACATCGATGCCAATGCAGGACCGATTTTCGCACCCTTAGAATCTTGATCCAAGATAGAAAACTCAGGATTGATGTTCCGTGAGAAGGGGAACCGCATAAATACACGATGGCAGGTGCGTTCTAGTTGGGGGTCCAAGGCATCTTCACAAAGGGAGGCTGTATAGACGAGAGCGATACCGTCCGCATCCGTCACCTCGCCTCGTACATCCAAGCGTTCTGTAATCCTACTTGCAACCAATGTTGCAATTCGGAATGCATCCTGCTTCGTGACGATCTCTTCGTTGACGAGTTCTGGATACTCTTCCAGAATCGCAAGCAATGTAAATCTCGCTTTGCGGTCTTGCGAACCGGCAGCTTTCGAAAAACTCTTCCAACCTTGATAGGCATGATTTTCATCGACTACCGCAGCGCGAATAAACTCTTTGTTGTTGCGTTGAAGTATCTCGTTCTTTCGCCTTGCTACAATGCTCCACAACCGAGCTTGAACCTCCGGATCCGTACTCTTGGCTTGCAACTCCGTGAGAATTGGAAGATAGGATTCATCGAGCGCGTCTAATCGTTCATGAGCATGTTCTCGCTCCAAGAACTGATTGCTACCCAATTTGTCGACCAGACGTTCTATCGCCTCTCGATCGACCGTGCCACCACCCAACGGATTACCGCCCCGAGGCTTGCGCGTTACCGGCTTAACAAGCGAAGAGGAATCGGCAGCGTCTCGAGATTGTTGCCCAAAGCCGAAAGGTTCAAAAGCCAAAAGCAAGACAAGGGTCATCAAGAGATAGAAAAACGAATGTTTGGGGCTTAACCCAGGTAATCTACTCGCTGGCGTTCTTCCTTGATCGAACATTGAAATCATACCAATACAGTCTCGACGACTAAGTTGCCTGCCCCTCAAACCTCCACTATCTTAACGAACGTTCGGCGTTTGGTTACCGGCTCTTCCAATTTTCTCCTTGCTCACCATGTTTTTCCGGCTAAACTAAATATCGTTTTGAGGGATTTGCGGCCGCTTGCAGCCTAACTGCTAAATAGCCACTGACGTTTCCTGCTCGATGGCATTCATGGAAACTCGCGACTAGGACGACCGTAGTGTGTGTCGGATTGCTGAATAGTCGCATTTCTCTCTGACGATTTTGTTCGTTTCTTCTTCGCTTTCTTAACTTTCCGTCCTGCCGGATTCCATCTAAGGACCTTCTAAACTATGACCGCTCCCTCGACTCTAGCGAACAACTCTTCGGATAATCTGCCTTTGGAATCGAAACAATCTATGGATGAATCCGTTCTTTTGTCAAGTTCGGTACGGCGTGCCGGCACCAGCACAACGAGCGTTCATGCAGGAGAAGCGAGGCACAAACCGAACGCGGCCATCACGGATTCGATCTGCTGCAGCAGCACCTACACATTTGAGTCGACGCAAAGTATCATCGACTACATTCGTCAAAAGCAAGATCGCGAAGAGTACGGACGCTACGGCAACCCCAACGAAAAAGTTGTTGAAAGAAAACTCGCAGCCCTCGATCGAGCCGAAGATGCAATCATCTATTCGAGCGGTATGGCTGCCATCGTTGGATTGCTAATGACGAAGTTGAGCGCAGGCGATGAGATTGTCTTCTTCGATCAGTGCTACCACCGAAGCCGAGAATTTTGTGCGAAGCATCTTTCCCGCTTTGGCGTAATCACACGACAAGTGAAGACGGGTGACTTTCACGCGATGGATGCAGCAATCAACGATCGAACCAAGATGATCGTTAGCGAGTCACCCACGAACCCGCACCTCTCGTGCATCGATCTAGAACAGTTTGTTGCACTCGGCAAATCCCGTGGAGTCGAAACACTGATCGACGCGACGTTGGCAACACCCTTTAACGTTCTACCGATCGAATACGGAGTCGACTATGTCTGGCATTCCGCCACCAAATACATGGGCGGTCACAACGATCTGCTGGCTGGTGTGATTTGCGGATCCAACGAAAAACTGGAATCGGTTCGCAAGCTGCGAGGAATTCTCGGAGGGATCAATTCGCCGCACAACATGTATTTGCTAGAGCGCGGTTTGAAAACGTTCGCCTTGCGGATGGAACGACACAATGAGAATGGACTCCGAATCGCTCAATTCCTAGAGAAACATCCGCGAATCGAAAAAGTTTACTATCCGGGCCTTGAGTCGCACGATAGTTACGCTATCGCCAAGAGAACCATGCGAGGATTCGGTGGGCTGGTCACTTTCCTTGTAAAGGATGCGGATTGGCAGCAAACAGCCGCAGTCGTGGATGCATGCCGCATCCCTCGAATCGCGCCTAGCTTGGGTGGTGTTGAGTCGCTGATCGAACAACCGCTCGTCATGAGCTACTTTGATTACAAACCCGAAGAGCGCGCTGTGTTTGGTATCTCAGACAACATGATTCGCATGTCCTGCGGAATCGAAGACACAGAAGACTTGATCGAAGATCTGAAGCAGGCATTGGAATCATGAAATTTCGAACGAGAGCGATCCATGTAGGCAGCGAACCCGATCCCGCTACCGGTGCCGTGGTGCCACCCATCCATATGGCAACAACCTTCATTCAACCTGGTGCGGGTACTTGGGGAGAATTCGATTACTCGCGAAGCGGCTCGCCAACCCGATCGGGGGTCCAACGAACCATCGCCAACCTCGAAGGTGCCGCGGGCTCTCTTGCATTCGCATCTGGAATGGCAGCCACCCATTGTGCAACGATGTTGCTAAAGAGTGGCGATCATATCGTCGCAGGTAGCGACATCTACGGCGGTACGTTTCGACTGCTTCACAAAATTTGCAATCGCGCCGGAATCACAGTCACATTAGCACCGGCAGATGACTTGGTGCAATTCGAAGCAGCCTTCCAATCGAACACAAAGATGGTTTGGATCGAGAGCATCGGGAATCCCTTGATGTCGATCCCCGATCTTACGGCCATTGCGGACATCACGCATAAACACGGAGCGTTACTAGGAGTCGACAGTACATTTACGTCTCCCTCAATTATGCGACCACTAGAACTGGGAGCCGACATTGTGATGCACTCGGCGACCAAGTACTTGAGTGGGCACAGCGATTGCCTGGCGGGAGTCTTGGCGGCGAAAGATCCAGCCCTTCACAAAGAGCTGTACTTCATTCAAAACGCGACAGGAGCCGTGCTCTCGGGGCTCGAATGCTTTTTATTGCAGCGTGGTATCAAGACGCTAGACTTGCGAATGCGTGAGCAATCGCGATCCGCTTTGGAAATCGCGAGTTGGCTTGAATCGCATCCGATGGTGAAGCGAGTGTTGTACCCAGGCTTGGCAAGTCATCCTCAACATGCATTGGCTGCGCGCTTGATGGGCGATCGCTTCGGAGCGGTCGTTTCCTTTGAAATAGATGGCGACTATTTGAAGACAAAGAAAGTCTGTGAGACGACCGAACTATTCGGACTGGCAGTGAGTTTGGGGGCCGTCGAGTCGCTGATCGAGCAACCCGCCTCCATGTCGCATGCAAGCTACGATGCAGCAGCCAGGGCGAAATTCGGGATCCACGATTCCCTCATCCGCATATCGGTCGGACTAGAAGATGCAGCCGACTTGATGGGAGACTTGGACCAAGCACTGCGAACGTCGCTGTAGCCTCCCTTTTGGCTTAATTGGAGTAGCCCAAGCAGCAGTTCTTGATCCGCTAGGGATGTGTGATTCTTGGCTAGTCCGAATAGAGTTGATGCTGTTTGATGTAAGCCTCCACAGCAGCTGGCACCTGATAGCGAACGCTTAACCCATTTCGGATTCGATGGCGAAGGTTGGAAGAGCTGACTTCTAAGATCGGAGCAGTCACTTTTCGTTGAATCAAATTCCAACGAGCCTCGGATACGAACGGCCGCAGTGCCTCCCAAGGCGGTTCTCCCACTCCGCCGCGTGCGATGGCACCTATCGATACCAGGCTTAAAAGTTGTTCTGTTGATTTCCACTTGGCGATATCCACCAAACTATCAGCTCCCATTAGCAGTATCAACTCCGCGTCGGGGAACTCCTGAGCCATCGACTGCACTGTGTCAATCGTATAGCTTACGCCCGCTCGATCCAATTCTCGCGTGTCCAGCACGAATCGATCATTTCCGCCAATCGCTAGCCGGAGCATTTCGACTCGATGTTTGCTGTCCAATGGTTTGCCTGATTGCTTCAGTGGTGAAATGTTTGCAGGAACAAATCGCACTTCATCCAACTGCAGTGACTCTCGGCAACACTCTGCTAGGATCAGGTGAGCGATATGAACCGGGTCGAAGGAGCCGCCGTAAACACCAATCTTTTTCTGGCTCATGAGACTCCCAGTCGCTTCTTGACCTCAGCGAGCGTCAACGTGTTGAATACCATCGAAGGCCTAACTCCAGCGCGGCGTGCTTGTCGAACGCCAAACTTCATTAGATCTAAATTGGCAATAGAGTGAGCATCCGTGTTGATGACTAATTCAATGCCTAACTGTACCGCTGTCATCGTATGAATGTCGTTCAAATCTAAACGATACGGATTCGCGTTCAGTTCGAGGATCTTGTTTGACTCTTTTGCAGCTTGCATGACAGCAGCCATATCGACGTCGTACGGCTCTCTTCGGGAAATCAGCCTACCTGTCGGATGGGAAATCGCGTGAACGTTTGGATTGTGGATAGCGTTCAGCATTCGTTCGGTGATCTGTTCACGCGGCTGCCGTTGTCCGTAGTGGATACTCGCCGTCACCCAATCCGCGTCCGCTAAGCAATCATCGGAGATGTCGAGTGCCCCGTTCTCCAGAATGTCGACTTCTACCCCTTTCAATACCCAGAAAAGTCCGTCTGAACTTTGGTTGAATGCGTCAATCTGCTTCCATTGCTCTCTTAGCTTGGTTTCATCGAGACCGCGCGCCATACTCACTCGCTTCGAATGGTCCGTAATGGCGATGTAGTTTAGACCACGCGCCCTTGCGGCTTGTACCATTTCTTCGATGGAATTCTCTCCGTCCGTGGCGGTTGTATGCATATGAAGATCGCCTCGTATGTCCTCCATTCGGATTAGATGCTTAAACAATTCTTCTGCACCGGAGGAGAACTCGAGGCGGTCTTCGCGAAGTTCCGGCGGTACCCACGGCATACCGACCAACGCATAGATTTCCTCTTCGTTGGCTCCAGCGACACGACATGACTCATCCACGCTTTTGAAAACGCCATACTCATTGATCTTGAGTCCGATGGCTTTCGCCATCCCTCGAACGCGCACGTTATGCTCTTTGCTGCCGGTAAAGTATTGGAGGGCCGCTCCCCAAGAAGCATCCTCAACGACACGAAGATCCACTTGGAACGAGTCCGCAACTCGGATACTCATTTTGGTCTCTCCTCGCTGAATGATCTCTTGAATTTGAGTCAGCTTAGAAAAATGATCCATGACCGCTTCCGGATTCTGGCTGGTCACTAAGAGGTCGAGATCCCCAACCGTCTCCTTGCCACGTCGATAGCTACCCGCAAACTCCAAACGGTTCACAGCACTGCAAGACTTCATATGCTCTCGAATGATCATCACAAGCGATTCGGCAGCGTCCATTAACAAACGCTGCGCAGCCTTTTCGGCGATTTCCATGTTTTGAAGAATGGAAGCTTGTGTTTTCTCGCCGAAGCCCTTTAACTGTGCAACCAAACCCGCTTCGCAGGCTGCACGCAGCGAGGGAAGATCTTTGATCGCTAGCTCTTGAAACAGCTTCATAGCCTTTTTCGCACCGACTCCTGGAATCCCCATGATATTTCGCAAGGTGGGTGGTACCTCGGTGCGTAGCTTTTCTAATTGCGGTAGTGCACCCGTCTCAACTAGTGTTTTGGATTTGTCGGCTAGAGTGGATCCAATCCCATCCACTTGGGTCAAGTCCTTGCCGTCTAGGATCCATTGGGCAACGGAATCACCCAAGTCGGCGATCGCTTTGGCTCCATTTCGGTACGCTCGGATGCGAAAGGCATTTTCACCGGACAGTTCCAACAAATCGGCCATTTCTTCAAAGGTAGCTGCAATCTCTTGATTTGAAATCATGTCGTTCTGGCGCAAGTGATTGACGGAAGTAGATTTTCCAAACATATCTGTGCATCTCCGTTGACGAGACGCTTTAACGTAAAATTAACCCGCCGGGGATCGGCAGGAAATCACGATAGGCGGTTTTCTCCCACAATTCTGCCAAGAGCGTTTTCCGTCGGAGGCCCCCACCGATTGAAATGGCCGAATGAAATCCACTTAGTCGATCCCCTTTCTACTATTTCATCAACTAATGAAAAAGGCGGGCTCGTTGAAGCCCGCCTTTGATTCAAACTGTTCACAATAAACTAACAAAACAAACAAGCTTACTTAGCCTTGGTTCGTGCCTTGGTCGCTGTCTTCGAGGGCTTTGCATCCTTTGTCACCTTCACAGAAGGTGCAGTGGGTGGATTGCGAAGTGCCGCTTGCGCTGCTGCAAGTCGGGCGATCGGAACTCGGAATGGACTGCAGCTAACGTAGTTCAAGCCGATTATGTGGCAGAACTCGACGGAGGTTGGATCTCCACCGTGCTCGCCGCAAATACCGATCTTGAGGTCAGCCTTTGTTTTGCGTCCCTTGTCGACACCGATCTTCATCAACTGACCAACACCTGTTCGATCGATCGATGCAAATGGATTCGCCTTGATGATCTCTAGGCCTTGGTAGGCTGGCAGAAAGGATCCGGAATCGTCACGGCTCATGCCGAGGCATGTTTGCGTCAAATCGTTCGTTCCGAACGAGAAGAACTCTGCAGTCTCAGCGATCTCATCGGCGGTCAATGCGCCACGAGGGACTTCGATCATAGTTCCAACGGAGTAAGCAAACTTTTTGCCGGTTGCCTTCATGACTTCGGCTGCAACGCGGTGAACGATTTCCACTTGCAAATCCAGCTCTTTCTTGAAGCCAACCAGTGGAACCATGACTTCTGGTTTCACTTTGATGCCCTTCTTCAGAACAGCAGCCGCAGCTTGGAAAATTGCTCTCGCTTGCATCTCTGTGATTTCTGGTCGCAGGATGCCTAGTCGGCAACCTCGGAAGCCAAGCATTGGGTTGAACTCGTGGAGCTCAGACACCAATCGATTGACTTCGGTGACCGTGATACCAAGCTGCTTTGCGACTTCTTCCTGCCCCTTCTTGTTGTCATGCTGAGGCAAGAACTCGTGCAATGGTGGATCCAGCAATCGAATGCATGCTGGCAAACCGTCCAATGCGACGAAGATTCCCTCGAAGTCTTTTTGTTGGTAAGGCAATAGTTTGGCGAGAGCCTTCTTTCGATCTTCTTCTTCTTTCGCCAAAATCATTTGGCGCACAGCGATGATTCGATCCCCTTCAAAGAACATGTGCTCAGTTCGGCAAAGACCGATACCTTCGGCACCAAAAGCTACTGCATTGACAACTTGATCTGGTTGGTCCGCATTCGTTCGAAGACCGAGCGTACGATATTTGTCAGCCAGCTTCATGATAAAATCATAGTACTGGAAGACTTTGCTATCTTTGGCCTTCATCGTCTTGTTCACCAAGACCTGCTTGAGTTCGCTGTCAGCGGTATCGATCTTGCCATGGAACACTTCGCCAGTGGTTCCATTGATGCTGATCGAATCCCCTTCCTTCAGCGTTACCCCTTTGCACTTCAAGGTGCCTTTGTGGTAATCGATTTCGATATCACCGGCACCTGCGACGCAGACCTTGCCCATTTGACGAGCAACCAATGCTGCGTGGCTGGAAACTCCACCGCGAGCGGTGAGAATACCATCCGAAGCGATCATCCCTCGCAAATCTTCTGGGCTCGTTTCGATCCGAGCTAAAACGACGTTCTGCCCCTTGGCTGCCAGTTCTTCAGCCTTGGATGCGGAGAACACGACGGCGCCTGATGCGGCACCCGGTCCAGCAGGAAGTCCAATCGCCATGCAGCGACCTTCCTTCTTGGCCTTTTCGTAAGCGGCGATATCGAAGATCGGTTGGAGCAATTGGTTCAATGCTTCCGGGTCACCCGATTTGATCGCGTGCTCGGGAGTCATCAGCTTTTCTTTGACCATATCGTGAGCAATCTTCACATAAGCCAAAGCGGTGCGCTTACCATTTCGTGTTTGAAGCATGTAAAGCTTCTTCTTCTCAATGGTAAACTCAAAGTCTTGTACGTCGCCAAAGTTCTTCTCCAAAGTCTTGCGAACTTCGGACAATTCTTTGTGAGCTGCGCCAATGATCTTATCCTTGGCCATATCGGCAATCTTGAGAGGCGTGCGAACACCTGCCACCACGTCTTCACCTTGAGCATTTACCAAATACTCGCCGTAGAACACGTTGTCACCGTTTGCAGGGTCGCGAGTGAACGCAACACCGGTCGCACAGTCATCGCCCATGTTTCCGAAGACCATGCTCTGAACGTTCACCGCGGTTCCCCATTCGTCGGGGATGCGATACTTCTGGCGATAGAGAATCGCTCGCTCGTTCATCCAAGAACTGAAGACCGCAAAAATGGCCCCTTCCAGTTGCTTCATCGGATCGTTCGGGAATGCTTTTCCGGTTCGATCCTTGATCAGCTTCTTGAATCGCTTCACAAGCTCCTGAAGATTTTCGGCCGTTAGCTCGGTATCTTCTTTGACCTTGGCTTCTTTTTTCAGTTCATCCATCACTTCTTCGAACGGTTCGTGATCGTTCTCATGAAGCTTTTGTACGCCCATAACAACGTCGCCGTACATCTGCAAAAAGCGTCGGTAGGAGTCCCACGCAAAACGAGGGTTATTGGTCGCAGCAGCGAGCCCCTCGCAAGTGGCGTCGTTCAAACCTAGGTTGAGGATCGTATCCATCATACCAGGCATCGAATCGCGAGCACCGGAACGAACAGAAACCAAGAGCGGATTCTTAGGATCGCCGAACTTCTTGCCGGTCTCCTTTTCCATCCACTTCACAGCCTTCTCCAAGTCTGTTGCCAATTCTACCGGTGGCTTTCTGCCATTTTTGTAATAATGAACACAGACTTCTGTCGTGATGGTAAAACCAGGAGGTACTGGAAGACCGATTCTTGTCATTTGGGCGAGGTTTGCACCTTTACCACCCAGGAGAGACTTCATCCCTCCATCACCATCGGTCTTTGATTTGCCAAAGAAATAGATCAACTTGTTAGCCATGGCCGAATGCAATACTCCCGTGTCTCTGCAACAATCGAAATTAAGGTAACCCCCTAGGATTTTCAGGGCGAAAGTTTACTTTCGCCTCAAAACTACGTCAATGTACCACGAACCCTTGATAACGGACATTTCAACCCATTATGAAGCTTTCTAACGACACACTGATTTGTTTGGGTGAGATACTTGCAGGAAAGGGAGATCCACACAACAGAGAAATCTATAAACTTCAACATAGCCATGTTCGCGGCCTAGTTCTTCATGAATGGTATTTTCTCTTCACTTCCCGCGTTCGTGCCTCTGGAGAAACACCATTCACTATTGCCATCGATGAAACCATTTCCGACGCAAGCCATGCCGAGAAATCCGACACATTTTCTTTCACGTCGCTTCGAATCCACGGAAACGAAACGGAACGAATCATTGCCGTCCCTTTGACAGGCCGGCAACCTATCGCTTCCATGGTCGGAAAATGGGGCGATCCGCCGCAAATTGTTCAGGACGATTGGCGACTGCAATTGAACGATCACTCCGGCCAGAAAGAGATCCTCTTTTTTTTGACATCCGAAGATGGATTACTCTCCAAAGTTCCTGGCATCGAAAGCCTCGAGGAAGGTACCGAGGGAGACCTAGGTCAACTCGACAATTCTTGGAAAATCGTCGACTGGCCTTGGGAACGTGGCTTAGCAACCGTAAGTCTGGTTCGAAAGGAACTACCGAAGAAACACTCCACGCACCAACGAGGTCCATGGCTGCTAATCGGAGGAACTATCACTGGAATTCTCGTTGTTGGAATCCTGTGCGCCATCTTTTGGCCGCCAAACGATCGCTCCACGAATTCATCCAGCATTTCTCCAGCAAGCTCGGTAGCGATCGCTGGCGCTCCAAAAAATGAAGACTTAGCCACAGGCCCTGCGCATCATGGTGAAACGCAAACCACAACCAATCAAGCTACAGAAATCGTCGATCTCGAATCACTGGAGAGAATCGACTTAACAAACGGGGCAATTCACGAAAAGGATAAACTGCTCGCTCTCTCTCAGGATTTCTCCAAACTATTGGAACAAGGAACACTCGGTGACTCCATTCTTAGCAATAAAATCGTCGAATCTTCATTGGGCTCCTCCGGGGAAATGATATTGAACAAGGTCATGGAATCTGAATCAACAAGCGCCACCGATGCGCCAGATTCGGAAACGCCTGCCCCCAACGTGCCGGAAGGAGACAAACAGAATGAGTCTCCATCCCATTTGAGTCTAGAAACAGGAATCGAACGCACGCTGCTTCTGTCCGACTCAACCATCAAAGACCGTATCGCGATCGGCCAAAAATTGCTTTCGAAAGATGGTAAGTGCCTAGCAACCCTCCAAATTCAAACCGAAGACTCGAAACCCGTTGCATCGGTCGTCCCGGAAGGCAATCAGTCTATTGTCGGTAATGGGACGATTTCGTGGGCGATTGGGATAGAGGACAGTGATCCCGAACTTGTGGTGCAACTGCAGTCCAAGCCTGGACGGCGCTGGGATTTAGTGGTCTTGATCGGCTTTCGAGAAGAAAAAACGCAAACACCACGATTGCTGGCACCGGGCAACGCAAAAATTGTTGCCAATCAATTGATTGCAGCAAAACAATCGCTGCTTCGATTGTTGGAGCAAAACCAAATTGCACGCGATTCCGGAGTACGTGGTGTTGTTGATTTGTACGATCAACGCCGACAATTGCAACGGCAAGAGAAGGAACTGGACAAGGCACTAGAGCGGTGGAAAGTCATCGAAAAACTGAGCTATCTAGTTTTCGATCAAGCCAAATTGCATGTAACGCTTGAACTCACATCATCCAATTAACTATCACCTGTAATTGTTTCGTGGGCTAACGATCTGACTGCGAGAGTTTGCTACTCTTCTTGTCGTTCTCGGCGAGAAGTTCGTCGATGACAGCTTCGATCGATTTATCGCCTGTTGCTCCCTCCCAATTCAATTCGCCTTGCCACCATGTTCTTAAGTAACCTTGTTGGTCGATGACGTAGACGGTAGGCCACATCGTATTGCCCCAGGCGTCCCAATTCTTGTTTTGCAAATCGATTAAAACAGGAAACTTGAACCCCTTCTCTTTAGCTGCCTGCCGCACTTTAGACGCATCGCGTTCCGCAGATGTTTCTGGAGTTTGAATACCAATAACCGCCACTCCACGCTGGCTCAAAGACTCGTGCCATCGGTTGTAATGATGAAAATTTGCAACGCAATTGTGGCATTGAAATGCATAGAAATGGACAACGACTACTTGGCCTCGTAGCGCAGCCAAGGTCGTTGGCGTTCCGTTCCACTCACTCGATTCGACGAATTCCGGAGCCAACGGAAGGATACGCTTGAGCTTCATCGTATCAAAGGGTTTGCCTATCAACTTCCCAAGGGCTGCTCGTTGCGGGTTGGTAAGCAACTCCTTGATCTTGCCGTTTTCTGCTTCTTTCGCAGCAACAAGCTTTTGCTCCAGCGATGCGTCCTTTCCTTTGCTATCGGAAAAAAGTTTCGCAGTCCGATCCGTATCACCGAACACTTGTCCAAGTTCCTTGGATTGGCTTGGGGTCAATCCTAACGCGGTCACAATGTCAGCGCGCGCCAGCGCACGAGTTCCTAAAGACTGTACCTCAATCTCTTGAAGCCTTTTGATCTTGTTCTCAGGCAACGTCTTCTTGAGTTCGGAAAGCAGTTTTGTTTCCAGTCCTAGCACGACTTTCTGCTGTTGCGACTCTGGCAGATTCCTCGATCTCCACCATGGGCCGTCTAAATCTTGGAGTACTCGTCGAAGATGAAGATTACCATCTTCACTGTCTAGTCCTAACTCAGACTGAACCTCCGAAGTGTGAATCAGCTTTAGCAAATTGCGTGGGATAGCAACGCCATTGGAGTCCTCGCTGCGCAGCACGCTGGGAGACGACAACAATATCAATGCGATGAGGTGATGCATCCAATGGCAACGTTTGCAATTCACAATTCCATTCCGAAAAGAGAAGATGCATTCCAACGGTCGAACCGTCAACTTCGCAGACTCATAAACATACACTTACCATGAATCGTCAGGCGAGGGCATCTAGAGATCCTTCCACTCGCTCATTTGCAATTCTTAGTAATGAAAACGCGTTGACTCTTCAGCAAGCAATCTCGCAGGCACAGCTCGATTACTTTTCTTCGCTTGCTGGTGCTAAGTCGATCGTGAACGATTGGGCTGGCGTAGCGACTTCATCAGACAAAACCGTTGTTACATCGCCGATGTCGGGTTGAGTTGTACCGCCGGACACTTCACTCGCCGGAGCACCACTGCCGCTGGAAGGGCACAGTGTGGAAGGGCACTGTGCAGTACAGCTTGTATCACCGGAGGCACAACTCCCGCAACTATCAGCCCCAGAATCGCAGAAGGAACTAGAGGCATCGGCCGAGACCATGCAGCCTTTGGATGCCCCGCTGAGTGAGCAGCACGAACCGGACGACGATTCACGATACATAAACGCGGAAGCAACACATCCCACTCCCAAAAGGCCGACACCGACAAGTTTCAAAATTGACATGAGTTTTCCCTCTTTCCTAGCCAACAAACAAAACTACAGTCTCTTGCGTGAGACTATCCTAGTATAGCGATCTTACCTCCATAGAGCTATCGGAAATGGAAATGCTCCATTTTCTTGAAATCCAGTCTTTAGTCCCCAAGGGTACTGTCCTTATTGACTCCGTTCTGCCTGCGAAACCGGTAAAGACATGAGAAACTGCGTTAAGCATGATTTACAAGCCTCTTGATTCGCAGCGACGAACCGCAGTAGATGCTATACTGGGATGGTTGGTCGAATACTTTCGCTGATTGGAAAGGCGTAGAGCGTGACGACGACTCCTTGTAACGCGGCTTCCCGTGTGTAGCGCGGCTTCCCGTATCATGGTCGCGTGACTGGAACTATGAAATCCCACCTCATTGCCCATGAGCATTTGTCAATTCCAAAAGCAGCTTATGTCCATGTCCCGTTTTGCCACTCTCGTTGTCCTTACTGTAGCTTTACGGTAATCGCGAATCGAATGGACTTGGTAGATCGCTACGTTGAGGCCGTTACGCGTGAGCTAACGACTCTCGGTAGCCCAAAACCCGTTAACACGATCTTTATTGGTGGTGGTACGCCGACTCTGCTACCTCGCGAATCGATGATGCAATTGTTCGAAGTGATCCGTCGATGGCTTCCACTGGCAATCGATGGTGAATGGAGTATCGAAGCGAATCCTCAAGACATCGATCCGACTCTCTGTCGACTTCTTCGCGATCAGGGAATCAATCGGATCAGTCTCGGTGGCCAATCGTTTGATATGGCAAAACTGAAAATGCTCGGTCGCGATCATACTGGCGATCAACTTGCTCGTTCTATCGATATCGCGTCCCAGTGGTTCGATGAAGTCTCGGTCGACTTGATCTTCGGAGTTCCCGGTGAAGATATGGAAGTTTGGCGATCAGATTTAGGAACGGCTATATCTCTCGGTGTAAGCCATCTCTCTACCTATGGACTAACCTACGAGAAAGGATCGCACTACTGGTCGCAACTGCAGAAAGGCCAGATCCTCGCAGTCGCAGAAGAAGTCGAGCTGGAAATGTATCTCTATGCCATTGCAACACTCACTCAGAACGGCATGATTCACTACGAAGTTTCGAATTTCGCAAACCCAGGAAGCGAATGCATGCACAACCAGACTTACTGGCAGGGTGATTCCTGGCTAGGCTTTGGGCCAGGTGCTGCGGCCTATGTGGATAGTACTCGTACTGTTAATCACCGAAGCACGCTCAAGTACCTTCAACGCATGGAGACCGGACTGTCCCCCATAGCCGAGTCGCAAACACTGGACTGGTCAACGCGAACTCGCGAGCGATTTATCTTCGGTATGCGTCAGCTAAAAGGAGTCGACTGGAGTACGCTCGTCAACGCCGGTGAACCTGATGCCATAGAAGCCATCGCACAACAGATTCCTAAACACATCGGAATGGGGTTTTTGGAGTGGAACCAAGGCCGCATTCGCCTGACGCCACAGGGGTTGCCAATCAGTGACTCACTTTGGCTAGACTACTGGTGACACAGACAAAAAAGTCCAAGTAGTAGGCACATTCCATGTGCCGTTCAACTGGAATTCCAGCAAAAGCTGGATTGCGGCTGGCACGGCGGAGCGTGCTTCACTTCGCTCGCTCATAGGCGAAATCCAACGTCGTTTCCGCGAGCGTTACATCTTGGATTGCCTTCAGGAAGGCTACGCGACTGTCGCTACCCTTTGCGAGCTTTACTTCAGTTGAAAGTGCATAGACAGTAATGTGATAGGTCTTCGCCCCAGGGCCCTTCGAACACATGGGGTCGTAGCCGGCCTTCCTCTTGTCGTTCAAGCCGACAATGCCCGTCGTTTTGTCATTCTTGTCGAGATGATCTACCGTGGCAGGGATGTTATAGACCAACCAATAGGACTTCTCTTGATCGGGCGCGGTATGCCAAAGACTGATCGCCACTGATTTGGTTCCAGTCGGAGCACCCTTCCATGCAATCGGCGGCGACGCACTTTCGCCGTCGCATGTGAACTCGGACGAAATCCGTCCATCCCGGCCGATTGCTGTACTCGATACAACGAACCCAACATTGGACTTGGCCGATTTTACATTTTGTTGAGGTGCGTTGCGTGGAGGGGGTGGATCTCTACGCGGCGGTTCGTTGCGAGGTGGCTCATTGCGTGGCGGTCGATCATTACCTCCCCCAGGACCGCCTCTTCGTTCTCCACCGCCAGCTCCTGGGCCGCGTTGTCGTGGTGAGTAGGTCTCGGACTTCACCCTGCCATTGCCATCCACAAAGTCAAATTTCACCGAACCGTTCTCATTGAGAAAGTAATTCACATACCGAGTCTCGCGGCCAACTTCAACCTTGATACTAAAGCTCTTGTAGTCCTTCGATTCAAAGCCTGTAATCTTCGCTCCTCGCAGCGGCGGCAATGCCTCTCGTACTCCACCAGCTCGCGGTTGTGGGTCTACTTGACCATCGACTTCTTTGACTTCACCATGAAATCCGCCATTGATATAAGGGTACATCTTGGTAGCGTGATAATGGTAACCGAGTCCTGGTGTGGAATGCCCGTTGAACTCGTCGAGCCCTCGGACCTGAGAGCCATCCGGCTCGTTATAACCATAAATGGGATAGCCATCGAGCGCATAAGCGATCGGTTTGTCTTTGCCGACAATCTCCTGCAAATGTGTGGGAGCAATATGATAGTGGTAATCATCCCCACGACCACAGTGGCCGCCAAACTCGTCCAACTCGCCTGCTAGAAGCGTATCGGTCCGTCCATCATTTTTTATCGGATTAAAGATCGGAACTCCGTTAGCGGCCAATGCAATGGCACCTCGAAAGAAATGTGACTTTGCCGACATGGGATTCTTCGCAACCACAGGTTCGAGCGGAATTCGCCAAGCGTTATCACCGAAATAGGGTTGAGGAAGTGGAACTTGCTGTTGCCATGCCGTGATTCCAACCATCATTCGATGGTCCGGCATTGAGTTGGATTCAACATAAAAAAACTTGTCATCTTGTCGGTATTTGACTGCTTTGAGCTTTGCGAAAGGCTCGAACGTTTCAGCGATTGCTGGTTTGCTCGGCAGGTTGGCGACAACTAGTTTCAATGTGCCATTGCTGGGCTTGGTATTCTCGTTGATCTCCTTCACTTGCGCAGCTTTTCTGTCAATCCATTTTTTGTCCAAGACCGCTAGTTTCTCGATTTCAATAGAGACAACAGTTCCATCCGTCCGGCGGACTTGTACCTTGCCATCGCGCGAGGCCATGTAAGCACCATGGATGTGTGCTCCGGTGTCTGCAAAAGTCCATGTTCGAATACTGGGATCGGCCGCACCATGGTCGTGACCTTCGTGGGCACGTAAGACCGTTCCAATCGACAAGATGGCCGTAATGATCAGCGATAGCAAATTACTTCGAAACTTCATTTCTTGTCCGCTCCTTTCTTCCCATTCTTTCCGCTTTTACGTGGCGCAGCTGGCAGGGAAGGATCAAAATTCGAATTAGGTGTCTGAAGACTGATACGAGTCGGTGAACAAACCGGTGCTGGTGCGTAGGCCGAGGAAAATCGCATGCCTTGCGATGCCAATCGCTCAAGATTGGGCGTTTGGAAAATTTCGCCTTTCGAACTGGCCACTTCAGGATGCATAGCCACCGACAATCCGTTCCATCCTTGGTCATCGGACAACATGAAAATGAATTTGGGCCGCTCGGCAGCTCGAGTTGCGTCGGCACATAGCCCGAGTAATGCGACGAAAGCGATTGACAAAAGATAGTCACATTGAATCATTCTTTTCCTCCGTTGTTGCTGCTTTTCCCGTTACGTTCTGGACGGCCTGGTCCATTGGTTCGACCTGGACCGCGTGGTGGATTATCCGGGACGACGTTATTGAGGTTTCGGAAGTCGATTCGATCTTTTCCGTCTGGTGGGGCTTTCACGACATGACGAAAGAGAACGACATTGTCAAGTGCGATGTCGTCAGACCAAATGAACTTGGCTTCCTTAAAGTCGCTTTCAAAGTAAGGTTGCTTCGGACCAACTTCTTCTTCGGTGTATTCTTTGGCTTTGCCCCAGGCTCGGTCATCAAAGTCAGTTGCGTACCAGTTATCCGGAACTGCGATACTCGCAACACGAGGGTTTTTGGTATCTCGATCTATCGGTCCCCAAGAAATCTTCTTGACCTTCCATTCACTACTGGTCACAGTGCCATCGCTAAACTTTAGAATAAAGCCGCCATCGCCGATGTTAGTGTTGGCATACTCCATGCCGGTCTTTTCATCGAAGTTATCTTTTGCCATCACAGCAATCGTCATCGGATAACTTGGCAAGATATCAACTGAAATCACGTTATGCGGCACAAAGGCGATCGAGTCCACAGCGACTAGCTCGCCATTGATGTGCAGCATGAATGTGTTGTCTGCGTAGATGTTGGCTCGGATCGTATCGCTCATCTGCGGTTTGCGGATTTTGGCCGAGGAGGGCGATTGTGCCAGTGCATTCACTGAACCAAACAGCACCAAAAGAATTGTTCCTATTTGCATACTCCATATCATTTTCAGTTCTCCACTTCAATCTTGCGATCCAGGGCGTGATGACTCGTGTGCTCGAAGAAATCTGTCTGTAGCTCTTCTTCGCTGAGCAGCGACAATCGCAGATCCAAGCGGTCTGGGCCGAACGACAGCCGCCACATAAGCGGATACGACCGGCTGCGCCAGCGTCCAGTATCGAATCGCTTGTTGAGATTGTTCGTCCATAGTTCCAACACATCAGAATCTAGCGAAAATGTTTTGTCGCCCACCTATACTTAGCCGAGCAATCCGAATCATGACACAAAAAGTACGAAAAATTCTCTACAGCCGATCAAAACACCTTGAGATTGCGATTGTTCTCGTTCACATTGCATACGAGAGCCAACAAAAATTGGTATCTTTCTCGCAAGATTTTGAGTTTCATGATGACGTTGGCCAGACTTAGGTGTTGCTTGTTCACTTGTCGTACACCGTGAGAGAAAAACTGCCTTGAAAAGCTATCCTTTCCAAACGATCCTCGTTCTGTTTGTTTTGTCGATTTCACCAGTATTTGCGATCGACTATCCGTACCAAACCGATGAACCTCAGAAGACCGGTTGGCCGCTGAATGCTGAAGAACGCGCTTACGTCATGCGACCAGAATATGACCGACGACCAGGGCGTGAAGCGAATAAGCATTTGCCAGCGATGTGGCCTGTCGTGCCGTCGGCTGGGAATTGGGGCGGTACGAGTTGGTTGGACACACATGCCCGACTTGTTGAGCAAGTGCGAGCTAACGCCGGGCCTTGCGACGTACTGTTGGTTGGTGACAGTATCACGATCCAGTGGGGCGATGCCTGGAAGAAGCACTTTCCTAATCTCAAAGCGATCAATATCGGCATCGGTGGCGACAAGACGCAAAACGTTTTGTGGCGACTCGACCATGGTGGAGTTGAGGGGCTACAGCCCAAATTGATTCTATTGATGATCGGCAACAACAATATGTTCTTCACGCCCGAAACGGGGATCGAATCTGTCGCCAAAGGCATCGAGATGTGCATGAAGAATCTATGCGACAGATTTCCAAAGATTCCAATCATCGTCGCCAAAATTCTACCCGCCCATGAACCTAACAATCGCTTCTACGAAGATATCAAGAAGACCAACGCGGCCTTGGATCCACTCAATCTTGAGAGCAATCCCAACGTGTTCGTGCTTGATATGTGGAACGACTTTACTACCGCAGATGGCAAGATCAACAAAGAGTTGTTCACATCCGACAACATTCATTTATCACCAGCGGGCTACGCGGCCTATGCAAATCTGTTACATCCGTTGATTCATGCGATCTTCAACGGCGAAGCGATCCCTCAGCCCAATAGCAAGCCAAAGCTGCGTATCACACCTGAGACGACCAACAACTCACCATCGCCGCCGAGCGCTGGACCAGGAGTGAGAACTCCGAGAACGACCTCCGAAATCGAACTCAAATCATCGCCTGTGCTCAGTTACCCGTACAAGCCCTACAACCAGGGGAAGCTCGATCCACAACTCACCGGTTGGCCACTCAGCGAGGCCGAGCTTGGATGGGTGCAAAAGCTAGAGTATACGCGCAAGCCAGGACATGAAGCTCAGAAGCATCTGCCAGAATTTTGGTTCGTCACGCCAACCGCTTCTCACTGGCAAGCCAAAGATGGAAGCGGCGTGAATGAATGGGTCGAGCATCACGCCCAATGTATCGGCAAAGCGCAGGCTATGCGTGAACACATCGACATCGCCATCATTGGCGACAGTATCACGCAAGGCTGGGGGGGCGGGTGGGACGGTTCACCCTTCAATACCGCGTGGCAAAATCACTTTGGCGATGCGAGAACGGTCAATCTCGGCATCGGCGGTGATCGAATGGAGCACATTCTTTGGCGATTGGATCACGGAGCGCTCGAAGGCACTTCGCCAAGGTGCATCCTCTTGATGATCGGCGTCAACAATGCGCCGCTCGTACAAGCCAATGGTGTACCGATGATCTCTGCAGCGCAGGGAATCAAACTATGCGTCGAGAACTTGCGATTACGATGCCCAGATTCACGGATTGTCTTGGTGAAGATATTGCCAGCGTTTGATCCTAGCAAAGAAGTAGGGGCGGAGGTGCGGAAAATCAATCAGGCATTAGACGACTTGAGGCTCGAGTCTGACGCCAAGGTCAAGGTACTCGATCTCTGGAACGATTTTACGAACGTTGATGGAAGCTTGAAATCGGAACTTTATTCCGACAGACATTTGCATCTTAATGCGGCAGGTTATGGGGTGTTTGCCTCCAAACTCAAGCCGGCCATCATGGAGTTACTCGAGAGACTTCCCTAGGTTCGTTCGCGACATGACCTTTCGGCAACAACGTTCGAGTTGATCTCTGTTGGTCGGATTGGCCGGTTCTCGTGTTGATGTGCGATGCGCATCATTTCTTCCCATATGCCAAGAATTCATGCGCGCGACTTGACCACCAGTGATTGACCATGCGTATGGATACGATCTATCCTTGCAGCGGGACAGGACCCATTCATTTGACGGTCTTGAACGCGGAAGAGAGCAGGCTGACGTCGGGAAAAACAAAAAAATCTTGTTTTATGACAACGGTTGTCGACATGGCACGCTTCTTGCCTATACCTCAAACAAGGTTTTAATCTCTTGGTGAGATCACTTCGGGAAGGCTTCACGCAAGTCATGCCCAAACACTCTATTGGAGTCGCGAATTATGGAAAAGATTCTTGTCTGGGATTTCCCTAGCCGGATCATTCATTGGCTATTTGCGGGTTCACTCAGCGCGGCACTGGCCATTGCATTTCTCGTCGATGACGAACAACCTATATTCAAACTGCATATGGTGTTGGGGATCGTTGCGGTTTTCTCGCTAGCTGTTCGGGTGCTGCTTGGCATCGTTGGATCAAGATACTCGAGGTTTGCAAACTTCCCGCTTAGACCGAGAGAAGTTGCAACCTATTTTGTGAACGCCGTGTTTTCGAAAACAAAGAGATACGCAGGCAACAATCCAGGATCGGCAATCGCCGCTGTGCTCATGTTCCTGATCGTCCCTGGGCTGTTTCTTACGGGCAGCATTGCGAATGACAGCTTAGAGGACGTTCACGAAGTTTTGGCTTGGGGATTGCTACTAGTGGTCATTTCGCACCTTGCGGGACTCGTGTGGCATACGTTTCGTCACCGAGAAAATATCTCATTAGCAATGATCACAGGTCGTAAAGCTGGGGAGCCAGCCGAAGCGACTCCCTCGTCGCATCCTATTTGGGGTGGCCTCATATTGCTTGCTTCTGGGCTTTGGATTTCGTTGTTGTTAACAGAATACAGAACAAGCGATCGCGATATTCGTTTACCTGGATTGGGAATGACGATTCAACTTGGTGAGAATAAGGCACGCGATGGAGATGACGACTGAGTATTTGCAAAACAGAAAATGGACGACGGTCGATAGGATCTTTGCGTGAAGAGCGTTTCTGGACGCATGGCCCAGGCTACGACGCTGCTAGTCAGCATCGGGAGCGTCTCGGTCCGGAGATGCTGAAATGCCTTCATTAAGAGAGCTCTAGGACTCCGGTGCTGTCTCCAAACTGGGTTGCGTTCGCTCCTGACTGCTGAAGCATCCACAAATACAAATTGCAAAGTGGTGTGTTGTTGGGAAATTTCCAATGTCCTGCCTTCGGAATCTTTCCTCCGGCTTTTCCAGCCATAATGATGGGCAGATCATCGTGATTGTGGCGATCACCGTCTGAGATCCCGCTACCGTAAACGATCATGCAATTATCCAAGAGACTGCCTCCGGCTTCTTCTGCGGAAGCCAAGTTGTCCAAAAGATATGCAAAGTGCTCCATGTGGTAGGTGTTGATCTTCTGAACCTTGGCTTGCTTTTCATCGCTCTTGCCATGGTGGGATAAATCGTGATGCCCCTCGGCGACACCGATCTGCGGATACCCATCGTTGTTCCCTTCGTTGCGATACATGAAGGTTAATATGCGTGTTGCGTCACTTCGAATCGCCAATGCAGTCATATCCATCATCAGTTTACAGTGATCGCTCCAGTCCCTTGGAATTCCGGCGGGGCGGGGGAAATTAGGAACACCGTTTTGCCCAATCTTGAGCTTGTCACCGTTCAAAACGCGATTCTCGACATCTCGAATCGCATACAGATACTCATCGATCTTTCGAATGTCTGCTTGCCCTAGTTGGCGTTGAAGTGATTTCGCATCTTCCTGAACAAAATCCAAAATACTCTTACGTCGCCCAAGCCGTGCGCTTCGGATCTTGCCTTCACTAACCTTGTCTCCATTGCCGAACAACCGATCAAAAACAGCGGATGGATCTTTCTCTTTTGCGAGCGGGCTTGATTCATTTCGCCAAGCGAGGTTGCTCGAATAAGCGCAGGAGTATCCTGAGTCGCAACTCCCCGCTTGCGCGGACCCTTCGAGTCCCAACTCGAGGGTTGTGAAGCGTGTCTTGTTGCCGATTGCATTGGCTGCAAATTGATCAATCGAGATACTGTTTTTGATATCGGACCCATCGGTCTTGCGAGGATGCGCACCGGTCAAAAATGCAGCGCCGCTTCGAGCATGATCACCAGCTCCGTCTCCGTGATCTCTTGCACCGTCGAGCGTCAAGCCTGTGAAGACAGAAACCGAATCGCGATGCTTGGAGAGCGGCTGAAGAATGGGTGTTAGCTCATAGTCTTTACCTTCTTTTGCAGGTGTCCATGCGGGCATGTGCGCTCCGTTGGGGACCATAAAGAACATCATGCGCATCGGTTTTTCTAGATCGGTGGCGTGAGCAACACCCTTGGGCATCATGGCTTCCAGGAAAGGAAGGCTGACTACAGTCCCCATGCCTCGAAGTACGGTACGTCTTGAAATTGTTTTTTGTTTTTTCATAGTCTATAGCTCTTCGCGTACACCTTTTCTTTGAAATGGATCGCTGGAAACAATCTCAAAAATCAATGTAGAAAAACGGTAATCTTCTTTTGTCAGTTTCGCCATGATTTTGTCAACGGCGCATCGGTCGTAGTATTCTAACCCTCGCCCTAGCGCATAGATCAGTAACTTTTCGGTAACGCAACGCGCAAATTGATCTGTATTCTTTTCCCGCAAGGTTCTTATCAAGTCACCAGGGCCTTTGATAGACTCTCCGTTGGGCAGCTCGCCGCTCGTATCGATGGGTGAGCCTTTGTCGGTGGTTCTCCAACGGCCGACAGCATCATAGTTTTCTAAGGCCAGCCCGAGGGGATCCATGAGTTTGTGGCAACTAGCGCATGCAGGATCTGCGCGGTGTTGTTCCATCTGTTGCCGCACAGTCCCTTTCAGTTCGCCCTTTTCTAGTTCGGGGACGCCAGGAGGTGCAGGTGGGGGAGGTGTTGCCAACAGGTTGTCGAGAATCCACTTACCCCGTTTTACCGGACTGGTTCGCGTTGGGTTGCTGGTCACTGCAAGGATGGATCCATGCGTCAGGATCCCCATGCGTTTTTGACCTTTGGTCGATACTTGGCGAAACTCTTCCCCTTGCACGCCGGGGATTCCATAGAACTTGGCGAGTTTCTCGTTGAGAAAGGTGTAATCTGCATCCAGCAGTCGGAGAATACTTTGGTCGTTTCTCATCATGTGCTGGAAGAATCGATACGTTTCGCTTCGCACCAATGCCTTGATCTCGTCGTTCCATTGTGGGAACAGAGATCCGTTCGGTTCGAATTGGTCCAACTTTCGAAGATTGAGCCACTGTCCTGCAAAGTTCTCTACAAATTCGCTAGACCGTCGATGATCAAGCATCCGCTTGATTTGAGCTTTCAATACCACTGGATCGCGTAATTGTTTTTTCGTTGCGAGTTGCAACAGTTCTTGGTCGGGCATCGAACTCCAAAGAAAGTAACTCAGTCGAGTCGCAAGCTCGTAGTCGTCCAGCAAGGGGTACTCCGTTGCCTTCTTCGTGGTAGGTACTTCTACTTTGAATAGAAAATGTGGTGAGACCAATATCGCTTGCAGGGCCAACTGGAGAGCGGCTTCGTAGCTGTCTCCCTCTTCTGTAGCTTCCACAACAATCTTCGCCAGTCGATCCAATTCATCTTTCTTGACAGGACGACGATAGGCTTTGCTGGCTAACGGTTGAAGACATGTTTGTGAAGCCTTCAAGACGGAGCCCTCGGATTGCGGTGTTGATCGTACGATCATTCGATGGACCGAAGTCAATTCCGATTCAGGCACAGGGATAGGTGGTTTCTCTCCAACTATCTTTAAGTCGTAGATGAATAGGTTTCTATCCAGCTTCGGTTTACCATCCTTTGGCTCCACGTAGAAGTCGTTGATAAACTCAATCGAGAGGGTCGATTTCTTTAGCGAGTTGTTCCGGAAAGGGAAAGCAACAGTCTCTGCTTCGCTATCCGATTTCGTTTTTACTTCTAGTTCTTTTAACTGTTTGCCGTCTATGGATACACGAACCTTGGGACCTTCGCCGGATACCTCTTCCCCGGCCAAGCCTGCTTCGAGGCGGAACATTCCTTTCCAGGGAAGAGTCTCCTCGATGTTTATCTTGCCATCCGAGACGAACGCGAATTTTCCATCGTTGTAACTTCCGCCACGATCGGCCCGGAGATCCTCGAGTTTGATGCGAGATTCGAAAACAGGTCCGGGGGTTGGAGTCTGAATAGCGAGTTGCGAAATTTCCTCTGCTGCGTTGAAGTACTTTTCCATGAGCAATGGAGGAAGAGTGAGGACATCACCAATATTGTCAAAACCGTATCCCACATCGTCCCCAGGAAATCCCGTTGCGGGTTTGTAGTTCAAGCCCAGCAAGTCGCGAATGGTGTTCTGGTACTCGAATCGGTTGAGTCGTCGCAACGTGACACTGCCTGGGTTGGGGGTTAGCCCGCATTCAATATCGTTGATTGTAGAGCGAATCCAATCGATCAGTTTTTGTCGATCTTCCTTTAGCATCGGAGATGCATCCGTGGGTGGCATGTCGCCAATCTCTAGTCTTTGGATAACCTTGGCCCATGTATTGCGTTCCTTCAGAATCGATTTGGCGTTCTGAAAATGGCTCAATGCGAGTCCCGCGTCGGCTTCAGCACCGCTATGGCATTCAAGGCAGGCCTTCTTCAGGATAGGTTGGATAACTGACGAAAACTCAAGATTTCGTTTTTCCCAATCGATGCCGTAAACGTTGCCAGTTGCCCAGAAGCAACAATGGAGGCAGACGAAAGCGATTCCCGTCTTATAGCTTGAAGAGGGTATCATGTTCCCCGCATTTGATTTTGAGCTTTCGGATGGTACTTTATGAACGTTTTTCACTGGCACATGACTCCAAATGATTCTGACGTTCGCCTCGAAAACCGAATATTACAAGCGAACCCCACGAATTTTAGGCTAGTTTCTGAAAGATTCGATCGAAAAGCCGAAAAAGCAATATGCAAACCGAAACCGCAGAGCAACTTGTAGCGAAAAAATGCCTCCCGTGTGAAGGGGGAGTCGAGCCTTGTAGCCTGGACTATACCCAGGCCCAGCTAAGCTCGATTCCAGACTGGAAGCTATCGGAGGATGGAAAATGGATCCGCAGATCGATTCGATTTAAGAATTTCATAAGGACGGTGGAGTGTCTTCAACGAATCGCAACTTTAGCCGAAGTTGAATCGCATCATCCCGATTTGCACATCACGGGCTACCGAAATCTCACGATCGAGCTAACGACGCATGCGATTGGTGGGCTCAGCGAGAACGATTTTATTCTCGCGGCCAAGGTTGACCAACTGCTCCGATTGGAGTTCGCGGAATGCAAGTGCAATCCATGATGGCGTCGGCAAGCGATCTCGGTTCGATTGAATGCAGTGGCATCCGAGTGAGTTACTCGACTCGTGGTCAGAAACGTGAAGTCCTCAAGCAGCTAGATTTAAGCGTACCTGCAAGCAAGATTGTGTCCCTTCTCGGTCCCAGCGGTTGTGGCAAGAGTACATTGTTGCGAGTTATCGCTGGTCTCGTGAATCCCGATGGTGGGGTGGTAACCATCGGTGGAGAGCGATTGCCAAAGTCCGATGCTTCCAAACCAGACTGGATGTCGTTTGTTTTTCAAGAATCCGCGCTACTTCCTTGGAGGACTGTTCGTGAAAATGTGGCGTTGCCGATCGAGTTGCGAGGAGGTTTGTCCAAGGCACAATCTCAGGAGCAAGTGGCTCGATGGCTGGAGCATGTCGGCCTAGGCAAGAGCGATTGGAATAAGAAGCCCAACGAATTATCGGGTGGGATGAAGATGAGAGCTTCGATAGCCCGCGCGATGGTGACGAAGCCGAAGATTTTGTTGATGGATGAACCGTTCGCCGCTTTGGATGATGTATTGCGATCGAAGCTAAACGATTTGTTGTTGAAGATTGCCCGAGAAGAGTGTTGTACCGTCGTCTTTGTAACTCACAACATCGCCGAGGCTGTTTACTTGAGTGACACTATCGCCATCATGGCTCGAGGTCAGATCGCCGAACAGATTTCTATACACTTTGATGAATTGCGAACCAATAGACTTCGCGGCACTCCTTCATTCGCAAGTTACTTTGGTCAAGTCTCCGACATACTCTTTCAAACGGCGTTAGACACATGATGACGTCAAGGTTGGTGCGATGGATTGCACCTATGCTGGTGTTTTTGATTTTTGCGGGAGTCTGGGATTTCTCTGTGCGATGGTTTGATCTGCATAAAGTCATTCTTCCAAAGCCGATGGACGTCCTTTACTCGATGTTCCAAGAGCGTTGGATATTACTTCGAGGCAGTTGGATTACTTTCCAGGCTGCCTTTCTCGGGTTGCTAGCAAGTGCAGTGATAGGTTCGGCAATTGCGATCGTATTTAGTCAGTCTCGGGTTGTGCGTATTTCGTTTTATCCCTACGTACTTTTCTTGCAGACGGTACCGATCGTGGCCATTGCGCCCCTGCTTATTCTTTGGTTTGGAAACGAGTTCAAGACCGTGGTATTGGTTTCGTGTATCATCAGCATTTTTCCTGTTATTTCGAACGTGACGAGTGGACTGATTTCCGTGAATCAGAATTTAAGGGATTTGTTTCGTATGCAGTCCGCGAGCCGCTTGCAAGTGCTGTTGAAGCTGAGTATTCCCTCGGCCGTGCCACAGTTGGTGCTCGGTTTGCGCATCAGTTGTGGACTGGCTGTCATCGGCGCCATTGTCGGCGAATTTTTCGTCGGCGATCGTGGGGCTTACGAAGGTCTAGGGACGATCATCACGGCTCGACAAGGCAATCTTAATACGGCTTCGATGATAGGCGCCGTGATTGCATGCGCATTGCTTGGACTCGTATTGTTGGTTTTCGTCAACTTGATTGGAACGATTGTTTTAAGACGATGGACCAAAGACGTTGGGTTTGAATCCTAGTCATGAAGAGAGAGTTGATACTTCGCGCGCTGAGCTATCTGCATATTCTCGCGTGGTCCGTTTGGTGGGGAGGTCTGACGTTATATGCTGCCATCGTGGTTCCTGTTGCAACGGAGTCTATCGGGGCGTTGGAACAAGGATTTGTAACACAACGAGTAACCGCTTGGCTCCACGGTTCTGCCGTAGTTTATCTCGCTATGGGAATAGCCGTTTCGGCATGGGGGCGTTCTCGATGGCAAAAATGGCTAATAGTTGTGCAGTTCTTCCTCTTGGCGTCTTTGGTGATTGTGCACTGGCAACTTTCGGCCGAGATGGATTTTGAGCTCAAGACGATCACTGATGGTTTTTACGCGAAGCACGCGATTTATCTTTGGCTCACGACGGGCATGTGGTTTGTCGGATTGATTTATCCGCTCTTCGGGTTGCCACTTTGCGGTATTGCTGCATCACATTATTGCCATTCGCCAAGCCATTCAGAATCGCAATCGACCTAGGCCTGCTCTATCGCTTGCTTGAAAGACAGAACTGTCTCTAAAGAATGATGGCTCCGTCGGATCCCGGTTTCTCTTCCCATTGGCGTCGAATCTCTCGGAGACCATAAGCGCACATCTCGAATTGATTGCTCAATCGATGCAAAAGATCGTTGGTGGCTACTGAGTCGTCGTCTGTTTCGATCTCGCTAGCGATTTCGTAGGCTTTCTTACCTTCGTAGCAGTAGCTAAAGAATTGATCGGATTTATTCGCAGCCTGCAATCCGCGAAGAGATTCCGGGTAAAGACCTGTCCAGAAGAGCGTGAAGTCTCCTATATGACGATGGACTTCTCGCCGAGCGATGCCCACTCGATTTTGAGCTTCGGTCATCATCGTCACCACTTCCGTCGCGCGTTTTCCGTTCAACTGGCGAATGCGATGAAGCGTGTCCGTTTTCGTAAACCGGATCAGAAGTCTGCTAACGTACGAGACAAGCTCGGTATCCGTCACCCCCAGTTGGGAGTAAAACGCGTATTCCGAAAGTCCTGTAAAAAAACGTTCGAGTAGGTTATCGCTCGAACTGGAAGAATCGTGCTCGAATTGCATACTGAATACTCCTTAGAAAGTCCCACGGAACCCTCTACCCCGTATATAGACTATTCAATGGGTTTCAGACGAGTCAAGAGAAATTGATCCACATCATTGGGAAATGATGCTTCAACGGGCATCCCTGGAGAGGGCGTTGCGTTTGATAATGGTGCAGATTACTGGCGGCTACCTGGTGATTCGCATAGACTTAGGAAACTGAAGCCGGAGGAGCGGAACAAATTCGCATGGCTGGTGTTCCATGAATGGTTCTAGCGATCAAGAGTAAAGACATTGACGGACGATAGCAGAGCGCAACAAGAAGACAGGGTCGACCCCGACGTGGGTTTGATGCTGCGCGTGCGCGATGATGATGCCGTGGCTTTTGAGATGCTAATCGATCGACATCAAGGGAAAATCATTCGGTTTATGCAGGGATGGGTTTCGAATGTGCAACAGGCAGAAGATTTGGCTCAGGAGGTTTTTCTCCGCGTCTTTAAGGCAAGGAAATCTTACGTTCCGACTGCGAAATTCACGACCTGGATGTATCGAATTGCTCACAACATTGCATCCAACTACTTGCGAGACTCTTCTCATCGAAAGGAATACCAGCTTTCTAAAGGTGAGAATTCCTCCTCTGGTGAAATGCTCCTTGAAAATGTTGCGGTTGCTCCAAGCGGATTTCATCCTGCACGGCCTCTCGACACGGCAGAGCGGTCGAGCATCGTCCTTCAGTCGTTGCAGGCGCTTGGGGAAAGACAACGGACCGCCATCATGCTTAGCAAGTTTGAAGGAATGAGTTATCAGGAGATTGCAGATACGATGGGTATGAGTGTCCAGGCGGTCAAATCCCTACTGAGCCGCGCGCGCGGGAACCTGAAGAATTTACTGGAACCCTATATTGATCTTGGGCTTACACCCAAAGCGAGTGTCGTTGCAGACGACTCATCCCCGGCATCGCAAGGTGAAGACGAATGAGCAATCCTGTAGATTATCCAGAAATGAACGATCTCGATGAGCAGTTGACCGCTTACTTGGACGGTGAGTTGTCGATTGACGAATCCAAGGATTTGGAGCAAAGGCTCATCGATGATGAAACGTTGAGAATGCGGTTAGCGGAGCTGCGCAAATCGTATGAGCTGCTCGATGAGCTCCCGGAGACTCCATACGATCAACGGTTTACACAAAGCACGATCGAACATGTCATTCGCGATGTTTGCGGAGTTCCGCCGGCAGAGGTACTACCTGCCCCGACGGTTCGACCTGTTGGTAGGTTTTCGAAGAATGCCCGATTTTTGATCGGGCTTGCGGGTGTCGCGGTTGCTGCCATAATGGCTGCTTTTTTTATCCGCAACACCGAATCCAATCGACAGTTACAAGAGCTTGGCATCGTGAGCAATCTCTCGGGTTGGATGGATGTGAATGAGCTCGACATTGCAACCAAATTGAGTGAGGAGACTTTTGTCGTTGAGTGCCTCAAAGAGCATTTGGCCGACAAGTTTGTAGAAACCCCACCCGTAATACTGAGCGACCGCGTCGATTGGGTTGCGAGTATGTCGATTGATCAGCAGGCGAAGCTAGAAAGCGACTTCGATTCGCTTCGAAGAATGAATGTCGAGTCGAGGACTCGATTTGAAGCGATTCAAAAGAAAGTTGAAGAGCGGCCAAATAGCAAAAAAGTACAAGATACTGTGAGGGTCATTGGTTTGTTGATGGACTCACTTCCCAATTCGGAGCGCCGCGATCTCAACGGGCTCAAGGGACAAACGCGACTTCAATACATCAAATCTCAAATGTATTTCTATGCCGCCAAACACTACTTTATTCATAAGCTTTCGTCTCAAGATAGCGATGCGATCAAGGATTGGTGTGAGAACTATCTCGAGCCTGAGCTTCTGAAAAAGGTTCCCGACTTCATGAGACGCTCGTTGTCGGATGGTCAGCGAGGGCTGGATTCGCTGGTCAATTTGTTTGCCTATCGTTTTGTCGAATCCGCAGATCGTCCGCAGATCCTCGAACTGCTGAGTTCCCTTTCTCCCAACCTGTCAGAAAATGGTCAGTCACTATTCAAGAATTTAAGCCCGACTCAGCAAATGGAAGTCATGTTCCATACGCTTGCTCCCAATCGCTGGGGATCTGATCAGAGTATTGTCGAAACCTACGAAAAGATATCGCCTAAATGGAGAGAGTCGTTGGACCTGACGGATCCCAGTAGTGCAAAGCGACGGATTCTCGAAGAATCTCGCCGCAGAAGAATTCGTCCCTAATGTAGTTCGGTATGGGTAAACCTATGGATCGTCGCCATTTTGTAAACAGTTTACTTGCCACCTCGGTAGCGGCTCATTCCTGGAATCATGTTCGAGGAAGTCTAGCCCGCAAACCTAAAGTTTTGCTGAGATCCTCATGGCAGACGGTGAATATCGGCGACATTGCACATACACCAGGGGTCTTGGCGATTTTGGAGAAGTACTTGCCCGAGGCAGAAGTTCAACTGTGGCCGATGCGAGTCGACAATGGTGTAGAGGAGATGCTACGAAAACGATTTCCTAGCCTTGCGATCGTGCAAGGAAACGATGCTGTCACGCGCGCAATGGAGGTGTGCGATTTCCTATTGCATGGATCCGGACCTTCACTGGTCGCCCAACGTGATATAGAGAAGTGGAGTTCAGCAACGGGAAAGCCGTACGGTGTCTACGGAATTACGTTTTCGGCGCAAGAGTCGAGCGCTACGCGACCTACACCCAATGATGCACTGAAGAAGACGCTAGATGTCCTTAGTGCTGCGAAGTTTGTGTTTTTCCGAGACTCGGTTTCCTTAGAACTTGCTAAACGTATGGGGTGTGTTTGTCCAACGATGGAGTTCGGACCTGATGGCGCGTTCGCTGTTGACTTGGAAGATACAGCCAGCGCCAAAGAATTTGTTCGATCCAACAAACTTCACGAGAGAGAATTTGTTTGTTGTATTCCTCGATTGCGATTCACTCCTTATTGGACGATCCCAGAAAAGAAAGTCACAAAAGACGAAAGCAAGCATGCACGCAACGAAGCGATGAAGGAACAAGACTGCAAGCCGCTTCGCGATGCAATTCTCACGGTGCTTGAGAATTCTAAACTCAAGGTTCTGTTGTGTCCCGAAGACCGGACTCAAATGGCGGTCGCCAAGGAGATGATCTACGATGCATTGCCGGACTCGGCAAAATCGAGAGTCGTGTGGCGACAGCAATATTGGCTTACCGATGAAGCGATCAGCACGTATCGAATGAGCGCCGGTCTGTTTGGGCATGAAATGCATAGTCCCATTATGTGCATTGGGAATGGTGTGCCTGCAATCGTCTGTCGTTGGGCAGAACAAACCAGCAAAGGATTGATGTGGCGGGATATCGGTCTCGATGGTTGGCTTTTCGATTTTGATCAAGAGTCGGAACGGCGCAAATTGGCACCGGCAGTATTGTCCATGATCTCCGATCCCGCAGATGCCAAGAATCAAGTGCTTCGTGCTCAGAAGATTGTCACCGATCGTCAGAAAGCAACCATGCAAATTCTCAAGAGGTCGTTGATGGTCTAGTTCATGGTGCAGGATAGAGCCATCGCCCTGTTATTCTTAGCGGCGCAAAATCTTCTCGGACGGGTCGTGACGCTTTTCCCATCCTGCACGTTCTAACTCTGGTACGGCACCGGTCATGGCGGGCCAGCCAATGCACAGATACGCAACTAATCTCCATGTCGGGTCGACATCTAGGATCTTGGAAATCGCTGACGGATCCAAGATGGAAACCCATCCCATACCGAGCCCGACAGATGTGCAGGCTAACCAGAGATTTTGGATCGATGCCATAACGGAATAAAGAGTAGTCTCAGGCATGGTCTGCCGACCAAGTCCTTTTCCTTGAGTTGGTGCCTGGCACTCGAAAACAGCGATGTGCACCGGGGCGACTTTCAAACCTGCGAGCTTTAGGCGTAGGTACTCCGTTTGAATATCTGTATCGTAGTTTTTCGATGCTTCAAAATTGGCTCGCTCAAATTCCTGTGAAACCAGTCGCTTGTTTTCCGTAGACTCGATCCAAACATAACGCCATGGCTCGGATAACCCTACCGAGGGCGCTAAGAATGCCATTTCGATTGCTTTCTGGATTAATTCGTTCGGAACAGGTATCTCCTTGAAGTGGCGGACGTCCCTGCGATATCGAAACAGCTCCTTGAGCTGTTGACCGAAGATCTCGTCAAATACCGGATGGTCAGACATGAAAGGGGGCGAGTGCGCTGCCTCTGATTCTTGCACAACTGATTTTGCATTCACTTGCATAATCAACTATGCAATCTTGTCTTCACGAGATGAAGGGTTCGAGCTCGGTCGTCGCTGGCAAGACTCTCGCTAAGTGGTCCAACAAGGCTAAGCAACGGCTGGACACGCGCGATCGATGGATCATCCATGACCATTAACGATTCGAGCCATTCCTCTAACTCAGAAAAATCGAACTGCAAGACTTCGGCGACTCGCAATGCATTTTGTACCGATCCATCTAAAGCAGGTCCTCGCAAAAAACGAAGCAGCTGTGGCGTCTTCGGCAATCGACTTCGTCGTAGAACATCGATGCTACGCAACTGGCCAGCTCGTGTGTAACCAGCGAACCTCTCTGCGATCAGCGACAAGACGTGGTCATTGCGGCAGCGGGACAAAGCGATGGCGGAAGCGTCAGCAATCGACGAGTCTTCATCATTTAATCCATCTGCGAAATACGTTTCGTATCCCAGGAGTCGGTAGCGTGAAGCGAGTTCAAAACACCCCTCGAGCACATGCGATTTGCGATTGTCCGACGCGAGTTGGCCAAAACCAGATCGCAATGCATCGTCTGCTTGCCCACGGAGAAAGCTAGATTCGATGTGTGGATACAATCCGTAGGGTAACGTAGGTTCTACCTCTTTGGTAAACCACTCATCCAGCGGATCAAATTGGTCTCGTAGAAAGTGTTCGGCCCGATATCGCATCCGATCCAAATCGACTCGGAAGAAGATCTTCGATTGTTTCTTCAGGCTATCGATAGATTCCAGATGGTCTAAAAAATTCTTGGGAGAAGACACGGAAACCGCTTCAATCAACTTTCCTGCACATCGGCAGCCTCGATCGATAATCGCTTTCCCTTGGCTCATAGCTGCTGCCCGCTGAATGCATTCCGGGACCAATTCGCTGGGGATCTCCAAGTGTGTTAGCAATGGAAACTCGGGGAAGGAATTCTGTGGGCCGAAGCGATCCCATGCATGAAACACTCCGGTGCACCAACGATGATTGGTGCTGTAACTGCTACTTAGCAGATCGAGCGAGGCGGAACGGATCGACACTTGCTCGTGTTCGAGCCATTGGACCAATTGACTATCTTGCACTGCCATAGATTATAGATTGACCCATCGTTGTTCGTTAGCGCTAGCCAAAATTGCTTCGCAAAGCAGAATCTCGCGATGTCCATCCGCGAAGGTCGGATAAGGGTTCCAATCTCCGTTCGTGTCACCAGCGATGGCAGAATAGAACGATCGAAATAACTGTTTGAACGTATCTGGAAAACCTTCGTTATGTCCGCCGGGATAGGAAGTGTGACGGCTGGCGCGGGATGACATCAATGCCGGATCGCGCACCACGATCTCATTTTGTTTATTGCGATTCCCTATCCACAACTCGTCTGGATGTTGGCTATTCCACCCAATGGTTTGATGGGAGCCGGCGACCTCGAAGCGAATGGTGTTTTTGTGTCCCGCCGTCACTTGCGAGACATGCATGGTACCCCTGGCTCCGTTGCGGAAGCGAATCAAGACAGCGCCATAATCTTCTGTATCAATGGTAACATCGCTTCGCGGTTGCGGCTCCGATCGCATTTTTTCCGAAAACGTCTCCACTTCACCTACGGGACGTTGACGAATCGGATGTACGGTTTGCAAATCGGCACACACGGAGGCGACCTCGAGACCGGTGATCGATTGCACCAGATCGAGCCAATGCGTCCCTATGTCTGCCAATGCACGGAGCGATCCACCTTCGGATCCGAGGACCCTCCAATTGAAATCGGTGGGCTGGTGCAACCAGTCTTGGACATAGCACCCTGAGACATGAAAGATGTCACCGATGTCACCCGAACGAACTCTTTCAGCTGCTTCGATACAAACAGGGTAATAGCGGACGTTATAATTGACTCCCGTCTTGAGAGGCGACAACGCAGCTCGTCTCACCAACTCGGCGCTCTCAGTCGAGTTCATCGCCAGCGGTTTTTCGCAGAGTACATGTTTGCCAGCTTCCATCGCTTGGATCGCTTGCGAATAGTGGTAGCGGTTGGGGCTGGTTAAGTGCACAACGTCGACTTGGTCATCCGAGAGGAGTTCTTGATAGTCGCTATAAGCTCGTTCGATTCCGAATCGATCGGCGACATGTTGGGACTTCTTCAAAGTCGTTCCCAGAATTCCTCGAACTCTCACTCCAGCCCGCAGAAGTGCCTCGATGTGGACGGGCGCGATGAAGCCTGTGCCAACGACTGCTGCTTTGTAAGAAAACATGAGAACCTCGAGTGTCGACCAACTTGTATGGGCTTTGCAGTTCAATCAACCAAGCGAGCCCGATACCCATTCATCAAAGACTGCCAACGATAACCAGGATTGACCGCTCCGAAAAGGCTCTCTCGCAATTCCGCTTGTCATCTCACTGAGATCTGATCGAATATCCAAAAATTCAATTCCTCCTCGAACCTGGATCGATCCCATGGATATGCACGATTTGACTCGTGAACTGCAACTCGCCAATGACAGCAAGATAGTGATGTTCGTAGCCGACGGGCTTGGTGGACTTCCCATGAGTCCAGGCGGGAAAACTGAATTGGAAACAGCCGTTGTGCCGAACCTTGCCAACCTGGCGAAGCGAGGCGTTCAAGGGGCGAGTATTCCGGTGAAGCCAGGGATTGCCCCGGGAAGTGGGCCTGGGCATTTAGGATTGTTCGGCTATGACCCGCTCAAGTACCAGATCGGTCGTGGAGCCCTCGAAGCGACAGGCATCGGCTTTGAGTTGCGAGATGGCGATGTTGCGATTCGCTGCAATTTTTGCACATTGGATTCTAGTGGAAACATTTCCGATAGGCGTGCCGGTCGAATCAGTTCCGAAGATAGTGCTCCTATCGCCATCTCGCTCCGGCAAATCAAGATTCCGGGGATCGAAATTTTTGTGGAGCCGGTCAAGGAGCATCGCTTTGTAGTCGTTTTCCGAGGCGAGGGACTGGGTGGAAACGTAGCAGATACCGATCCGCAACGAACAGGCGTTCCGCCACTTGATCCCGTCGCCAATGACCCAGCAAGCCAGAAGACGGCTGCTGTTGCAAAAGAGTTCTTGACCCAAGCCAAGAAGATCCTTGCCGGGCAACCCAAGGCCAATTTTCATACGATGCGCGGCTTTGCGAACAAGCCTGCTTTGCCGTCGTACGGCGAAGTGTATGGCCTCAAATCAGCCGCGATTGCTGTTTACCCGATGTACAAAGGTTTGGCCCGATTGGTCGGCATGGAGATCGTCGGTAAAGCTCAGACGTTGTCAGAGCAAATCGACACGCTCGAGCAATCCTGGAAGGACTACGATTTCTTTTTCATCCACTTCAAATACACCGACAGCACAGGTGAAGATGGTAATTTTACCGAAAAGGTAAAGCGGATCGAAGAGCTCGATGGAATTTTGCCACGCATTGAAAAGCTCAACCCGACGGTGCTCATTGTCACTGGTGATCACAGTACACCGAGTTTCCTACAAAGCCACTCATGGCATCCTGTACCAACGTTGTTGGTTTCGGATTGTTGCCGTCCTGATCCGCATGTTGCGTTCAACGAATCGACATGCATCACAGGAGGCCTCGGTCATTTCGAAGCACAGTATCTGATGACTCTGGCGATGGCTAATGCGGGGCGTTTGGGTAAATTCGGCGCATAAGATCGGGGGGGATGAACGCCAGATTGGCGACGATCATTATCCATCCGAAAGTCATCATTCCCAGGAAGATTGCGATACCGCCGTGTACCAACACTGCTAAAAGAAGAGCGATGGGCCTAGTCCATCGCGGCCACACGATCGCAATGTAGGTCACTTCCCAAAAGATCGTAATGTGAGTTAGCAAAGCTGCGATCACGGGATAGTTGCCGATCCACGTGAGATCCAGCGATTGGTATTCGTAGGAGGAGGCAGAATACCACATCGCACTGCCATCCCACCACATCTCGCCTCGGAGTTTGCCAAGTCCGCCGAACAGGTAGATGATGCATAAATGGATCTGCATCAATCGAGTTGAGAGCGTGTTATTCCAACTGGCTACGCATTCATTTGAGGGGGCTGTAGCACCACCGATAGTCGGTCGGACTGATGAAAAACCTGAGAGCAACCCATACCAGGATTGGGATGTCAGTGTTGGAAATTTGGTTGATAAGAAACGATCCAAACTGAGCAATGAGCCTGCTTGAGATAAGCATAGATAACTACTCAGCATCAAGACGACTTGGTCTAGGCCAAATAGGAATCCGGTCATGCGATGTGCAGTAAGTAGTGTCAGTAACCAAGCGGCAAAGATGCTCGTACGTGTTAGGAAACCTACAGTAGCAAAGACACCTGCAATCAATGCCCCCCATTCGTGGATCGACGCAATCCATAATGAATCGGTCTGAGACAAATAGGTCCATTTTGCGTCAGGAGTTTCCCCTGCATAATGAATTGATCTCCATGCCTCCAGATTGATAAGCGCATTAGGGCCGAAGAAATCTCCGAGGCGAGAAAGCCAGATTGCATGCACATAGACGATCATCAGTCCTGTAGCGATTCGAATAATCTCTAGCGTATGCGAGGTCGTGGGGGCAAAGAAGAAACCGAGCAATCCATCGAAGACTGGAGATTTCTCAGCTACGCCATCGTGCGTTGGCAATGTTGATTTGTTCGATGCCACTCTCAGCAACCTTTGTCTTTTTCAGGCAGCACTTGAGCCGGAACAGTTTCTGTGTTCTCAACCCCTGGGTGCTGCTCCTCCTCACCATTTCGAACGTTGGAAGTAGAGGTTTGCGATGGAGCAGATGGGGATTCTGACATCGTTTCCGGCAATACAGAAATCCATTGAGGATCGGTAAGACGGATCCCCTTTTTCAGGATGCTAGCTCGGTCAGGTAGCGTACGTTCCAATCGATCTAATCGAACAAAGGTCTTTCCGGTTTTGTTCTTGGTATGCGAGATGATCGACTGCTGGATTGAAGTATAGAGCGAGCGATCCAATTTCCAGTTTTGCAAGAGTGCTGGATCGCGAGACAACTCAGGTGTTAATTCGTATGGAGCGTATCGATTGTAATAGAACTCCGAGAGCATGAAGTATCGGTGGTAAAGCAAGCGAGGAAATTGCGATTTTCGATCCGGCAATACACGCACGATTGCATCTGAGTTCGCATCGCTATCCTGGAATCGGCGTTCGGCAGACGGGGCAAGAGGGTCATCGGAAGCGGAAATTCTCAGTAGATGTCCTGGGCCAGGGTTGGGAGCAAAGAAAAAATAGCCGTGATCCAAATACATCCATTGCGAGTAAGGATGAAGCCAGCTTCGAAGCAGCGTTGCATCGGGTGCGGTTTGAACATCGCTTCTCGTGAAAAAATGGAATGGCTCGGAAAACACTGCTAGTAAATGGACCATTGCAGGGAGAAGAAGCAACAATTGCCATCGATGCGAAAGTCGGCACTCAGGCGCAGAAGTTGCTGGGAGGTTAGTCATCGACGGTCCTTTGTTTCGGCAATTGAAGACGCACAGGTCCGCGGATAGTTTCCAGGTCCCGTTCCTCGACATCGATGACAACGCCATTTTGAGTTACCTCGATGAGTTCATCGCGAACCATGTCCGTAATGACTTCACGAACCATCGGTAAATACTGACGCCATCGGGGGCCAAATGCCCTTGCAGCTTCGGTTGGACAAATGCTCTCACCTGCCTTGAGAAGCATCAGTAGCCGCAAAACCTCATTGCGTACGTCCTCATTGCTCGGTTCCTCGTGCTCTAGCCACCTTGTTTTGCTCATTTTCACCCAAGGGAAAAGAATTGACCGCTACGACCTAAAGCCTCGACGGGTCCAACGTCCAAAGACTTTCGGGCCTTTACAGTTTCAGCTGTCAGCCTCGTTACTGCAATGCCAATATGAAAGTCAGGTTTCATCATCAAGGCATGCATCTATCCAAAATTTCGATGATGATCATTGACGAAGGTCGGTAAACACATATTATATGTTAATCGTTAGCAATCCGACTCGCGACGGAAATTTTTGGGCCTCTGCCCGTGCCAGGTTTCCTCGTATACATCGCAATGCATCTTGCTGAGAGTGTTTTCGCTAGAAAGTATTTTCAATGAGATGCATCTCGTCGAGACGCATTCATTCCAACGCAATGCTTCGAATTTCGGTAGATTTCACTGATAAAGAGATCCATTTGAGGAGTGATGTTTAAGTTGAAGTCGGTTTGCAGATTCATCCCACCGAAACCGTATCTTTCGAACATTAGGCATTTAGAATGGTTGATATTGATCGTGTAGTTACGCTTGATGAATTGATGGATCGCGTTCCTGAGCATTTGGTGAAGGACGCAGAATCACGATTAGATTATATTGAGTCAGAAGAGTATTCCCCAACCCACATGAGTTACGACATGAGTGATTTGAGCAAGGCACAGCGGATTCGAAGCTACTTGGAGTCGCACCCAGAGGTCCGAAACAAAGATGTTGTTTCTGCACTAGATAAATATGGTGTGAAAGCGGCGGACGTCGCCAACGTGAAGAGCCAAATGAAGAAAGCCGAAACCTCAGCAGAACCAGCCAAAAGGACGGCCAAATCAACCGCATCCCAGTCCGCAGACAGCGGCCCTAGCCTCAATCTGAAGCATCTTGAAGCCGCTGTTGACTTTGTTGCATTGGTAGGATCGGTACAGGCTGCACAGCACCTTCTGATCATTGTGGATCGAGTGAAGGGAGCGTAACGCCATGGCTGGTGCTCGAATGATGGCCGGTGTTCCTGCATTGAATGCCGGCCTCTACCGAACCATAGGGTTCCTCGTAGGCGATCCGGTGGTTTGGATCGAGCTGTTGGACGAACCGTCCACGAAACACTTGATTCTTCGAGACATAGAAATGGATCGTGCTCGCAAGCACTCGCGAGCTACGAATTGCTGGTGCCCCAATGATTTCGCTCCATCGAGCGGACTCTCTGGGGATCGCGAAACAGCAACCGCACAATCTTCTGCCGAATTTCTGAAGAAACATCAACGCACTTCCGTTACGGTAGACCGATCCATTCCTATGATTTATGTACACATCCTTCAGCAATCAGGTATCCAGGTCCATTGTGATTTGGAATGGGGATTGATCGAACGAAGACAGAAAAGTGCTGACGAAATCGAAAAGATTCAGTTCGCTCAAACGCAAACCGAGAAAGTAATGGAACGCGCCTGTCAAACCATTGCTAGAGCTCGTGCTTCTGCTGATGGTATTTTGATGCACGAGGGCGCCGAACTCACCAGCGAACGAATGCAGTCCATGATTGATGTTTGGTTACTGGAATTGGGATTCTCGAATCCTGGTTCGATCGTGGCCGGCGGCCCTGTCGGAGCGGATTGTCACGACTATGGGCATGGACCGCTTCGAACAGGGGAACCAATCATCGTCGACATCTTTCCTCGCGACAAAAAAAGCCTCTACAACGGCGATTGTACTCGGACCGTCGTTCATGGCACGATTTCTCCAGTCATTGCGAAGATGCACCAAGCAGTCGCTCGCGCAAAAGCCGCTGCAACCTTTGTCGTCAAGGCGGGAGTGACGGGCCAGCAAGTGCACGAGGCGACTATTCGATCCATCGAAAGGGACGGATTTTGCAATGGATTGCCAGCCGAAGACGCACCTGATACCTATACCGCGATTACTCATGGAACAGGACACGGATTGGGGCTCGAAGTCCACGAGCCACCACTTCTGGCGATTGGAGGGCCGGAGTTGCTCGCTGGAGATGTCGTAACAATAGAACCAGGCCTTTACTGCAAGGCTGTCGGGGGCGTTCGGATCGAAGACATCGTGGTCGTTTTACCGGATGGATGCCGAAATCTGAATCGACTTCACGAAGGGCTCGATTGGCTCTGATTACCTCGCCCTGCGTTGATGCTCCAGTAAGCCAAGCCCACATTCGAATAAAAACTGGCCGCTAATGAGAATCAGTCTCATCAGGACTGGTCTTTTTCCTTTTTCGCATGTATCATTGTGCAAATTCCCTTTTGGACAAGGCAGAGTGATGCAAGACGGATTAGAACAGGCGACCGACAGTTCAGAATCGAGTTTGAGCAAATCGAATGGACAGATCTCACCTGCTCCAAGTGGACAAAATGCGCCGGGCCGTTGTCCTGTCCATGCGGTTGGTTCGATGCTGAACCCTCTTGCCTTTGATGAACTAGCGGGAGGGGGAGAAGATGTGTGGATCGCTTGTAGCGGCCAGGTCTACCGATTGCGTCGCACGAAGCTCGAAAAGTTAATTCTAACCAAGTAGCTCTCAAGCGGATCCTCTCGCAAAGAATTTATCAACAGAGATTCAAAGCGAAGTTGTCGCTTGCTGCGGAAACGAAACTGCGAGATGATTTTGAGGCATCTCGCAGTGGTGCGTTTAAGTATCTCAGTCGAAGCAGCCCATGAAAGACTGCACATTCTAGCCAAGACCGATCTTAGGGAAATTAAGCCCCAGCAGCAGCTGGCTCTGAGGCTGGCTTTGGTTCGCGAAGCTCGCTAGTGAAGTCGAGTCTCGTTACCTTGCCATCGCTGTCCTTGAAGGTATCGACCTTGATCGTATTCTTCCCTTCAAAGGTTCCGCGTAACAACTCTTCCGAGAGAGGATCTTCGACACGCTGCTCAATGGCTCTTCGCAATGGACGAGCACCATAGTCGAGATTGGACCCTTGTTTGATAATGAATTCTTTCGCTTCATCTGTCAGCTCGAGTTCAAAACCACGCTCTCGTAATCGCTCCTTGACCTTGGTCATTTCGAAGTCGATCACCTTCTTGAGGTCTTCCTTGTTCAAGTGACGGAAGATGATCGTATCGTCCAAACGGTTCAGGAATTCTGGCCGGAATACGCGTTCAATTTGATCCATGACGCGTGCCTTCATGCTGTCATAAGAAGCGTCTTCATCTGGCTTTTGGAAACCAAATGCAGATTCGTTCTTGATAGCTTCCGCACCCGCATTGGTAGTCAAAATCAAGATCGTGTTACGGAAGTCGACATTTCGACCGAAGCTGTCGGTCAATCGTCCTTCTTCCATGACTTGAAGCATCATGTTGAAGACGTCTGGATGGGCCTTTTCGATTTCGTCAAGCAGAACAACCGCATAGGGACGGCGACGGATTTTTTCTGTCAATTGCCCTCCCTCTTCGTATCCAACATAGCCAGGAGGTGCACCGATCAATCGGCTCACGTTGTGCTTCTCCATGTATTCACTCATGTCGATATGCACAAGCGCATCGGAGTCACCGAATAGGCATTCGGCCAGCGCTTTCGCGAGCAATGTCTTCCCAACCCCGGTCGGACCTGCGAAAACGAAGCAACCGGTTGGACGCTTGGGATCTTTCAATCCCGAACGGCTTCGACGCACCGCTTTCGCTACTGCCGTAACCGCTTGATCCTGGCTCACGACTCGTTTGTGCAGTTCAGCTTCCATTCCCATGAGGCGAAGCGAGTCTTCGGTTGTCAATCGAGTCAATGGAATACCGGTCATCTTGGAAACGACTTCAGCAACGACTTCTTCGTCGACTACGCCGTCGGTTTCACGACTCTTTTCTCGCCAATCGCGAGTGATCTGTTCTTTCTTACGACGAAGCTTATCCGCTTGATCCCGAAGGCTTGCAGCCTTTTCGAAATCTTGATTGGCTACCGCGTCCTCTTTTTCTTTGTTCAATCGTTCGACCTCGTCGTCGATGTCCTTCAGGTCGGGTGGCTTGCTCATTGTTCGGAGTCGAACACGCGCACCTGCTTCGTCGATCACATCGATTGCTTTGTCTGGCAAGCAGCGAGCCGTAATGTAACGTTCGCTCATCTCGACAGCAGCAGCAATCGCATCGTCTGTGATTTGTACGCGGTGATGTTCCTCGTATCGCTCTTTCAAGCCCTTGAGAATTTGAATCGTTTCCTGTGTGCCGGTCGGTTCGACCATGATTTCTTGGAACCGCCGTGCCAGCGCATTGTCCTTTTCGATGTACTTGCGGTATTCGTCTAGGGTTGTTGCACCGATACATTGAATTTCACCACGAGCCAGAGCCGGTTTCAAGACGTTGGCTGCATCGATTGCACCTTCGGCACCACCTGCTCCAACGAGCGTATGAAGCTCATCGATAAACAAAATGGTATTTTTTGCGCGGCGAACTTCGTTCATCACCGCCTTGATTCGTTCTTCGAATTGGCCGCGATACTTTGTACCGGCGACCATCATCGCCAGATCGAGAACCACGATTCGCTTGTCCGCAAGAATTTCCGGAACTTCGCCGTTAACGACTCGCTGAGCGAAACCCTCGACAATAGCTGTTTTACCAACGCCAGCTTCGCCAAGGAGAACGGGGTTGTTTTTGGTTCGTCGGCAAAGCACTTGTGTCGCACGTTCGATCTCTCGTTCGCGACCGATCACAGGATCCAGCTTTCCTTGCCGTGCCAATTCGGTTAAATCTCTACCGAAACTGTCCAGCGCGGGGGTCTTGCTCTTGCCACCCTTTGACGCGGCTCCAGATTCTGACGAGCTCGTACCTTCTCGTCCGCCACGTTCGCCTACCTCGGCGCTTTCCATGCCGTGCCCCAGAAGATTGAGAACTTCTTCCCGCACGTCATCCAGCTTCATTCCGAGATTCATCAAAACTTGAGCTGCAACACCTTCTTGTTCTCGGAGAAGACCCAAGAGAATGTGTTCGGTTCCTACATAGTTGTGATTTAGATTGCGTGCCTCTTCCATCGAGTATTCGATGACTTTCTTGGCACGAGGGGTCTGAGGAAGCTTTCCAATGGTTACCATTTCAGGACCACTCTGGACCAATTTCTCGACTTCGAGTCGTATTTTTCGTAAGTCCACATCGAGGTTCTTGAGAACGTTGGCGGCAACGCCGCTCCCTTCTTTCACAAGCCCCAATAGAATATGCTCAGTGCCGATATACTCGTGATTGAAGCGCTGCGCTTCTTGATTCGCGAGTTGCATCACTTTGCGAGCACGGTCTGTAAATCTCTCGTACATTTTTCAAAGACCTTTCTAGGTTGGCTCAAACTCTGCGGAACGCCGCACAAACGAGCCCGAGGGCTTAAGGTATTTCCTAACTCACCGCCAAAAGGTCCTTACCGAAGACCAGTTGGCGTCGTCGTCCATTGTTACGGACAGCTACACATTGTCCATGCTACCCAATGTTCATTGGGGGAGCAGAACGTCCAAAGGGAGAACTGATTCGCTCGAATACGATCCATCTGCAAACCTTGTTCCATGCTTCTCCCTGTCAAATTGACGCATCTTGAAGCATGGCTCACGATCTGCCATTAACCGTCTCAACGTTTCCAAGGAAATGAAGAAGCAATCCGTTATCGGCCGGATTTTCCTCGAATTCCAAAAAAACGAATGGAATACGAAGTCCCGACGGTAGCGATCGTAACGCTTTTAAGCTGCTTTGGGAGGGGGGGCATCCAGTGATTGCCGTTTCCTTTTGAGACACTTTTCTTTTTCCAAGGCCAATTCACTTTCCCAGCGAACAGAAAGTTCCCATTTGAGAAGTAGGTTTATATGATCAAGGGCTTCGTCAAATCGAGACGATCTTCTCAAAACAGAAACCAACAGCAAGCCGGATTCTATATCCGATTTTTCCAATGCTAAATTCGAGGCAAGAAGCCTCGCTGATTCGAAGTAATCGCCCTGTAAATAAGCAGCTTGGGCTTTTCGAAATCGTTCATCGCGAACAGGCTTCGTGTCCTCGGGGATCACATGGCCAAAAAGAATGGCTCGAGCGCCTGAAACACACGCGCAAGCGACGAGAGCGAAACATACCAAGAATCGTACCCATGCATGAATCCATTCTTCCCACAAGCAGGTGGAAGCAATGGCTAAGCAAGTTGACCAGGAAAATCCGATCGCAATCCAAAGCGATGTGGAGTCCGTACGATCCCATGCTTTGCAGGCGCCGGGCCAAAAGGAAAACAGGCTTCGAGTTGCTAAATGAATCATTGTGTCGTCGTCAAAAGAAATGTTTTCTGAACTGCTAGGCGCACCTCCACGGGTGGAACTGAATGTTAGCAAATCAGCGGGACTGACAGAGAGGGCATTTTGAGTTCACTTTTCTGCTTGGAGGCTAGTTTTTGCTTTAAAAAAAATATTCACGATGTGAATCTTTCGCAAAAATAATGCTAATTCCTCCCAAGCTTCCCCCAAAAACGTAGATGCATGACCAACCGAAGATTCTTTCTAAAGTAATCACCCGGTTTGAATCGAAAGTAGGTTTAGAACGGCATTTTCTGCGCTGGACTACTCGCAAGAGTCAAGACCAGTCACGAGAAGCTGCCGGGCTAAGTTAGGGGGGAAAGTGCTTGCAATCCGAGTTCCATGTTCGGATGCCGCTATGGATTTGATCGTGCGAACTTCGTGTGCGAAAGGATCACTAGTATCGGCTACTCTTCTGCCTCAAACTAGCTCGAACAGTTCACAATCAGAGCTACTTTGTAAAACGAAGCGAACCGTCGTAGGGGTGCGGTCGCTCGCCAACGTTACAAGGGCGTTCTCATTGGCTCGGCAGGAAATACTTTGGACCGTAGTTGGTAGAAATGGAATTCTACTTACCGCAAACCGAAGAAATCCGTTTCCAGTTGTTTAGCCCAACCCAGTTGTTGATCGGTAATGGCAATTGTTACGTAAGTACAATCGCTTTTGCAGGTCAGCGAGGGCAAATACTGTCAAGCACAGAACATAACCATGACTGTGCGGACTCACTCACTATTGGAAGGTAACGGAGACCATAAATATGAAGGTGTTCACCACAGGCCAGGTCGCGAAGATCTGCAAGGTGGCCCCGAGAACCGTTAGCAAGTGGTTCGACTCCGGCCGCCTCAAAGGATATCGCATCCCCGGCTCGCAAGACCGACGTATCCCGCGAGAATATCTCATCAAGTTTCTGAAGGAGCATGGTATGCCCCTCGGAGATTTGGAAGATGAGGCCATGGCGAAAGTCCTGATCGTAGCGCAAGATCAGGTCTTGATCGAAAACTTGAAGCGAGAACTCCCACTGGAGCGTAGCTTTAAAGTTTCGGTCGCTGCAAGCGGTTTCGAGGCAGGCATTCAAGCCGAAAGTTTTCATCCAGATTGCATGATTGTCGACTTCTCAGTTGGCAAGCTTGAAGCGTTGCAAATCTGTCAAAACCTTCGGAAGAACTCGGACTTTACCGAGATCGTTTTGATTGCTTTGCTTCCAGACGATGGCAATACAATGAGCTTCGATCGATCGAGCATCAACGAAACGTTCAAAAAACCATTTGACGCACGTCTTTTGGCTGAACGACTTCGAACGCTGATCGGCGCGAAAAAAGAACTCGTGTAAAGCTCGGGCATCTCCTATCAAGAGACACGAACAAAACCCTCGCAGCAATGCGAGGGTTTTTCGTTTCTATCGGACGCATAAACGGTCTCTGCTCAGATTCCCATGCTGATAGAACGGGCAGTCTACGCAATTTGAATCGGTTTTTCCAAACTTGCTGTCTCGTTGGGTAAGAACAGACGATATTCCCATCGGCAAGTTGTTGTTCGTCCATCCGAGTACTCTATGCAAGCAAATCGTTCCATGGGCTATGCTTTTAGCACGTCGTTGCTAACTCGCGTGATCCTGTGCGCCTTAAGCTTTGTCTGCTTGGAAAATCCGAAACTGATGGCTCAAGAGAATCTACCGTTCTCGATTCCTGTTCAGCCACTTCCGCTTCTACCACTGATGGACCGGGGAATCGTTCTTCCGCAAGGAAGCCCATCTCAGACGAACTCGCATACCATCCCTCTGGCGCCGTTAGCCGAGGATTCTGAAAATCGAGTTCAGCTTCAAAGCCATAACGATCTGGTCACGTTAAGTACGCGTGATGCTTCATTGTCGACCGTGCTTGCGATGATCGCTCATCAGCAAGAGCTCAATATTGTCACCGGTGAAGAAGTCAATCAGCGAGTGAATGTCACGCTTAACAATGTTCGGCTTACCGATGCACTCGACGCGATCCTAGCTGTGCATGGATATACGTGGGTCCGTCAAAACAACATCATCACCATTTCCAGCATGGCTTCGGACCGAAAGACCTCCCCATCAGTTCAAGGGAGGATGGTGCGTGTGTTTACACTCAATTACGTTCTCGCCAGCGATGTGGAAAAAGTTGTCAAGGGACTGATGTCTCCGCTTGGTCAATCCTTTTCCAATAAAGTAACTGTCGACGAGCAACGCAATGCGCACGAACAAATTGTCGTAGAGGATGTTCCCTCCTACCTAGACAGAATCGCTGAATACATATTGCAGGTTGATATCATGCCCCGCCAAGTTGTTGTGGAAGCGAACATCCTTCAAGTTTTGCTGAAGGACAACAACAAGCATGGTGTCAATTTTAACCAGCTCGCGAGGATCAACCGAGCCAATGTTTCCTTCGGGACCATGGGACTCGCGTCCGGCGTGCCGCCAGCCACTATGATGCGGGTCGAGGGTTCGGACTTGACGGGACTCATCGATCTGCTGAAATCCACCAACGATACCAAGACTTTGGCGTCCCCCAAGGTCTCTGTCGTGAACGGTCAAAAGGCAAAGATTTCTGTCGGAGGCGAGATTGGGTATCTGCTTACCACTGCTACCAATACCAGTACACTGCAAAGTGTGGCATTTCTCGAGTTTGGTGTCGTGCTAACCGTGACTCCTATCATCACCGAAGATGGGCAAGTTCTGCTCACGGTCGCCCCGCAAGTCTCCACGGGACGCATTAACGCAACCACGAAACTGCCAGAAAAGGAATCCACGGAGGTTCAGACAACTGCCCTCTTGTCGGATGGCCAAGCGATTGTTATCGGTGGGCTTATCAAAGAATCAACCAGCGACGGTCAAAATAAGATTCCATTCCTTGGCGATTTGTGGTTCATAGGGAGGCTCTTTCAAAGTCGAGAACGACTCCGAGAACGTAGCGAGATCATCATAACCCTCCTTCCTCGAATTGCCCGTCCTGGCGAAAGCTGTCTGTTTGCCTCGGAAGAAGACTACGCACAGGCGAGCACTCCATTGATGGATCGCAATTTGAATCCCGTGGATCGAAGATCGTGGGAAGGGGAATTACCCGACGCTTCGAAGAAAACGAGATCATGGAAAATTTTTTCGCGAACGAAGAAAACTACTGACGTTCCTGTCACGGTTGTCCCTGCACCTATCTTCCGTGAGCCTGAGTTCAACTCGTCAGCCTACTCAACAACCGGTTCGACCAACGTTCCACAGCCTCCCCCCGTCTTGCCAGCGGCCAACGAGAGCACGATTCCCATGAGTGGTGCGCCGATGCCCTACTAGTGCACTGTCCCATTTAGATTTTTGGGTGGCACGCTCTGAGGCTTTGCGAAGGGCGTATTGTTTTGATCGTGATTCGCACGCCCATCGCAGACTCTGGGACGTGCCACCCCACGCAGCCAACCCCAATTCTTAATGTGGACAGAGCATTAGCCATTCGCTAGGGTGCCGACTGAAGGGAACTAAGGGTTAGTCGCATCGGGGGCGGATCTGCGAAGAATCCAGGCGGAGGATTGAGGATCATGTCCGATCGAAAGTTGATCTTCAGATCGGTCGATCTCACTTCGATTTCACTGTCGCTCACGACGGGACCGCTTAACTCGGAAACCCCTCTTAGCAAAATGTTGTTCGTACTGACCATCGCGCCAGAAATGAGACTCGGATACGAATCCGAAGTGTCGTTATCGGACACGCCCCCGTAGGGGGAAGACACCGGATTCACATTGATTCCGATCGTATTCTCTTGCAATAAAGCAATAGAAGTCCATTCCTCGATCGGCGCATCGGCAATCAAGGCTGGAAAGTTACGGCCTGTCGGTTCCCACGAAAGAGCGTCTTCTAGCCGAACCTCCTCTGCTGACTGCACAACGATCGTTCCGTTGATGCGACAATTGCGAATGATTATCTTTTCTCCTGGGGCATAGATCGAGTAGATCCCGTTTGATGAAACGGTCCCGGGGCCATAGGGATTGCTCCCGCTCCCTAGCACTACATGTTCAATGTAACGTGTTCCAGTTTCCCTTTCGGCGTCTAGAATACTGACCGCATCAAAATGGTAGTTGCTGTTTCTCTCGCTGTTGATGCAGAATTCTGCTTTCGAGAGTACTCCACTCCATGTGGCATCGATTTCCGCAGTCACTCGAGTCCATACATTTCTTTCTACTTCAACGGCCGGCCCCGTTTTGACCACTGGAACTGGATTACCAGATACTGTCAGCAGTATAACTGCTGAAATCTCCTGGTCTTCGGTCGTTCGTACCCAGAACGAGACATTGTACTCTCGTCCCTTGATGATGTGCTCCGTGATGTTTTGCAATGGGTACGAAACACCTGATTGGCCGCTTACTAGACATGATGCAACGCCGCTACGTCTCTGAATGGTATCCCGCGTAATGGTACAGGATAATCCTGTCCAATTCGCAGTATTCACTTCGAACCCGCCATTCTTAATCATTTCTGCACCACCAGTTGGAATATCACTCGCCTGAATGACCACGCCATTGTCATGATAGTACTTGCCAACGTACGAAGAAGAGCTGGGATTCAAGTCGGGCGTTTGCATGGGCCACGTTCCACCGGTGATGGATCGTTGCGTAATCTTAGCTTGATTTCCATTAAAGCTGTTGGAGAGAACGTTCATGTTCACGGTGGGATTGGACCGAATTTTCGTTTCATTCTCGCAATAGGCCCATTGATTCGCCGTGACTGTGCAACCCTTGAATTCAATTCTATCCGTTGCATACAGTGCACTTCTGCACGCAGCAAAAAGCTGATTCTGTGGATCCATGCGAGCACTTAGCTTTTGAGTAGATAGGCCGAATGTGCCAGTACTGGTCACAACTACTGGATCTGTCGTTTGGTTTGCAATACTACCATCCACAGGATCGGTCAGCGTTACGGAAAACTGACCACCGGTCGTTGTGCGATTTACAGGAACTCCGTTTACAAAAAAACTCCTCCAGTTTGTGTCGGTATGCATTCGAAGTCGCACGAACTCGATTCCAGCCTCCGCCAGATTTTTCGCATTTGCCGTCTGCGCAATCTGGTCGTTCATTCTTCGTTGAACACGATCGGATTGGAGTCCCGCAATAGCCAGGCAGGCAACTACCAGGCTGGCTCCCATCGCCATGATGTATATGGTGCCGGATCTAGTCGGTGGACGTTTCGAACGACAGGAAGCAACCTGCCGAAACATATTCGTCGATGAACACCATTGCTTCATTATTGATGTTATAGAATTGGGTGTTTTTGGTGGTTGAGTTGACATCGCGAGTTTCACTGAATAGTGCTGGCATTTAAATCTAGACTAGGGCCTGCATAACCATCGGTTCGGTATCCGACAACCCGGCAAACCTCTAAGTTGTTTCGCAATACACTTATCGTGATACGATAGACTCCCGTGTATGTGGATGTTAAATTACCCCAATTAGCTTGTGTTACTTTATCGACTTTGACTCTTCTGCTGAGATCGGTGTACCCGACACAGGCGGAGCCATTTTTTGACCTCGGTGGCGAATCAATGAGATTGTGGTAGTCGTCGACGTCATCGTAGTTCGATCTGGTATCACCCGACTCTCCGGTTCCTAATCCATATCCACAAACACATTCCGGATCTCGCATCGGCAATTGAGAAATCTCAGCTAGGAGTGCTTCGGCAATTGCAAGTCCACGTACCTTATTCGATTCAAATGTCTGGCTGCGTCTAGATGCAGCAATGGTAGAGAACGAGGAAACCATCAATACTCCGACTAGGATGGTAGAGACGACCACTTCCAATTGCCCAAATCCTCGACGCAGACGCATGTTCATTATGGTAGCTCCGGTGCTGCATTCAGTCGGACGGAGGTTTCTATCTTTCGAGTTGCATTCAGCAAGCTTTGCAATCTGAGATCGACGCTGGTTAGAAAAGTGCGCTGCCCCGCGTAGTCATCGTAGAATCCGTAGGCATAGAAACGCATTCCTGCTACTCCCGACGTAACCGCCCACGAAATACCACCGTTGTTGGAAGTAATTAGATTAGCACTAGTTGGCATGTCAGTACCCCCTTGTAGAAATTGAACTCTAGCGACATCGCCAGTCCCGCCTCCATAACTGAGCGTGATGCAAAGCGGTGTTCCCTGTGTCTGCCAACTAATGGGAGCGATGGGGATATCGAGCCACTGATACGTGGATCCCAACCTGGACTCAGCGATATCAACTTCGGCCAGGATAGGTGCAATCGGTACCTTGGAAAAATTGCTTCTCATGATGCGCACTTTCAATACACCGTTCAGCTCCGTATCCGCTGCACGCGCCATGATTCGTATCGAACCTAGATCCCATTTTTTCCCAACCCCTGAAACATCGGGAATAAAGTATTGGCCAATCGTGTCATTAGCATTGATCACATGTTCACGAAATTCCCCGCCTTCGAGCGCATCAATTGACTTTAGGATGGCTGTTGCCGAGATCAAATGATTGGCAACTGGAGCCGATACCGAAGTAGAGTTCGTTTGAATTGAAAAGGCTCCGACATCCTCAAATAGTACCGAATTGGGTTGATTGTTGTACGTCCACAGCATTCGGTGCGCATCGTCACCTGTCGCACCACCCCATTCGTATCTCATTTGCTCGGGCAATCCATCCCCATCTCGATCGGGAACCACGAATTCGATATGGGTTGCCGAAGATGTTACGTGCGCCGTCGCTGATTCGAGATCCGACGCGATCTGGCTTGCGGCCGCCGCAAGATCGTAGGTTGTTCGAAAAAGAGAATCGTCTTGCGATTTGGCACGCATCGCGATCGTGATGCACATCGCCATAGCACCGATCAAAATGGTCGCCGTAGGCAACGAAACCATCAACTCCAAAAACGTGACCCCGGAGCGGCGTTTCATTCGATTCATTGGACACTCACTCGGCCGGATATTGGAGCGACATCGATCTGCTTCTCAACGGTACCCGAACCAACTCGCAACCGCACTCCCTGATTCGGCATCCCAAAACGATCAAAAACAATCGCGAGTGTAGGCTTCGAAACAGAAGGTTCTTCCGCTGTAGCCAAAAATAGCAATTGGCTATGGTATGGAGCGAGCCCTAGGGAGATATCATAGGTCTGCCCGACTCGATCGAGGGAACCGACCGAGTTAATCGTATAGCTATGGCTAATGGTTGAGAAAGTTATCGTCTGAGAGGAATTCGTTTGGCGTGCGACCCTTCGGGCCTGTTCAATATCTTGGATGATTCGTTGGGATGCGACTTCGGTTCGATAGTTTTGAAGGCTGCTACTGTAAGTGGGACTCGCAATCGCCGCGATGATTCCCAGAATCAACACTGTCACGGTCAGTTCCAGAATACTGACTCCGGCTCGCGCACCGCGGTTTGCATGTCGGTTGGCTCGGCACATGTTGACTATTGCACGACAAGGCTATTGATGGTGCCAGCAAGTCGCCGCAATTGATTGTTGCTGGGAACCGCAGTGAGGCTATGAATTCCAAACTTTGGTACTGTCTCGTTAGGATCTGGTAGAAGCTCGTCATTTTCAAGACACTCCAGGAAGACAACAACAATATCCGTATCCCACGTCTTCCCCGCCTCAGCCCGAAGAATAGATTCGGCTTTTTCGCTAGGCATGCCTGGACGGTATGGGCGATCGCTAGTCATTGCATCGTATGCATCCGCCACTGCAAGAATTCTACCATGCAATGGGATAGCTGCACCAACGAGTCCGTGGGGATACCCTTTGCCGCAGACTGCTTCGTGATGGTGCAAAACCCCTGGTAACACATAGTCCAATTGTTTGAGATGCTTAAGGATGTTAAAGCCGATTTCCGGATGTTTCTTCACGATCGCGAATTCTTCAGCGGTTAACGGTCCCGATTTTCCTAAAATGGAATCTGGAACTCCAATCTTTCCGACATCATGAAGCAATCCTGCCATGTAGATCCGGTCACACTCTTGTGAACTTAATCCCATGCGCTTCGCGATGCGTTTGGCGTACCGAGCAACTCGGTCGCTATGTCCGTAGGTGTACGAATCCTTGGCGTCGATTGCATTGATGATCGCGCGAATAACTCCGGTCAGCAAACTCTCTTGTGCTTGAAACAACTCCAAGTTGCGAGATTGAGAAGCCATGATATTCGCTGCAGCACTCAGCAATCCCGCCTCGAAAGTTCTAAACTGAAGTAAATCCACGTCTTCGTCTTCCCTTCTCTCGCTATCCGATTTGCAGTCGGGAGAAGGCAATTTGTTGATTGCCATGATCCATCCATAGACTTGCTCCCCCTTGGAGACGGACAATACGACGCAATTGCGGATTCCAGGGTAATTGGAAAGGTATTCCTCGTGCTTCTTGCAATTACGAACGAGCGGACCACGCGACAAAAATTCAATCGAGTCGGCCAATAACTGCCGGCAAGAATCCTGCGTTCCTCTCATCTCCCCCACGGATACCAAACGACTCCAGTCGGGAATGCCGGTTACCAAGGGAGAGCTCTCCTTGGGTCGGACGAGAAGGATCGCTTCTGCGCGAATTACATTCAAGAGGGTAGCGAAACATGACTTTGCGATCGATTCGATAGTATGCTGCGAATCACACAAATCAAAATAGTCATTGGTTGTCCTGAGCCAAGTCAGCTCCTCAAAATCCTGGGTGACTTGATCTATAAAGAACTCTGACTGCTTCTTTGCGGCGATTGCAATCTTGCTATTGTGCAACGATTCGAGATGGGCCATCAGTAAGGAACATATTAAGCGATCATCTTGATTAGGAAGGGAAACAACGACCACGACCGGTGCCAGGGCATCCCCCGAGGTTTTCACGGCAACAAATAGGGTCCCGCTAGCTCGCCATACAAAGGGTTGTTCTGATCGAAGATCGTAATGTTGAAGTGAGGCATCCATCTCCGAAGACTGATTTGCCAGTGAAGAGTCAACGTTTTCGGTATTCGTTCCTTGATGGCATACGGACGCCCAATATCCCTTGGATCTCATCCATACACTCGCACATGGCCCAAATACGGATTCCATCCGTGATGCGAGTTCGTTCGCGAATTGAAGGTCTGCTGCGCTTGTAGGCATAGTGGAAAAGAGTTCTTGAAAATCAGATGAGCTGAGGAGACTTGAGTCTGACAAAAGTCCGCAAGGATATGTAGCACGCAAAGTGTGACGAATCCAGAAAGATTGTCGATTAAATAATTTGCTCTGTCCATTTTTGGGTCGTATGTTCCCCTATCCACTAATTTCACTTCCCTCTACGTCAAATCCCTATGACCTCCTTAGCACTCCAAAAAACGAAACGCTCAGCATTCAGTCTAATTGAACTGGTTGTGGTTGTACTGATTATCGGAATTCTAGCGGCAGTCGCTGCTCCGCGAATGTTCAATACTGCCGGAGATGCTCGCGACGGTGCGACCAAAACATCTCTAGCCGTGATTCGTGATTCGCTCGAGCTGTATCGATCTCAAAACGGCAGCTATCCACCTGCTGCTAGTATTACAACTGCACTAAAGCCATTCATCAATGGTCAATTTCCGAAAGTCCAGACTACCTCGGTACCCGCGGTTAACCAAAACAGTACTGTCGCGGCGAACTCTGGTAATCCCATCACGACTCCCTCCGGAGCTGCAGGTTGGGCCTACAACGAAACAACGGGCGAATTTGTCATTAATCACACCGCCTGTTTAAGTTGGTAGTCCTATGACATTAGTATCAAGAAAAGTATTGGTTGCCGAAGACAATCCTGTTTTAAGCGAAGTCATCCGATTCAATCTTCAACGTACTGGATTTGATGTCACAATAGCAAGAAACGGTAATGAAGCCATACGACTTCTCGAGTCGGAACCATTCAGTATCCTAATCACTGACTACGAAATGCCCGGACTCGATGGTGAACAAATTTGCAATCGTGTTCGGAACGAGCTTTACCTCGATTCGCTCCGAATCGTCATGTGTTCCGCGAAAGGTTTAGAGCTGGATCGAGAGGCGCTCCAAGCAAAGTTTTCACTCGAAGCTATCCTTCTCAAGCCGTTTAGTTTGCGAGATCTAACGAGTCTATTGGAGAGTCTCGTGTCTGTTGATTGTGACAGTGCTCCACAAAAAGTAACATGCACCCAATAGCCACGTCCGCCCAATAACCACGTCCGTCATAATCAAGTGACCTCCATAATCAAGTAACCTCAAGCAGTAACGAACTAAGCCATGCTTCTAGCCCAACGCAATCGTAGCCTCACGCGGCGTGTTAGCGAGCAATATCTGTTATTTGGATTGTCGGGGCTGTTCTGTGTTGTTGCCGCAGCCATTTATTTGTCGTGGCATGGTCTATTTCTCCGCTTTATTCCCGCATCGGTTGGTATCCCGCTAGGGCTACTCTTGTTCGGCTCCTTCGCATTGCGGCGTACGTCGAGATGGAATAAAAGTATTGAACGGCAACTCGCGAAATTCGCAAACTCTTCGAATCGATCCGTTTCTGAACTAAAGCCCCTACCTGCTTCGGACCCGCTGGCGGTGGGTTGGAACGAGTTGCTCTCCCGTGTTCATGAGCATTCTGCATGGAATGGGGTGGAAAGGCGACTGTCGGAAGCTGTGTATGCACAACAATCCAAACTTTGGGAATCCGTTTTTCAACATTTGAATGACGGAATAGCAATTTGCGATCCCGATGGTCGAGTTCTCCAACTCAATCGCTCTTTCGCAACGCTGCTGAAACGGGATGATTCCAACCAGCTTTTGGGCATCAGCATTATGGAATTGCTTTCCGAGCTCGCGGCGGATGAGTCTCAGTTGCGATTGCGAGATCTATGCGAGAGTCATGCAACGCAAATAGTCGAAATCCAAAGGTCCAAGGATCCTGCCCAGGGAACCTGGCGATTGAGCCGTATCATGCTTTCCAGCGAAAGCACTACACCGCCCGAGTCGATATGGACAATACGAGATGTAACGCAACAAAAACTGGCCGAAAAAGCGAGAGAACAGTTCGTCTTCACTGCGACACACGAGCTTCGTACGCCACTCGCAAACATTCGAGCATACTCGGAGACGCTAGCATTAGCGACCGATATATCCGTTGAACAACAGCAATCGTTCTACAACACGATCAATAATGAAGCGATACGACTCTCGCGATTCGTTGATGAGCTCCTGAATATCAGTCAGATGGAAGCCGGAGCGATCACCATCCAGAAACACGAAGTCGAACTGGAACGAATGCTTGATGAAATCTTCGAAAGTCAACGTCCATTGGCCATCGAAAAAAATCAAACATTCAATTTTTCGATCGCTCCCAAACTTCCCAAAGTTGTTGCTGATAAAGATAAACTTGCTGCAGCCATTACCAATTTGGTAAGCAATGCTATTAAGTATACACCCGATGGCGGTAAGGTCACTGTAGCGATAGAAGCAGACAACTCACATGTTTTGTTCGCAGTCCAGGATAGTGGAATCGGAGTTTCACCAGAAGACCTTCCAAAGCTGGGAGAAAAATTCTTCCGCAGCGGTGATGATCGTGTTCAGTCGATCGTAGGTAGTGGACTCGGTCTGGCATTTTCACAAGAAGTAGCCCGACTCCATGGGGGCCGTATCTCCATTCGGAGCCAGCTCCATCAAGGATCCTGCTTTACTCTCGAACTACCTCTCCGTTAATCGATCGAACCATCATGTACAACTGCAAGCGATCTGGAGCGGTAGACATTGTTAGTGGAGATTCCCCACTTAACAAAGAGCATCGTACTGCATTCTTAAAGTCCATCGATAGTTGCATTGGGAATGGTCAACCGAGAGTAGTCGTAGACTTGTCCCGAGTTCCATTGATGGATAGCGTCGGTCTTGATGCATTGCTCGATGCTCGCGACCGCTGCCAATCCTTGGGGGGCTCTTTTGTCTTAGCGCACCCCAATGCGCTCTGCTGCGATATTCTGCGAATCAATGGAATCGATCGAGAGATAAACGTTTACGACGATGTCGTCAAAGCGTTGGGGAGTTTTGCACGATGAGCATGAGCCTCTCGACATCTCCAGCCTCCGCTGCAACGGTTGAATTTCTCGTACGCAAAAAGCTGGACGGGTTGCATCGCAGTCCCACTCCGCTTGGCGAGAATCTTGTTCAAGCAGGATTGTTGACAACAGGGGACCTCGAGGCCGCGCTCACGCAGCATTCCAGCCGACAATCCCAGCTCGGTGAAACGTTGCTGGAGATGGGTTTTGTTGAAGAAGACACATTGCTGCTGTTCCTGGGACAACAGCTTGCCGTCCCATCCGTGCGGCTCCGAAGCGGTCTGGTGGATCCTAACATAGTTAGGAAAATACCTCGGTCGAAAGCGGATGCGTTTTCTGTCCTTGCCCTGTTCTGCGTTCGTGGCCGACTCACGGTCGCCATGGCAGAACCGAACAATCTGCGACAGCTCGACGAACTAGAGCGTATCACAGGAATGCCGATTCGGCCGGTGCTAGCGATGCGATCAGCAATCGATCGAATGCTTCCGCATTGTTACGAAGAAAACTTTTCTGTCGATGCCGTCACCGCAGATCTTGAGGATAACTCGCTGGAGATACATGCCGATGCAGTGGACATCTCTCTTGCGGATCTCGATTCGCTGACAGATGGTAGCCCGATCATCAATTTGGTAAACTACATTGTTGTGCATGCCATTCGACAAAAGGCCAGCGATATTCATATCGAAGCAGGTCAGCAGTCTACTTTGGTTCGCTATCGGGTCGATGGTCATTTGAGGGAAGTTCTCCGCCCGCGGCGAGAGTACCATCCCGCCATGGTCTCGCGTATAAAGGTGCTGGCAAAGCTAGATATATCAGAGCACCGTATGCCTCAGGATGGACGTGTTCACTTGACGGTTGATGGTCGCGAAATCGACTTGCGAATTTCAACTCTCCCAACCATCCTTGGGGAAAAAGTGGTGATGCGCGTTCTGGACCGAAAGAACGTGACCTTCTATCTGGATAAGCTCGGAATGCCAGATGGTGCCCTCGCCAAAACCAAGGGGCTTCTAAAGCGTCCATACGGGTTGATACTGACCACTGGCCCTACCGGGAGCGGAAAGACGACAACACTTTACTCCGCAGTAGAACTTATCAAGTCGATCAAACGGAACATCGTAACCGTCGAGGATCCTGTCGAATACCAGCTCGATTTGATCAATCAGGTTCAGGTGAGCAGCACGAAAACGATGAAGTTCTCCGATGCCCTGCGATCCATCCTACGTCAAGATCCGGATGTGATCATGGTCGGTGAGATCCGAGACGCAGAAACGGCCGCGATCTCGATTCAAGCGGCTCTCACGGGGCACCTAGTGCTGAGTACATTGCATACAAACGACAGCTTCAGTGCAGTCACTCGGTTGCTCGATATGGGAATCGAACCCTTCAAACTATCGGCAGCACTGTTGGGTGTGATCGCGCAGCGCCTCGTTCGCACCATATGCCCTGCCTGCAAAACGCACTACTATCCACCTCAAGAACAGCTTGACGCGATCCAATACAAAGGAGATCGGCGGAGACAATTTACACACGGTATGGGGTGCCGTGACTGTTACGATACAGGATTCCGAGGCAGGACAGGTATCTATGAAGTTTTTGCAATCGACCGTTTTGTGCGTGATTTGATTTCTTCCAATGCGTCAGTAGACGCTCTAAGATCCTACCATCGTCAGCAGGGATGCGGCTCTTTGCTAGATGAAGGAATACGCTTAGCCGAGTCTGGCAAAACAAGTCTCGATGAGATCATTGAAGTGGCCTACTCTGAATAAACATGCCACCGCTTCAGGTGGTCATCGAATCCCATGAAATTTCAATACGCAGCAAAAGACCGCCATGGAAACTCGACCCATGGTCAATTCGAAGGGGAAAGTGCTCTTGCAGTTCGGCAGAAGCTACGCACCCAAGGATTGTTCGTACTCTCGTTGGTCTCCGCAGACTCAACATTTTCCGGCCGCCCATCCCTACAAAGAGTGAGCGGCTCCCCAGCCATCTTGGGTGCGAATTTCAATCGAGTCAAAGGTTCGGATCTTATTGTTGCTCTTTCACAATTATCGATCATGTGCCATTCTGGCGATGATCTAGCCGAAGCCCTACGAACTGTAGCGAATCAATGCCAATCGCCAAAGTTACGACAAGTGCTTCTCAGTACTTACGAAGATGTTACACAGGGGGTGAAGTTTTCCGCGGCGCTGGCACGTCACCCACGAGTCTTTAGTGAGTCCTTGGTAGCTGCTTTGGCGGCAGGGGAGCAGGCAGGACGCGTTGTGGATGTCCTCGACCGAACAACGCGCATGATGCGAAAAGATCAAAGTCTTCGCAGTACAATCGTTTCTATGCTGATGTACCCAATCGTACTATGCACGGTCACATCGTTAGTGATCTGCTCGATGCTCTTCTTTGTGCTACCACAGTTCGCAACAGTTTTTCGTGATATGGATCGAGCAGTTCCACCACTGACGAACATTCTGCTCTCGATAGGAACAGGTTTGAGAGAAAATTGGATTATTCTTGTCGCGATTCTCGGTGCGCTGGTGGGATCGTGCATCGCGTTCAGAAAACACCCTCAGGCTCGTAACTTCCTGGATCATACCATCCTTCACATGGTCATTGTAAAGGACTCTGCTAGGGCGTTGATCACGGGCCGCATATTTCGCTTGTTGGGGACAATGTTGGAAAACGGAGTCCCATTGTTGGAGAGTATTCGGCTTTGCAGAAACGCTACGAACAATCGACTCTTTCAAAATATGTTCGATTCCGTGGAGCACCAGATTCTTCAAGGGCAAGGGATGAGCGAAATTCTTGTCAATGCCGCGTTTCTTCCCCCAGGCGCAGCGCACATGATCGCGACAGGGGAACGCGCTGGAAAACTCCCTTCGGTCTTGCAATCGGTAGGCGAGTACTTTGAAGAGGAAGGGGAAAGGCGACTGCGTACCTTGGTGAAAATGCTTGAACCCGCCATTATCATCGGGCTTGGAGCGATCGTTGCGCTCGTCGTCTTATCGATTGTGCTGCCTTTGTTGGATGTGACGACTGCTTCTAGGTAAGTCGGCCTGTAGACCGACGACGAAATGTCCATGTTCAAAATCGCGACCTACCGTTGCGTACCATGACACGGAATCTTTCTATAACCAATCGACTATACACTCGACTTTTCAGCCGTTCCGACGGATGGATCGGTATCGAGATTGGCTGTCACAGCATCCATTTTGCTCAAGTTCGCAAACGAGAGAATCGTTTGCAGCTTTCCGCGATTTGGTCATTAGAACATCCATTAAATAAGCTTCCTGAAAGCAATAAATCCAACAGCAGAATTGACGAGACTTTTGGTTGGGTAACACGTGAGGAAATGTTCAATAGTGGTCTTGCTCGGACTTTAGAAACGGAGAATCTGAGCTCTCTATTTCTTGGCAGTCAATGTGCCACGACGCTAACCGATGGAATGATCGCGTACCGTGAGTTGGAACTGCCATCCGCAATTCCATCCGAAGCAGACGCAATGGTGCGATCGGAAATAGCGATTGAGACAGACCTAGACATGGAGGAGCTAGTCACCAATTGTTGGGAACTGCCTCAATGCGATCGCCGCACCGGTACATTCAGCTATGGCGCCGTATCCATCAAGAAATCAGAAGCATCTCAAATTGCCAGCAGTTTGTTGCGAGCTGGTTTTGAGTGTCAAACCATGGACGCATTGCCGTGCGCCATCGCTCGCTCAACTGCTATGGTAGTTACTGACCCAGATATCTCGACCCTCGCGATCGATCTTGGGTACCATCATGCAACACTAACATTAGTCAAAGCAGGCCGTCCAGTCCTGTCCCGAGAACTTCGCGGACTAGGTGTGGTTGCGCTGCTCGACCAAATCGCGGATGCATTTGAACTCAGCAGATCGGACGCACAGACATTGCTCTTCCGGCCATCAAGCCAGTCCGTCTGCGACGGTCCAAACACGCTCGCGTTCTCCAATCCAATACATCAACAACTAAGTTCTTTCTTCCAGGTCTTGGCTTCAGAAATCGACAAAACGATTCAGTTTGTGAACAGAGCCTATCGCTCCGCTACTACCTATCAGTTGCTGCTGATGGGAACGGGCAGCCGTATCGCCAACTTGGAACTCTCTCTTGAGGAACGCACAGGGCTACCTGCTAGACTTTGGCGTATCGACCTCTCGGATAGCCTTTTTGCTGACCAACCTAGCTCTGTCTATGCAATCGCAGCGGGGCTGTCGACGCTTGCTTGGGAGCAAAAGTAATGCATGTCAATTTGCTACCATCATCCTTTGTCTGGCAGCAGTTATTGCGAAAACGACTTCGGCAATGGGCCTTTGCCTTGGCCTTCCTGTTTTTTGTATTGATTGCCTCCAATGTTCCTCTGATCGTTCAGTGGTGGGTAGATCTCCAAGAGTATCAATCCATCCAGTTAGCTGCAGATCCAGCGAGGAAATTGCAAGACGACCGAATCGAAATCACGAATGCAACACTTGGCTTAAAACATAAAATAGAAAGCTTGCAGGCTATAACTGCCCGAGATCGAGGTACTTCACTCTTGGGGCTGATCGCCAACAGCGTGAACGCAACGGATAAAACGGTTCAGATTCAGCAGTTGCATGTGAGTATCGAAACCAAAAGCACAGAAATGCAGTCTGCGAATCCAACTCTGATTTCGAATGCGAGTCCCGCTCGGCAGAATCTGATGACTAGCACCCCTGTGCCTGATCATCAAGTTTGTCTTACATTAAAGGGGATTGCAGTCGAAAGCGAATCGATCAGCAAATTTGTAGATTCCATTCAAAGATCGGGTGTTTTTCCAAAGGTGGAATTACATTCCATGCAGGAACGAATGTTACTGGACCGCTCCATCCAAGATTTTGAATTGGAGTGTTTCGGCAATGAATAGTGGACCATGGTACTCCAGCACACTCTTACGAAACGAACGACTGCTACATTGCGGGATGGCCACTCTATTGGTCATCTGCGCATTTTTTGGAATTGTACTCCAAAACAATCTACAGCGGAGTGTCGCCGCAATTGACGAAGAACGAAAACACTACACAGAACTGTGTGATTCTGAGACTGAAGTACGCTTGGCAGTTGACCAACTAAAGCAGCAATACAAAGTCTTGGAAGAAGACTACCGAGGACTTCTAAGCAAGATCTCAACTCGAGTAGTCGATTCCGATATTTTGTTGTCGATACGTGGTCTTGCACAATCCACGCAATGTAGTTTGGCCGACTTTCGCCCTGGCTCGACACAGAAACATCTCGATTACCAAACAAGATCATTTGAATTGCATTTGGAAGGTAGGTTCAAAGACCTTTTCCGCTTTTTCGAATCATTGCCCCAGGTCCCGTTTGCTTATCAGATAGGTCACTACAAGATTGTCGAGTCGCCTCAGTCAGGCGGCCCGTGTCGTCTCGACCTCGAGCTCAAGGTTGTATTCGATCATGCGTGGGGGCGAGGAGAGTAACCAGATGAACCTCCGTAGTAACAAGCAATATGCAAAGATTGCTGCGATCCCCGTTTTGGCAATCGTGTTGTATACTGTTTTTCCGCGAACCGAAAAAGTTGCAACCCTTGACAAGAATGATTCGCAAAGGGGGCGACTCGACGACCAAACTCGAGTTCGCGTGCCGAACTCGACTGCCTCGATGAGGAAGGAAAAGAGGCCGGAATGGCCTATCTTTGATTCGTCCGATATCCTGACGATAGACCCGTTCGATAAAAGAATGATCTTCCCAGAAAGTGCCGTAAGCACCACCCAGGACGGCCCATCAGATGCATCTCAACAAAAGCTTGTCTCTTCTCCATCGTTAACGCAGCAAGCGACGAAGGTATCCGGCGTAAAGATCGAGGCAATATTTCGGTCTTCTCGTGGAATAGCCGCGCTCGTTGATACACGATTAATACAGGTAGGAGATCGGCTTAACGATGGTTCTGAAGTGATAGAGATCACTCCAGAACAGCTGATCGTGGTAGTTCCAAATGTGGAATGAGTATCGCGGAGATCGATGGCAAATTTCTATTGTCTCTGTGAACCGAACTTGTCGACAATTCGATTGCAGCCTTAAGCCATCTGGGGATCTAGCCGCTGACCTGTAATTGTTGAAGATAACTCGGTTGCATCAAGTACTTTTCTGCTTTCCAAACATCATTGGCGTAGTCAAACTCAATAATGCCATGGAATTTGCCGGTAGAATCGGTGGCTACGAATCGTCGATGCGGAACCAATTCTGAATGCATTCCACTTTCGAGTTCTATGTGTTGCCCAAATCGAAATCGCTCCAGAAGTTCGTTGTCTAAACTCACTTGAGGCAAGAAGCAAAGCCCTTGCTGCGCAGGGCGTATTGCGGACTGGATCGACTCTCTGCTGGTAAGCGAATCCAAATCCATCGCGTCCTTGAGCCGAAACGGGCCGATGCGTGTTCGTATCAGAGAAGTCATCACCGCATCGCTACCGAGGCTGCGTGCAATGTCTCGACCGATCGAGCGGATATACGTTCCCGTACCACATACGACTCGAAGTGAAACGTGCGGGAAATCGAAACTCAATACTTCGATGGAAGAAACTTCGACTTTGCGCGATGGCATCTCTATACGCTTCCCTGAACGTGCAAGGTTGTGTGCGCGGCGACCTCCAATTCGGACCGCAGAGAATACAGGGGGAGTCTGAGAAATCGTCCCAACAAATGCTTCGCTCGCTTTACAGAACTCATCGGATTGAATTTGGGGTGCGTTCTCCACGAACTGTACGTTTGTTTCCGTATCCGCAGAGGGACTGGTAACCCCTAACTCAAACGTCGCTAAATACTCTTTGTCGAGCAAATGAAAGTCGTCCATGAGTCGCACCGCAGGGCCCATTAACAACAGAAGGATCCCAGACGCCATAGGGTCCAGCGTTCCGGCATGCCCTATTTTGAAGGGAAATGTGCAATTCTCAATCTGGGCCACGCAATCTCGGCTCGTTGGGCCACACGGTTTATGCAAATTTAGAACGCCGAGCATAGAGAGATAAATTGTAAGAGACGTAACGACCAAGACGGGCGATTGCGAGGACTTTGCAGAAATTCGGTACTTTTGCCGAAGACTGACAATGGGAAATTGTAGCCATAGTTTTTGGAGTGGGGAGACATGGACAAACAGCGTTCAGTTCGTTGGGATGTCGCGGCCGTCGTTATGTTCGCAGTCGCTGCGCTCGTTTGGCTTTCCATCTTGACGCATGATCCTGCCGACAATCTAGGTCAAATGCCTCCTGGTATCGCTTCGATCTACCAGCCATTGCATTCCGCATTTCCCCTAAACTCCAAAATACAAAATGGTGCCGGTTATGTCGGTGCTCTCGTGAGTGATGTACTGCTACAAGCGACGGGCATCGGTGCTTACCTCATCGCTGGACTCATGGTCCTCACCGGTGTTGTCATGATACGCCAACTCCCATGGGCCTCCTCTTGGGGGCGGTCTATTGGTTGGAGTCTCATTCTGCTCGCTGTTTGCTGTTTCCCATCTCGATTCGGGCTGAACCCGAAGATCCCAGTTCCCATCGACGGTGGGGGATATCTCGGAGCACTCTGCAAGGTTTGGATGGACAACCATCTTGCACATGCAGGCGCTGTCATCCTGGTACTCAGCATGCTGATTGGCGGTCTGCTGCTAAGTACAGAGTACGCTCTGCTTCGCTATTTTGGATATGCCGCCACGGGAAGCATGCTTGCTATCAACTATTTCCGAGTCCCAAGCTGGTCTTTGCGCCGACATCGAGAAATTCTTTCGGGAACATTCTCGCCCAAAAGGGCAGATCTCCCTAATTCTCTCACCATGAGGCAAGACCCTACTTCCATTTCGACGACGGTAGAGCCCTCTGCGAATTCACAGCAAAACCAGGGAACGGCATTTCCAAGTCTTAGGTCCGCAGTTCAGTCCGTGACGCGCGCCATCACCCAATCAGCGCCAAGTGAATCTTCAGAAAGCGAAGCTTCCCACACGAGTGCCGAGTCGGTCGCTACCGAAGGTGGGCCTGCGATTCGAATCGGAAGACGTGCCACTGCGAGTATCAGCGCTGCCGATCTCGCAACCGAACCAAGAAACTCTGTTCGCACGGATCTTTCTTTTCCTAAAGCCAAGGATCCACCATTAGCTAGTGTTGCTTCGTCGCTGCTTGGTGCCGGTAAACCAACTATACCACCAATCGAAGATGAACTCCTCGAAGGTGGGTCAGAAGACGAAGACGATGAATATGAAGAAGCCGATGAAGAGTACGACGTAGACCAAGATGACGCCTACGAAGACGAAGAGGGCTACGATGACGAGGACGATGAAGTCCATAGCGAAGAGGAAGAGCCCGACGAAGTGATTGTAGAACCACCAAAGAAGGGTAAGAACTTAACGGTCCGATCCGACGCAGCCCGCGTGGAAGAACGTGTTCCAACAATCAAGAATAACAAATCGAAGAAGGTTGCTCCTAAAGAAGAGGAGGAAGACCCCGCCGAATCCCTTCAACACATGGATGACACCAAACTACCAGAAGGTAGCGAAGAGTATGTGTTGCCAGGATTGGATCTCCTTACCGAGTCGGATGATATCTCTTACGATGAACAGACCGAAGAAGTCAAACGAAAAGCCAAAGTCCTGGAAGAGACTTTTAAGAACTTTGGCTTCAACGTCCGCGTCGTAGAAATCGAAACCGGTCCTGTCATTGCACAATACGAGATTGAACTAGAAGCTGGCCTGCGATTGAGCAAAATCACTGGCCTAGCTGACGACTTGGCAATTGCCCTTCGAGTTCCCAGTGTTCGCATCGTGGCTCCTATCCCTGGCAAGAATAGCGTTGGCATCGAAGTGCCAAACGAGCAACGACAAATCGTTCGGATGCGCGAAGTGATCGAAGAGAGCGGACCGCAGATCAAGAAACAAAAGATCCCGCTGTTCCTAGGCAAAGATGTCTCTGGAAAATCTCTGACCGTGGACCTTGCCAGTTTGCCCCACTTGTTGATCGCAGGTCGAACGGGGACGGGTAAGTCGGTTTGTTTGAACTCGATTATCTCATCGATCCTGATGACACGCAGACCCGACGAGGTTCGGATGCTGATGATCGACCCGAAGATGGTGGAACTGAGCTGCTATGGCAGACTCCCTCACCTCATGCACCCCGTCGTTATCGATATGCGTAAAGCCGAAGCGATTCTCGCTTGGGCCGTCGACAAAATGGAAGAGCGTTATGCACTCTTGGCGCGAGCTGGCGTCCGGCACTTAACCAATTACAACCAATTGGGACGAGAAGAGCTACTCGATCGACTCAAGCCCGAGAATGAAGACGAAGCGGAACTCATCCCCGATCACTTGCCATTCATCGTCATCGTTGTCGATGAAATGGCGGACCTGATGATGACATCCGGAAAAGAAGTCGAAGCTCACATTATTCGACTTGCACAAAAGAGCCGGGCCGTCGGTATTCACTTGATCCTCGCAACGCAGAAACCAACGGTCGATGTGATCACGGGTTTGATCAAGAGTAATCTCCCCGCGAGAATTAGTTTCCAGGTGGCCAGTAGAACCGATAGCCGGGTCGTCTTGGACGAAATGGGAGCGGATAAATTGTTGGGCAACGGCGATATGTTGTTCCTATGGCCAGGCACCAGCCAGCTCCTTCGAGGTCAAGGAACCTACTTGAGTGACGACGAAATCAATGCAGTCGTCGATCATTGCAGCATGGGCGGTGTCCAGAACTTTGTTCAAGAGCTCGTACAACTCAAAGTCAATAAAGACGATGAAGAGGTAGGCGCCAAGCCAGGTTCCTTCAAACGACGCGATGATCTTTACGAAGCCGCTGTCGATATTGTGGTTCGCGAAGGAAGAGGTAGCTGCTCGTTGCTCCAGCGAGCCTTGGGAATCGGCTACGGGCGAGCCGCAAGATTGATCGACTTTATGGCAGAAGATGGCATCGTCGGTGAATACAATGGCTCGCAGGCGCGCGAGGTCTCGATCACGATCGACCAATGGGAAGTGATGCGAGCCGATGCCGATGCGGAACCAGCCAGCAAAGGCCGTGGCAAAAAAATTCGACGCGATGAAGGCTGGAGCGAAGCTCCCAAACCAAAGGTGTCAAAGAAAAAGAAAGCCGCCCCTCGAGAAGAAGTCGCAGTAGGCGACTTTGAAGAGGAAGAACCTGTTTGGGAAGATGACGAATGATTCAAAGCGAACAGATCCTAGCAATACCAGGATCTGTTCGCCACTCCACCAGACTTAACCAACTCGGAAACCACACTTACTGGTTCGGGCATTTCTTTGCAGCGGGTACTGACATAACCTGTTTTGCTGGAGCATAGGCTGAAGTACGTTTGCCTGAGCCCACATTGCTTGGTGGCATCAAAACTGTGTCGATCACGTGAATGACTCCATTGCTGGCCGAAAGGTCGTTCTTCACGACTTTGGCATCATTCACACTCAACATGCCATCGCGAAGTTCAAAACTGACTGGACTGCCTTCGAGTGTCCTGGCTTTCGATGCTCCGATGGCATCTTTCGCGGAAACAGCACCCGCAATCACATGGTACTTCAAAATGCGAACCAATGTTTCTTTGTTCTCTGGCATGAGAAGTGATTCGAGCGTGGCTTTTGGCACCTTTGCAAACGCTTCATCTGTCGGTGCTAAAACCGTGTAGGGAGTCTCGCCGGCAAAGACATTCGCGAGATCCGCAGCCGTCAATGCAGCCAACAAAGTATTGAACGACCCTGCGGACTTGGCGATCTCCACAATGTTCTCTTGCTTCGGGCCAGGCATGAGAACTTCGTTGATCACGTGCACGATTCCATTGCTGGCTTTCACATTCGGCACGATCACTTGCGCGTTACCAAACTTGGGTTGCAGCCCATCACCGATGAGTCGGAATGTAGTGCCCTCAAGCGTCTTGAGGGGCTTGCCTTCTGCGGGACGCTGCAGGTCACCTAGGCTCGTTGCACCCTTGACCACGTGTGCCTTCAAAATGCTCTTGAGTGTTTCCCGACCGGCCGGTTCAAGCAAACTAGCCAATGTTTCTGGCGGAAGCTTTGCAAACGCTTCGTCGGTGGGAGCGAATACCGTGAACTCGTCATGAGATTGCAACACCTTGTCGAGTTTCGTTACGACCAGCAGATTGACAAGCGTCTTGAACTGACCGTTCGAAGCGGCAACTTGAACCAGATTGTCGTCCGCCCGAAGCGTACCAACGACCGACAAAGAAAGAAAACACAGCGATAGCACAAACCGTTTCATCATTTTATCTCCTAAAGAACGCACAATCGTCTACTAGACGGGACCACGCAAGAGTATTCGATGGAATGAGAGCTTTGGATTCAACAAACTGGCTTAGTCGTACCTAATGTTTTGTCTATCTTTCTCAAAAACAACATTTCTGGGTTCCAAGACAGTTCGACCTGTACGAAAAACGGCTACATCAATAGCTGCATCTGTAGTTGATCGATTGCATTACGGACTTGGTGGAGACTGCTACAATGAATTGATTCCAAGCAAACACTCCCTGCTCTTGGTTATCACCCAATATGTCCCACACCATCGAGATCGACCCAACTGTCGACTATGCATGCAAGCAAGTGATCGGGAATCCGCTGTTCCCGGAAATTACCATACATTTCTTGAACGCGGTCCTAACTCCAGAATCACCCATCGTAGAAGTCGAGATTCTCAATCCTATCAACGAACAAAAGTTCGAATCAGACAAACTGTCGATTCTCGACATACGAGCGATCGATCAATTGGGCAGGATCTTCAATGTCGAAGTTCAACGGACTAAAGCAACTGGACTTTCGAAACGAATCACGTACTACTCGGCTGGGAATTTTGTGGACCAGCTTGAACAAGGAGACGGGTATGAGCAGCTTCGGCCGTCGATCGGGATTTGTATTTTGACTCTCGATTTGTTCCCTTATTCCGAGCGTCCTGCCTATCACAACGCATTTCGAATGAGAACTGTGGACGGATTTGAATTTACGGACTCTTTAGAAATCCACACAATCGAGCTTTCCAAGGTGACGCGTGCGAAGGATAATTGGCAAGTGCGAGGGCAGTTGGAACAGTGGATCCATTTTTTCTTGGAGGCCAAAGGTTCAACGGTGGAAGGGCTTCGCGAACGACTTGTCGATCCGGTATTCGAGAAAGCTATTGGAGTACTAGAGATGATTCAAAAGACCCCAGAACAACGACGACAGTACGAAGATCGCCTTCGAGCAGAACGGGATGAAAAAGCTCGCTTGCAAGCAGCTATCGAGGAAGGAGAAGCACGAGGAGAAGCAAGAGGAGAAGTTCGCGGAAAGGTTGAGGAGAAAGCAAATACGATTCGCTTGCTTCAAGGTCTGCTGATGCAGGAACTGGCTTCAATCACAGATCTACAGGCGCGGTCGCTCGAAGACCTAGACAGCCGTATCGGCGACTTGCAATTGCAACTTCGCAACCGCATAGGGTAACTTTGGTTAATCCGAAAAGTGGATGGTGAATTTCAAGGCTAGCGACTTGTGTCGTTGTGTCGGAAAAGCCCCGAAATTAGGCCAAGACTGCACGTTGAGCGTTCTAGGGGATGTTCTGCATCCCTCTTTAGTATCAGTTCTTGGCTCGATCGTAGACTGGAAGGACTTTGTCTTCAGGGCGAGTGAAGACTACTTTTCCATTGACCATCGCGCTCTCCACATACGTTCGGTAGTCGAGCGGCGGACCGTTCAAGATCAAGAGATCCGCATCTTTTCCAACCTCGATCGACCCGATGCGATCTTGAAGTCCGAGCATCGTGGCTGGCACAATCGTAATCGCAGCCAATGCTCGACCCTCGCTCGCTCCACCTCGTACGGCGAACGCTGCTTCCAGAGGCAAACTGGTCAAATCGCGCCCTGCAAGACCTACCGCTGAAACGGCGTCCTCTAACGTTTCGACAGCAAAGGGGATGCCTGATTGCTCCAGCACGCGCGGCAGTTCAATCCAACTCCCTGACGTCTCTTCTTCTCCAAAACGCGCTTCACGACGGTTGCGAGGAGTGATCGTGAGACTAGCACCTGCCGCAGCAATCTCTTTCGGAATAACCCAAGCCTCGAGTCCACCAGCAATCACCAATCGGTAACTGAGCTCCTTCGCCAAATCGAGCTGATCTCGAATTTCCGAAACACGGTTCGCAGTGATTCGTAAAGCGACCTCTCGCTTGACCAAACTGAGAATCTCATCGCTTACAGGTTTGCGTGGAGGTTGCTCACGCTTGCCTTCTTTGGTGGCTTGCTCATGTGCCGCTTGATCCTTGAGGTACTTCTTCGCTTTGCCAATTTGATCACGCCAAGCCGCTTGATTGCTGGCGCCCGTCAATGCACCAGGAGTCAGTTCTAAGAATGCCGAATCCTTGACAAACATTCCCTTCAAAACTCCGAAGGACATCTTCAAAACGGAGCTTCTTTGAGGAAGGATCGGTGACGGTGGCGGACTGGTGATCGGTTCAGTTGGCAAAATGGGGAGGTTGCAACATTCACACAGTCTTTGGATAACTCCAAAGTTTCGTTCTTCAGGTTTGCCAAATTGCAAGAGAGCTGCGTCGTCGGGATCAAACTCGGGGAACCTTGCCGTAAAATCGAAGTTTTCGTTCTCTGCTCGACCAAATCGACTGCTACCACCGCTGCGGATCTGTACACAACCAGAGGTGATCCCAACAGCCAACGCCACTTGAATCTTTCGATCAAAAGGATTCAATTCGTCGGCGAGCTTACCCGAGCCTCCTCCTGTTGGCGGGCCAAAGCCCGAGAAAGACGAAGTCCCGACTCCTGACATGTTGACGCCCACAAAGCCGGGTGTAATTACTCGACCCACCGCGTCTATTCTTTTGGCATCCGATGGGATCTCGATATCCTTGCCGACGTTTTTGATCTTTCCATTCTCAACGAGAATCGTTCCCTTACGAATGGTCTCACGCGTCACGGTGATGATATCGCCGCCGACGATTGCTATCAGCTCCGATGGCTTCTTTGCATCATCGGTCTTCGGTTTCTCTACTGTAGTCGGAGCACCTGTGCTTGGAGGTGTTGGAGCAGGCTGTTGCGCTGAAAGCGATTGAAGCAACATCGTGGCAACGAATGGAACCGTGGTATATCCAACAATCCTCGATCGAGCGATTCGTGGAGTTTGAAAAGCCAACGACCAGAACTTAGTCCTCATAAACTGGTCTCCCTTCAAGAAACACATTGTTGATTGCTGTAGTGGCTTCGAATGGCGAACCATCGAACAAAATCAAATTTGCGACTTTACCGACTTCAATCGAGCCAATCGTCTTTTCCAATCCAAGAAATTCGGCTGGCCCGAGCGTTACTGACTTCATCGCACTATCCTCGCTAAGGCCGGTTTTCACCAACATAGCCAACGCGAACGTCGGTGCCAGTTGAGACTCTTCGGTCCGTGTACCAAATGACAATACAAATGGCAACTTTCTCTCCGCAGCTATCGCTGGAACGTTCATTTTGTCACGCGAATTCGGTACAAAGTCGATGGCTGGTGGCAGAATAAGTCGCGTTGTTTCTTTCGGGAACTCAGCCAATGACTGATACGCATCAGCGCCGTTGACCACCCAAATGGCCTTGACCTTTGGATGCTCTTGGAAAACTTGTAGCACATGAAGAATGGTCGCCGAATTATTGACGACTACGAACAAGGGACTGTTCCCTTCGCGCACTTCACTCCACAATTTTTGCTCGGGTGTTAGTTCTGGAGTCGACGCGTTCGCTTGTTCCGAAGCAGCACCGGTGGATGGTGTTGCTCCCGTGGGTGTGCCGGGAGGAGTTCCAGATCCTGGCGGGCGCATCCCTCTCGCGGCCATCATGGCTGCAATGTTGGGTGGAATTCCAGGAGGTACTGATCGAGATGGGGCCTTAAGATTGTTTCGCAAAAGATCAAGGCTTTGTGTGCTATTCGTAACCGTGACGACAACTCGTCCATTGGGCTCGATCACTTTGCTCGTCTGCTTGTCTTCCGAGGGAGAAGCGACCGCCGCTTGGGAGTAGCCCGCCGTCACCAGATTCATCGTGGTCACCCCCGCTCGCAATGGCCCTTTCCATTCCACCGAATCTCGGTTCAAAATGTCAGCCACCTTTACGAACGATGTACTCGCCGCAGGCGAACGACCAGGAATAACAAACGTTCTACCTTGAACCGTGACAACACGAGAGCCATCGCCGCCGCTGCTATCCCGTTGCGTCGATACAGGGTAAAAAATCGAAACGAATCCTGGGGTGACAGTCTTCCCTTTGCCGTCGATAACTTGAGCTACGATGGGGATGTCAACTTTGGGACCGACTTCGGCGATCTTCCCATTGCGAATCAATACAGTGCCGTTAGCAATCACACCATCCTTGCCTTGCGTTCGAATCGTCGCATTGCGAATAGCAACGACATCTTGTGCAGGTAGGGCGGAAAAGCTCAAAGCGCTACACACCGCAACTGTGAATGTTTGCCGTGCGATTCGAAGGAATCTATTCTGTGTGACTTGTTTCATGGTATGTGATTGCCAGCTAGAATCGGCGTCGATCCTTCTTGATATCGTAGACACTCTTTCCATTGATATAGACTTGCTGAACGTAGTTTCTTGGATCGATGATCGAACCTGTCGTGATCACGACGTCTGCGTCTTTTCCTTTTTCGAGCGAGCCAACGCGACTGTCCACCATGAGTGCTTTCGCAGGCTCGATAGTGATGCCGCGAATCGCTTTTTCTTCATTCCAGCCGTAGCGAACAGCCATCGTTGCTTGAAACGAAAGTTCTTCTTGCGGAATCACCGGGGCGTCGGTGTTGACTCCAAGCGAAACGATTCCCCGTTTTGCATATTCGGCTACCATTCCCTTGATTTGTCCATCGGTTTGGTCCAACCAAAATCCTCGCGGGCCTGCCATTACGGGAACATTTCGTTTGATCAATTCGTCCGCAAGCTTGAAGGCATCAAACTCGCCGTGATCGATGACGATCTTTAGATTGAATTCATCGACCAAAATGCGAAGTGTTGATTGCTGGACCTGATACTGCTGGGTATGAACCACCACAGGAATCTCATGGTGAAACAAAGGCTTGAAGTACTCCAATCGCAAATTGACCTCCGGCTTTTCCTTAATCCGACCCGCCTTATATGCGTCCCATTGACGTACATAGAGCATTCCCTCGGTCAACTGCTCGCGAATCACGTGATTCATGCCCATCCTTCCCGAGCCAACTTCACCACCCGTTCGTTCAGGGTTTCCTGCTTGTGCAATCTTGAGAACACCAGGTGCTTTGAGAATTACGTCGGAAAGTTTCCCTGGCCCTGTTTTCATCAACGTGCCCCAACCTCCCATGTTCGTTCCACTACCGGGAATAAAGCAGATGGTGGTCACGCCACCAGCGATCGCGACTTTGAGTTGGTTGTTGTGCGGGATGATTTGATCCCAATTGCGAAGTTCCGGATTGGTCTGATAAACCATCTCATTAAGGTCACCGGTGCCACCCACATGGGAGTGAGCTTCCACCAATCCCGGCATAGCGAACGAGTCAGGATGATGATCCACTTCGCAACCATCCGGGATACTGATTGTACCGAAAGGTCCGATCGCTTCGATCTTTCCATCCGCTATCAATATCACTCCATCGATGATCGGTTCCCCTGCACAGGTAATCACTTTGCCGGCGCGAATGGCACGTCGAGCAGGTGTGTCTTCTGCATGCAGCGAGTTGGTCAGCGAGAATGCAAAAAAGAGCACCCCAAACGGAATCGCAACTAGTGAAAAACCAACCCTGAATCTCGTCAACATGGTCTTCTTGATCATTGCGATACCCAATTCTTTTCGTAGACCAAAACACCATCGATCACGACAGCCAAAACTTCTGTCGCGAGATCGAGTGGATCGCCGCTAAGTACCACGGCGTCTGCGTCTTTTCCAACCGCGATTGATCCGATCGAATCCAGTTTGAACATTGAAGCGGGGAAAGTTGTAAGCCCCGACAACGCATCGTGCCTGCCGAGCCCTTTGTAGACCGAGTAAGCGATCGCATCCGGAAGTTGCTGCGACCCAGTCGTCGCCTTCGATTGAAAAGCGAACGGAACCGCTTCCACGGCGACCTCCACTGGCAAGTTGACTTTACTGGAGTTAGCCGACGGCGATTTTTCGTTTGCAAACAAATTGGGACCAAGCAAAGCTTGAATTCCATTTTTGCTCAACACGGCAGCTTGCTTTGCAATCGGAAGATCGCCCGCCAAAATCGTTGGAACCTTGAACTCTTCTCGAAAGACTCGAACGGCTGCTTCCACCGCGCGTTCGTCGTCAACACTAACAACCGCAACGATCCGCCCTGCCAACAGCTCACGAAACACATCCAGGCTCGCATTGGGTTTCGGTTTCTCTGGCTCTTTCAGCTCCGGTGCAGCTGATTGTTCCGATGGCTTAATGGGTGTCGTTGCAGGTTTGTCCGTTGCTGGCTTTTCCGCAGCGGATTTGGCTGGATCCGTTGTTGTTGAATCGCCCGGCTTCGAAGGTTCCGAAGGCTTATCTGCCGGAGGTGCGGAGGTGCCGGCCGCGGCCGCTTTTTTGGCCTCTTCGGCCTTCTTCGATTCGGCCACCTTCAAGTCCGCGTCGTACTTTTTCTTCGCGACTTCATACTCTTTGAGTTTGGACTGATACTCGGAGAAGCTCGCTTCGTACTTCTTCCACATATCGTCGTACTGTTTGGCCGTTTGCAATGTTCGCTTTAAACCTACTTCTGCTGTAGCGACGTTTCCGGTCAGCTCGAATCGGATTCCAACTGGCTCTTTGACCGTTCGTGGTTTATCTCCCAGTTTGAAAGCCAGGATGGGACTAGGGGTGCGGCTCGAACTCAATAGCGCCGTTGTCAACCCGCCCTGTCTGGCGAATCGTATGGCCTCGTCGTCATGTGCTAGAATGCCACCAAGCTTTGTGTCTAATGCAATCGACTCTGCCAATGGACTGCCTAAACCCAGTTCCGAGCCTGCGTCGATAAATCCTGGTACGATCGTGGCATTCGGATAGTTCTTTCGAATCGCTCCAGGCGGCATGGATACGTTCGATCCTACCCCTTGGATTCTCCCATGGACCATCGAGATAGATGCGTTCGATAGAATTCCCGACGGAGTAAACACTTTGCCAGCGCTGAGAACGAGCGCTTTTGTCGAAGCTGTTTGCTCGTAAGCAACTTTGCCGTCTACATACGTTGCAATCACACTCGTTCCATCTTCGAAAGGTTTGCCAGACAAAACAACAAAGTCTGCATCAGATCCTGGTTTGAGCACTCCCACTCGGTTTGCCACCCCCATCATCTGTGCTGGGTTCTGAGTTAGCATCTGAAGTACCTGTTCGTGCCCCAATCCGGAACGCAAGAATACCTTGGCTAGGAACAACAACTCGGGAATCTCTTGATCTGAGGTGGCGCGTATGGCCAACTTTTCTAGAACCCCCGCTTCGACTAAATGCTTTGCTTGATCCCAAACAGCTTGCGGTTTGATGACATCCTCACCGAGCAATGGTGGATTCACGATCTCTCCTGGGCGAATCCCCGGGTTCAAGACAATGCCTCGTAATCGAGCATCCTTGAAATCGATGTCAGCATTCTTCACATTCAAATAGGTTGGATTGATTAGCATCCAGCTCAAGTCGAATTGCGTTGCAAACTTCGCGGCTGCCTGAATCTCCGCCGTCGACTCAGCAGTCATTCGAAAGGTCCGTTTGGCTTGAATGATCTCTGAAAGTGCCAGCAATCGAATGTCCGATGAAGACCGAACGCCTTCGAGACTCTGCATCAATAGCCGCAACCCTGCAACCGACTCAACCAGACTGGCTCCGATTTGCGGACGTGTTGGCTCCAGAGGGCGATCCACCGAAACGGCTCCGACAGGCGGTTCATAAATGGTCGATGGGTTGAGACTGCTCTTGTTCAAATGAACAGTGAGACTCTCCAACGCAGATAGAGTCCGACCTGCTGTGCTATCGCCAGCCAACTTGACCACCGCGCCTTGGCCGGGCATCAGCCTCGATTTCGCAGGTGAGACTTGAACGGTCGTAATGCCGCCTGCAAGAAGCGATTGATATTCTGCGAAAAAGTTAAAGCCATCGATGGCTCGATTTTCTGGCGTAATATTCTTTTCTTCGTCGCCAGTTTCGACTAGGAACGACTCCACCGCTACCAAGCCCGGGATGATCACCGTAGAACCAAGCTCATACACACGACTATCCACGGGTGCAGCTACTTGTTCGCGTTTTCCAACCTTTTGAATCTTGCCATTCTCAACTAAGATGGCTGCTTTCTGAATCGGTGCTCCATTCCCAGTCCAAAGCTGATCGACATAGTAGACGTCCGATTGGGAATAGCATGGCATGCAAACCGAAAGGCATAGCAACCATGAACCGACCAACCACCTTCCAGCGGAAGCAAACGAAATTGCATTCATGGATTTACTCCGCCTTTGGGGATAGAAGCCGCTTCAACTTTTGGTCCGAAGACTTATCGTAAACGACTTTGCCATGAATAATCGTCTTATCAACCCATGTCGAGAGTCGAAGCGGATCGCCTGTGAGGACGACCAAGTCTGCATCCTTTCCTACCTCGATAGACCCGACAATATCTTGGATTCCTAGAAGCTGTGCAGGAACCAGGGATAGACTCTTGAGGGCGTCGATTTCTGGCGTGCCATGCTTGACTGCAATGGCCGCTTGATACCAGAGATAGCTGCTGCTAGTCGTCGTCGATCGCAAGCTACCTTCGCTCGTTTGAAAGACGAAAGGAACGTTTGCTTCTCGGTAGATCTTGGGAAGAATAATCTTTTCGTCCTTGCGGGTTCTGGGGTTCGTTTCCCAGAAGACGAGATTCTTGTCGAGGATCACTGGTTGCTTGCGATCCGAGAGAAGCTTTGCCGCTTTGTGACAATCCCTTCCCAAAACAAAGATGGCATTGAGTTTGTACTCTTCGACCAATTGCTTGCCCGCCGACACATCCATCGCCGTATCGCAATAAAGAAAGACGGGCAGCTTTCCTTCGATAACAGCGATCATCGCTTCTGTTCCCTTTGCAACGTTTTCTGCATCGGTTGCGGAGGGAGTTGCAGATGCAGGAGGCGATGCATCGCCTCCCTCTGGCGGTGTCCCCTCAGGCTTCGGTGCGTCTGCTGGTTTCGGTGCTTCAGGAGTGGCCGCTTCTGGCTTTGCCTCTTCGCCCGACTTCTTCTTCTCCGAAGCGATCTTGGCTTTATCGAGTTCTCGTCGCAAGCGAGCCAGCTGACTCATGCGCGTGCCGCTCGCAGGTCGCAAGGATATCTTGATACCTGCATTTCGCTTGACGATCATGTCGTCTACATATTGACCGGCTGTCTTCAAGATCGCTGCTTGGCCGCCGATGATGGTGTTGTTTCCTGGTACGATGGCTGCTGTCGTCACACCGTTTCGACGTGACTCTTCGAAGTAGTCTTGGACGGGATTGATGGAATCGACCACAGACAAGAACGGTACGACTTCATTCCGCTCGTTCGCTTCGTTGAGTCCGTCGGAAGTATGCGCATCGATGAATCCAGGCATCACGACCTTGCCCGTGGCATCGATGACGTGGGCTTCGATCGGGATACTGACGTTTGCTCCGACAGCTTCGATCTTTCCATCGCGAATGACGATGACTCCATTTTCGATCGGGTCACCCGCCAACGTCACGATCTTGGCACCCTTGATCGCGAGCGTATCCGCTGCGGATAACAAAGCGCATGGTGCGACGATGCATTGCAAACAAAAAATGTATCTTAAGATTTTCATGGGTTGTTCGTTCTCAGTAGCAGCCAGTGGCCGTTCTATCGGCCTGTAATCGTTTCGATGATTTTCCCGTCTACCATGGTCCATTGTATCGACGACGTAAACTCCAAAGGATCGCCATTGAACGCTAGTAAATCTGCGTCCTTACCAACGGCAATGGAGCCGACGCTTTTGTCTTGTTGCAATGCTTTGGCGGATTTCGAAGTGATGCTCTCAAGAGCAACAGATCGGTCGAGCCCGAATCGAGTTGCAAAGCGTGCCTGATCCAGCAGCTTTTCACCCGCCAAACAAAAAGGAATCTCGGAAGCCGCAAGTTGCCCAACGACATTGAAGCGTCTCTCTGTCCCCTCTGTACCACGCAACTCACGCGAGTTCGCGGCATTGATCATTGCGGTATAAATGATGGTCGGCTTGCGTTCCAGAATCGCATCCATCACACGGTAGACTTCGTCGCCACCAACGATGATCGGCTTGAATCCGAACTCGTCTTGCAACTGGAAACCACTTTGGATGTCCACATCTTTTCGACTGACGGTAAAGACGGGTAACTTGCCAGCTAACACATCTTGCAAGATCTTCTGCGAGTTCTCGTCGAACCCAGATGCACGCAAGTTTTGAGTTGTCTTGTGAAAAGAGCTACGCAAAATCCATACTACCCCCATCCGGTTGGTAGGCTGTCGAACAAAGACACTGTCGGGTCGTGAACGAGCACGATTGAAACTGGTTGGATCGCTCGAAAGTGCGACCGTCAACCCATGGTGCGGCAGCAATATCCTAGGCATGGAATGATTCGCTCCGCTGCCACTCGTTTTGATGATGGCGGAATAACCGGAGAACACGGATTGCGTTCCAGGAAGAACATGTGCCGTCGTGATCCCTTCATCGATCGCTTCCAATAAATCTCGCGATTGAAAATCGATCGCGGCTGCGGTTTCAAAGTCTGGCGTGACCTCGGACGAAATCTCCGAAGTGCCGCCCGCGATTCCTAACGATGTTGCGGCGTTGACCAGCCCAGGCATCAGCCAATCGGTATCAACGACTTTCACACCTTGTGCTTCGATTCCTTCTGCAACCACAGCGATTTTTCCGTCTCGCACCAGGACCGAGCCAGGTTCGAGAATCTTTCCTTCCATGGTCAAAACATGTTTGGCACGAATCAGTATTGCATCGTCGCCCATCGAACTTCCGACAGAAATCAATGCCGTGAAGATGAAACAGGCTACCCTCATCATTCCCAATTTCCTATCTGCGCTTTGTGCGATGCTCATGGCTTTACCTTTTGATCTTTTCCATATCGATCGGACTTACGATCTAGGGTTTTGCCATCCACAATCAACGACAAGACGGTCGCTGAAAGATTCAACGGTGAATCTGACCAAACGACCACGTTGGCTTGACTTCCTGCACTGAGCCCAGACGCTGGAGCGGTCGCACCGTACAACATACGTGCAGCCTGCGTTAGCGATCGAATTGCAGCTGTCGAAGGCATCCCCTGCCGAACGCATTGACTCGCGGTCGCTCTCAGTTGCAATGCAGTATCCCCGCCAAAATAGACAGGCACACCCTTCGCGTGGCATTGGACCAACTCTTCGTAATACCATTGATAGTCCGCATCTGTGATTGGCTTGGCAATGATAGACACCCCCAACGCTTTGAGTCGGTCTACAAATGGCGACCATTCGCGGGCTCCCATCAGCGCCGCGTTGAGTTTGAATTGTTCAATGATCGAAAGAGAAGCGTTCACTTCCGCATCCGTGGAAACTTGAAAGATTGCCAGTTGCTTACCTGAGACCAACTGTGCAGCAACACTTTGTTTCGATTGCGAAAGCCGATCTAACGATTCACCTGGGATATAAAGCCTCGATGGATTGACTTTACCATCGAGAAGCTCTCGTACCAATTTCACCTGGCCCACCAAACTGGACGGGAATCGATCGGGGCGTCGCGAGGAATCGTTAACGACAATCTGAACAGCGGCGGATGGAAGCGATACCGTTCCCGATCCTTCCATACTTACCAAACTGATTTGACCCGACAACGTGTTCGAAGTCGCAGTCGCGAATGCAACAGAAAACACACCCGTCTCCCGCAGTTGACGCTGCTGACTCGTCCCACGCAACGCAAAGTCGGCTGATGACATCGCTGCGGAGTCCGAGTCCGATCCTGTTGCCGTCAACTCGTCGAGTCCAAGTGTTGCATATGCAGAAAACAACCCAGGCGTAATCACATTGTTGCCAACATCAATGGTTGGCACTGAACCGTCAGCAGCGGCTGTTCCTGTTTCGATCGACTTGATCTTGCTATCCACAATCATCAATGTGGCTGGCACCAAACCATCCTGCAACAACACACGACTCGATCGTAACTGATAACTGGCAGGGAGACTCTTTTCGAGCGACTTGGTCTCCGCGGCGTTGGATGTGGCGACTTCCTTTCGCTTGTCTTCTGAAGGCTGAGTTGCAGCCTGATGAATAATAACACCACCGGATATCACAAAGGATACAGGTGCCGAAGTATCGATAGGCTCACCGGCAATTGCGATGATGTCAGCACGTTTTCCGACAGCAATACTACCGATGCTATCCGCCAATCCAAGAAGTCGTGCAGCGTTGCTCGTCATGGATTCAAGGGCCACTTGTGGTGACATGCCGGAAGCAACGGCCGTGGCTGCGTGCTCTCTCAGAAGACCAGAACCACGTGGACTGGCGTTGAAAGTTCCGATACCGATCGCACCTTCATATCTGGAGATGAGAGACGACCAAGCTTTGCGTTCTTTGCTATTGGATTGGGTCGAAGAAGCCAAATTCAACCAAGGGCCGACAACGATCGGTAGTCTTCGTTGTTGCACGAGAGACTCAGCCGATTGCAAATCATCAACACCTTCGAGGACCCATTGAATCTCCTTGAACTCGTCCATCAATTGAACGGCGAACCGGAAATCGTTTGCGTTATGAAGGGCGAGCCGAACCGGGATCTTTCCGCTAAGTACTGGAAGGAGTCGATCTTTGGTTTTGTCTGGTTCCGGCTTCTTAGGCGGTTTCGCAGCGGGTGCCGCATCCGTCTTTGCGGGGGGAGTTGCACCGGGGGCTCCTGCTGGAGTTTGCGGAGGGGATGGTGTTTGTGGAGGAGTCGGCGGCACAGGCGGCCGTGCCTCCGAACCTGGAGGTCCACGACGGAATCCGCCGGGCCGACCGCTTGGTGTTCCACCTGTTTCTCCGCGAGGAGGCTCGATGGATGGTTTTGTTGCGGGACTCTCTGCGGGTTTAGCACTAGGGCTGGCCTTGACTGTTGCATCTTTTGGTTTGTCTGCTGCCGCTTTGGCTTTCTCTTCGTCTTCTTTTTTCTTTTTCAAGTATTGTTCATACTCATCAACGGACTTCTTGTAATCGACAAGGGACTGAATCGATTTCTTGAGACTCTCGTAGCGTTGCTGGCGTTCGCGATTAGAGCGAAATTCTCCCATCGACATTTGCAAACCAGCAGCGGGCGAATGCACTCTGAGCGAGCCATTGTTATTAGGTGCAACGCTGATCGCAGTCCCAAGCCCGCTCATCGCGCCGCGCGAAGATGGCTGCGTATAAACTGTTGTTACGCCGTGGCGAATGACTTCTTGCCAATTCTCCGAAAACGGATCGAGGCTGTCGGTTGCTTGAAGAGATCCATCGCTCGCTCCAAAATCGGTCGAGCTATCCGCGACCCACAGGCGACTTTGTAGATCGATGAGGCCAGGAATAACCGTCATACCATTCAAGTCAATTTGTGGAACGCCTTCTGGAATAGCGACATCCTCGCCACCGACCGCTACGATCTTTTCGCCAGCGATCAACACTCGACCTCTGGCGATCGGCTCGGAACCAGTCATCGTTATGAGAAAACCATCGACCAATGCCAAGGTTGGTTTATCTGCGGCAACTTTTGGAGTTGGGGCTGGTTGTTGTGTAGCAGGCTGTTGTGGGGCCGGTTCCTGCGGTGCAGTTTCTCGCGCCCGTGAATGATTCAATAACAAAAATGGAAGGAACACGACTACGGAGAAGAATGCGAATCGATTCTTCGAGAAAACGCTGTTCGTCGGAAGGGCCATATTGCAGATCTTGTGCGAGCGGACTGACTTCGTGGAATCGCGAGCTAGCCGACGACCATTCACGGAATTGAGGGAACGCAGGTTCAATTGCGAGAATGCAAAGAAGGAATCGTGGAAGCAATACTCCAGGGAAGAGCTCGCATTCAAAGTTTTCAGTCTATGGGGAGAGTCTAGTCGCAATTGCCAAGATAGTCATAATCGGATCCTATCGCAACGGACTGGAATCCCCAAACCACCAAAAATCTTCATCGGTTTCACACGTGATAGATCTTGCATTCGAAAAAACGGGTGAAATGCCCAACCATTTGAATGCCGCCGGAGGTCGAGATTTCGTACGAATGTGATAATGTAGGCACAAATTCTTTGAATAACCAATAACCATTTGAGGAATCCTTGAGTGACAGTTAATAGAATGGAAGAGGCTTCGCCCGTGTTCTACCCTGAATTGAAGCAATACTTGACGGAAGCATCAAAACGGTTCGATACGATCCCAAGCGACCGAAAGGCTGAGCTTTCCAAAGTTGCCGATTTCATTCGTGAACGACTGTCGAAGTTGGAGCCAGCCAAGTTGACGTTCATCTGCACGCACAATTCCAGACGAAGCCACCTCTCACAGATTTGGGCTCAGGTCGCTGCTGATTACTATTGCTTAGACAATGTTGAAACCTATTCGGGCGGAACGGAGGCTACCGCGTTCAACCCTCGCGCTGTCGCAGCCATGCAACGATGCGGCCTCAGGATCGTTGCCGATGATCCCACCGCAACGAATCCACTTTATAGCGTTTACAACTCCGCGTCGTCGACTCCGCAGGTATGCTTCTCTAAAGCTTATGGAGATCCGCCTAATCCAAGCAAAGGTTACTGCGCGGTGATGACTTGTTCGCAGGCCGACGACGCCTGTCCGCTTGTGATGGGCTGCGATCTACGCATTCCGATTCGGTACGAAGACCCAAAGGTCGCCGACGGCACCGAATTGGAAGCCCAGCGATACGACGAGCGTTCTGCCCAGATCTGTTGCGAAATGCTCTACTTAATGTCCCTCGTTTAGAATTGCAAAGATATCGCAGCAAAGATATAGATGATGCCAAGTCCATCTCTGTTGGATAAACAGAATCAGCAACAGTGCTTTCTGTAACAATAATGAATTGCAGGCTTAATTTCGCAATATGAAAGCCAAAGACTTCTTTGCTCCGTATTACTTCTTGTTACAGCAGATATAATCCAGGGTATTCGGTATCCTTCTCTTTATCGATCTCCTTAGCCATCTCACATTGCATGCGTTACAAAAAAACCTGGTATTTGTTTTGGTCGCATTTTTTTTTCCTTGTAATGGGTTGTTTACCACCCACCCTATGTTCTGCAGAAGCAGCTGACGATGAGGACTTGATCGCGTTTGAGCAACCGGATTCACCTCAAGATAGAAATCGTGCAGCCCGTGAAGGTGCAAGAGTGTATCGCAGTCGCGTGGTTCCTAATTGGATCGAGGGAATTCCGATGTTCTGGTATCGGAATGAACTCCCTGACGGAGGTCAAGAGTTCATTGTCGTGGATGCTGCCAAAGGAATGCGTGATCCAGCGTTTGATCATAAAACTGTCGCAAACGCTATGGGACCTTCCGTACGACATACCCACTTGCCTATCAATCGGTTGGAGTATCAGAGCGCCGACCGCACTTGGGTGTTGATCGGATCGGACAAGGCGTATCGTTGGGATCAAAAGACGCTTCAAGAAGTGGAGAAGCCCAAAACTGCTACGGCGCCCGTTGAAGCAAGCGAGAATCGCGGGCGATCACGATCCCAAGCCAATGGTGATGATAGTTCGATTACGTTTGAAAACAAATTGAAAGAGCCGATTGAGATCTTCTGGCTCAGTGGCAATGGTGAAAAGACTAGCTACGGAAAGATTCCTCCAGCTACTTCCAAAGAACAGCATACCTTTGGTGGGCATCGTTGGCGAATCGAAAATGCGAAAGGCGAAAGTCTCGGCGAAGTCACAGCCCAAGATAGCCACACAACTATCGTGATCGATGGTCGTCCGTTAACGTCCAGTCCACCTGCGCGACGTCGTCCGCCCGCTGGTAATGGTAGATCCCGAGAGTCCATGTCTCCCGATGGAAAATGGCGAGCATCGGTGGAAGACAATAATGTGGTCATCTATCGGATAGAGAACGATGAGCGGGTGGTGCTCAGCAAAGATGGAAGTGCCTCAGACGTTTATGGTCAACTCACTTGGTCGCCCGACTCAAGCGTCGTGGTTGCGTTTCGTGAAAAGATTGTAGAGAAAAAAACGGTCCATTGGATTCGATCTTCACCTGCCGATGGTGGCCGTGCTCTTTTGGAAACAAGACCTTACGTTTTGCCTGGCGATTTATTCCCAACGTATGAATTAAACTTGTTCCGAGTCGACAACCGCGAACAGATCAAACCTAGTGTTGTCCTATTCGAGCACGAGTGGTTGCGACCTCGCATTCGGTTTGGCAGAGATGGCTCGACGTTTACTTATGAGCAAACAGATCGAGGCCATCAACGATTTCGGCTGATCGAGGTTCGTACTCAAACCGGAAGTACGCGCAACATCATCGACGAGAAGACCGAGACGTTCCTCTGGACGGCCCACACCGAGAATCAGAAACTCGCGTTGGTTCAATGGCTGAACGACTCGAACGAAATCTTATACGCCACCGAGAAATATGGATGGCGACAACTCATCTTGATCGATGCAGAAACAGGTCAGGAAAAACGGGTCCTCACACCGAAGGGAATCGTCGTTCGAAGCGTAGAGTCGATCGATGAGTCGAACAGAAACGTTTGGTTCAGTGCAAGTGGCCGAGATGGCCAAGATCCCTACCTAGTCCATTACGGCTATGTATCGCTCGATACCGGGGCGCTGACTTGGCTTACGGAAGGGAACGGCAATCACTCGATTCAGTTTTCGCCAAATAGAGATTTTGTGATCGATACCTATTCTCGTGTTGACCAAGCTCCAATCACAGAGCTACGCCGGGTATCCGACGGTAGAAAAGTTTGTGATCTGGAAACGGCAGATGTATCTGAGCTGAAGGCAAGCGGTTGGTCAGCACCTGAAGTCTTCGTTTCGAAAGGACGCGATGGAACGACCGATATTTGGGGAATCATCTGTCGTCCGAAAGACTTTGATCCAACCAAAAAGTATCCGGTTATTGAAGACATCTATGCTGGCCCGCAAAGCTCGTATGTACCTAAAACGTTCAGTCCGAGCATACGTTACGAATCGATGACGCGGTTAGGATTCATCGTTGTAAAGATCGATGGAATGGGAACGGCCAACCGATCTAAAGCTTTTCATGACGTATGTTGGAAGAACCTCAAGGATGCAGGCTTCCCAGATCGCATTCTTTGGATGCAGTCGGCGGCTGCCAAGTATCCAGAGATGGATCTGTCGCGAGTTGGAATCTATGGAACATCTGCCGGTGGGCAAAACGCGGCAGGTGCTGTTCTGTTCTATCCAGAGTTCTACAAAGTGGCGGTGGCTGCCTGCGGTTGCCATGACAATCGAATGGACAAAGCTTCGTGGAACGAGCAATGGATGGGATATCCCGTCGGCCCACACTATGCGGAATGCTCGAACGTCGATAACGCACATCGTCTTCAAGGAAAGTTGTTCTTGATCGTCGGTGAGATGGACACCAACGTGCCCCCTGAGTCCACGATGCGTGTAGCGGATGCTCTTGTTCGGGCAGACAAGGACTTTGATTTACTCGTGGTACCCAATGGCGGACATGGAATGGGTGGCGCGTACGGGTCTCGACGCATGCACGACTACTTTGTCAAACATTTGCTACCAGCGACCACTTCAGCTTCGCTATCAGATGCCACGAAGACGAAGTCCAACGTCGCTGTCGTCCAAGCCAAGCGGACGGTCCCCGTGATGCCTGTCCAATCCTCTTCTATCCAATCCACATCAGAGGCAGCCATCAAAGTAGATTTGAATGCCTCGTTGTCCGTGCCGCCTGAGTCTTTTTTCGAATTGGTGAGGGAAAGATACAAAGACAAAGCTCGCGCGTTCTATAGCAAGTACATTGACGTTAACGGATTGCCTGTTGTCGCATCGAAAGAAGTCGACGACCAAGCGTTAAAGCGAACCTATGGGATCGTCAGCCATATGCTTGCAGGCCGCCCCGATATCCTTCGAGCGATGCAAAAGAATGGGATGTATCTCATCATCATCGGTAAAGATCAAGTTTATACGGATATGCCCGAGTATAGCGATCACCCTGATCCCGCTTTTCAAAACGAGCGAGTACGAGGAACCGGAGGCAAACCCACCAGTTTTGGCGAAGAGAACCTACTCGGTCTTGCGTTAGATCGTTACGACGACGAAAGCATCGGCGTCCATGAATTCTGCCATACGATCGATGGTGCATTGCGAAGCATCGATCCGGACTGGAGCCGACGTTTAAAAGAGACTTACGATAACGCAAAACAAAAAGGTCTCTATGAGTCTGCTTACGCTGGGTCGAATCCTGGCGAATACTGGGCTGAAATTTGCCAAGCATACTTCGACTGCAATCGTATCAACAATTGGAACCACGGGCCCATAGGAACGAGAGAACAACTGAAGTCATATGATCCGGTCGGTTACGAGTTGGTTCGATCCATCCTCCAACTCGATGCTTCCTTCGATTGGCGTTATCAATTCCCTCGCCCACTACCTGTCGTGGAGTCCCCTCCGGAAAAGTTAACAATCGATCCGTACTACACCAAGTTTTGCTGGGCGCGCGAGTTTACGGTTCTGGGACGAGACGCTTCGGACGAATCTTTATTGATGGCAAACGACATCGTTCGCAAAATGTTCGCCTATCGCCATGACATCCTCAAAGCCATCATCGCTTCGAAAACAAAGCTCATCGTCCTTGGAAAGAACGAGTCGTTGGCGAACCTACCCGAGCTAAAGCACAGTCATGCTGCGGCCAAAAGCGTGGATCATCTAGCGAGGTACTTGGAATACTCTCCCGAGTTGAATTTGATCGTCGTTGGCGAAGAGAACCTTGTGGCATCGCGGTACGCGAACTCGAAAGAGAATAGTCATTTGATCTATTTGCTAGCGGACGCCATCTACAAAATTGCCGCGACTAGGCCAATAGACCCCGATTGGGAAAATCGACCGAAGAATGTTTGGCAGCAGTATGAATTGCGATTGGAACGACTGGATGCGCGATTGGATGATTCCCTCAAAGTTGCGTTCGAGCAACAGACAGCAAAAGGGAAGTGGCGAGGTACTCAAGCCATTCATAGTCGAATTGAATATTGGAATTATGGCGTCCTGGCTTATTTCAATGCTGTTGGGCAATCGCCGCCACCGACAGATAATGCAAATGCAATTCGAACTCGCGAAGACTTGGCATTTTACGATCCAGATCTATTTCAGATTGTCAACAAAGCGATGGCGTACAGCAACCATGTCGATTGGCGATTACGCTATAATCAGCGCGAGTTTTAGTCCATAAGAGCGAAACTCACTATGCGGCAGAAGAACCATGTACCACAGTACCACGACTACCTCCACTTGATGCCTCAGAGAAACATAATGAACTCGATTCGCAGCCTACGGGGATTCCTCGCGTCTATGCTCCTCTTTGCTAGTGCGTTTTGCATGGCGAGTGATGAGTTGCCGGTCCGTGTGATGAGTTTCAACATTCGCTATGGGACCGCGAAGGATGGTGAGAATCATTGGGATAAACGCAGAGAGTTTTTGGTCGAGACGATCGAAGAGTTCGCCCCTGATCTGCTAGGTACGCAGGAAACACTCGCATTCCAACGCGATTACCTTCAAGAGCGACTGCGCAAGTACCAGTCGTTCGGCGTAGGGCGTGATGATGGCAAAGACAATGGCGAAATGGCCGCTTTGTTCTTCAATCAGAGCCGCTTCGAAAAGTTAGATGGAGGGCATTTCTGGCTTAGCCCGTCCCCTGATGTCATCGGCTCCAAAGGTTGGGATGCTGCTTTGCCACGCATCGCTACCTGGGTGAAACTTCGAGACAACACGGCTCAAGAAGCAGCACCAATTTTGTTCCTTAATACTCACTTTGACCATATGGGGGCTGAGGCTCGTTCGCAATCCGCAAGCCTGATTCGAAGCAAAGTCACGACGCTCGGTGCCGATTGCCGTGTCATCATCACCGGCGACTTCAATGCGGATGCAAAGTCAGGTCCGTACAAATCGCTGTTTGATAGCGACCCAACGAAGCCTGATTTGATCACGCTTCAGGATTCGTATATCAAGACGACGAGCCCTCACCCCGATCCGTCTACGGGCACATTCTCCGGCTTCAAAGCGGCCAACACCGGTGGTCCTCGGATCGATTGGATCGCGTGCTCTTCGCATTGGCAAGTGCGACAAGCTCGAATCGATCGAACGCAACGAGAGGGCAGAACACCCTCGGATCATTTTCCCGTCACCGCAATACTTCGAACCATCGATGTGAAGCCGACACTTCGAGTGCTCAGCTACAACATCCATCACGGTCGCGGCCTCGATGAACGAGTGGATCTCAAACGAATTACATCGTTGATACGAAACGCGGATCCCGACCTGGTCGCATTACAAGAAGTCGATCGCAAAACGAAGCGAAGCGGAAATGTCGATCAGTCGAACGAATTGGCTCGTTTGACCGGCATGTACGAGTCGTTTGCGAAGGCAATTGATTTCGAAGGAGGAGAATATGGACAAGCCATTCTGTCGCGTTTTCCATTGGTGAACGTAGAGATCACGAAATTGGCCAATCGAGACAATCGAGAACAGCGGATCGCCGTGTCCTCGCTGTTCGAGTTTACAAAAGATTATCGTGTGCAGTTCATTTCTACGCATTTGGACCATGCGGAACCTACGATAAGATTGGAACAAGCAACGCAGTTAGCAAATCTCGGGTCTCGCGACGCTGTCATTTCACTGTTGGCAGGCGACATGAACGATGTGCCCGGAAGTAAAGTGATTTCCAAAATAACCGAATCGTGGAGCGCCCCGCAAGATCGTCAGAATCTCCCTACGTTTCCAACCGCATCACCAACTCGGCAGCTTGATTACATTCTTTTACGAAGACCGACCAAGCCTGTCATCGTTTCGTCGAGAGTGATCGAAGAGTCCGTCGCCTCAGACCATCGACCGATATTTGTATCTATCGAGTTTCAAAGTCCATAACCTTGAAATGGGCTCAAATCCGACCAGCCTGGCAAGGTACATGGATGGCACGCAATGGCTGTGTCATCTTCCATGGATCTGTTCGCTATGTTTTAATCTTGGTGCGTTCCAGCATTGATACATCTTCTCCAATAGGGAACATTAGCTATGTCGATGATTTTGTCCTTGGATCAAGGTACGACGAGTTCTCGGGCGATTCTCTTTGATCGCGAGGGTACGATTCGAGGAGTTGCCCAACGAGAATTCCAACAATTTTATCCAGAGGCTGGTTGGGTCGAGCATGATCCCGAAGAGATTTGGACTTCTCAGCGAGATGTGGCTAGGCAAGTTATTGCCGAGACAGGTATTTCTTCGAAAGACATTGCAGCGATTGGAATAACGAATCAACGTGAAACTACTATTGTGTGGGATCGCAAAACGGGAGTTTCGATCCATCCTGCAATTGTGTGGCAAGACCGTAGAACCGCATCGATTTGCGATCAACTGAAGGCTGAAGGAAAAGCGGTCGTTATTCAGAACAAAACAGGCTTGGTCGTCGACGCCTACTTTTCAGGAACGAAAATTCAGTGGATTCTAGATCATGTTCCAGGAGCCCGAGCCAAAGCGGAGAAGGGTGAGCTAGCCTGCGGAACGGTCGATAGTTGGCTGGTTTGGAAAATGACGGGTGGAAAAGTTCATGTGACGGACCCGAGCAATGCTTCGCGCACCATGCTCTTCAACATCACCACCAGGGAATGGGATGATGAACTACTGTCAGCACTGAATGTTCCGCGATCCATGATGCCAAAGGTTGTCCCAAGCTCTTATGTTTTTGGCGAAACGACTCCTGATTTTCTCTCAAGTAGCTTGCCAATCAGCGGCATCGCTGGCGATCAACAGGCGGCATTGTTTGGGCAGAATTGCGTGCGACATGGGATGGCTAAGAATACCTACGGAACGGGTTGCTTTATGTTGATGAATGTAGGGGACCAAGTGCGGCAATCCAAGAATCGATTGCTGGCCACAGTCGCTTGGCAAACGGGAATAGACGAACCCTATGCGTACGCTTTGGAAGGAAGTGTCTTTATCGCGGGGGCTGCAGTCCAATGGCTTCGTGATGGATTGGGGATCGTACAGTCGTCTTCAGAGATTGAGGCTTTAGCATCTTCTGTTCCGGACAACGGGGGTGTCTATTTTGTGCCCGCACTTTCAGGTCTCGGGGCGCCGCACTGGGACGCTTATGCGCGAGGAACCATTCAAGGTATCACTCGAGGAACGACAAAGGCACATCTGGCGCGAGCCGCGTTGGAGGGAATTGCATTTCAAGTAGCAGATGTGCTCGATGCGATGCGGCAAGATTCAGGGTTAGCCATCGAGGAACTGCGTTGCGATGGTGGCGCTTCCGTCAACAATTTGCTGATGCAATTTCAAGCCGACATTTTGCAAGCAGCGGTTGTTCGTCCCAAAGTTGTTGAGACGACGGCATTGGGTGCCGCTTACCTAGCGGGCCTAGCGGTCGGTTTTTGGAAGAACGCTGAAGAGGTTCAGGCGATTTGGCGATCCGATCGCGTCTTTGAACCCGCGATGGCACCTACCGAAGTGAAGCGTATTCGCGAACAATGGTCTGAGGCAGTTCACAGATCGCAACAATGGATTCGCCCATAATGGATTCTTTTCGACAGCGGACAACACGCTCTTACCACTTAAACGCGGCGACTGAGGACTCCAAAGTTTGGGATGTTGTCGTTATCGGCGGAGGTGCCACGGGTGCTGGCATATTGCTGGACGCCACAACGCGAGGATACTCGGCCTTGCTTTTGGAAGGTTCGGATTTTGCCAAGGGGACGTCGAGCCGTTCAACAAAACTGATTCATGGTGGGGTTCGCTATCTCCAGCAGTTCCAATTCGGAATGGTGAGGGACTCGTTACGCGAGCGAGGACGGTTGCTTAAGAATGCACCTCATTTAGTCCATGAGCTAGAATTTATCATTCCCTGCAAGAGTATGTTCGAGCGTATCTTCTATGGTGTAGGACTTAAACTGTACGATGCACTCGCTTGGGGATCTGGTGCGCGGCTGTCAATGCAAGTGTCGCGCCGAAGCTTGTATGATCGCTTTCCGCAATTGAGCTCTAATCGTTTCGCCGGTGGTGTCTCGTACATCGACGCTCAGTTCAACGATTCCCGTCTTGTGATTGAACTCATCCGAACTGCGGTGGAATCGAAAGCCATCGTTTTGAATTATGCAAAAGTGGTCGCGCTCGATCGCAATGTGAACCAACGGCTTCAAGGACTTGAATTTGTAGATCAAGAAACGGGCAAGTCTCACAAAATCCGAGCGAAGGCGATCGTGAATGCCACTGGGCCGTTTTGCGATGCTATTCGACGGATGGATAGTGCCAAGATTGAGCCACTCGTCGCAGCGAGTCAGGGGGTGCACGTGGTGTTGCCATCTGCTTTGTTCAAATCGAGACGGGCAATCATCGTACCGAAGACATCCGATGGACGAGTCTTGTTCATCATTCCGTGGCAAGGGCATGTTTTGGTGGGAACAACCGATACGCCCATTCACAACATTGTTGAAGAACCGTCTGCGCAATGCGAGGAAGTGGATTTCTTACTTGAAACGCTAGCGGGCTACCTGGAAATCGCACCTTCGCGATCGGATGTATTGAGCGTTTTCACAGGGATACGTCCGTTGGTCAAGGCCCGCAAAGATCAACCTACCAAACAGCTTTCTCGTGATCATACGATTGAATTCTCGCCGTCTGGATTGGTCACGATTACAGGTGGCAAGTGGACGACATATCGAAAAATGGCGGAGGATTGCGTCGATTTGTTGTCGAATCGCTTCGATTTACCTCAAACTTCATGCCAAACAAAATCGATGCAGCTCCAACAAACCCAACTTGATCGCGTCGCGTGTGAGCGAGAATTCGAGACAGACCGCAGCCTTTTGCAGTCGCTGCATCCAGAGCTCGAACTGACCGAGGCTGATTTGTTGCAAGGAATTCAATTTGAGTATTCCCGCAATCTCGAGGATCTTTTGGCGAGACGAACGAGAGCGCTCTTTTTGAATACATCTGCTGCAGTGCAGATCGCTCCCATAGCTGTAAAGCTACTTGCCAAAGAACTTCAAAAAAATGAAGCGTGGGAATCCAACCAGATTCAACAATTCACTGCTTTGGCCCAAACCTATATGCTGTAGACCATTATCTAGTCCTCGAGCGACACTACGATTAAAAGGAGTCTTTCGTCAACATCCGATCAATTTGCTTCAAGATCCTCTGCTCGACCGGATCAGTAGATATTTCCACGAATTCTTCGTGCGAGTTGGTCGTTGGTGTGTCGGTTGACTGCGGGAGAGGATTTCCGAACACTTCGCAAAGCGTGCCATTGTGAATAAAGACTCGATTCCGCCCGGCCATTTTGGCCGTGTAGAGGGCTTCGTCGCTTCGACGAACCAACTTCGCTATTCGATCATTATTAGCAATTTGCGAAACTCCGCTTGAAAGAGTCACTTTAATAGAGTGACCATCCGCGTCGATCGGTTTGTCTTGTAGTGCACATCGGATTTTCTCCATCACCGCAGCAGATGCCGTTGAGGAAGCTTCGAAAAGTAACGCAAACTCTTCACCGCCGAAACGTGCAATGTGGATGGCTTCATCGGAAAAACCCTTCAATCGCGAAGCGATCTCTCGAAGTACCGCATCGCCTGCCGGGTGACCATAGGTGTCGTTGATTCTCTTGAAATGATCGATGTCTACTAAAGCGAGTGAGAATTGCTGCTTGTTTTGGTTCCACTTCTGAAAGCACTCTTCCATTTTTTGATCGAATGCTCGCCGGTTGGACAGCCCTGTCAATGCATCCGTTCTCGCCTCGGATAGATAGCCATCTAACTGCTTGGTCTGTGTATCTAGTTTGTGTTCTGCATTGTCTAAACGATCCTGCAAGTTTTTGTTTGCAGTGATAATCTGATCTAGCAAGCTTTGGATATCTTCCTTTGTCTTTACTGATTTACCATCGGCGACACGTCGAGACAACGAGCTCATCGTGGACTGATAGCGTGTGAAGTCACCAGAAAAGTCACTGGTCCAGGCCGCGAAACTTTTCAAGGCGTCTAGAAGCTGCTGGGGCTCAGGGGCTGGAGATGAGTGATGCAACCCGAGGGAATGGGAGGGTAACGGACTGTTGCGTTTCCCCATCCACACTCCAATCACAATCCCCAATGACAAAAACGTGGTGCCGAGCAAAACGCCCATCATCAGATAGAGAACGGGTGCAGTATTCATCGTTCTTCTTCGCGGGATCGCAAATCCATGGGTGATCGATTAAGTGACTCCATTGTATCCATATGTGGAAACGATGGCCGAGAAGGCTGGTCGCTTCGAAAGGGAGATGCCGTTGGGCCGCTGACAAACATGGAAAGGTCTTCTGTTTTTGCAACCGTGACGATTCCTTTCGCTGAAACAGTGAATCCGCGTTGAGCATCTTTTTCTAGATCGATACCAATCTCGAAGCCTGGAGGAATTATCACATTTTTGTCGATGATCGCATTTCGTATCTTTGCGTGTCTCCCAACCTCGACACCTTCGAAGAGGATGCTGTCTGTGACGGAGGCGTAAGAGTTGATTCGAACACTAGGGCTGATGATACTGCGTTCGACACGCCCTCCACTCACGATCGTGCCTGGGCATATGATCGAGTCAATGGCTGTACCCACTCGATCGGTTTCTCCTCTCGAACCGAATACAAATTTAGGCGGTGGCAAATTGGGGTGGTGCGTACGGATGGGCCAACTATCGTCATAGAGATTTAGTTGAGGATCGATGCGAACCAGATCCATGTTCGCTTCATAAAGTGCGTCAAGCGTTCCAACGTCTCGCCAGTACGCTTCGGTCTTTCGGTTCTCATCTCGGAAAGGAAACGCAAACACTCGCTGCTTTTCGATAATGGAAGGAATGATATTCTTTCCAAAGTCGTGCTGACTTTTCGAGTTATTCGCGTCTTGACATAGTTGTTCCAAAAGAAATCGCGTATTGAATACGTAGATCCCCATCGAAGCCAAAGCATGATTGGGATCGCTTGGAATGGAACGAGGGTTTTGTGGCTTTTCTTGAAATCCGATAATCCTTTGATTCTCGCTGATTTGCATCACACCAAACTCGCGAGCGGCTTCAAGATCCACTCGCAAAGCACCGATCGTCAGATCGGCCTGCTTTTCTTTGTGAAACTGAATCATCGCGTCGTAGTTCATCTTATAGATGTGATCACCCGCGAGGATAACCAAGTACTTGGGTTGATCCTTTTCGATGGCATAGATGTTTTGGTACACCGCATCGGCGGTACCTTGATACCAATTCTCATCGATACGTTGTTGCGGCGGCACGATATCGATAAATTCGTTCAGCTCGCGGCAAAAGTAATCTCGCCAACCAAGATTGATATGTCGGTCCAGACTCATTGCCTTGTACTGGGTGAGGACCAACATTTTTCTCAACCCGCTGTTCAGGCAATTCGACAGAACGAAGTCGATGATTCTGTAATTACCACCGAAGGGTACAGCAGGCTTTGCGCGGTCGCGAGTAAGCGGTTCGAGACGGGTTCCCTTTCCGCCAGCCAATATCACTGCTAATGTCTCGTTCATGTCGTCCATGGTCCATGTATCTCGAGAGGAAGCCCTCGCTAGGCAGAGTCCGATACGTTGCCCTGCGAGAGCCGAATTTTAGTATAACAAATCCTTCGCGTGTGGGGTGGCGTATCCTACGCGATATCAGCCAGCGTTCGGTCGTAAAGTCGATACGTTTTTGTGCGGCGGGTTCCTGCCCGTTCCAGTGAACCTCGCGATAAATGATTGCTTTCCAGGACCCAAGAAAACTCTGCTTCCTTGATCCCCATTTTGAGGCAATCCGGAAGCATGCGTTCCAACGCCACAAGCCCCAGACCCCATCGTTGATATTCTGGTATCACGTTCGTACTGATCATGCGAATTCTGGTGAGCTTCCGTCGGCCCATCAGCAAGGTCAAAAAACCGAAGGGGAATAATCGCCCGTCGATCTTCTTGATGAGAGGGTTGTAGTCCGGTAGCCCCAATCCGATCCCAACTGGTTTGCCGTCGACTTCGATGATCGAGGTGACACGAGGGTCAATCAAGAATTTGAGCGAGAAACCGATGGCCTTGCACTCCGCATCAGACAATGGAACGAACCCCCAAGTGCTTTGCAAAGCCTGATTGTAAATGTTGAGAAACAACGCAATCTCACTACCAAAGTTCCGAGTGCTTGCTGGCCGTAGTTTCACATTGAAACGCCGTTTTACCTCTTCAATAACAAACTTCAACTTTGGATCGAGGGTATCGAGCATGTCGATGTGCCCATCGTACGCATACAAATTTTGTGTTTTTGCAAAACCGAAATTGGTGATAAGTTTATCGTAATATGGCCAATTGTAAGTCATCATAAAAGTAGGCGGCGTATCGAATCCTTCCACGAGCGTTCCGATCTCGTAGTTCAAGGATGGATTGCAAGGACCGCGCACGTCGGTCATCCCCTCTCCCTTCAGGTAGAGAGCTGCTGCATTGAACAGATGGTTCGCGGCCACTTGGTCGTCAATGCAATCAAAGAAACCAAAGAACCCTCTCTTTTCGTGAAAGCGTTGGTTGTGGCCATGATTGACAATTCCAAGGATACGTCCCACCACTTCGCCATCTTTGTAGACTAAAAAAGGGCGGCACTTTGCATTCTCGTAAAAAGGGTGTCTTCGGAATCCGACTAATTCTTCTTGATTCATACGGAGAGGCGGAACCCAATTTGGATCACCCTTGTAAAGACGCCAAATCAAATTCATGAACTGGCGTTGTTGTTTCTTGTCTTCAACTCGCTTTACTTCGTAGGAACTCATTTAAGATGTCGGTTGTAGGGAATCCCGTCGCATAAGGATTGGCAATTTAGTCCATTACAGGTTGATTGGATACGGTGAGCACTAAAAAACATAGCCCTAGTTGCCACCCTGTTGCACGGTGAAGGGTACAACTCTATAAAGCCCATCCGTAAAGATTTGTTGAATCGCTTGATTGGTTCGTGTGATAGGACGTGGCGGAACGATGATCAAGTCGGAGTCCCGAAGCCAAATTTCGTCCGAAGGGCTGGGGCGTTTTCCAAGGTGCGCTCCTCGTAGGTCGAGCATGGTGGAGACCAGACGCCAATCTTCTGCTCTTCGGAAAATGACCACTTGACGGTCGTTTCCTCCCAGCAATACTCCCTCTGCTTGGGCGAGTCCGGCGGTTACAGAGGTAGGCCCGTTCAGTTCGTAACGACCGGGTTTCGCCACTTGCCCGTAGACATGGAAAAAATGCGGTGCGGTACGAGTTAGGCGAGGTTCCACCTCGACACCGACAAGTTGATCCTTGTAACGGAGATTGACCTCTCTCTTGATCTCATCCAGGGTCATGCCTACAACGTACACTCCGCCCACGCGTGGAAGCTGTACTCGACCGTCCGGGTTCACCGTGGCAATCAAGGCTCGGCCTCCCTGTGCGAAAGGCCCGTTGACTGAATCCAGAAGATCGAGAAGCGCTGTATTGACCGCAACAGGTTCGATGTTGATCGCGGGGCTCACAATATACTTTTTGTAGGCGAACTCTAAGTCTTTCCTAAGATGAGTCAGCGATTTTCCAGCGGCTTCGAGAGGAGCATCCAAAACTTTCAGATGGATCTTCCCATCCGGTTGAACGATGACTTTGTCTTGTTTGATCGAATCGTCCGACACAGAACTGATCGCAATCGTGTCGCCGACCATCAGACGGTACTCCTCGTTGACACGATCTCGATTGGGTATGTAGGTGAAAGTGATTTCATCATTCACTCGAATTCGATATTCGAGCAACGCGGGGAGACGAACGGGACCGATAAACTCGCCATGCCACAAAGGCTGGAAGTCGATACTTACAGAATCGTTCCATCGCTTCTCGCCTCCCGGTCCTACCGCGCAGTCCACACCGGTGATACAAGGAGCGCAGGCTCCTGACGTGACTCCCGTAGGCTGAGTTGGCGGGCACATGAACGCTGCACTTGGTATCCGAGACTGCGAACTGCAAGCACTACAGTGAATGGTTTCGCATCCGCAATTGGTACTCGCGCGAACATTCGCGTTTTCATATTCATGACTTACCGTCCGAACTCGCCCTCCGCCGTGATAGGATTGCGCTAGAACGAGCGACGGCAGGCATGTCAATAGGGCTACCAACTGAAAAACCCTTAAGATGTCTAATTTCATCATCTGCGATCAAACCTAAAATCGAAAATTATCGGGCAAACATCTTCGAGAAGAAATTGGGCTGTTTTGCAACCTGAGTTGCTGTCGTAGCTACATTCGCACTTGACGTTGGCGCAACGACATTTTGTGCAGGACTGTACCTCGCGAAAACGGCAGGATCCAGTTGGGTGATTTCTGGATTCTCTGCGGTGAACGCAGGTGCCGTCCTTTGTGCCAGACTCGAAGCTTGCTGCACCGCAAAGTTAGCGGAATCGGTAGCGCCGCGTCGTCTATAAATTTCGGCTAGATTGCTCCATGCTTGCGGGTTTGACTGTGACTCTAATGAGGCTTTCAATGCGTCGTAGGCCTCTTCGATGCGGTCCAAATGGATTAGTGCGTACCCCAACTGGTTGCTCGCTTCGCTTTGATGAGGAGTGATTCGAATCGCCGATTGGTAACAAATCACAGCCTGACTTCGAAGCCTAATGGATGGCATCGAGCTCAACTCGGCTTCCTTCTCGTAGGTCTTTCCAAGTGCATAAAGCAAGTCCGAAGCCCAGCGATGGCCACCTGATGCGACGATCCATTGGTACCCCGCAAAGCCCCTGTAGTGTTGCGATGCTACCTCAGGTGAGACTCCATCGAGCGGGCGGTTCTTTAATGCAGGTGTCGTATGCGTCTCGACAACGCTTGCAACCGATGATATTCCGTAAGGCGAATGAAAGTCTGCTTCCTCGCGAAATGCAGTCAATGCCAGATCCAAAGCCGGTTCGCTTGTGAACGAACCGCGATACGCATCCAAGCTTCTGAAGAGTCGTCTCAGGCCAGAGATCACTTCAGATCGGGCACTATGCACCGCACCGCGTCGCAGAAGTTGATCGCACTTTTCTAAATTGGTACGCAGCTCCTGCTCAATCGATTGCCATCCCGTTGGATTCTCTAACGGTTGAGGGGCATGCGCCGGCGGTATTTGATTCTGGGATAAAAGCTCATGGCTGAGGCGTTGAGCCACGAGCATCCGTTTGGCTCCATCTTTGTCCTGGTTCGTCGGCGCGATAAGATCACCCCTAGTGAACATCGGATCAAACGGTGTTGCAACCTCTCGAGAATTGTCAATCTGAATGGTGTCGTTCGGGACCAGCCGAATATGGGAATTTGTCGGTGAAGTACTCTGATTCGAATATCCCTCCCGAGTCGAAATGACTGGATCGCCCAAATTGAACTCCGCATTCGGTGATGTCGAATGAGAGCGCGTTGCCGCCTGCTTGACCCAAGGCTCAACTTTCGAAGTCGAGTTCCTGCTCGAAACTGTCAATTGCGAAGCGTTGGTTTCCATCGAGCGACTTGAGTAGCTTTCCGTCGATTCGGTGTCTACATCCGATTTGACGATGGTATCTGCATCCGTGTACTCCATGGAATCGTCCTGAGAGTTGCCCTGTTTCGATCGCATGTCCCGATGCACGGGTCCGTCCGACGGTTGCGGTGGAAGTGTATCAGATGGACCGATGGTGGATGAACGCGTCGCAGTATGGAGCGTGGCGTTCGAAGTCGGAGCCTGAATGGCTCCCCAGCGAATCGTTGCAGGAGTGCTGGACGAAGAAGTGGGGCTCCCAATCTGCGATCGTCTCGAAGTAGAATCTCCAAGGCGTATTTCTTGTCGGCTCGTCTCAGTGAAGCGATTTGGTTGATCTGCCCTGGGTTGAGAAACGGTACTTTCGAAATCGATGGAAGCCTGACGTGCGGGATTGTTTCGACGCGACCAAGGAGAAGCGGGAATATCGCCAACGGCAGAGTCGAGTCTTATTTGCTTTAATGGAGATTCATCCTGCCCCTGAGTAGCGAGTCCCGTTGGAAGAATTCCCGTCAACAAAACTGTTGTAAACAAGCCGCGACGAATGCGATTTGTTTGCAACTTGCTGACCCCAACTGGGACTGTAGGAACTGGCATTACCCAATCTCCGTTCGTGTTCAAAATCAGGTCGCGCAGAAATCTTTCACGCTGACTGCGTGTTCATCGGAATGCTGTGCCTGTTCAATTCAATCATCAGATTCGTTATCAACCGACTTGGAACGTCACCGATGGCACATTGCGAAAATCGAGAAGAAATCTCCCAAATTGCCGAATCTAACATCGCGTTGGACAACCCCCTCAAGCTCAGTACAATCGGGAGACTTTTCGCCAGATCAAAACCCGCAAGACTAAGACCAGTAAACGAAATGACCATCAAGAGAGTAGCCATTCTTTTTGCAGGCGGTCCTGCACCCGCAGCGAATGCTGTTATTTCCTCAGCAGCCTATTGTTTTCTCAACGCCGGAGTAGAAGTTGTCGGCATCAAGCACGGCTATTCTAACCTGATCGATTTTGATTCCTCAAAGCCGCTTGAAGAGGGAAAGCAGTACTTCAAAATCACGCAGGAGCGGCTTGAGTTCGCACGAACTGAACCGGGAATCATGATTGGAACGGCTCGATCCAATCCTGGAAAGTCCGTGTCGAGTCCCGAACATCTTACCGATCCGGAAAAGTCAGCCCCACTACGACGAGTTTATCAAGCCCTCCGGTCTCTGAACGTGGATGCTCTTATTAGCATCGGCGGTGATGATACATTAAAGACAGCGAACAAGCTGAAGATGTTTCAGGATACGTTGCCAACCGATGCCGTTCGAATGCCAGTTGTTCATTTGCCAAAGACTATCGACAATGACTACTCGGGTATCGATTTCACCTTTGGCTACTTCAGTGCTGCTGAAACACTAGCAGGTGAGATACGAAATCTAAATCGAGATGCCGCAGCTGGGCAAGCTTACTTTCTCTGCGAAGCGATGGGTAGATCCGCTGGCTGGCTCGCCTACGGGGCTGCAATTGCAGGGGACGCATGCTTGGTGCTGAGCGTGGAAGACATTGCAGGCGACCTCAAGTGTACGGAGAAAGTAACACAACCGGACGGATCCGAAAAAATTCGGACGGTAATGAACCTGGACTCCGTCGTTGACAAAATGGTCTCGATCATGATTGCACGCGAAAAGATGGGACGCAACTACGGAGTCATCGTCATCGCAGAGGGATTGGCTGAGTATTTGCCACAATCTTATCTGGATGGCATTCCCCGAGACGATCACGGTCATATTGCCATCTCGAGCATCGCTATTGGGAAAGCGATGGCTTCGATGCTTTCGAACGCTTACCACAAGAAAACTGGAAAGAATAGAAAGATCAACGGAATTCAAATGGGATATGAATCCCGTTGCTGTGTCCCGACAGCCTTCGACGTGATGCTCGGCTCGCAAATCGGAGTAGGTGGCTACCGCGCACTTATGGAGCAAAAGTTGAACGGAGTAATGATCTCCGTCGGAGGACAATTCAACATTTCGTTTGTTCCGTTCGAAACACTAGTCGATCCGAAAACATTGGTGACCAAAGTTCGGTTTATCGAGCCCGGTTGCGATTTCCACCAATTGGCCAGATACCTAGAATCGAAATCGTAGGCGTTGCATTTATCCGAGCAACATTGACCGGCAGTCGCTTCCGACTCCTAAAATTGGGAAGGGCGGAAGCGATAGACACACAACTGACAAAAGTGCATGCACGTTCCGTTGTGTAGTACACTCATGGACATTTCCCGGGATTCTAGGTGGACGGCAGATGGAATGTGCCTAGTACTTTCACTTTTTTCGGCTGTATCGATAGAGGAAAAGCCCAGCTAGACGAACATCACTAGCAGGAAGAACGCATATTAGTCGCCTTTGCGAAACTGTTGCTCGAATGTGCTTTTCTGCCGTAGGATATGATGGTAGTGCTGCGCGAAACGATGGGCTTCATCTCGAACATATTGCAGCAATCTCAACGCGAAGGATTCACGTCCCAATCGAATGGGTTCGCGATCTCCTGGAAGAAAGATCTCTTCTTCCCTTTTTGCGAGCGAGACCATAAATGGCGGCTCGATTTCCTGATCGCGAAAAGCAGCCAATGCAGCGTTCAACTGCCCCTTGCCTCCATCGATCATCAGTAAATCTGGAAACGTATCCTGCTCGTCGCTCAACCTACGAAACCTTCTTGAAATAACTTCATGGATGCTTCGGAAGTCATCCACTCCATCGACTCCTTGGATCTTGTATCTTCGATATCCTTGCTTGAAGGGTAAGCCATCCAGAAACTGGACCAAGGAAGCGACGGTATCATCGCCGCCGAGGTGTGCGATGTCGACACCTTCGATGACTCTCGGCTCCTTCTCCAGTTTCAAGATTCGCTGCAAGGCTCTCATCCCTTTTTTGGGATCCACGTAGAAGACCTCGGGCTGAGCATGCACATCGATATCTCCTCGATCACCCAAGTTTTCGATGAGTTTGATCTCGTCTCGCAAGCGAGCAGCTTTCTCGAACTCGAGTTTCGCGGATGCATCCTGCATTTCGCTCTTCATTTGGATCAAGAGTTTCTCGCTACCCCCCTCCAAGAATGTTTGAAGGCGTTTGATATCCCGCTTGTAGTCTGCTTTTGATATCCTCAAATTGCAAGGTGCCGTGCATTGCTGGATCGATGCCAGCAGACAGGGACGAAACCATTTCCAACGGGGATCTGTCTCTTCGATATCTAACGAACAGGTTCGAAACTTGAAGATCCTTTGCATAATTTGCAATGCGCCGCGTAACTGTCCCGCACTGGTAAACGGGCCATAGAGTTTTGCTCCTCTGTCCTTTGGAGTACGCGTTACTTCGACACGAGGAAAATCTTCGTGCGTCGTGATCATCAAATAAGGAAAGGTTTTGTCATCCTTTAAGTCTTTGTTATGGCGAGGCTGGATATCTTTGACGAGTCGATTTTCGGTCAGTAGGGCGTCAACTTCGCTTGAGCAGACCATGAAGTCGATATCTGCTATCTCATGAATCCATTCTGCCGTTCGAATCTCTTCCGCTGCGGCGGCATGAAAGTAACTGCTAGCCCTCGACCGAAGATTCTTTGCCTTGCCAACATAGATGACGATCCCTGAGAAATCTTTCATCAAGTAGACACCTGGCGACTGCGGAAATTCACGAACCTTTTCCGCAGCTCGGCGAAATCCAAAGTTATCCTTCAATAACAAATCGATGCGCCTTTGCAGTTCGGGAGTAGGCTCAGCAAGATGTTCGTCTCTATCTGGTTCGCTCGCTTCGATCTCCAGCTCTTCCCACTCATTGGGAGAATTTCTTTGCTCCATGCTCATGGCTTACGCTCCCGCAAGCAGATCGTGTAAATAAAAATGATGTCGCCCCAGTTTGCCGCCGTAGTTACCGCCTGTAATCTTTCGCACGCCCAAGGATGGGCCCACTTCGCACGCCGCGAGAATACCTACTCTCATCGCTTGCCCGATGACTTCAGGGGATAACCCATCGATGACCAACTCCAGCGCTGCGCTGGCACTATTGATCACCAGGGAATCTGTTTGTTCACGAAGCGTAGGGCAAAACGCATCGTTGGTCGACGCACGTAACATCTTGTACTTGGACCCAACCTTCGAGCCGCTTCTCGCGACACCGCCAGGGAAGGGCGTTATGCAATCAGGAACTTTCTTGATCGCTCGAACGGCGGAATCACACGCATGAAGCGCTCCATGGATGGTATCAGCCAGCACTAAGAAGTTCCCTCCACCCACTGCAGATTGTCTGCCAACCGTATCCTGACAAACGAACTCGCCATCCATCACTGGGATTCGCCAATAGCGTTCACTGCCGATGACTTTTGAAATTTGAAATCCATCCCCAAAATATCGCAGTTTGGAGCCCATTGCGATTCGTTTCTCGCTCGCGGTTGCACCGAAAACCGAGGTACTTGGGCAAGTCAGAACGCACTGCCCCACACGTTTGACCAGTTGTTTCTCCAGTTCATTCCCAGACGTGCTAAACATTAGAATGGAAACTCCAGGGCGTCCGTCAGGAGTTTCGTCTTCGTCAAGCATGCGCTCGATTCCCGCTTCGACTCCGCAACCGATCACACTGGTTGCAAAGCCAGTCATTGCTTCAGCAGCCCTGCAAGCCCACTCGGGCTCCGCAGCCGTGATTACGATGCGAGTCGCTGTCATATCGAACGCTTCTGCAAAGGTCGGTTCGATTTCTATTCCGTTGATTTCCATAATTGATTTGCACTGTTCCACTATCTCGAGTACGTATTATCCTACTCGATGCGACTCAATTGAGCTAATCTTGCGTTTTGAGTGATCGCGTTTGTCCATAAACACAGAGATCCCTTTGGAATTCGATGAATCGTTCCGACGCAATCGTCTCAATGATCAAGTGGTCTGTCATTTGCCTCACCGTTGGGTTGATAATTGGTTCGGCAGTCGCCTTTTTTCTTTGGGCATTGGAGCACGTTACCGAAACGCATCTTCAACATTCCTGGCTCTTGTATTTGCTTCCCATCGGCGGATTGATTTCAGGGCTAGTTTATTTTTTTCTGGGACAAAACGTGGAAGCGGGGAACGCACTAATCATCGAACAGATTCGCGAGCCTGCCGACGGTATCCCGTGGAGAATGGCGCCTCTGGTTTTGATTGGAACGCTTATCACTCATTTGTTCGGAGGCTCCGCAGGTCGTGAAGGGACAGCCGTTCAAATGGGAGGTAGCTTGGCTAGCACTTTGGGCAATCTCTTTCGTCTTACTTGTGACGAAACAAGGATTCTATCAATGTGCGGTTTGGCTGCTGGTTTTGGCGCCGTCTTTGGAACACCCTTTGCTGGTGCTGCCTTTGCAATCGAGATTGTTCGGTCCCGCCGAATGTGTTACCTCGCTTTGGTACCTTGCCTGGTCACCTCGTGGGTCGGCCACTTGGTAAGTAGTGCTTGGGGAATCCAGCATTCAAACTATCAGATCGCCTTTGGTGGATTCGCGATGTTCAGTGGATTGTTTATCGCGAAGATTTTATGTGCAACATTTTGTTTTGCTGGGGCGAGCATTCTGTATACGTCTATCACACATGGCATTCGTGGCTTGTGCAATCGCGTAATAGCGATTCCATGGCTTCGCCCTGCGGTGGGTGGATGCGCGGTTGTTCTTTTGGTATTCGCTCTCGGCGAACGGGACTACTGCGGCTTGAGCGTCCATTTGGATTCTACGCCAGCAGGAACTGTCACGATCGAATCTTGCTTTTCGGGGGAAGGAGCGAATCGATTCAGTTGGCTCTGGAAAATCCTCCTGACTTCGATCACAGTAGGAAGCGGCTTTCAAGGTGGCGAGGTAACACCGCTATTTTTCGTGGGGGCATCTTTAGGGAATTCCCTAGCGCTAGCCCTCGGAGTTCCCGCCGATATGATGGCTGGCCTAGGGTTAGTCGCGGTCTTTGCGGGAGCATCGAAAGCACCCATCGCAAGCACCATTTTGGCCGTGGAACTTTTTCACCCCTTCGGAAGCTCTGGTGGATTTGGCTTCATTACCTGTGCGGCATTCGCATGCTACACATCCCTCGCGTGTGGAAATGCAATTTTGTCTGAGCCCAAAAGCCAAGCGCCGCAGGCTTAGTCCGTAAGACGGAGCAAATTTTCTCAACGATCCAGAAGTCTCCGATGAAAAGTACAGGGCAGAAAACTAAGCGTCGCCAGTCTTGGGGCTATTCAAGGATTATCTTTGCCGCTCTCTGTCCAACCCTGTTCCCAGCGAATCTTGCTTTAGATTCAGGAGGGGCGTTTGGCTTGGATGCACAAAAAGCTGGGGCGTTGCATAAGAGATTGAAAGCGTTTGGGATCGGAGAGCCTGAACTCTTCAGTCGGCAACGGCTCAACCAACTTTTCTAACGCCAACCCTGAGTCCATGAGTGGCATCAGCATCTCTTGCAGAGATCGACGGTAACTGGGCATGACAACGACTTTGCCAAAACCCCTCCATGTGCATTTGACTTGCTCCACGGAAAAGTATTTGTTCGTATCGTAGTATTCCGCATCGAATGCTGGATGACCACAGGAAAATTGAAATAGTCCTCCCGGCTTCAAAATACGCTTGAACTCCGCAAACAATGAACGCCAATCCTCGATGTAGTCCAAACATAGCGGAGCATTGATAAAGTCGAAGGTCTGGTCGGGAAACATCACAAGAGGCTGAGTTAAATCCACCAATCGAAAGTCCACCTCTTTTCCAACGCGATTCCTCGCCAACTCGAGCATACGGTCACTCACATCCACGGCGGTGATTTTGGCACCTCGCGCTAACAACAACTCTGCATAAACCCCAGGACCACAACCCGCATCTAGCACTCGCTTATCGCGTAGGTCGGGCCACATGGCGATCATCGCCGGACGTTCGTAGTACGCGTTATGAGGTTTCGTATCGATTGCGGCCGCATAGTGCTCTGCCAGTTCTTGGTAAACAGCGTAAGCAAGAGGCTTGGAGTGCGATGAACGTGACTTCATAATTCTGACTCTAAACTGGATTGAATATGACTATCCAAAAAAAGGACTGCTGCGATCAAGTCGGCGATGGTACCGGGGTTGGCGAGTTGCTTTCTATCACTGGAAACTTGCTGTCTCATCCAAGAATCGAGCGATTGCCAAGATTCTCGCCAGCCTGAGGCCCGGGCCAACCAAGCGTCGTTGACGAGACTTGCTCGCATACGGACTTCTTCCGCAAGCTTCAGCCCTCCCTTTCTGGCGATCAAACTGTCCACCCGTTTCGACATCCATTGAAGCTGCAGTTGCTGGACGGGTGTTAAATCCTCTTGATGCAGCGATGGTGCAACCAACTTTCGATACGACTCCAATCCTTGAAACACCAGTTCATAGTCTGTGGCGTATTGAAGAGCGACATCATCATACGCCGCCGCATGCTTCATAGCGATCATTAAATCCAAAGGTGCATCTGCATGCACATCGTGTTCATCACTCGTCCCGATACCACCCGGCTTGGCCATTCGGATCGCTTCATACACATGTGCTGCATCTTCTGGTGTGAGGACGGATAACCTAGCCTGCAATTGCCTCCGATCCGTGCATCCAACGAGCGGGGCGATCAGGAGAATTGTCCCGAGACTAGTATTTCTGCCAACGTGGTCCACCATTGCCTTGGTCGCTTCGACAACCAATACGCCAACGGTTGATTGACATGCGGCGTCATTCGAAGCCGCCAAGCATCGGTCGATCGATTGACCGATAGCATCAGCAGCATGTATAAAGTGGTCATACTCCATATCTACAAAGGAAGCGGTTGGATGAACATTCCCTAATTTGATAGTGGAGGCTTCCAGTAGAATGGCAGCTTGGATCTGTTGACCGACGGACTTTGTTTTCAATCTATATTTTTCAATCTTAGAATTTCAACTATCGAATCACAAAGGTTGCCATCACGGGATGGTGGTCGCTGATATCGCGTTCGGCACGGTCCTTTGTGAAGCGAGTATCCCAATGGTCCAAATCGGGGCCGTTGCCGCGAACATTGAATCGCGATAGCACTTCGATCGATTGAAATTGAATACCAGTTGGGGAAGCAGATAGCATCTTGGGCGATACCAATATGCGATCGAATTGTTTATCCAGAATCAGATGGGTCGATTGCTTTGGCGATTCCGACTTTTCTAGCAAATCGATGAGGTCATCGGATTCTGATGGCGTGTGACGGCCGAGTAGTAAATGCATCCCATCTCCGTCAGGTTGAACAGCTCCAACGGATTCTTCGACGTTCAAGTCCCCTAGGACGATAACATTCTCGCCTGCTTCAACGCGAGACTTTACCCAAGCGTGGGCTAATTTGCACTGCCGTTTCCGAAGATCCGCCGCATCGGCTGTCGCTCGCAGATGCATATTGAGAATGGTCAGATACTCCGTCCGATCTCCAACCTGCCACTCGAAACGCGCAAACATGTGTTTCGACAAATTGTAATACTCGTTGGAACGAAACATCTCGCTCGTTTGTTCTCGTCGTGAGAACTCCACCAAACCTGATTGAAAGATTATCGCTACGTCCTGCTCTGTACCGCTATCGAATCCATCGATGAATGCGACTCGGTAGTTTAGGTCATGCTTTTCTTTTAGTGCTTTGGTCAACGCCTGCATTACATTTCTATCCTCGATCTCTTGTACCGCAAGAATCGTCGGTTTGAATTTTGCAATCGCCGCCGCGACCGTGTAAAGCTTCCAGTCCCATTCCTCTCGACTTGGGGCTGATTGTTCTTTAGCCACATCGCTTCGATTATTTGCCTTGAAATCATCGAAGAACCATTCCAAGTTCCACGTCGCGATCGCGAGGGGCTCCGGGGGTTGGTCCGCAAAAACAGGTGCACATCCCAACCCGACGAGTATCGGAATCGATGCGATTCGAAGAACGAATCTCGCGCAATTATCTAAGCAATTAAGACCACTCAGGAACATAGTTGTCGTCTCGTTTTTTCGCTCGATCGGTGTCCGAATCGTTACCACGGCACCTTCTCGACTTTTTGTTGGTACAAACTGGAATCCAGAGTAAGATACCAACCCTCCTCACCTTAGCCAGTCAAATCGAAACCTGCTTCCCAAAACTGTCACAATTTTCATTGACTTCCCTTCGAGTCGGAAAGCCCTCCATGTCAAAGCGCACTGTGTTCAAGCACACTGTCTTCAATCACACTGTCTTCAATAACGCCGTATTCAATAACGCCGTCTTCAATAACGCCGTCTTCAAGCAACTAGTCTTTACTCGGAATGCCATTTGGTACTTCGGTTCCGTAATCGCCATTCTTGGGTCGCTCACAGGATCTCTGCTTGGGCAAGAATCAGCCAGTCGGATCCAATCGCTGAAGACGATTGCGGAAAGTTCTAACTACCAAGCGACGGCGACGGAAGCACAAGTGCTGAGTTTCCTAAATGCGATCGACGAGTTCAGTCCACATGCAAACCTAACATCGATCGGAGAAACCACAGAAGGTCGCCCACTCTATACGCTCATTCTTTCCAAAGAAGCGAGTAACCCGCTGCCATTGTCTGCCAACGATCCGCGACTGGTGGTTCTCGTCTTGGGAGGGATTCATAGCGGCGAATGCGACAGCAAAGAAGCAGTACTCGCCATGGCTCGCGATTGGGTCACACGTGCCGATCTCATGGACAAGCTTGAGAAAGCGGTTTTCGTTGTCCTTCCAAACTTCAATGCAGACGGAAACGAGCGAGTTGGTACGCTTCATCGCCCAGGCCAGGAGGGACCCATCCTCGGTATGGGGACACGCGAGAACGCTGCTGGGCTCGATTTGAATCGAGACTTTATCAAACTGGATTCGCCCGAAGTGCGATCGCTAGTTCGAGCATTCGATGCTTGGGATGTGGATGTGCTTTTCGATTGTCACACAACCAACGGCTCCCTACATCAATACGATTTGACCTACGACATTCCTCACAATCCGGCCGCAAACCAAAAGATCGTCACGTGGCTTCGCAAAGAGTTCTTGCCCATTGTCGGTGAGGAACTCAAGCAAGCAGGGTTACCGATTTTCTACTATGGTAATTTTTCGGCTGATCATCAACGTTGGGAATCTTTTGGACACGAGCCACGCTATAGCACGGAGTATATGGGGCTGCGAGGAAAGATCGGTATTCTCGTCGAGTCGTATTCTTACGCGAGTTATCAACGGCGTATCGATACGACTCAAATGTTCGTAGAATCCTGTGTGAAGCAATTGCTCAAGGATTCGAGCAAGATTCAGAGCTGGATGAAAGATAACGCGACTCCAACGAAAGCCTTTCCGATACAGGCCAAGATCGTAGCCGATAGTGGAATGTACAAGGTGGGCGGCTATCGCTGGATCGAAGATGCCAGCGCCACGCCCGACGCCAGCCGTCGCAGCAAGTTTCCGACGCCTCGTGATCGAAAAAGAAAATCGGAGATGGTCGAACAAGAGTTCGATTTGCAGCTCTGGAACGTCGGAGCGCCTGTATCTCAAGTCGATGCACCGAAGTACTACTTTATTCCTTACGATGCAGCATGGGTGGCGAGTCGACTCCGGTTGCATGGAATTCAAATGCTAGAACACGAGCTTAAGTCTCTATTGCCCGCAGTAGCTGCCTCTCGTTATCGTATTGTTTCCGCGAAGGACCAACCCGATTTTCAGGCCCATAAACCCAAAAAATTTGAAGTGGCCGAGGAGGTTTTCGAGTGGGTCCCTCAAGGCGGTTGGCTTGTACCAACGCAACAACCGTTGGGAGGTCTCGCAACGTATCTGTTGGAGCCTCATGCCGACGACTCGCTGGCGTTCTGGAATTTTTTCGATCCGTCCCTGCAGGCTGAGAGTGATTATCCGGTGATTCGTTTAGCGAGCCTTCCTAGTGGAGCGTCCAGTCGCACGCTTCCTGCGCTCCAGTTATTGGATCGGAAACCTAGCGATGTAGCCAAAGAACCACTCACGCTAGAGAAGCTTTATTCCAAAGACAGGGTCTCCTTTTCTGGGATGGCTGCCCCCTTTCCAAAGTGGCTTACCGACAAGGCGCAGTACATCGCCCAGCACGATAACCGAATTGTCACTGTCGACTGCCAAACCGGAGCCATGCAACCATTTGACCGACCGGGTAAGTTGGCGGATGCCTTGGCAAAGCTGCAGGCGTTTAGCGAGCGAGCCGCATCCTACCGGAATTCTTTGAGCGCTTTTGACGCAACATTCGAGAACGCTTTGATTGAACACAAAGGGGATCTGTACTTGTACCGTTCGTCACAGGATAGCGTTCGGCAACTGACACACGATGCGAAACAAACGAAGCAAGTGCCAGCCTTGAGCCCCACCGGCTCTCACGTCGCGTTCGTTCACGAGAACAATATCTGGGTCGTCGATTGCGAATCAACGGAGACTCGGCAACTCACCAAGGATGGAGGTGGAGAGATTCTCAATGGTTACCTGGATTGGGTTTATCAGGAAGAAGTATATGGACGCGGACAGTTCAAATCCTATTGGTGGAGCCCGGATGGAAAGCATATCGCTTACCTTCGGCTGGATGAAACCCCTGTTCCCACTTTCGTGGTGGACAACTCGCTTCCGTTCGCCCAATCGATCGAGAAAATGCGGTACCCTAAAAGTGGGCAGCCCAATCCATTGGTAACCCTTCATGTATTGGAAATTGCTACTGGTTCTCAAACGGAGATCCCATTGAGCGATTACGCTCCGGATGATCGGTTGGTCGTTCGCGTGGGGTGGTCGAGTGTCCATCCGACCCATGTTGTGTATCAAGTGCAGAATCGAATCCAGTCAATGCTTGATGTTTGGGCTTATGATGTTGCGACCAAACAGCAGAAGAAGCTTTTGGAGGAAAGATCTCCAGCTTGGGTAGATGTGATCGATGAACCACGTTGGCTTCCAGACGGCAGCTTTCTTTGGATGAGTGATTCCGTCGGTGGCAGACGCCATCTTTATCATTACGATCCCAATGGCCGACGCACGGCTTTGACAGAAGGTGCGTGGGATGTCAAAGAAGTTTCTTGGGTGGCGAAAGATGGTGGTCAGGTGATCGTTTTGGCGCATCGATCGGCGCCAACGAACACCGATGTGCTTGCGATCGACATCAAGAATAAAACAATAAGTGCGTTAGGTTCTGAGAGCGGATCGCATCGGATCAGTGTTCATCCCTCGGGTGAGTATCTCTTTGATGCGTGGAGCGATATGAGTCATCCCACACAACCGTGGCTTTGTGACAAAGTGGGCAAACCCATTCGTTATGTCGGTGGTCCAAAGAGCGATCGATTTGACTATGTGAAGACACAAACGCCAGAGTTGTTCACCATCTCAGCGAGGGATGGATTCGAAATGCAGTCGATCTTGTACAAGCCTACGGAATTCGAGCAACGGAAGAAGCAGGCCAAGATCCCTGTGCTGATTCATGTTTATGGCGGACCACAAGCTCCGACGGTAGAGAACTCTTGGACTCACCGCAGCGATCTATGGCATCGATTCATGGCGGAACAAGGTGTTGCCGTGTTGTTATGCGACAATCGGTCTGCTTTAGGCAAGGGAAATTCGGACACGTGGAAGATTTATCGCGATATGGGATCTACGGAACTTCGGGATCTTGAGGATGCCGTTGGCTGGCTCAAAGAACAGGATTGGGTCGATGGTGATCGAATTGGAATGTGGGGGTGGAGCTATGGCGGGTACTTCACAGCCTACGCGATGACCCACAGCAAACTTTTTCGAGCAGGGATTGCGGGTGCTCCAGTAACGGATTGGCACAACTACGATTCTGTCTATACGGAACGATATATGTCGACACCGCAATTGAACCCTGAGGGGTACAAGACCAGTTCAGCAGTCGCAGCGGCGAAAAACCTCAGCGGCAGGCTGATGATTATCCACGGCGAGATAGACGACAATGTCCATATGGCCAACTCGATGCAACTGGTTCATGCGCTTCAAAAAGCAGGTAAACAATTTGATTTGATGGTCTATCCAAACAATCGGCATGGAATAACCGACCCAGAACAGTCGGCTCATCAGTACCGATTGATGACCTACTTCTTTTTGCGGGAGCTCCGGCCATAAACGGAGGGACTTATGGAGGATTCGTTAAGATCCTTCACAATTCAGCCGCAACCTTGGGAGAACACAGGCTGAAGGGCGGTTGTCAATTTTTTCGGATTCTGGTAGTTTTTCTAATGAAAGTTCGCAATTGGTGAACTGAGACCATTTACTCAGATACATGGAAATTCAAATGCGTTTACTTGCACTTACCCTTTTGATGACGATTGGTTTTATTGGAATGGCAGCAGCAGAATCTCCCAAAAATGGCAAGATCACACATAGTGTCTACTTCGACATTGCGATCGATGGCAAGGACGCAGGCCGAATTGTAATGGGGCTTTTTGGCGACGATGTTCCAAAGACGGTAGAAAACTTTCGATGCCTTTGCACCGGCGAGAAGGGGAAAGGAAAGAGCGGCAAACCTTTGCACTACAAAGATAGCAGCTTCCACCGAGTCATTACCAGTTTCATGTTGCAAGGCGGGGACTTCACCGCTGGCAATGGAACGGGCGGCGAAAGCATTTACGGCTCGAAGTTCCCAGATGAGTCTTTCAAGTTCAAGCATGACGAACCAGGTCTCTTGAGTATGGCGAACGCAGGGCCGAACACGAACGGTTCTCAGTTCTTCATTACAACCGTTGTAACAGATTGGCTCGACGGCAGACACGTCGTGTTCGGACGAGTAACAGAAGGCATGGATGTTGTAAAGAAAATCGAAGGCCTTGGATCGCAAAGCGGCAAGACAAAGGGAACGATTACTATCAAGGATTGCGGCGAAATCAAAGCCGAAGCCAAGAAGTAGCTCATCGTTCAAAGTATTCGCTGACTGCTCCGTCGGCCTGAACATAGTCGCTGACCGCTCCGTCGGTCATTCTTAGAAAGGGTGCGGGCCGCTCGTCGGTCAGCACCCTTACGTTTTTGTTTCAATTCTGTTGCAGCGAGGCAGTTGGATCGGCGGAGCGATCCACTACATTGGGGGACCCTATGTCGAGCCAATTACCGAAACCTTGGGTACTTGCCGAATGCGATTATGGTTTCATCAAGGAGGCGGGCATTCGGGTAGCCATGCTTCCTTTCGGTGCCACAGAACCGCACAATTTGCATCTGCCCTACGGCACAGATATCTACGAAGCCACGATACTTGGTGAACGATTGTGTCGTGTTGCCTATGAACGAGGAGCCAGGATTACGCTCCTGCCAACCCTTCCGTTTGGCGTTCAAACGAATATGCGTGAATTGCCACTCGCTATCAATCTGAATCCTTCGACGCTGTGCCAAGTCGTCATGGATATTGTTCATTCGCTCAACAACAACGGAATCAAGAAAATCGTCCTCCTCAATAGCCACGGTGGGAATGAACTCAAGCCTGTATTGAGAGAACTGGCTGGCGAAGGAATTCAAGTTTTCTTGATCGACTGGTTTCGAGTTCTGGCCGATGTGTACAAGACTATTTTCGAGCATCCGGAAGATCATGCGGGCGAAATGGAAACGTCATTCGCTTTGGCGTTTTTTCCTGAGCTGGTGCGACATAAACCCGATGGTACGCTGGCTGCAGATGAGGGAGCGACGGCCGAGACACGCTTTGAAGCGGTGAATCGCGGCTGGGTTTCCATCACTCGCCCGTGGCATTTGTTGACAACCAATACGGGGTCAGGAAATCCGCACGCCGCAACCTCGGAAAAAGGAGAACGATGTATGGAGCTACTCGTCGAGCGCCTCGCTACGTTCCTAGTTGAATTGTCCAGTTCTGAACTCGATAAGCGATTTCCGTACTAAATCGGCGAGCAATTTCGTCCTCAACCAAAGGCCCGCACTGCCCAATTGGTTTGTTAGAAGCGGACTTGGCCGGGATGGTAATGCTAGCTAGCGCCCAACGGCTCGCTAAATCAGCAGTCTCCACAGCGAGTAGAAGGGGATTTAGAATTATTTATTCTCACTCTCCTTCCTTCGAGGCGACGACCAAGGGGAGTTGGTTTCAGGACTTGATATTCTTGCTCCCCTTCTCCTAATCGGGAGGAGAAGGGGTTGGGGGATGAGGAGGTTCGAGTATGGCGATGGAATGGCAAGACCCGCATGATTTTGCAAAGCACCATAAGAGGGCTGCGACACCTGCTGGATTCCTAATGTGGCAATTGCTTCGCAATCGACAACGATGCGGTGCCTAGTTCCGGCGCGAATACGTGAAAGAACCTTACATTCTCGACTTCTATTGTCCCGAAGCAAGACTCTGCATCGAATGCGATGGTCTACCCCACCTCACTCCTGAAGGAATCGCGAAAGATCGAAAACGAACAGCATGGCTCAATGCACAAGGGATCGAAGTCATTCGATTCACCAGCCGAGAGATCGAACAAGATACACAACGAGTGATCCATGATATCGATGCTGTTCTGAAGCGACGGCTCATGGGTGATCAAGCTCCTCATCCCCCGGCCCCTTCTCCTCGCAGCGAGGAGAAGGGGAGTTAGGTTGTTATGTTTTCCGTGGTCCTAGAGGAAGAGAGACAGGGAGATAGGATGTTGTGTAATGCCCTTCGCTTTCTCCACAGCGAGGAGAAGGGGATTTAGAATTATTTATTCTCACTCTCCTTCCTTCGAGGCGACGACCAAGGGGAGTTGGTTTCAGGGCTTGATGTTCTTGCTCCCCTTCTCCTCCTCGGGAGGAGAAGGGGTTGGGGGATGAGGAGGTTCGAGTATGGCTCGGTCTAATCTACGACGTTGGGACGAGGGCTCGCGTCGATGCATTCTACCTTTCCGTGGTTCCACTGCAGCTCAATAACTTTGTCCGCGTACTGTTCGAACAGGTGTCGATCATGGTGGCTGATCATCAGTACTTGAAAGCCAAGCGCTCTGCTTGCATCGTGAATGATCTTTACCAACTTTGGCACCAAATCCGCTCGCAACCAGCAATCTTGTTCGTCGAGAAGCAAAAATCGACGATGCGTTTTCTCGTCGAGTGTGGTCAACGCGAACATGCGCAAGCAGACGCTCACAATGTTGGCAACCGATCCACCTTGGCCAAGCAACAAATCTTCCTTTTTCCCATTTCGTTCGATCCAAAAGTCAACGCTCGCCGCGTTCCTAGCGAAACCAACTTCCGAATGAAACGAGATTGGCTGTTCCAAGATCTCCTGCAAAGCAATGGTTATCTTTTCTTCGACCGTTTTCAGAAGCTTTGAAAAGAGCTCTTGATTGAGCGTTTCCAGGGCACTCGAGACTTTTTCAGCCGTCACCAGATAGGCCTTTAGCCGATCCATCTGCTTTTGGTTCGAAGCCAAACGTTGTTTGACATCTTCCAGTTGATAAGAGAGCTGATCCACCCGTTTTCGAACCGGTCCGATCGCTTTCTGCTTCAAGTCTGAAGGTACAGGATTCATACGCTATCTACTTTCCGTTCGGTCTCGTGATGAATCCCATCAACGGAGCTTCGTCACCCGCATCCCGAATCAGGTAACCAGCAATGAAGCCATCGTCATTGATGCACAACGCGGAACTATTGACAACGGATTCGTCAAGATCCAGAGGCAGGACTTTACCGCCTTTCACGATAAACGCGACCGACCCGCCATCCCCATCGAGGGGATCGTCACTGAAACCGACAACTACGCCCGCATTGTTGATCCCAGTTCCAACGTTGGAAACGTCTCCTTCCAATACGTCAATTTTTTCGAGCTTTCCATCTGGAGTAACGATGCATGCGCGAGCGATTCCATCCTGGAGAATCGAGCCAACCATAACTCCTTTGTCGTTGATATCTTTTAGTTTCGGCTGATCATCGTGGACGAGACGACGCTCCCAGACGTTTCCATTCTGTTGCCAAATCATGAGCGACGAATCGACGATGGATTCGGAATAGTGCCTTACCGCAATGCTGCCGGCAATTAACTTGCCATTCGGGCTAATGACAACCCGTCCGGCCTGCAGAAACGGGTTGAGCGCATCTATTACCGGCAATTCTTGTGCCACCCACTTTCCTTCTGGCTCAGCGTACTCCCATAAACAAGGCCGCAAGCGTGCTGGATTGGCGCCGAGGGAATAGCCAGTGATTCGCTTACCGTCGGAAGAAATATCTTGAGCATGTGCGTTCACATCGGTAGGAAGTGGACCAAGGTCGAGGATCTTACCAGTATTGCTATCCCAAACAAAAGCCGTCGTTTTGCCGGGTTTCGCTTCCGCACGACTCGCGTAACCGACGACTAGTCCTGTATCGCTCAAGCTTTCAGCTTCCAGATTGGTGTATCCAGCCAATTTCGGAAAATCGACCGGTTTCTTCCCCGCAGCTTGAAAGAATGGGGCCTGCCTGAAGTACGCTTGCTCTGCGATCTCCCGAATTCCAATCACATCGCGGCTCGTGTTGATGCCGGTCACATAGCAAAGCGTGTTGGAATGACGGAGTATTTCTAGCCTGTCGGGCTGTGCCGTGCATTCGGTCTGAAGGACGAGAGCCCAACAAAGAAATGCAAAAGCGCAACCGAAGGTGCGGGTAAACCAAGTTGTGTTCATTGAAGCAATAAGAGTATGCGTTGACATAAGGATGGCTATCTTTCTTGGGCTTCGAAATGGGTGATTCACTCTAATAGATATCCGATAACCAGTCTATCTTTGCTTTTGCAATTCCATCATGCCAAAGTGCTAAGGGAGCTGGATTTAGTCTTCTTCCAGCGACTCTTTGATCTTGTTGACGCAGTCCGAACGACTTACAGATGATGATACAATCTTTGCAACATTCATACCCAACGCAGCAGCGATACGGCAGGCCAGATCAACATCCCGCACTCCCTCAAATTGATTGACGAGCTTCTCGGCAAAATAGATCATCTGCGATGGTGACTGGAAACCGCTTTCGTACACATCCCTCAACTCGGTAATCCAATCCGCAGGCACACCGCGCTGTTGGCAATGCTGAATGGACCAAATCTCGTCGCCTGTGCATTCGGAAATCCAAAGAAGTAGTTTGTGTCTGTTCAAACGCTATCCCTACCCTTAATCGACATGATGTTCGTCAGCAGATGGATCCAAGTGCCCTGATTTGTTGATCGCCATCAAAATACGAAATGCAACAAGCGACGAGACAATAAACCCGACCAATCCCATCAAAGAGAGATCCTGAAGCCCCAGTGGACCACCATTGACGAAAAGGAGCGGTGGTACTTTGGATGCCATCAAAATAGAAGACCCCAAAAGCAAGGAACTCGTTAACAACCCGAGAACGAGCCTGTTGATCGACGGACTGAGCCCCCGGTGCGAAAGCTGTACATCGAGCTGACCTGATTGCACTAACTCCATCAACGAACTAATCTGCGATGGCATTCGCTCCAACAACCCTTCGACCTCGACGTACATTCGTCGCATTCGCCGAATTTGCCTTCTCGGAGAGAAACGACTTTTGCGAAGCTGGCCGATCATGGGCTGAACCGCTTCCAGTACGCTGAAACCAGGACTCAACTGGCTAATCGTCCCCTGCAACGTGACCAAGGTCTTGATCAGGATACTCATTTGGCTCGGGAGCGTAATGCGATGTCGGTGAAGCACGTCCGTGGCATCGTTTAGCACCGAGGCGAGATCCATGGATTCCAGTTGCTGGGTCGCATAGGTTGCGATCAAGTCCGCGACATCGTTCGATAGCTGTGCGTCATCAATGGTTGCGGGGATTTTGCCAGCTCGCTTTATCAACGAAGTTAACAAGGCCGAATCTTGACTGGCCACTGCAAACAACATCTCTTCGATCGAGCCGCGCAGCGAATCATCGATTCGGCCGACCATCCCAAAATCGAGTAATCCGATCGCGCCGTCCGACTGGACAATGATGTTCCCAGGATGAGGATCCGCATGATAGAGCCCATGAATAAAGATAGACTCGACATACAGATTCGAAATGCGGCGAGCAAACGCGACACGATCAAATCGAAGATCGTTCTCGCTATCAATTAATTCATGTATCGAATCTCCGCTAAGCCGCTCCATCGTCAAAACTAACGAAGTCGAATACTTGGGAAAACTCTGGGGAATGCGAACGCCGGGTTCATTTGCGAGAAGCCTTTGGAATACTTGTAAATTCGACAACTCTCGTTGAAAACTCAGCTCGCGTTTTAGTGAACGGGAAAGCTGCTCCACGATCGTTCTCGGACCCCAGGCCGCTAACTCCGGAATTCGCTCGGCCATGCTTGCCAGTCCGCTCAGGACTTCGAGATCCTCATTGACTTTCGACTGAATATTGGCGTGCTGAACCTTCACGACAACTTCAGTGCCATCCATCAACGTTGCTGCGTGCACTTGACCGATTGAAGCCGATGCGATCGGGTCTTCTGCGAACTTTGCAAACGCAGATTCCAGTGTCTGCTTCAATTCGGCTTCGACGATCCGTCGTACATCATCAAATTTGTCCGCTGGTACCTGACTTTGAAGTTGCTGTAACTCTTTCGCTTGCGCTGAACCGACCAAATCGGGACGTAAAGACAGTACTTGTCCAAGTTTAATAAAGGTCGGTCCAAGTTCCGTTAATGCCATTCGCAATCTGGCCTCTCGCGTGTAGCTCGCTAGCGGAACTCCAGACTCGTCCTTGAGCCAGTCCCGTATGAAATCTACGCGAAGCCGGCTAAGCCAATCGGCAAGACCATATCTACGCAAAACGACAATGATCTCCTGCCAACGCCGGAGATTGCGATAATACCGAGGGAGCGCGCTGAGTCTCATGGTTGGGGGGGCAGAGGAGGCAAGCCTTTCGATGGCAATCTTCCTGCTTTCTCCCGTTCTTCGTTTAATTTCTTGAAGAGTTGCTTCACTCGTTCCTTATAGTCGGCCTCCTCGAGAAAGCCGACAGCGTTTACCCCATCTTCCTTCGTGGATTGATTGGTATCCCAAGCGAAATCAAAGAGCATACCGCTATAAGTGCATTGAATCTTCTTTCCCGAGGGATCAATCTGCTGGTGAAAAGTTTTGGCTTGCTTGACTCCTGGTGTGTCATTGTTTTCATACAGGACCTTGCCTGTACGAAGATCGATCGCAGCGATACAAGCCATTTCACCCACTTTCTTATCGTTAGCATTTGGCAACAAAATGCGTCTAACGAAAAATGCAGCGGGACTTTGCTCGCGATCTTGATGGAGAGGGAAACGAAAATCCTTTACAGGAACCGATCTTTCCCAAAGTGGCGCTCCGTCCTTTATCGATACCGCAAATACAGAACCGCTCACCAAGACGAAGCCACGTTCGCTTTCTGTTGGCGTGACAGTCATGGAGTACCTGTAAGCAGAAGAATACGGCAAGAGCAACAACTTGTCTCCGAACAATTGCAACGACAGTCTTTTTTCTCGAATATCCTCGCTGGTAAGATCTCCAAACTCTGTGTCCTCGAGCTTCACTTGATGATCGAATTCTTTGGCTGTTTCCAAATTCCAATAGATGAGCTTTCCCGAGCCATCGAACGCCACAACGCAAACGTTCGGGAGAAGACCGATCTGTGCCTCCCTTGGTAACACGCGTTCTAGAACCACTTTTCCTTGAACGGGATCAACAAGCCGTATCGTTCGGCTGATTTCATCAGCGAACAGAAAGTACTCCCCTGTCGAAAAACAAACAGAGGATCCACCGTCAAACTCTTTCGCATCCACTTGCAAACCACTCAACAAATCCAATTGCACCAACTTCTTGTTGGGCAACACAGCAAACAAGGAGTTGCCGCGAACTGAAAATGATCCACCCGAGAAACCGGAATGACTCCAGAGCGTATTGCGTGATTTCGGATCCAGACTGATCAATTGGTCATCATTGATAACCAAGATGCCGGTGCGATCAGCATGTACGATTCGAAATGTTTTGTTGGGTAGCGGTATTCCCCAGTAAACGGCTTCTTTCGGTCGGCCTCTGCCTGGAACGATCTCCTGCGTGGCTGGCTCGAAGTAACGATGCCAAAGTTCTTGTTGAAACTCGAACGGTGGTAGCAGTGTATCCACCGCAATGATGGTTCGATTGGAATCCAGAATCAGCTTACCGTCGATCGCAAATGCTTCGTTCACGGGAACTCCCAAGTCTAGGGACGGAAGTCGAAGCGTCGTGCTCAACCTGAATTTCGTATTCTTTAAGGTGATCAGATTGTCATTGGCGGAACTGGTAATTTCCCAACCCAAGAGTGTTTCGCCCACGCATGACTTCATGCGACACGCAATCGCATTGTCCATTCCGAAGTTCTCTGAAGCGGTTGCAATCGTAACGTTCACTGCTCCTTTAGGCCATTCGGTGGTCTTCTGTTCGCTAACGCTAGCGATCTCCAGCGAACGACGATCGGGATCGGAATCGACCCATTGGCTAAACCAACTGTTCAAAACATTTCTACCCTCCGTATCGTTACCGAGAAGCGTGTCGACCAAATGGGGACGGTTTGCAACCTGGTAAACTTTGGCCAGCAAAATGGCTGCATCTCGGTCGATCGCCATAAACTCACGGAAGGGGCGATTTCCTAGAGATTCCACGAGTAGCTCTTCAGCATCCATTAGCTTGCCATCATTCAGCAGTTCATCTGCGAGTTTGTTCCTCGTATTACGTACTGCGGGGTGAGCTCGGAAATGCTTCAACTTGATACGTTGCAGGTTCGGAGGTAGCGCTTCCAGTTTTTTTATCTGCGAGTCGAGACCAGCCTTCAGCTTAGGATTGGCTTTAAGATTAGGTAGCCGTTCAAAAAGCTGAGTCAATTGAGTCTCGATCCAGCGATCTTCTTGGATTGTGAGTTCCTCAGTCGGCGTGAAATAATCGGAGCTTGCCGTCTGTTCCCGGCGCCGTCCAGTCCGAGCATCCGAAAACTCGAACAGCTTCAAAAGAACGTCCTCATACTGCCCCTTTTGTTGGAGTCCGAAAACCAGCATTCGTAAGAAAACAAAATCGTTTTCCAATCCTATGTCAAACTTTGCGATGCGAGACGCATACTTTTCAAAATCAGACCCGAGTGCCATAGTCGAAGCTTTTCGAAGCAACCCCCAACATTCCTGATTCGTCGGATCGGACGCATACACTTTTTCCAGTAGATCCATGGCATCATCGATTTTGCCTTCCGCCAAAGCGAGCTCGCCCCGCTTGAGCATCGATTGAGTCGAGACCGACGAATTCTCGAGTTCGACCCTTACTTCGTTTCGAACCAAGTCGCGTATTGCATAAGCATCCATCTGAAGCGGGGATACTGAGATAAGTTTATCGTTCGCGTAGATCAAGTTTCCAGGAACATGCTCCAGTCGGATAAAGTCCAACATCTTGCCCGTATCTAAATCCAGCTCCAAGATGGAAGGTTCGGCTGTTGGCAAATAGTACTTTGTACCGTTTCGAACCCCTTTGCCTACAACTTGTTGTGCAGGACCGAGCGGGATCTGCCAACGCTCTTTGCCTGACATCAAATCCAGTCCATAAACACTGGACTGACAAACGACGATTACGGTGTCTGAAACGATTCCGCCGACATAGCGAACTTGGTACGCTCTCTCCTTGAGTTCGTACCACAAGGGTTTGCCGGACTGAATGGAAACTGCAAAGACACCGCTTCCTTCGGTCGGAGAGAAAACTGCAACCCCATCGCTCACCACCGGCGATAGATCTGCAGAGCGCGCTTCAAAGGGTGAATAGTCACCCATTTGTTCGCCGCCAAAAGCGCCAACTTGCGAAAACGAAGTGGACTCACGCATCTCATACGGGTAAGCCCACTGCAACGAGCGCGAATGCAGATCAAACGCGACCAAATATCCAGACAGCGTCGGGCAAAAGACAATATTGCCATCCACCGAAGGCGATGCGCCAACATTCCGTCGCAACACGTCGGAAGCAATCGTCCCGGTTGCATTGGAAACCAATGGTTGTTTCCATCGGAGCTTTCCTGTTTCTGGAGTCAACGAGAGAAGAAGAACTTCACTGTTGATTTCAGCCATGATAAGAAGTTCTCCGCGGTGCGGCAGAGGTGGACCGAGAAACAAGGCGTTGATCAACTCTGGTTCTCGTTCACTCTTTACGCCACCTACTTCCCATAGCAGCTTACCCTCTCCAGGCGCACTCCAACACTGAAGGACATTGTAGGTTTTGGCTGCAAGCGGCTTAGACATCCGAGCATTGGGGCCCAGTGCGAACGACTCCGCTACATCGATACTTGGCAGCTCGCTCACTCCGTAAATTCTAATTCCGTCACTCGCTAGATTGCCAGTTGCCGCTTCTCCCCATACCCGTTTGGACAAGTAGTCGGGTGTTTCATCGTCCCGCGCCAAAGACAGTCGAGTGGCCATTCCATCCATCGCGAGCCCAAGCGGCATGCCTGAGTATGGTTGGACCCACTGCAGCAGTCCATTGAGAGAATCGATGGCAACAATCCGCTGATCATATGTTGAAACTACGATACTCCGACCGATACAGATTGGCACCCTCGATGGAATCAATGTAGCAGCGGCATCGCGAGGCAAACTGGATTGCGATTTGAGTGAAGATAAAAGATTCTGTCGATGCTGACTCGACTCGTGCAGCTCTGCATGCCAACGAAGCGTAGGTAAGGGAATCCCGGCCGAAGAGCTAGAATTGCGTTGAGCATTCCCTCCAGAGAGTAGCGGCCTAGTTACAGATCGCTGCACCGATGTTACTTTATTCGATGCTAGTAAATCCGAGACAGCGGCAAGATCGATTGCACCGTTGTTCCACTGGACGTTCTTACCGTGCCAATTCACTTTTCCACTTGGAGTTTTCTGTGCAAGCTCCGTCAAGATGGTGTTCGCTTCCTCTGGACTTCCTGCTTCGAGGAAAGCCGACGCAGCCGCCAATGCGACCGAAGGCCCGAATCGAGCAAAAGGACGCTTCTGTTCGAATAGCTTGACATACAACATTGCTGCTTTCAGCAGATCCCCTTGATGCATCGCTCGTTCCGCCAAAAGCAGCGTTGCATCTTGTCCCGATGCCAAAAAGCTATAGCGAGTTGCGACCCCTTCCAGGGCTCGCCAATCACCTTCTTCTAAGGCTTTTCGAAGAGCTTGCTCGGCCTGTACGCCATGCCGCACATTTAGAATCTCGAACGCTTCCTCAGGAAGCTCATTCGTGATGTCGGCTATTTCTGCAAACAAACTTCCCTTGATGATTCGCAGCTTACTCTTTCCCGGCCTTAAGAAGTAATCGACGCCAATATCTTCATTGAGCTCCGCATCTTCTAGTCCGAGCAGTGTCCCAATGGCTAATGTCGCTTCGGTCCATTCCTTCGCTTCTACATTGGCTTTCGCTTCATCCAATAGTGTTAACAGTTCGCGCGACGGAGTCATCAAACTCGGATTGGCGCGATTTGGCATATTGGAACGGAGGGGCTGCCCATAAACCATGTTCCAGGGGCTGAAAGCCAATCCCACTATCGAAACCGCTAGTGATTTCGTGAACAATCTCAACGCATCCATGGCCTTTTGTCATTTCTTTGGAACGCTTTTGGAATCCGCCTTTTCAATCGACAAATCTTAGTGTAACCGCTTCTTGCCTGTTAATGAACCAGAAGGAATCGGTTACCGTGCTATGCGCCACTTTCATGCGAATTCATGCGAATAGGCAATTCAGGGGGGTTAGGCGAAAGCGTTTTGACAAAGAACTAACAAGTATTCAACAATTTTTGCTAGCAATAGCCATTTGGGGGGGTGACTTTGCGACATCGATCTGGTTAGATTAGTGCCCGTCGCGAGCCACGCAATTGCACCCTGTATGCGCAATTAGATGCCGTTAGCCGTGGCTCGATTCTTAAGCTCCAACCATAGAAAGTGCGAATGTTGCGATGTGCTTACTGGCCATTCAATATCGCGTGGTTTCTGACAGTCCCATCCTTGTTGCAGCGAATCGAGAGGAGTTTTTCGACCGACGCAGTTCAGGCCCAACCATTCAGGCAGGTAAACCACGTGTCCTCTGCCCCACCGATCAACGTACCGGTGGGACATGGCTTGGGGTGAACCAGCATGGGGTGTTCGTGGGTATATGCAATAGGCGTACATTAGAACCACTAGGCAGCAATCGATCTCGAGGGCTGTTGTGCAAAGAGACATTAAAGGGAACCTCATCGCAATCCTGTTTGGATCGAGCGATCGAGGAACTAGGCAAACATCAATTCGAAGCGTGCAACCTTGTCGTTGTCGATCGCGATGCAGGGTTCGTGATTCATCATGAGTCCGACAACGAAGTCGTTCCGATGCGATCGGGATTGAATATCGTTGGTGGACGCAATTTGAACGATCCGCGTGATGAACGCGTTCAATTGGCCAGCCGATTGCTAACGCTTCAAAATTTGGATTCGCCTGTAAAGTTCCTCGCTGTCGCTAGCCGTGTCTTCGCTCGTTCCCCAACACCCACGGGACGTGCGAACATGGTGCTTCGCGGCGCGGATTACGGGACCGTTTCCAGCACTTTGATCGCTCTCGGGGCCAAACCTCGAGATGCTATTTATCAATATGCCGATGGACCTGCCGACGAAGCGCGATTCGAAGACTACTCGCCGATGCTCCGTGACATCCTCAGTCGCGGTCTGAGAGAAACGAAACCCAAAGCGATGGCTTGATCCGTCAATGCAATGATGTAGCCAATCGATGTTCTAGTGCTCTGTCCGCATTAGATTTAAAGGTAGCGAAACTCGTCAAGAGTTTCGGTCTGTCCCCAAATCGCCAAAAGTCTTGGCGGTTTTCACTACATCTCGAAAACCAATCTCGAAAACCATGAATCCAGTTTTGAATCTGGAAGAATGTGAAATCGTAGTAGGTGGCACCAATCCCGATCGTCCTCGATTGGTTCACGCAGTCATTTACCATGGCTCTGGATGATGATAGGCTTTTCTGAGAAAGGGGGACCATAGATGACTCGTTTGCTTTTCTTACTAGCAGTTTGCGGACTTTTCGCTGGGTGTACCGGCCCCGAGTATTCTTATGTACGATCGGGAACTCCAACGATGAAACTGGAGTTTCATCGTGCATCCGTTAAACCCGTCGATAACTGGTCGGCCATGGAAGCTCCAGGTCCGGAAACGCTCTACGTTTGTCCAACCGTGGAGATTACCAATGAAGATCTTGTCAGCTCCGGCGTGCGGCAAGAAGGTGGAGGGTTCCTTATCGTACTACGGCTCAACGCGGATGCAGCAAAACGGTTCGGTAAACTGTCAGAATCAATGGTTGGAGTTGACGGGATTTATCCAGAGCGTCTTGCTGTGATTGTTGATGGAAAAATCATAGTTGCCCCGTCTGTAACTGCCCCAATGCATGACGGCCTAATACCCGTCAGTGGCCCTTGGTTGAAGAAAGAGGCGGAGCACATAGCACAGGGCTTGGTGTCCGCAGTATCGGATAATGCCATTGGACATAAAGAAAAATAAACAGGGCAAGGATGCCCATTGCGTGAGACCTCTCCTACTCGATGTGCTTCCTTTTCAATTTCTGGGCCGCCTAATTTCTCGGTTGGTGAATCGAATGACTTTGTTCCCTTGTGCCTTGATCCAAGAGATCAATCAAATCCAACGCCATCCGCAGCTTGGTTTTGAAAGCCACATCCTCTGGGAGGGAAATTTTTTAGGAGAGTTTGGCTCTCGCCCCATTTAAGAGGCAAATCCAATTGAGCATCTATTCATCAATCAACCTAAGTCAGGCTTTGTGTGGGCAATTGAAATTGCATTGACGTAGTTCTCGATTTTTCCACGGTTGCCGTCGTGTCTTCAGAATTTGAGTGCTGGAGACGTTTGCGAACCGAAGCGCTCGAGAACCCAACTTCTGCGTCAGCCAATCGACTATTTTTTGCCGTTTCTATAGACTGCGATGATAAGCGAGTGGCCTTTGCGAATCAAATAGTACTTCACGCTCGATGCCGTATGGAAGCTATTATTCGCCATGATCCATGCGAGTGATTCCTGCGTGGGTGTTTGCCAATCCATAATCCCCACGATTATGTCGCCTGGGTTTAAATGTTCGCGAGCGGCGAGGCTGTCGGGGCGCACTTCGATGATTTTAAGTCCGCCTTTGTAGTCATCCGAAATTCCAGCGATTTCAGAAGCTGGAACGGCGATGGCGCGTACGCCCAATCGTTCCCATATTGCTAACTGAATCTCGCTTTCTTCTATACCAACTGTCGGCTTTGGTCTGAAGTTACCTTGAATGAGCGATTCACCGTTTCGTTCGAGTTCCGTGGATGTCCCACGCTTTGATATCTTGACGATTTGTTCCTTTCCTCGAAGAACAGATACTGTATCGTTCGAAACCTCAAGCCCGTCGGATTCCAAACCGGTGACTTCAACTCGATACTGTCCACTTCGTAGCGTGAGTGTCTTTGGCTTGTCGTGCAAGATTTGCAGCGACTCTACGACTTGTTCTTCCTGTTTGACTTGGATACTGACATTCGGTTCTTCTGTTTCGAAAACGATCGTCCCACGATCGGTCTGAAGTGTCAGGAAAACTCCCGCGACAAACGACATGGGCACCATTGCTGCAAGCGTCCACCCTATAGAGCGTCGGATGAACGGAGGCTTCCAGCCTCGTGACGGTTGTGCCACTGCAAGCACTGGTCTGCCTATCGTTTCACCGGTTGAGGTGCGCTCGCTGACAACCGTTGTCTTCAGCGCGACACGGATGGCGTCCATCGAGTCTTGCTCAACACAAAACGGTTTCAATTGATCAGCTACACTCAGCGCCGATATCGGACGTTGAGATGGATCCGTCTCGAGCATACGATCAATGATCGAAACGAGACTTGTTGGAAGGTCTGGTCGACGTTGCCCCAACGAGACACATCGTGTCGAAGCCATCGTCTGAATGGTCTGCGCAAGATTCGGACAATTTCCATAGGGAGGTTGGCCCGCGAACAATCGGAAGGCTGTTGCTCCGAGTCCATATAGATCGGCACGATAGTCGACCTGCCTTGCATCGCCGAGTTGTTCGCGAGCCATATAGGGTAGTGTGCCCATCAAATGCCCAACGGTTGTAAGTCGCTCGTCAGCCTCAAGAGGCGACTCACCAGACAGGACCAAACCGAGGTCCAGTAACTTCAGAACTCCCTCTCGAGTCACGAAGAGGTTGGAGGGTTTGATGTCTCGATGCACCATTCCAGCTCGGTGAATCGCCTCTAACCCCAATGCCGCCTGATAAACCCAATGGCAGATGGCTCCTGTCGAAAGTTCTAGGTTGCGTCTAGCGATTTGACTCAAATCGAGGCCATCGAGATAGTCCATCACCAAGTAATGCCAACCCGATTCATCGCCCGCATCGATCGCACGAACTACATTGGGGTGATCGATAGCCGCGATCGACTGCATCTCGCGGTTGAACCGTTCCAGCCAGCCCGTTCGCTCTCGTTTGTCGCGCGGTAGCAGCTTGATTGCCACCATCTTCTTGAGTCGCACGTGCTCGGCACGATAGACAGTCCCCATCCCCCCTAGCCCGATCTGTTGTAGCACTCGATACGGGCCAAGAGTTTCGATTGGCACCTGTGGCAATGGGGCTTCATCCTTAAGTGTGCTTGCGGGAATGGAAACCAGCATATTCGACACCACAGCTAGACATGCCGATTCAGAGCCATACGGATCATCGTCCGATTCGGAACCAAGGGAAATCAATCGTGTAGGACGAGCGAGGTTCTCAATGATCGACTGATTATGTGGAGACGCTTCAATCTCTCGAAGGACGACCTCAAATCGGTCGGGCGGTAAGCGGCCTTCAATGAAGTCACTCAATGTCCCTTGATCAAGATTGTCCAGCTTTTCAGCGATCATAGATTTCCCTCGTTGTTTCAGTTAGGATGTTGCGGGGGGAGCCAACAATCCACCCATTAATCTTATCGCAACGGTTGGACATCCGTTTTCCAAACAGAATTTCCAAGGGAATTTTGCATGAGCCTGGATTCTTTATCCCTTTCTCAGTCTACTTCGAACTCGTTGTTGGATCGCGCAGTTCTGGGAGAATCGGTGGCTTGGCAACGCATTATTCAGTTGTATGGACCACTGGTCTATGGATGGGCAAGACGCTACGGACTCAGACCGGACGATGCTTCGGATGTAACGCAAGAAACCTTCACAGTAGTGTCGCAACAGCTTGTTCGATTCGATTCGGAACGAACGGGGGCCAGCTTTCGCGGTTGGCTTCGCATGGTCTGTCGAAACAAGGCTATCGATTTTTTTCGGAATCAATCGAATCGATTGGAAGGACGTGGTGGATCAACACATCAATCTATAATGCTCTCGATCCCAACACCTGTTTTACAGTGCGACCTCGCACCAGACGATGTTTCTGAAAATCGCGAGCGACAACAAGTCATTCTCCGAGCGATTGAAACGATTCGCGGTAGTTTTGAGCGGACGACTTGGCAGGCCTTCTGGCGAACATCCGTCGATGGTGTCGATCCACAGTCTGTCGCTGAGGAGCTTGGAATGAGTCGCTGGGCTGTCTACAAATGCAGGTCGAGAGTTCTCCATCGACTGCGTACTGAGCTACTCGGTTTAGAGAAGTTGACTTAGGACATCCCTACGGATCGTGGTGACCGCTTCTTTCGAAATGAACTTGGCTTACACTTTTCGTCCGCTTTCCCTCGACTTCGATTCGGGGCACAGTGATCTGATTCGCACTCAGCGCGACACTACTCCCCAAGATCTTCGAATGGCAAATCTCCATCCGCTTTTTCAGCAAGTCCCTGCTTGAAGTGCTTGCGGCAAACAGTGACGTAACGCTCGTTGCCTCCGATTTGGATTTGCTCTCCTTCTCGCACAGGTTTACCGGTCGAGTCGATGCGCAGCACCATCGTCGCCTTTCGTCCGCAATGGCATATCGTTTTGATTTCATTTAGGTTGTCTGCCCAGGCCATCAAGTACTGACTCCCTTCGAATAGATTCCCCTGGAAATCCGTTCGCAATCCATATGCCAGCACGGGAATCCCCAGGTCGTCACAGACATCACCCAACTGACGCACCTGTTTCTTCGTAAGGAACTGCGCTTCATCGACTAGCACGCAATCGACCTTCTGCTTTTCATGCTCTTGTTGAATACGGCGAAATAGATTTTCTGAGATCGAAAATGCGATTGCTTCCGACTGTAGACCAATACGAGAACTCACGACACCTGCTCCGAATCGATCGTCGATCTCGGGCGCAAAAACCAGCGTGCGCATACCTCGTTCTCTATAGTTGTAACTCGACTGGAGCAAGATCGTGGACTTGCCCGCATTCATGGTCGAGTAATAGAAATACATTTTGGCCAATGTTCGACTCCGATATGGATTGCAATCGAGGAGAGGTTCTAGACGGCGGCTGGTTCTACCACCGGACTGGCGATTTGCACAAAGATGTCGTGCAATGTCGGCTTCACCATTTCAAAGTGCTCGATCTCTCCAGCTTGAAGCAATGCTCGCAGCACTTCTTGTCTCTTCGATGAGTCCGCCAGTACAAGTTCCACGAATCGTCCATGATCCACTCGATGCTGAACACCTGGCAGAAACTCTGGAACAGGCTGTCGATTGGCCAATGCAACTCGCAACCGAGGCTCGCCGTACGTGTCGAGTATTTGGTCTAACGTACCATCGAGTACTTTTTTTCCTTGAAAGATCATACAGACTTGATCGCACATACGTTCTGCCATCGCCATGTCGTGCGTGCTAAAGATGACCGTCGTCCCTTGATCGCGAAGTTCAAGGACTGCGTCGCGAAGCACTTCCATGTTCACCGGATCTAGACCGCTAAACGGTTCATCGAGGATCAGCAACTGTGGATTGGAAGCGACCGCAGCAACGAATTGAACTTTTTGTGCCATCCCTTTCGAAAGCTGATCAATCCTTTTCTTGTACCAATCTTTGGCATTGAGCTTTGTCATCCATCGATCGATGTTCTCATCCGGATTGCGGCAACCCTTGATGCGAGCAAAATAGCGTAACACTCTTCGAACCGTCATCCGACGATAAAGACCTCGTTCTTCGGGCAAGTATCCGACGCGATCGTCCGCGCAGTTTCCGTCGGTTGCACCGAGAACTTGGACGACCCCAGTATCCGGCTTATAAATCCTGAGGATCATGCGCATGGTCGTCGTCTTGCCTGACCCGTTTGGACCGATGAATCCGAAAATCTTGCCGCTTGGGATTTGAAGATCCATCGGGTAAACCGCTTGATGGTTCCCAAATTTCTTGGAAACACCCGTCAACTCGACCGCGAAGTCCGCCATTTCAATTCGTTTTGTTTCTTCTGAAGTGTCAGTGCTCTGCAACTTCCTGTGGCTACAATTGCCCTGTGGAGAGTATCATACGATGATCGATTGAACAGATTAATGGCTTTTTCGAGGCACAAGCATGAAAAGTATCCTGAGACGCAGTTTTCTCACTGGCACCGCTGGATTGGCCAGCCTAGCCTTGCTTCAAGGACGGTCGGACGCGATCGATCCCTTCCGTCGCACCGCGCCTGGACGTATGCAATTGAGTTTGGCAGCCTACTCGCTCCGAGACAAATTGACCAAAGGTGGCTGGGACCTATTCAAGTTCGTGGACTACTGTCACGAACAAGGATTGGCTGGAGCAGAGCTCACCAGTTATTACTTTCCTGCCGACGTGACGACCGAGTATTTGGTCGACCTCAAGCAGCATTGTCATCGTCGAGGAGTCACGATCTCGGGAGGTGCCATTCGAAACGACTTCTGCCAGACCGATGCGACAAAACTTGCTGCGGACATCGAACATACGAAAAAATGGATCGACTATTATGCGATCTTGGGTGCCCCGGTGATTCGAATCTTTGCTGGCAATCAACCCAAAAACGACACATGGGGAGACACCGTGGCTCGTTGCGTGAGGGCTTGCGAAACCGTTTGCGAGTATGCCCACAAGAAGGGTGTTTACTTGGGCCTCGAGAACCATGGTGGAGTCACTGCGAAAGCGGAGGGCTTGTTGGAGATCGTTTCGAAAGTTCAAGCCAAGAGCTTCGGCATTAACTTTGACTCGGGTAATTTTTCGTCCACAGATGATCCCTATCGAGAACTGGAGCAGATCGCACCCTACGCAGTCAATGCACAGCTCAAAGTGGAAATCACGACAAACGGCAAAAAAGGAGAGACGGATCTCAAACGAGTTGTCGAAATTCTGCGCAAGTCAGGATATAGCGGCTGGGTCGCTTTGGAATACGAAGCCAAAGAAGAGCCACTCGAAGCGATCCCCAAGTGGTTGAACAAACTCAGGTCGATCGTCTGATGCTGTTCTTTTCGACGAAGCTTGCCAGTTGACCACTGCCGGCGAAAGGCAGAATCACCAACAATACGTGGGGGACACCGCTGTTTTGCTATGGACTCTATTGTCCGAAAAGTAGTAGGATTCGAGCGGAAACACTCATTTAACTACACCTGGTGTCCCTTTTCATGGTTCCTCAACCTCTCCGGATTGCGTTGATGTCCTCTCAGAAAACCTGGGGGGGGGGCGAGCAGTTCGTTTGGTCACTAGGTCGAGGATTGGCTGAACGCGGGCACCATATCGCTTGGTTCGCCGACAAAGATAGCACTCTGTCAAGAAAGCTCGCTTCGGTAGGTTCCCATGCGTTTCATTTGCCAAGCCGCCTTCCCAACCCCCGAGATTTGATCCGACTGCGCAGGATCTGCAAGTCGCATGCGATCCAATTGATACACGCCAACGATCCACACGCAATCAACTGGAGCGGACTATCGCTGCTCGGCAAAACCAGTATCAAACGAGTTGGTGTGAAACACACAGCATTTCCTGTGCATTCTTCTTTGCTTTACAACCAATTGCTGGACGCTCTCGTCTGCGTCTCTCAAGCAGTGCGGAAGACTTGTACTGAATCTGGAGTTTCCGAAAGCAAGACAACGGTCATTCATGGCGGAGTTGAACCGATGACCATCAACAAGCATGAAGCTCGTTTTTCGATTTGTGAAGAACTGGGGGTGTCGTTGGATGTCCCTATTTTCTCCGCCGTAGGTAGTTTGAATCTTTGCAAATCGTACCATCGTATCATCGAAGCGGCGCATCACTTGCGGTGGCATCTTTGCGATTTCCGGATTGTCATATGTGGAGAGGGAAGTGAACGCCATCGGCTAGAGGAGTTGATTCGGCGATATTCACTTCAAGACAGAGTCAAGTTGATCGGTTTCCAAAATCGTCCAGAACGTTGGGTCGCAGGTAGCGACGCATTTGTGCACACATCAGCGGCAGAAGGCTTGTCGCTGGTGGTTATCATGGCTCAAATGCTAAACACTCCCGTGATTAGCACCGACAGCGACGGCTTAGGGGAAGTTGTACGAAGTCCTTATACAGGCGAGGAGTTGGCGGCCATTATTCAAGGAGATGACCCGGCGAATCTCGCGAGATTGATGATGGAATCCATTCATAAAACGCCAAAACTCATGGAAAGAACCCGTGCGGCAATGAACTCCGCATTAGAACGCTTCACTGAAAAGCAAATGATCGATGGATTCGAAAGATTGTATCTAAGGTTGACCCGTGCGTACGATTCATTGCTTAGTGATCAAAAAGCAGCGTAAAGACAAAAATTGAGTTCATTGAGCAAATGCTAGTTTTGGGTTTTTCAAAGGGGTTGCAGCTAAGAAGACACCTTCCGATTGTAAGGCCCCTAGGCAAATCACTTCATTACAGGTCGATTTGCAATCGATAAGACTTGCAAGACGCGTACTGAATATGTGTTCAGAACAGCAAGGTTGTAACGGAGTACTAATTTAAAATGTCGCAATTCGGACGCAATTGGCTAAAGCAAGCATTACTTTCCACCAGTATCTTGGCTGCTATCACACCAGTACTCGTCGCGCAAGAAGATCCTTCTAAGCTGACTCAGCCTGTGCTTCGCGTGTCAAAGAATGAGGCGATAGTCGCGCCGGCGGCTCCTCACCCACTTGATCCGGCTATCAGTCTAGCTCATCAGGCGACCAGCCTGATTGAACGCGAACTTCGTGACTACACGGGTGTGCTGGTCAAGCGAGAGAAGATCGGAAACACGACAGGGGAACATGAGTTTATGTTCCTCAAAATTAGACACCGAAAAGTGGAGAACAATCAAACGGTCGTTCCCTTCAGTGTGTATCTTGCTTTTCTGAAGCCTGCAGCGGTCAAGGGACGGGAAGTAATTTTCGTCGAGAACCAAAACGGCGGAAATCTGATTGCCCATGAAGGCGGAATGAAACGCATGCTAGGAACTCACCAACTCCCACCCACGGGCATGTTGGCGATGGCAGGCCAGCGATACCCGCTAACCGATATTGGTATAGAAAACTTAGTTGCCAAGTTAATCGAGCGTGGCGAAAAAGATAAACGGCACGGCATCTGCAATGTAGAACTCATTCCTGGCGCAAAGGTAAGCAAAAGAGAATGCTCGATCATTCAGGTGACACATCCTGTCCAAGCCCCGCACTTCGACTTTCACATTGCTCAGATCTTCATGGATGACCAGTGGAAGGTGCCCGTTCGCTACGCGGCCTACGATTGGCCAAAGCGACAAGGAGACGAGCTTGACGTCATTGAAGAGTACACCTATCAAGACTTGAAGTTTAACGTCGGGCTGACGGATGCTGATTTCGATCCGAACAATAAAGACTACAACTTTCATAAAAGATAGTTGGCAGTTCGATGAATTTACGATCCGATCGCTAGCGAATTGCAAGAAGAATTCTTAGATTCTAGGCAAAGAATCGCACCCGAAACTAGCGGTGCGATTTTCTCATCCTCGTCGAGATCTTCATGAGAAACCTCGACTTGCAATTCAGACTTCACGGCCCGAGTATCTACGCTACTTGCTTCAAGAACCCTTCGAGCATCTTCGCACGAGTTGGATTCTGGAGTTTAGCAACAGCCTTGGCTTCTATCTGCCGAACACGTTCGCGTGTTACTTTGAAGATCCGGCCGACTTCTTCGAGGGTATACGAATAGCCATCGGTCAGTCCATATCGAAGCCGAATGATCTCTCGCTCGCGATACGTCAGCGTCTTTAGCAAAGAATCGATACGATCGCGAAGCACGCCGTTGCTCGCGTTGCGAACAGGATTGTCGCTTGCTGGATCTTCGAGAAATTCACCGAACGCATTGTCTTCCCCTTCGCCGACCGGACGATCGAGGCTGATGGGACTTCGGCCAATGTCGAGAACTCGTTGCACTTCCTCAATTGGTAGTTGAGCAACTTCCGCGATCTCATACATACTCGGCTCTCGGAGAAGATCCTGCGTGAGACGCTTCTGGATGTTTCGTAACTTGCTCAGCACGTCGATCATGTGAACTGGAATGCGGATCGTTCTCGCTTGATCGGAGATTGCTCGGGTGATCGCTTGTCGAATCCACCAGGTTGCATAGGTCGAGAACTTGAATCCTCGACGATATTCGTACTTGTCAACAGCCCGCATCAACCCCGTGTTTCCTTCTTGAATCAAATCAAGGAAACTGAGTCCGCGATTGCGATACTTCTTGGCGATGGAAACAACCAGTCGCAGGTTACCGCTGGACAATTGACGTTTGACTGCTTCGTACTCTTTGAAGTTTCGGCGGAAGTCTTCGCACCGAGTTCTCAACGATCGTGGACTCTCTTGAGTCGTCATAATGAGATGGCGAAGTTCTGAGATGTTGCGTGCTAACTCGGTCGGATTCGTTCCTGAATCACGCAATTGAGCAATCCGAGATTGGAGGTAGTCCATTCGTTGGGAGTATTGCTCTAGCTGCCGCATTAATGGAATCACTCGCTTCGATCGTAGCGACAACTCCTCTACCAACACGAGCGACTTGAGTCGTCGACGTTGATACGAGCGTCGTGCGCGTGTTTTGCTTTCTTCCGAAGTACTCTTTTGTACGATCGTTCGGAAGTCATGCTGATTCTCATTGATGAGCGCGTCGAGTGTTTTGAGATTGCAGGGCATACGCGCTCCGATCTGTTCTTTGGTTAGTCGCTCTGTAAGCGACACCTTGATCGTACGATCGAATGGCAATGCGCCCGCCGCTACCTTGCGGAGGATCTCCACTGTGTGTCTTAACGCAAAATCGTTACCTAACACGGCACGACGAAACTTGCGTCGCGTGATTTCGATTTTCTTCGCGAGCGAGATCTCTTGGTCGCGATTGAGGAGAGGGATTTCGCACATCTGGCTCAGATAGAGCCGAATTGGGTCGTTCGTAAGGCGTGGTGCTGGATCTGACGACGTCGATACTCCTTCGCCATCGAAGACTCTGAGTTGCGGAACTTCCTTCTCGACTTCGTCAACGATTCCGACGCCTGCACGTTCCAACGCAAAGAGCAGTGTATCCAACTTGTCTGCACTATTTGCTTCATCCGGAAGATAGCTATTCACCTGTTCATAGGTGACAAAGCCTTGTGTGCGACCAAGATCCAACAACTGTTGCAAATCGAACATTTGTGATTCCACGGCATCAACTCCTTTTGATAGTGGTACTCATTGTCTACAAACTCACATCCAATGCGAATTCGCTGGGTCGACAATGTTTTTACGGGTTGTCAGTTTGAACTAAACCATGCTTCAAGCGGTTTTGGAGCACGATTTGGTTTAGCAAGTCGAGTTCAGTTTCTGCATCAACTTGTTTCTTTTCCAGCAGGTTAATTTGTTGACGACGGTAAGCTCGGTCTTCTTGACCGCTCAGCCGCTCACATAACGAGTGGAGTCGTTCGTCGGGTGTCATCTTCGCAAGCACAGCCTTTCGACTCGCTTGTTCTTCGATGCTCACGAGGACATTTTTGATTCCTGCGTCCTCAACTGCCGACAGAACACTTTCAAAGTCTAACGTATGTCCAGCGAGTTCCAAGTCTAAATATACCTGAAATATTTTTTTTGCTGTGGCACTGCTCAATGTCGTTACCGGGAACCGTTCAATGGCCATCGGGACGACATCTTCGAACAATGCCATCACTTCAAATAACTCGCATTCGATAGCATTCAACTCAGAATACTTGTAGACGATGTTCTGTGTTGCTGTCGGCATCGCGGGTGCAGCGTTTTGTTTATTTTCCGAGCTTGCCAGCGAGAGTGGCGGAGCGGCCTGCATCTGCCGAAACTCCTGTCTCTGTTTTGCTCGTTCGGATGCTTTTTGGCGAATCGAATCGATTCGCATTCGGATTTCCGATTGCTCGACGCCGAACTGTCGCGACAGCCGTGCGAGCAATTGATCGTGGCGCAATCGGCTCGATTCACTCGTAACGAGCGTGTCTCGAGTCACTCGCGACATTGTTTCCAAGATGTCTTCGAGTGCCGAATTGGCTCGGTGTGTATCGATGAGTGGATCGAATCCCTGGCAAAGAATCCGGATCTTGTGTTCGAGCGCGTCGACCGCTGTCGAAAGCAACGACTTGAGTTGAGTGCCCGAGTGCTTGAGCAAATAATCGCACGGGTCGAGGCCATCGGGCAGCGTTAAAATCCGCAAGTCCATTTGTTCCGAGACGAACAACTCGAGAATTTCTCGGGTTCGCTTTTGTCCTGCTTCGTCGCCATCCAACAGCAGTACCACCGAGTCGCAATAGCGCCGCAGCAGTTTGATCTGCCCCTCCCCCAGTGCTGTACCACAGCAAGCGACGGCGTTTCCTATTCCATGCTGAACGGCCATGATCACATCGGTATAGCCTTCCATGACAACAACTTGTTTTGCCTTTACGATGGATTCGCGAGCCAAGTCCAGGCCATAGAGTTGGTGGCTCTTGTGATAGAGACGTGTTTCGTTGCAATTCACATACTTTGCCGTATCCGGCGACGCGCCTGGCAAGACTCGCCCACCGACGGCGATCGGTCGTCCGGACGGGTCGCGAATCGGAAAAATAGCTCGATTTCGAAAGCGATCGTATCGTGACCCGCGATCGCCTCGCGCCGCTAATCCGATCGATTCCAGTACGTCCGGTGAGAACGACTTGCTACCTCCTCGGTCCAGCAGCCAGGACCAGCTTTCGGGTGCGAATCCGATTTGAAATTTGCGAATGCTTTCGTCGGTAATGCCACGTCCCTCGAGATATTCTCGGGCCGCTTTCGCTTCGGGTGCGGACAAGAGGCACTCGTGAAACTCTTGCGTCGCCCATTTCATGGCTTCGTAAAGTCGCTTTTTGTCGTCTCGAAAACCTCGTTCTTTCGGGCTTTCAATCACGATGCCCGCTCGATCCGCCAGCATCCGCAATGCTTCAGGAAAACCTACGCTTTCCTTCTTCATGACGAAGCTGAAGACATCTCCGCCAATGTCGCAAACCCAGCATTTCCATGTTTGGTGGTCTGGATTGACTTGCAAACTGGGGCGACGGTCATCATGAAATGGGCACGCCGCGACAAAGCCTCTCCCCTGCCTACGAATTTCGCCATAACTGCCGATCAAATCCACAATGTTGACCGCCAAGCGAACTCTATCTTTGACTTCGTTGTCAATAGTGAAGGACACTAGTCTCTCCCAGCGAACCGAGGGCAAAACGCAACCATGGGATGGATTCAAGTTATTGAATCTACCATCAATGTTGACGTACTACCGCAAAAATTCGCGAGCTTCTTCCAGGAGTGGGTTCCTGAGCTACCTGCGGAGCAAATGGGGGGCGGCAACGCAAGAGCACTTGAGTCATCCGTAACTCGGGGAAAGAGTATGGTTCTATTCGCCCTGCGACGTCAACATCAGTTTCTTCGATTCATGCGAAACCAGACTCCTCATGAATCGAAATTCATAGTAACCTTTTTGCCTGCAAACAGAAGGGTCATATCCTTCTGACTTACCATTTTCCAGAAACGCGTGTGTCGAATGTTTGAGTTCTTGCCAATTGCTCCTCCCGATTCCATCCTCGGCTTAAGCGATGCCTTTGCAAAAGATCCTCGTCCTGGCAAAATCAATTTGACGGTTGGGGTTTACAAGACGGAAGAAGGCTCCACGCCGATCTTGGCAACCGTGAAGAAAGCGGAAGTCAAATTGCTCAGTACCGAGAATACGAAAGGATACATGCCTATCGAAGGGCACCTAGAGTATCTCAAGGCTGTGGTAGGCCTCGTCTTCTCCGATCAATTGGATCACGGCCGAGTCGCAGCAGCTCAAACCCCAGGCGGAACTGGTGCACTTCGTGTCGGTGCCGATACGGTCGCGAAGCATTTTCCTGGCACCCGAATCTGGCTTAGCAATCCAACTTGGGCCAATCACGGTTCGATTTTCCAAGCGGCGGGATTGGTTACACCGGTCTATACGTATCTTTCGGCGGACAAAACTTCGTTGGATTTTTCAGGCATGCTTGAGAACCTCGAACGAGATGGTCGCCCTGGGGATCTGGTCTGTTTGCACGCGTGTTGCCATAACCCGACGGGTATTGATCCCACTCTCGAGGAATGGTCTCAGATATCTGACTTGCTCGCGAGGAAGAAAATGATTCCATTCGTCGATTTCGCTTACCAAGGATTCGGTGATGGACTCATGGAAGATGCGAAGCCGCTTTACGCTCTTCTCGCAAAGAACCCGGAAGCCATTGTCTGCAGCTCCTTTTCAAAGAACTTTGGTTTGTATTCCGAACGGGTTGGCGCGGTGATGCTCGTCAGTGCCGATGCCTCGAATACGGAGGCGGCTCTCAGTCAAATTCGCCAATCGATTCGTTGCAACTACAGCAATCCACCGCGACATGGTGCTTCGACCGTCGCGATCATCTTGAATGATGCCTCTCTACGTGCGGAATGGAATGCCGAAGTGGATGCCATGCGAAACCGAATTTCTCAGATGCGATCTATGTTCATCGAAGGGATGAAGAAAACAGGTATCGACCGCGACTTTAGCTTTTTGCAGCGCCAGAAGGGGATGTTTTCCTACAGCGGCCTAAATAGCATGCAAGCGGATTGGCTGAAGAATGAACGCGGGATTTATATCGTTGGGACGGGGCGAATCAACGTCGCAGGCATGGCACCACAAACCATGGAGACACTTTGCCAATCGATAGCCGATTGCATCCAAGCGACAAAGTAATCCAGGCCGTTTTGGCTCCGTTGTCACGGGCTGCCATCGCTGCCAGCCTATGATATCGAAGCTTTAGCTGCCAAGCCTCGGAATGCCGATGGGTGCATTAGAAACACCCGAACGATCTGATGCACGACCTTGAGTTTTGCGATTTCCTTTCAATTTCTTTCTGATTGAGCGGATGGTTGCGTGACTGTATAGTGAACGAACAACATTGATCACGTTTTAACCACTTCATCGAAATTCCATGCGTCTCGTCAATTTATCTCTGCTTCTTTGGCTCTGCTGTGCGTCTGTGTCAAATGCACAAGAGATAACTTCAGCACGGAAGCTCACTCCTGGTCTCACGTGCAGCGAAACGATCCAGGGACTCGTAGAGACTGCCATCTTAGAAGAAAAGATGCCAGGTTGCGTCATTTGCGTCGGTCGTCACGATCGAATTCTGCATTTGAAAGCTTATGGAAATCGAGCTCTGAAACCCAAGACCGAGCCGATGACGGTAGACACGGTTTTCGATATGGCGTCGATTACAAAACCAGTTGCAACTGGCTCGAGCATTATGAAACTCGTCGAGATGGGGAAACTGCGGATCAACGACAAAGTCGTCGACATTCTGCCTGAGTTCAATTCCAAAGAGAAAGACAAACTTACCGTCCTCGATCTACTGGTTCATCGAAGCGGGCTCATCCCCGACAATGCATTGGCCGACTATCAAAATGGAGTCGAAAAGTCGTGGGAACGCATCTGTGACTTACCGTTGACTGCTCCCATTGGAACAGCATTCAAATACTCGGATGTAAATTTTATCGTCCTCGGCAAGATTGTTGAGAAGCTGAGCGGACAAGATCTCAATGCTTTTTCACGAAAGAACATTTTCGAACCAATCGGCATGCAGGAATCGGGCTTCTTGCCCGGTGAGAACTTGAGAAAGAGAGCAGCTCCAACAGAGCAACGCGATGGCGCATGGATTCAAGGCGAAGTGCATGACCCCCGGGCACATCTGATGAACGGCGTCGCTGGTCATGCAGGACTCTTTTCCACGGCTAATGATATGGCTCTTTATGCACAAATGTTTTTACGAATGGGTAAAGCCGTAAAGGCTGATGGTTCATCGGTGCAAGTGTTTGCTCCAACAACTCTACAGCTAATGTCGCAAGGTGTTGCCGTGCCAGGTGGAATCCGAGGATTGAGTTGGGACAAAAGGACCGGCTTTTCAACGAATAAGGGTGACCTTCTATCTGAGTCGGCGGTTGGCCATGGAGGTTTCACTGGGACTGTTCTTTGGATGGACCCCGCTCAAGATCTGTTTTTTGTTTTCTTGAGCAATCGCGTTCATCCCAACGGGAAAGGCCTCGTAAATCCACTGGCAGGCAAAATCCTGAACGTCGTCGCGAGCAACCTAGCGGAGATGCCAATTGCTGAGCCAACGACTTATTCCACATTGACTGGTTTGGATGTTTTGCAGAGGGACCGGTTTCGCGCACTCGACGGGGCAAATGTCGGCTTGATTACGAACCACACTGGTCGGAGTCGATCGGGCGCGAGTGCTGTGGAACTATTTGCAAGCGCGAAAAACTTAGAACTCAAAGCTCTGTTTAGTCCAGAGCATGGCTTCGAGGGAAAGCTCGACATCGCGAAGGTGAACGATAGCCGGGATTCGAAAACTGGACTTAAGATCTACAGCTTGTATGGGGAAACACGTAAACCGACCGCCGCAATGCTTTCCGAAATCGATACCGTGGTATTCGATATTCAAGATATCGGGACGCGGTTCTATACCTATATCTCGACCATGGGGGAAGCGCTCAAAGCAGCAGCAGAGAACAAGAAAAGGTTTGTCATCCTCGACAGGCCCAATCCGATCAATGGAGTTGATGTTGCCGGTCCGATGCTCGATGACAACTCGGAGTCCTTCGTGACGTATCACAAGCTACCCGTTCGACATGGAATGACGGTTGGCGAAATTGCCATGATGCTACGCGAAGAACTGAAACTAGACGTTCAACTCGATGTCATCCGCTGTGAAGGTTGGAACAGATCACAATGGTGGGACTCCACCGGTCTATTGTGGATCAATCCATCTCCGAACATGCGATCCATGAAGCAAGCGTTAATCTATCCCGGTGTTGGATTACTGGAGATGACGAACGTCTCTGTAGGAAGGGGAACAGATACACCTTTCGAATGGATTGGGGCTCCATGGATTGACAACCTAAAGTTATCCAACTGGCTGAATGAGCAACAACTGCCAGGCGTTGCATTCGTTCCGGTTGAGTTTACCCCTTCATCAAGCAAATTTGAAAAACAGTTGTGCAAAGGTATTCAGATCGATGTGCTGGATCGAAGCAAATTCCAAACGGTTCGGACCGGACTTACGATCGCATTGGGGTTGCGTATGCTTCACGCGGATACCTGGGAGACAAAAAACCTGAATCGACTGTTGGGATGCAAAGCGATGGAACAAGCTGTCCTCGAAGGCAACAGCTGGATCGATTTGCAGGCTATCTGTCTTTCAGGCATTGCTGATTTTATGAAGCGTCGCGAACCGCATTTGCTCTATCGATAAGCAGCCAGCGAGCCTCAGAGAGACTCGCCTATTGGGTGATGCTCAACGATTCATGGCTATCCAAAATCGCTCGCTTGGATTCCAAGGATTTTCAGTTTACTTCTTAGAGTCACGCGTGAAATTCCGAGGATATTGGATGCTTTCAACTGATTGCCTGACGTGAACTCCAACACCTGGGTCAAGAGTTGTCGTTCGGTATTGTTGATGACTTCAGCATAGAGATTATTCGAACCACTCTTTAGCAGTGCTGCCACGAAATCAGAGGACAGACCGCTGTCGCCGCGAACGAATGTAGAATGGACGTTGTCATTCACAGCTAGCGACGGCAGAAACTCGGGTAGAAGTACGCTTCCACGGGCCTTGAGGAGCGATTGCTTGATCACACTTTCGAGTTCGCGTACGTTTCCTGGCCAATGGTACTCTTGCAGCTTTTTCAATGTGTCCGGGGCAACACTTCTGAGTTCCTTTCCAAAGGCTTTACTGTACTTGCGCACGAAGTAGTCGGCCAGAATTCCAAGATCATCACCTCGGTCCCGCAAGGGAGGTAGCTGGATCGAAAACACGCTGAGGCGAAAGAACAGATCCAGTCGGAATAATCCCTCGGAAACGAGCTTCTTGAGATCGTGATTGGTAGCCGCGATGATGCGTGTATCCACCGTGATTGGAGTGTTGCTACCGACTCGTTCAAAGGTTTGGTCCTGTAACACTCGTAACAATTTGGCTTGTGTAAGCGGGGACATATCCCCAACTTCATCGAGAAATAAAGTGCCGTGGTGGGCCTGTTCCAGTTTTCCGATCCTTTGTCTTTGTGCATCGGTAAAGGCACCTTTCTCGTGCCCAAAAATTTCGCTTTCGAGCAATGCATCGGGAATTGCCGCGCAATTGATCGCTTGGAATGGCCCGTTCGCTCGGTCGCTATGATGATAGATGGCTTGGGCAACGACTTCTTTGCCCGTTCCACTCTCCCCCTGTAACAGAACAGCGATGTTCTGTGATGCGACCAGACCGATCGATTTATACACTTCTTTCATCGCTTTGCATCGACCGACAATCGCATCCGCATCGATGTTGTTTGCTTCTTCGGATAGGACGGGTTGCACTCGCACCATTCGGCTAAGATTGAATGCTTTGGACAAAAGTTCACGAATCTCATCCAGCTCGAGCGGCTTGAAAAGATAATCGTATGCACCCAATTTGGTTGCTTCGATGGCGGTTTCAACAGTGCCGTGACCTGTAATGAAAATCACTGGGATTCGGGCATCAATAGCCCTCAAACGCTTAAAGCATTCGATTCCAGAAACGTCGGGTAAGCTGAGATCGAGCACCACAACATCTGGCTTGGAGGTAAGGAATATTTCTTCGCCCTCGCTACCTGATTTTGCCGTCGTGACCACGGTATGCTCATCAGCAAACGCACGTTCAAAAGCGCGTAGAATGGAGACCTCGTCATCAATAACCAGTAAACGATTCATGAGTACTCGCTTAGGGGTGAACGGTCCGGTGGTACGGCAGAAAGGGAAGACAATCGATCCGTTTGCGATTTATTGGCAGACGGGGATTTGGCAATCAGTGGCAGGGTAAGTACAAAGTTAGCACCTCGGTCGCTATTGTTCGATGCGACGAGTGTCCCTTGGTGCGATTCTGCGATACGACGACATATGCCTAGCCCCAATCCAACTCCGCCAGGCTTGGTTGTCACAAATGGAGTGAATAGTTTTTCCATCATTCCTTCGTCAATGCCATTACCTGTGTCGCGAACAGCAACTTCTGCAGAGTTTTCGTGCTCTCGAACTGAGAGCGTCAATTCACCTCCCGAGGGCATTTCATCTAGTGCATTGAGGCATAGGTTCAGGAGCAACTGGTGAATCTGCGCCGGATCTGCATTTAGGCGAATGGCATGCGAGGGTTGCTGAATCGAGACAATCACATTCTGCGATTGGCTTCGACCCACAATCAGTTGATGTGTTCGTTGTATAACATGACTCAAATCCACTTCACAGAATTCACTTCTTTCGGGACGAGCGTACTCCAATAGACTATTCACGGATCGCTCCATTCTTCGGATTTCTCCTTCTACCAACTCAAGGTCATCGGTTGGAAGCCCTTCTTTCGCGAACTTCGAACGATTGACTTGAATCAACATCTTGATGGATGTTAAGGGATTCCGAATCTCGTGAGCCACACCTGTGGCGAGCTGCGCCAGGGTCGCCATTTGCTGAGTACGCAGTGCTTCTTTTTCGCGAACTGCTTCGATATTCGCCTGTTCAGCACGTTCGGACCACGTCAAATCTCGAATGATCGCGATATACATCCTCATTGATTCGCTGGGATATTCGCTGATTGAAACTTGAACCGGGAATTGTTTAGAATCGGATCGTATTCCGAAAAAGCGAAGATCCTGCGGTAATCGGCCTAATTCCTCTGGGAACTCTGGGATGACCGTTCGCAAATGTCTTCGATGCCACGAATCATCAGGAACTCCAAAAAGAGTAGAGGCTGCACGATTGTGTGAGAGAATGTTTCCATCGCGATCGAATGTAAGAATACTTTCGCTTGCGTTTGCCACAATTGTCTCACTGCGTTGGTGTTCTTGAATGGCTATGCGGCGAAGCGGACCAACAATCACCCACCATAGTAAGGGTGCGCAAATGATGGTCAACAAAAAAGCGTCGACCATCGCGCGGGTCGTTTCTCCCAAACTATCGGGTACCAGAAATGGCAACATCACCATGACCGCCGCTTCCACAACGAAGACGACGCCAAGCATCAAACCCAAGATGCGGGCTGGCGATCGAAACACCGAAGACTGAGTAGATTTTTGTAGATCCATGCCGAACCAGCTACCGAAACTCTTGAAGCATAGTCGCCAATAGTTCCATCGGTAGTCCAACTACGTTGGTCGGGCTTCCATCTATCAGATGGATCCAATCTGGACCATCCTGAAAACCAAATGCACCTGCTTTGCCCATCCATTGCTCCGTCTCAAGATACGCCTCTATCTCACTATCCGAAATGTTATCCATTTTGAGGCGTGAAACATCCACACGTATGGATCGGCGAGCGGACTCTTTGTCCCAGATACATAACCCACTGTAAACAGAGTGCTCTCGACCGCGCAAGCGTTTGAGCATTTCTCTTGCATGATCCGCATCTTCTGGCTTTCCCAGAACAATGGCCACACACTCTGCAACAGTGTCACAGGCGACTACCAAGCCGCTTTCGATCTTCTCAATGACATTTGCGGCTTTCTGATAGGCGAGCCGTGCGACCAATTCCGGCGGCATTTCGCGAGAACAAATACCACACTCAGCATGATCATCTGGCACTCTCACTTGAAAATCGTAACCATATCTCGCCAGCAGTTCACTCCGGCGCGGAGAGCCGCTGGCCAGAATGAGCTTTCGAGCGTCAGCGACAAAACCATCTGGCGGAACGAAACAGGAAGCTTGCATGGACTAGTTGCGATTCACAAATTCATCGAGGTTGAAGACCAAGTTAATCAGCAACGCTAAAGGAGCCACTTCGGTCGCGGGCAAATCCGGCTTGATCAATGCCTCTCCAACCACTGATAGTTTTTTCGCATCCTCAGGTGACACAGCAAATCGATTCCTGAAAAGCTGATAAGCATTGAGCAAAGTCTTCGTTTCGCTATCGGTCGGTTTTCGAGAGAGTGATTGTTCCATAATGTATTCCAATCGGGCAAGATCGGATGGTAGATTGGCTGCCCACACTCGTTCCGCCATGACGCGTGCTGCTTCGACGTATTGAACATCGTTCATGAGCTGCAACGCTTGAAGCGGAGTATTACTTCGTTCACGTTTCGTACAGAACTGTTCACGGTTTGGAGCGTCGAAGTTCGTCATGAACGGTGGAGGAGCTGTTCGTTTGATAAACGCATAAACACTTCTTCGATAGATGCTGGGTCCGTGGTCTTGAAGATAGTATCGTGTATTGGAGTCACCATACCCGACCGGTTCCCAAATCTGGGGCGGTTGATAGGTTAGAAATCCATGTCCGCCCATAGCTGGATTGAGGGTCACAGAAGCTGCCAATACGCTGTCTCGAATCTGTTCCGCATCTAATCGCATTCGAGGGCCACGCGATAAGAACTTGTTTTCTGGATCGACTTCCATCGATCGGTCGGAAATTGTTGAAGATCGTTGAAAAGCGCGAGTCATTACGAGCTGTTTCATCAGTCGTTTCACATCCCAGCCGTAACTGCGAAAATCGTCAGCCAATGCATCCAACAGTTCAGGATGTGTAGGAGGGATTCCCTGGGTGCCGAAATCATCACTGGAGAGAACAATACCTCTGCCGAACACTTGTTGCCAGAATCGATTCACCGTTACTCGTGCCGTCAAAGGGTTTTCTTCACTGACCAACCATTTTGCAAGATCCAATCGTGTAGGCCGAGCCTCTGGATTGGCTAACTTTAACGTTGGCAAGAATGCAGGTGTTGAGGGTTTCACGGGCGCACCTTTGGCATCGTATTGCCCTCGCTTCATCACAAATGCTTCCCGCGGAGTATCCATGTCTTTGAACACAAACGTTCCAGCAACGGACTTCTCCAAAATGGATCGTTCGACTCTCTTCGCTCTCCAGGCTTTACGCTTGGACAACAATTCAGGACTCACCTGTTCGCATATGTATGCATAGTAGTGTGTCTCAACCTCAGATGCATGCTTCTTCCCAGGTTCGCTGTCTGGGCCTGCTTTGATAGCCTCGGCGATGGGGCCAGACGCAAGAAGCACATCCGTCCCCTTCTGTTTCTCCCACCACTTCTTCCAGTCATGCGACTCTTCCGTGTTCTCATAACTACCGGAACATACGAAAGCATCCCACTCGCAGATTCCATTGAAGAGTCCAAACTGCAAATCTTGTACGACATCGTTGGCAGGCAAGTCACTGAGTGATACAGACAACTGCGTCCACTGACCAGCGACAGGCAACGGACCATCTGGTTCCTTTTGTCCAGCGGCCAGCAACTTTCCTGACTCCTCGCTATTTGCCCAAACCCAGCGTTTACTCTTTTTGCCAACCTTGAGGCTGAGGCTTATCGCCTTCGGGGGTTCGAACCTATCGGGCCTAACCCAGAAGTGGAGCTTGCCATCTTCGGGGATAGTCATCGTCGGCCATCCTCCCGAAATCGTCTGCTCGAATTTACTTCCGAACGATTGAGTTAAGTGGCGAAGTCCCATCGGGGAATCTGAATTTTGAATCCACTGTTCTGCATTGCGTGATGTATTTCGCGTTTTGCTGCCAATCGGAAACTCATCGTCCAGCCATACCTGGGATCGAAAAAACGATTTTGACTTTGGCTCCGTGCCTTTCGTTGGAAGTGCTGTTCTGCTTTCTCGTCTAGCAGCAAACTTCAATAATTCAGTCTGCGCATCATTCTCCGCTGTCTTGGCTGCGGCGATGGCATTCTTTTGTTCCACGGAAGCGAGTGAAAGAAATGGTTGTGTTTCGGCAATGTTTCCATCCATCGCAGGATCTGCGGCACTGTAAAAGAACGAATACATGGAGTAAAACTCGGAAGTGCTTAACGGATCATACTTGTGATCGTGACACACAGCGCATCCACCTGTTAACCCAAGCCAAGTTTGAATCGTTGTACTCGTTCGATCGACTGCATAACGAAACAAGAACTCATCGTTGATCGCTCCGCCTTCACTGGTTGTCACGTTGCAACGATTGAACCCAGTGGCAACCATTTGGTCTTGGGTTGGGTTTTCTCTCAAATCGCCAGCCAATTGATCGATCGTGAATTGATCGAATGGGAGATTTTTGTTGAACGCTTGTATGACCCAATCTCGGTAAGCCCACATGGTTCTTTCGTTGTCCAAGTGCAATCCATGCGTATCGCCATAGCGTGCCACATCGAGCCAGTGTTTTGCCATTTCTTCGCCGTAGTGTTGGCTCGAGAGATATCGCTCCGTCAGCTTCTCATAATGTGCGGGTGAAGGATCGGATACAAAAAACTGGACGTCCTCCCATTTCGGTGGCAATCCAGTTAAGGTGAACGCAAGACGCCGTACCAGCGTCACTGGATCAGCTCGATCGTTGACCGAAAGCTCTAGTTTACGAATCTCCTTCTCTAAATGATTGTCAATATTGAGAGATTCCTTGGCGCTGGGTATTGGCTCCAGTGACCAATGCTTTTCGTACGTCGCTCCTTGTTCGATCCATGTTTGAAGGATCTTCTTTTCACTCTCCGAGAGTTGCCTGTTGGAAGACGGAGGCGGCATCACGGAATCGGGATCTGCAGAATTGATCCGCTTCCAAGCCTTACTCTGATCGAGTTTGCCGGGAGCGATGGCCGCGGAACCGTCCTGTGTTGCAAAAGCCCCTTCCGGGGTGTCGAGTCGCAAATCGGCTTCTCGTGTTTTCGCATCAAAACCATGACAGCGAAAACAAGCTTGCGAGAGGATCGGACGAATATCACGGTTGAAGCTAAGTTTTTCCTCTGACCAGCCGTTCGTAGGGGAAAAAAATGCTGTCCCAATCGCGAACAGTCCGAGCAGGAAAGGAAGGCTTGATTTCAAAGTGTTCACTTGAGTAGGCATAACAAAATCGAAAGTATCGGAAGGCGGGTTAGGAGAAGCAAACTATTGTAACCGAATCGTTGTCCCTCGTGCATCGGAATCATTTCCCGTTGGAGGTTGGCTGGGGGCCGTGAACGCACGGAGAACTTCTAAGTTTGCTCCGCGAGGAAAACTGGTTTCTACCAATTCTAGGACGCGTAAATCAAAGTACGGTGAGACGACTTGTTCTTGATTGGGCTTTATCCTCCACGGAATGGCCGATTCGAGTCCACGTTCCTCGGAGAGTAGCTTTGCCTCAGGCACAAAGGGGAGTTGCTCCATCATCCCGTTTCGTAATCTAGCTTCGAGCAACTGTTTGGTAACCGATTCGTCGTAACAGTTGTCCGCCCCGCGAAAATCGAGCCAACGGGAGAGTTCTTGGCCGCGTTTTGATTGCTCCCAGAACTTCCACTCGTCTGTGGCTGCAACATCCCACAATACTATCGACTCCATACCTCCAAACACACATTGCTCTGCCGTTCGAATGACTTGGACGGGTGGAGCGTCTCCGCTGATCCAACTCGCGTAAACCCAACTCCGAGGCGTCCAAGTCGTGACATTTTGAAGATTCATTCTCACGACACTTGTCATACGATTCGCAACATTGACCCGTGGCAAACTCAAAATGCTCCCATTCACGGCGACGACGGAGTTCTTCCACACACATTCGACACGAATTGGCGAAGAGGCCTGCAACATGTCCGCACGTCCATGCACAACAACATCGCGGAAAGAGAGGCGAGCGCTGCTATAGTCATCGACAGGGTTTGACGACTCCGCGGACGATTCGCATCGAACCACAATCGGCAGTGCTCCACCATTCGATAAGGAACCGTCTGTTTCGATTGTGATCGTGCAACCTATCAAAGTTAACATACTGCCTGGGCGACAGAGAAAGAGCACCTCTCTTTCATCGCTCTCTTTCCAAACAAGATCACAATTCTCAAAGACATAACTGGTTGTTGAACAGTCAAGCCACGCACGCGACTCGTTGATATCTCCCATCGAAGCTTCAATCTCAAGCCTGCAGCGTTTGCCTGGTGGACCATGTATCAACATCGTATTACGATTGCGATTCAGCTTCGGTAAATTCGAACGACATTGAAGCAGCTCGGACTGGATAACAATTTGATCTGCTGTTGGAGTTAAATTGATACGCTCCACCGCTTGTTCGAGCGACGAAGCTAACTGGCGGTTCGTTGCAAGCTGATCGAGCGTGAATCGATCGTCCACAATGATACTACGTGCATCGGCAGGGACCGCGAGCACCACCGACAAAGGTTCAGTAGGCGGTACCACTGGGATCGTGGATGGCGAAGCAGCATCGTTTTCTGCCATCACCACATCCGGGATAATGAAAGATGCACTCTTTGTTGCGTCCTTTTGCATCCACATCGCAATCGCGACAATGCACGCAAAGGGAAACAGCAGCGGCAATAGTTTTCGCCAATAGGATTCTCCTTCTGCAGCGAGGGATTCTCGCGGATCGGTGGATTGAGTCCAAGCCAATCCATCAACGACTGCCAACGTCTGCAAATCGTCGATGAGATCGAGCGGGTTCTGGTACCGATCTATTGGCCGTTTCGCAATCATTTTTCGTAGAATAGCGATCAACGAATCGCTAAGTTCTGGTCGATAGTTGCGAGGATCATCTGGGTTCTTGCTACCATGCATCAGGAGCTTCTGCAACGCTGTCCCCTCCGGGAAAGGTGGAAACCCTGTTAACAGAAAGTACCACGTGCAGCCGAGCGAATAGATATCGCTTCGCACATCCACGTCTCTCGGATCGTGAGCTTGTTCGGGAGAAATGTAATCAAAGGTTCCAAGTGTAACACCGCTCGCAGTCAAATCGTTCGAGGAACGTACGACCTCGGTGACTCGTGCCAATCCCATATCTACGATCTTGGCTTGCCCCGTTGGGGTTAGCACGATATTCGATGGCTTGATGTCGCGATGAACCACTTGACGTTCACTAGCATGCTGAAGAGCTTGAGCAACCTGTCGTATCATGTAGACAGATTGATCGATGGACATCGGACCTTGCTGGAGCACATACTCCCGAAGATTCACTCCTTCGACGAACTCAAAGACGATATAGCTCCAGTCGGCAGTTTCGCCGACATGATAAACTCTCGCTATGTTCGGATGGTCTAACTTCGCGGCTGACTGTGCTTCGACCTGGAATCGTCTCATCGACTCAGGGTCTCGACCAAGAATCGGTACCGCCTTGATCGCAACATCCCGTTCGAGACGCGTGTCTTTCCCTCGAAACACCGCCCCCATTCCTCCAATTCCAACCAAAGTTTCTATTCGAAATTGGTCTAGCTGAAGCCCCAATAATGACTCGGCGGCCATCTGCCACGGCAACATGCGCGGCGTACTAGGGACATCCGATTGCGGGGGAATCTGTATCTCCTGGATTGGAGCGGCCGACCGGACCACCGTTTTTTCAGAATCGGCTACGGATGGTCCATGGGGATCGCTCGGAATCATGCCAGGGACGGCAGACTCATCTGATTCCTTGATTAGGTTATGATGGTGAGTAGAACTGGCCATGAATCTATACGACAGAATCGCGGTGACTGGGACAATCTTCATTGTACTCGGTCTCGCGATTTGCTCCTGTAGGGAAGCGGGCCTGAACTACCTCCAATGATGCCATTCGGCTGGGTTGCGACGAAGGTAACGATATTGCAACGCAAAAAACTGAAAAATGCACCGAAAGTGAATCAATGGCCAAGAAATCGGTCACTAGCAAACCCGAACTTTTTACCAAAAAGACCTTTGTATTTTTGCGTGAACTGGAAAAGAACAATACGCGTGAATGGTTCGCCGAAAACAAAACAAGATACGAAGCAGAAGTGCTTTTCCCCGCGATCGCTTTCGTCAGTCAAATGCAATCAGGAATTGCAAAACTATCGAGCTATCTGCTGGCCGAGCCAAAGCGAATGGGCGGTTCGATTATGCGAATCTACAGGGACACCCGTTTTTCCAAAGATAAGACTCCTTACAAAACAAATGTCGGAATTCACTTTCGACATTCCATGGGAGGCGATGTTCATGCACCCGGATATTATGTCCATATCGAGCCTAGTGAATGTTTTGTCGCGGCAGGCATGTGGATGCCCCCTGCCGAGCCGCTGGCGGCTATCCGCCATGCTATCATGGATGAACCTTCGGTCTGGAGAAAGTGCAAGAAGAACTCTCGATTTGCAAAACGCTTCATCCTGGATGGTGAATCACTCAAGACGGCCCCTCGCGGGATAGCAACCGATCATCCAGAAATCGTGGACCTGCGACGCAAAAGCTATGCTGCGGTGGCAAAGATCGATGACGCCGTGGTTACTTCGGAATCTTTTGTGGAAGTGGTATTAACTGCATTTTCCGATGCGAAGCCATTCATGAAGTATCTGTGCGACGCAATCGGGCAACCCTTCTAAGTCTCGAGCCTACAACAAGCAAGCCTCGGTATCAACCACTAACCATTCGATTGGAATCCAACGATGATTCGATTTTTTCTTTTGTTCGTGACCCTTCTGGCTTACGCTCCTTTAACCTACGCACAACCACTACAAGTGTTCCTGCTCGCAGGTCAATCGAATATGCAGGGGCACGCGCAGGTTCGGACGTTTGAACACATCGGCATGGATCCAGCCACGAAGTCGATGCTCGACGAAATGTTGAGTGCTGACGGCTCGCCAAGGGTGCTAGATCGAGTTTGGATTTCGTCAGTTGGCTGTGCCGACCATGAGCAAACAGGCAAACTCACGACCGGCTTCGGTGCCAGCCAGAATGGCCCGAAGATCGGCCCCGAGTATACGTTTGGCATCACGATAGAAAAATATGTCCATGGCACCATCTTGCTCATCAAAACATCTTGGGGCGGCAAAAGTCTGAATACCGATTTTCGATCACCCAGCGCTGGTCCCTATGAGTTCAATGAAACGCAACTAGCGAATTTCCGAAAGCAAGGTAAAGATATTGAGGCGATGCGGGCGGAGAAACAAATGGCAACCGGTGTCAATTATCGTCTCATGATAGAACACGTCAGGCATGTTCTTTCCGACATCAAGCGGGTTGTGCCTGATTACGATGCTTCGAAGGGCTTTGAGCTCGCGGGTTTTGTATGGTTTCAGGGATGGAACGACATGGTCGATGGCAGTACTTATCCACAGAGAGACATGCCTGGAGGATACGATGCTTACAGTCATGCGATGGCTCATTTCATCCGTGATGTCCGCAAAGATTTGAACGCTCCTCAGCTACCTTTCGTGATTGGTGTTTTGGGCGTGAACGGGCCTGTGAGTGAGTATGGTGCCGATCAACTGCGCTACAAAGGGATCCATCAGAACTTTCGGAATGCGATGGCCGCTCCCGCGGCATTACCTGAATTCCAAGGGAATGTGGCTGCCGTCTTGACAGAGAAGTATTGGGATCGCGAGTTATCCAATGCAAAAAGCAAAGAAAACGAAGTGAAGCAGAAGGCAAAGAAACTAGCGTCCGATAGCAAATTGCCTCCCGCGGAAGAACGTGCGTTACAAGAAAAGATGCGTAACGAAGAACTCACTGAACGAGAACGCCAAGTGATCGATAAAGGCATCTCCAATTTGGAGTTTCACTATCTCGGATCTGCAAAGATCTTAGGCGGTATCGGCAAGGGGCTGGCAGAATCCATGGCAGACCTCAAAAATCTGAATCTGAAGAGTACCCCAAAATAGACCGGTGCTATCCGGTATGGTTACGGCTAGCGTCGCACACAGGCTGCCCAGTGGGCGATCTACGTGGTAACGTGCTCGCTTCACATTTCCTCTCCGAAGACGATTCGATGTCCGTCTGGTGTAACGATCGCAAACTCACGCATCCCCCAGGGTTTGTCCCCAAGTGGGAGCCAAATCTCAACTCTCTTCGACAAGTATTCCTGATAAAGACTCTTTGCATCTTGAACATGGAGGTAAGCGAACCAAGAGTGATCTTGAGCCTCGGACATTGGCTTGATTCCGGGGCAATCGCCGATGCGGAGTCTACATGCCCCTCGACATAGAAACGACCAGCCATCGACAGCAAACTCTTCCGTAAAACCGAGTTTCTCGATGTAGAATTTCCTGGATGAGTCCAGATCCGACACTGCAAGTACAAATGTTGACTGAAGAATTTCAGGCATCTTTCGTTTTCTTTCTAAATGCGTTTATCTGTAATGTGCCACCCACATCTCTTGATCCACCATCCTAGAGTGACAAGAAACACCATCCAATAGGTAGTTGCAAACAACACGCCCAAGCCGATCGACACCGGCGCAGTGGACTGAAAGAATTGCCTGATGTTTCCCCAACGATTCCCAACCACGTATTGAGTCGAAAAACTACTCCAAGTCATCAAAAGACACACCAGCAACCCGCACGGCATGAATAGCCAAATCTTTTTGCGCTCCCAATGCAATACGCTTCGAATCGTTGCTAAGCTCACAAAAACATAAACAATTGCGAACAAGGAAGTTTGCCCTAATAACCAGATGGGTCTGTTGAGTTCCGTTTTTGTCAGATATATCGCAACTGCGCAAGCCAAGCTACAAGCAATCATCATTTCCAGTAATGTTCGACTAGAAGTTCGCTCAATCCTATCCGCCGACACGCCTGCTTCGAGGATCGCAATGCTCCCCCAATTGCGTCGAATCAACGCATACAGAAATGCAGCTCCGTAGAGCGACACCCACGACAAGACATCGTAACTGCGACGCAATCCGATCATGTGAATCACACTGACACATACTGTCAAAATGAGCAAACATGTCGCCGCGATAAACCGAAGCTGGGTGGTCTTGAGCGGTGTGAACAAAAACAGAATCGGGAACATGGCCCAGCAGCCAAGTATCGCAAGAAGTGCTTGCAGATCTTGCGATTTCAAACCGAGATACCAAATATTAAAAAGAGAATAGTTCATGGTCGTGATCGCTAAAGCAAGGGAAATAGCGAAACGTTGACCAAGCCCTCCTCTCCAAAACAAAATGGGAACAACGGTTGCGATGACAATACAGGGCATCATGGAATCGTTGACGACCACTGCTACACCACGAAGAATCTCCCAGTAGTTACCCCTGTAGTTGCGATTTACATTCTCGAAAACAACTGTTTCCACCAACCACTGCGTACTCGCTAGAAGTCTCAACGCTAGGAAAATGGCAACATGAGATAAGATTGCTAAGCCGGAACAGCCAATCCAGAAGCTTGCGACTGACTTTCGCAAGGATTCCTCGGGTTTGGCTGGTTCGATATCACTTAGAGGATCAAATGCGGGCTCATTCATTCGATGGAGTCGCTATGTGTTAGTAGGATTCCCAGACTGTGGTATAGCCACCAACTCGTTCGAAATAGCTTATCATTTCGGCATAGAACGGATGGTTCGCCAATGTGGCACTGTCGCCGATCACGACCAATCTCCTTCGTGCTCTCGTCATTGCGACATTCATTCGCCGCGTATCCCCTAGAAATCCAATCTCGCCCGTTGGATTCGAGCGGACCAAGCTAATGATCACGGCTTCTTTTTCGCGTCCTTGGAATCCATCGACGGTGTCCACTTCAACACCCGATGGGCAACGGTCTCGTATCCATCGAACTTGCGCTGCATACGGTGCGATGACCGCGATATCGCTCGGGGGCAATCCATGATCCAACCATTGCTCCACCCATTGGAGGACCAACTGGCCTTCTTGTGAATTCAAACGGCTCTCTCCATCTTGTTCTTCCTCCTCGTCCCAACTCGCGCCGGCTGTATCGATAAAGGTCGCAACGCCGTCGGAGTACGGAGATGTCGCCACATTTGGAAGATCGCACAGCCGATGCGACATCACGGTCGAATCGGCAATGAGAGAGCCATCGTAAAACTGATCCGAAGAAAACTGCATAATGTGCTCATGCATTCGATATTGTGTCGTTAATCGACGCGTCACCTTCTCTCCATAAAGGGCGACCAAGCGTTCCATCATACTGATAGCGAACCCCTCACGCGACGCTTCGGCTGATAATACCGTCGGTGGAAGCTGGCAATGATCTCCTGCGAAAACGATCTTTTCCGCACGGGTAATCACTGGCCAACAACCCGACTCTGTACTTTGGCAAGCTTCATCAATGATTGCCAAATCGAAACGGCGGTCTCCAAGCACTTCTGGATCGAAGGTCGCCGTTGCGCAGAGTACATCGGCTCGGTCGAGCGCTGTTGCAATGAGTTGCCGTTCGTAAGTCCTCGCGTCGTCTCGCAATCTTCGAGCTTCTTGACGCATATCTTGTCTCGATCCTGGGACAGGCTTTGCACGGGTGAACTTGGACGCCTTCCGCATGAGTTGATCCGCCTCCTTGAACATGGTGCGTATCACGTCCTGTGCGGGATCTCTTTCGATAATCGCATCCAAGGTGTATCGTTGTAGGTCTTCTTGAACGCGTGCAGGATGGCCAATCCTGACCACTGATAGCTTGTACCGCGTAAGTCGGTCTAGAAGATTGTCGACTCCAGTGTTACTAGGAGCCGTTGCAAAGACCTTGAGACCTTTCTTGACTGCCTGGAAAATAAGCTCTGCGACGGTCGTGGTTTTGCCGGTACCTGGAGGACCATGAATGACTGCGATGTCACGACAAGCCAGCGCCGTGAGGATCGATTGTTGCTGCGAAGTGTTCAGCGCCGCCTGGAACTCGATCTCTTTGATTTCATCCACAATCGGCTCGCGATCCCCTAGCAGGATGTCTCGCATCTGGGCAACCCGCGCTCGCCCTGTTTGTGCATGATGCATTGCCGAGAGTTGCCGAGATCGAGTGACCTCGTCAGCGGACAAGTCGATTCGAAATTTGTTTCCATCCGGCCATTCATCGACCGCAATCTCCACGTGTCGTGCACTCCTAGCCGAAACGATTCCGTAGAGCCAATCTTCTTCTGGGGCCTCGTCGTAGGACAACACCACGGGCGCCCCAACTCGGAATCGATTCCACGGAAGTCCCATCTCACGATTTCGTTTCACGAGCGAAAGAAGATAGCGCCCGCCCAATCCGGTTCGGTAGTCTTCGATAGCCAAGTCGATAAGAGCCTCGCCATGCTTCTCTGCATTCTTGTCACCGCGACGTTGGCGACGTTCGGCCAGTCTCGCGCGCTCCGCATCCGACTCCAGTTGAAGACAATACCTTAACTTCTCAAAGTACTTTTGAGGTTCTATCATAAATCAGTATCAGCCGACGCTGACAGCTTCCTTATCCTCGGAGGGATTCGCTAGAGATCGAATTGCAATTCGACGCCTCCGCTCTCGTGCCATGTTTACGCCTGCAAGAATGATTCCTAGAATCACGGCTGGTATCAGTGGGAAGTCAACAGAGGTTACGATGGCAAAGCCACAACGCTGCCAAATATAGTCTTTGGACCAAGCACTCGCGTTCGGCAACCAGATCAACCATTGCCAAGCGATGATCGTCAACACGCCAACGATTCCCGCGGTGAATAGTCCGACTGCAATCCGGCGCATCCATTTGCTTGAAAGATTCGCTCGGTGAGAGAAGTAGATCAGCGGCGGGCCCGCAACGGCTAACCAGGCCGCATGCATCGCCACGAGAGCCCCAATCTCTGGGCCGCAACCCCAAGGACCACAAACCGAGTAGTCAGCCTCTGAAATAAGCCCGTGGGTTTGAAGCGCAGCAAAGACGAACACGGCCCAAACGACGGGCAAGACGACGAGTTCCAAGAGTCTTTGAGGTCGGATCATTCGACGATTGTAGCCAAAATCGACGATAGGTGCGTCGCAATCCTATCGGCACCATTACTCAATTCGTTGCTTGCTTGTCCGAAGAACTATGGTCGTGAACAATCTTCCAACCATTTTCGGTCATCTTCCAGACCAATGAGAAATTTCCAGCAATTGGCTCGTCCCTCTCCAGCTTCCAACGCCCTAACATCAACGCAACATTCGCGTCTAACTGCGTCGTCTCCAGTTCCGAAAAGGTAAGTTTTCCCATTGTTTTTTCGTCGGGATAGTTCTTTCTGTATCGGTCCAACGTGGCTTGCCACCCCCGTTCGGTCTTCCCTCCGGAGCTAAACGTCATCTTTGGGTCGTTCCAATAGGCTTTCATGAAAGCGGGGATGTCACCACGATTCCATGCAGCTGATTGTTCGGCAAGCATCGGTTCCAGCACGGATCCAAGATCCTTCGACTGCAAAGCTGCATTCGCCTCATCAGAATGACGAACAGTCCAAAAGCCGACAAACAACGCGGCAACAGCTACAACAATGGGCAACAGTCTTTTCATCGGATGTTTCGTTTTCTATTGTCGGTTAAACACCAAATTCTCAATTCACTCGCAATCGCAAAATAGTTAGTCGCGTTTGAGTGTAAAAGTCGTGTAGTGCAATCCGTTTTCTTCTTCCGTCATGAAGGCCCCAGCGGGAACCATATATTTGGACAACTGTTCAAAGGGTGGAAGATTCCGTCCTTTGAGTGCCGAGACGAGCGCACCGAAGAAAGGATTATTCTGGGACATGTCTTCCAATCTCTTCACGTTCTCTGGATCCTTTGCAAGATCATAGAACAGTCGCAGTTGCTCCTCTGGCCGTTGGTACGACATGATCGAGTACTCTTTTTCCTTCAATTGAGCTTTGATCTTATCACGGATAAGTTTGTACTCGATCGAATCGCTGAGCAAGCTATCACCGTCCTCGAACGTCGCAATCGCTTGTTCAATCGACTCTAATGCATCACTAATCAAAAGGTCATTTCCAACCATTGCAAAGGCTGGCCTTGGAGGTCGAACCGTGGAACTATTGATGTTGATATCCAAGAAGTAAACCGTCGTGTCGCCGATTTGTTTCGATGTCCATCGCGATTCACGCAATTTGGCTTTTTCAAATAGCTTTGGCAATATCTCCGACTTGATGCGATCCGATTTCTTCATGTGAATTCCGAACAAATTGGATTGGCTATTGATCTTCTTGGAGGGCAAAACCACTTGAGTCAACGTGATACGGTCATCCAATTGTTCCAGGAAATCTTTGCGAATATCGATTCCTGTTTCTCGACTAGCATTCGCAATGACATTGCTTTCAAACGCGTTCTCACCACCAAACGTATCCACGATCTCCTGAACTGCTTTCAGGGTTTTTTGAAAATCCCAATTCATGGTGTTGTAACTGACCACGGTGTCGTTGATCCATGCTTCAGGCTCTGTCGATCCACTCTTGGGTCGGAGAGCACGCAACACCCCTTGGCGATTGGTTTCCATCAACATGTGGAAGTGAGCGATCGAATCGAACTCTTTCGTTCCAAGAATCAAACTGCCCCCCATCGCTTTGAAGCCATCCAGTCCCAGGGTTTTCATGGCCGTTAGGGCGATGAACGAAGACGGACTTTGTTTCAGAGATTCTCTGGCGATCGCGATTGGGTCGACATAAAACGAGATTTGGGGGCGTTCGCCGGCGGTCCCAACACATCGGCTGAGAATATCGGTAAAGTTTCGATTGTCGGCAAGGGGAGTATGATCGATACCACTTCCTTGCCAAATTTGAGCCAATGTTTCAATGTAGTCGGCAGTGGTACTTGCAACCAAAACACCTGAGTCGATGAAATATCCGAATTGGCGCGATGCGTTGCCTGATTCGTATCGTACGACTTCGATTTTGCCAATAGACTTCGTCACTCGCTTCAGATTGCCACGCTCAAGAATGCGTTGATCTAAGCGTTCAATGATCAGTTCGACGGCTGGCATTTCTGATCCTGCCTCGATCAAAAAACAAATCGCAGGATTCGTTTTGGTAGGAATGACTGCCATTGCCATTTCACCGTTAGGAATCGAAAGCAGTTCGTCGAAGTTAACACCTACTTCCTTTTGCATACCCTGCACTAATTGGGTAAAGGAGGTGTAAAAACTGTCAATGATAGGTTTGATGTCCTTGTCCTCTGTCATCTTCCCAGTGGAAGTTTCCGCCATCTTGTCCTTTAGCTCTCGAGAGTCATTCACGCGTGCATAGACGATAGCTTTACCGGAGAAAAGCCTCGGGGCGGTCGGTCGTTCCGCAAGGACAGGAGTGGCAAACGCCAGCAACAAACCAGTTGTCAAAAGTGTTGTTTTTTTCATAGTCTTTCGATTTCGACGAGCCCGTCGATATATTGGTAAATCTTTTTTTGGTTTAACTTCCGGGGCTTTTGAGTTTTAAAAGGATACGAATAAACCCTTACCCGGCAACGGGGTTAGTCGAAGAGGAGTCCGCAAAGGAGCGATTCCGAAAGCTAGCGGTTACGCGAACTTTTGCTCTTGTTACTAGGTGGCGCTGCTTGTTGCTGTTGATTTTGCGGAGGTCTTCCTTGTTCCGCATTTTCAGGAGGTTGCTGACGTTGGTTTTTGTCGCCACCACTCCGCATCAGCGCCATAAGCGCTTTCTCCATGGCCTCGGAGTTTGTACCACCCAACTGAATCATCTGCACTGCTCCACTCGGCTCAGCGGCTTTGTCCAGTTCCTTGATCATTTCAATGACCAGCTTCAACAGGTCTTCGCCTTCGGCCGAGACCAAAATGGAATTTGTCACGCGATCGATCCCCATCGATAGCCGACCGGTGAAACTGAAGTTCATTCCTCCGCCTTCGCTGATAGAGTCTCCCGAGTCATCATGCTTCGACTCCGTCGCGCCACCGGCTCCCGTTTTGCCTTTGCTAAAGGCCTTGTCGTTCGTGCTCAAAAGATCTCGATAGGCATCTTTGATAGTCTCGACGACAGATTCTGCATTCGAATGCTCGATGCGAACCAGTTTGGTAAACCGAAGCCGCTGTTTGTTCGTCTTTTCCGGCACGTCCCAGAGTTCGATCAACTCTCGGATGGTTTTGATTTGCTTTTCATCGGCTCCGATCACCATCAAGCTACGAGTGTCTGTGTCGGAGATAAACTTCAGCTTTCGTTGCTTCCCGAGTTGCGGATCGCTTTTCTTTTCTTTGGGCATATCGAAACCAAAGATAAAGCCGAATAGGTCCGAGTCTTTTTTGCCTTTCTCGTCGTCTTCTTTGAAGTAATCCTTCAGATTCAGCTCAATCCAACTTGGCCGTGTGTTCTTGATATAGAAAACCTCATAGCTTCTCTGAGGTGGGGCGTTCGTTTGCATGATGCGTTCGAGGCGATCGAGGGCTTCGAGGTCATCCCCCTTTAAGACGAGATTCCCAGCATCGTCAAAGCTGATCTCAATCGGCTTTGCATTCACATTCGATGTCGCGGATGGTGGAGTCTTTGATAGAGCCCCTGTCTCACCGGCATTTACATCCCCTTTTGAGCTTGCGGGCTTCTCGTCTTCGTTAGACTGAAAAGCCACCATGTTGGAGAATCGAACGGTTGGCGCATCGGAGTCCGCTGGGTTGTTGGAGATGGCTGATTTGGTTGTCAATTCCGTAATGTCTTTGGCGGGTGCTTTTTCCTTTTTCGCACCAGGCTTGGCATCGCTCTCGTCTTTTCCTTTGGACTCCGTTGTTTCCTCTGATTCCTTTGGATTCGCTGTCTCTTTTGGCTTTACCGCGTCGAATTCGAAGTCGTCAGGTAATTTCAACGGATTGGGTGACATCTTAGACCATGCTTCTTGCAGTCTCTGCAAATACTCCTTCGTCTCTTGAGATCTGCTGGCATCGATCACGCGAACTCGACTTTTGTTTCCACCTTCGGGAGGTAGTTCACCAAGCTTCATCAGCAGTTTATTGACCTCTTTGATCTCGACGTCAGTCGCCCAAAGAAGGATTTGGTTGTCCTGCGTATTTGCTCCCACACGAAATCCGTCGGTCGTTTCTTTTTTCTGAGATGAGCCCCACGGATCGTAGTAGCGATTGCGATTGTCTTCTTTCGGTTCTTCCTTTCCCATAAGGAACTTAATCGTGCCAGCCACATCCTCTGCCCGCAGTCGACGCAACTGAATGACCTCGACGTCTCTAGCCGATCCGTCGAGGCGATCGATGGTTTGCTGAATCAGCAACTGATCGCCTAGCGACGCATAGGCGATAATCGCTTTATTCTTTTCGTCCACTTCCAGTTTGGTCGTAGGTTCGAGAGCGTCCATGGCGATCATGGAAGCGACAAGCTGCTTTGGGTCGAGAGACGTCAGGCGAAAAACCCTCATGCGTGTTTCCATTCGTTGCATATTGGCGGCCGAATCGTTTGGAACATCAATCCGTTTGATGAATGCAGCAATCACGGCCATCTTGTTGGGTGGTGCGTGAGCGATAATGCTGTTTCGTCGAACATTCGCCACAATGTAAATCTCCGACGGCTTGTTAGGCAGAGCCGGTTGCTTACCCTGCTGTTGTTGCTGCTGCATTTGCATTTGCATTTGCTGCTGTTGCATCATCAGTTCTTGAGGTGTTGTCGGTCGCTTCGAAGAGGATTTGTCGTCGACTCCAATAAAGCTCGACAACTGTTCCTTTGCTTCAGACGCACGAACGAACTCTAGTTCAAACTCTCTGGCCAATCCCGCTTGCGCGTTTTCCGATTGCTCTTCATCGAGCACGCGATAGATCTCTGCTAAGTTCGCTGCGGAATCCATGGCTTCTAATCGATTCGTGGACTCCAATGCATTCAATTTTCCGTTCGAGCTGATGAGTGGCTCAAACTCTTTCACGACATCCCTTGCCATCAATGTATTGAGACTAAAGGATGTTCGGACGAAACGGTTTGGAGGGAGGGTCGGTAATGCTTCAGGGGGAATCTTTGGCACCAACGCAACATTGATTCCAGCGGTCTTTACCACTTGAATCATGCCGTCCAACTCCAACATCGTGTAACCACGCGCCAGTAGATGTCGATTAAACAAATCACGGGCTTCTTCGAGCGTATATTTCCGTTGTGTAGCAATGTTCAAATAGTCGCTTGGAAGTTCCTGCCAGTCGAGCGAGAGATTCGACGCCTCTGCTAGCCAGCGAAGCAAATCCGGCCAAGGTTGATTTCGAAACTGAAACTGAATCATCCCTTGATCATCCGGTTTCGCATCAAACTCTCGTTTATTGGGTGGTTCGGGTGGCGCTGCTTCTCGTTTGATCGATTCCGGCTTACCATTCGCAGCCGCGGCATCTGCGGGTTGGCCTGGTTGGCCTGGTGGACCGGCTCCATTCGATTTCCCCGGCTTGCCTGGAGGAACTTGCCCTGGAGGAGTTTGCCCTGGTACAAGAGGGGGCTTGCCTGGTGCCATTCCTGGCGGCATTGCGATAGGCTGACCATCAGGTCCAACCACCACGCCATCGGCTGATTGCATTACCACAACCGGCTGTGCAATGCAGTCTGGTGCAATAGCGAAGAGGCATACCATCAACGACAGAACAATGGCATTCCATTGTTGCGAACTTTCGGTACACACTTTTGGGTTGAGAGAAAATCTATTCTGGAAACCAAAAACTCTACTGGGCGTGAACATATCGAATCTCTCCTTTTGAAAGAATCTTTCTCCACTGAAGGATCGCATCATGGGACGGCCGATCGGGATGGTATCCAAGCGGATTGCCTGTAATGGCATCGAGCTGGCAAATCGCTAACGTTTTTTCGTCGGCATGACTACTAGAAAGTGCTTCCACAAGCAGTTTGTCACCGCCAGCGTCCAGTTGATCGTTGGTAAACGGTATGAGCAACCTCAACAATGTCTCCGCTCGAGCATCGTTCCCTTGGCGGATTGCCTCGACTAGTCGATCACATTGTCCATCTTCTGCCAAGAGGCTTGGAAGCCTATCAAGCCACCTAGATGTGTGCGCAAACATTCCTTTTCGGTGAAAAATACTATTCTCGCCTACTAAGCCTTGGTAATCATCGAGCAACATGAGCGTGCGTGTGGCTAAGGTAGCGGTCTCTTGAAGCTTGCTAGAAACAAGATCTCGAAGCGTGGTGCGCACGTCGGACTCGGTCGATTTTTCTAGTGCCTGCTGCAATGACCGTGAAGCTCGTTGATCGATAGTATTCTCAACACTGCTAGGCAACCATGCTGGGAGTGCTCCAGAGAGTTCATGCTTGTTTGTCTTCCCATCTCGCAAGGCAAAGACAGATCCAATTTCCAGCTCCACGGTTGGAGCCTTTGGTATTGCATCATTTGCGTTTGCTGGAATGAGAGTTACACGCGTTTTTCCTTGAACACCGATCGCCTGCACAAAGGGTTGTACTGAGACTTTGCCACTAGCAATGTCGTCGGTACTGGTTGCCTTCCATCGCTTGCCGATTTCAACAGCACAGATGGACTCAAGGTTGTCAAACTCGATCTTTAAGGAAAAGCCATTGGAATCGATCATCAGTTGCTTTGCGTCGGGGGTCGGAAACAGGATGAGCCTGCCAACGGGAACATAGCACTTTGTGATGGCATCATTATCGACTGCGTTGATGATAGTTTCGCCAGCGATGACGCAGCGAATGCCAGGTTCTATTCGCAACTCGGTTCGCTGAAACGGCGGAACTACCACTCGAGCACTCGGATTGAATTTGCTTCCCGGTTTACTCTGCGCCCATGTGGATTCGCCATTTTCGCTGGTTCGCTCAACAAATAGAACCGTAGCGGACGACTCTGCGGTTTCTGGAAGCCATAGCAGCTCAGCCCTTGTCGTCGTTGGGTTCGTTTTGTTGGTTGTATTGGCGTTCGTCGCTTCGGAACCTGGCAGAGCCGCGCTGAGCTCTGCGGTCTTATCAGCTTTAGCGACCTCTGTTGCAGGCACGAGTGGTATCGATGCCAAGCTTTCCGAATCTTCCGGTGGCTTCTTATCTACTTCTGGTTGCGTTACATTCGGTGGAATAGCTGCATCGGACTTTGCAGCATCCCTAGCGATGGACGCAATCGAATCATTCGTTTTCTCGGTTGCAGGTTTGCTTATGACCGATTCCGAATTCTTATCCATCTGAGAAGGTCTAGAGTCGTCCTTCGATTTACGGACTGAATTCTCCTCCGTTGGCTCTTGATTCAACGAGAGCATTTCTCGAATTTGCTCGAGCGGTCCAATCGCCAATGCACCCACAGCAACCAACGACCCCAGAAGGGCGGCTCCCATGGCAATCGACTTCCATCGTCCGCGATCGCTACCGAGCAAGTATTCAGGCACCTGATGTCCAAGCCCTTCGTTCAACTCGATTCCAGCCCCACGCGGTTCGATCGCAGTAGATCGCATCGACGGCTTGGTTACTTGTTCCAGTTTAGAAGTCGAAGTTTCCGACGACTCATCATTGGCCTTTCCCGATTGCATCGATAGTTTGTCAATACGAATCGTTTTTCCATCTTGACCTAATCGGTGGATGCGAAGTCGACTGGGACGGGATTCCGGACTTGTCGGTAATGAGTATATTCGGATTCTAAGCCTATCCGGAATCTCAATCGATTGCGAAATCGCTCGACTCAGAATCATATGACAGCTTCCCACTTCGCTGAGCAATGCGTTGTTTTCCAAACATCGCCGTTCCATTTCTGGAATGTGCTCTGCCAAGATGGTGTCATCCAAGTATTCGGAAATCTGATTTGCATCGAATCCGAAATCTCGTGCATCTAAAGGAATAGGTGCGAGCCGAGGATTGGAGATACTCTGGTCGATCCTTTGGGATATCTGACGAGCGGTGGAACTCTCCCGCAGTTTGGCTTCTAACGCCGTGGCATCCTTAGGTTCCAAAACGCCGTCACGGTATGCTAGTAAGGTTCGAAGTGTGAGTCGCATAGCAAAAGCTCAAATGCCAATCGGTCATGTAGATTCAGTCTAGTGATAATAGTGACGTTCCGGGGCACTTTCCGTTCAAACAACTTCCCAAAATTCGTACAAATGTCGAGATGTTTCTAGAAATGTCTCGCAAAGCCTGCGTCAGATTGACACCGGAGGCTGGCTTAACCTACAATGATAGGCTTCTAACGCGCGATCTCCATTTCGAGACGTCATTAGATCCCCGTGTTTCCATTAAAAAAACTTCACCGCCGACTAGAGCAAACGTTCCAGTCGGCGTTGTTGATTTATTGGCCATAAATTTTCGATATACACATCCCTTCAAGACCCTTCGCGAGATCATTCTGTGAAAGCACCCATCGAAGCAATTGCCAAGGCGGATACGCTCATCGAAGCCATGGGGTGGATCCGACGTTTTCGCGGCAAGACGACCGTCATCAAGCTTGGTGGATCGTTGATGGGCAATCCCGATGCGATGCGACATACGCTGCTCGATATTATCTTCATGGAAACCGTGGGCATGCGGCCGGTCGTTGTGCATGGTGGCGGTCCTTCGATCAACAAAGCCATGGAAGCGGCAGCGATCGAACCGGTTTGGATCAAGGGACGGCGTTTCACAGATCCAAAGACTCTTGAGATTGTGGAAAAAGTTCTCGGCTACGAGTTGAATGAACAACTGACGGGTGAAATCGAGCGTCTCGGTGGACGTGCAATGAATTTGAACTTCCGGACAACGAATGTTCTGTTCGGTGAAAAGCTTCTTCTTGAAGAACCGGATTCAGAACCGCTTGATCTCGGCTATGTCGGGCAAGTCACGCGTGTCGATCGTCAAACCATCGAAGCGCTCACCTATACAGAGCAGATACCCGTCATTCCATCGATGTGCATAGACGCTCATGGTCAAAAGTACAACGTGAATGCGGATACCGCGGCAATGGCTGTGGCCGAAGCACTCGGCGCGGAGAAACTCATCTTCATCAGCGATGTGAATGGTGTTCGGCTGGACAAGGACGATCCAGAAAGCGTTATCCATTCCTTGACTGCAGCGGAAGCGAAGAAACTGATTGACGATGGCATTATCGCCGGTGGCATGATTCCAAAAGTAGAAGCTTGCCTCGCCACGTTGAATCGTGGTGTTGGAAAAGTTCACATTATTGACGGCCAACTTCGGCATTCGTTGCTTCTCGAAATCTATACAACCGCAGGTGTTGGAACTGAGATCGTTCAGAGCCGCCAATCTCCCGCTACACGAATCACAACCCCCTGACAAATATGAAACACCTTAGATCGCTCTTTGATCTTGCGATCAATGAGTTCCACGAAGTGCTCGCGATAGCAGATGAACTCAAGCGAAAGCTGGCGTCTGGCGACCGAACGGAGTTGCTCAAGAATAGAACTCTCGCTTTGATTTTCGAAAAATCAAGTTTGCGGACGCGCGTGAGTTTCGAGGCTGGGATGATCCAATTGGGTGGCGCTGCCCTCTACTTGACAAACGATGTCGGATGGCGTGAACGGGAATCGATTAGCGATTTTGTCCGTGTATTGGCGGAGTACTGCGACTTTCTCGTTTGCCGCGCGATCTCGCACTCGACCATCGAAGAGCTTGCATCTCACAATGTCATTCCTGTCATCAACGGACTGACGGACCAATCTCATCCCTGCCAGGCGCTTGCAGATTTTATGACCATGCAAGAGTCGATCGGGAGCCTAGAAGGGAAGCAATTGACCTTTGTCGGAGATGGAAACAACGTCGCGAGATCCCTGTTGAATGTCTGCGCACTAGGACGCATGAAGTTTCGTTTGGTCGGTCCCAAGGCTTATCATATCTCCAGCAAGCTGATCGACCGCGCACGCGAACATGCTGGATGGATCGATTTCGAGCAATGCGAAGAAATCACCCCTATCATCAAAGACGCAGACTTTGTCTATACGGATGTCTGGACAAGCATGGGGCAAGAGGCTGAATCGGCTTCGAGGAACGCCGCGTTTCGACCGTATCAGATCAATGCATCGCTCATGGCCAAAGCACCGACACACTGCAAAGTCATGCATTGCTTGCCTGCGCGACGCGGACTAGAGATCTCCGACGATGTCATCGATTCCGAGAACAGCATTGTCATCGCCCAAGCGGGCAATCGGATGCATCTTCAAAAAGGACTCCTTGTTTGGCTGTCTCGACAGAACAAGATCACCAGTGCGTGAATTGCTAGCAATAAGCGTTTCCGATTGAACGGGTTCTGTTAGCTTTCCTCGCAAGAAAATCGAGACAACCTCACCATTGCCACAGGTTCGATTTCTATAGGTCGATACTTCGTGTATGACAACCTACCACTCTCAGGATTACGACCAACCTACTGCGATTGCTCGCAGACGCGATATACTTCGAAGCGGTGACGGCGCCCGCTGGGGCGTAGGCTTGATCGCGTGTTGTTTGGTGTTGGCTGTCGGATGCCATGCTCGAAAGGCAAGTATCTGGAATCCCGACCGAGTCCCCGCCCCTGTAGCAAAAATTGCAGCGATCGCTCAAAAGGGCCAGCAAGCTTTGGAAGTGACTCCGGCCGATTTGCCATTCGAACAAAGTCCATCCAACGTGAGTTCGCCGAATCGCGTTGATTTGGTTTCTGTCGAAGTGGACTCTAGCACATCGCATCAAAGCCCCACGGTTGTTGCTTCCGCCGCCTTTCTGGTTGAGTCAACGAACAGTCCTGCTGCTTCGTACTCGCTAGTCGATCTCGAGGAGTTGGCTTTGGCAAACAACCCCGCGATTCGCAGTGCCGAGGCGCTGTCTAGAAAAGCGGCGGGATTGCAGAATCAAGTTGGCACGCGACCTAATCCTACCTTGGGCTATTTTGGTCAACAACTTGCCGACCGAGGCACCGATCAACAAGGTGTCTTCTTCGAACAAGAGTTCGTTCGCGGTAATAAACTCGAATTGAATCGAGACGTGTTGCGTCGCACACTCTCCGCCCAACAATGGGAAGCAGAAACACAAAGACAGCGAGTGCTCACTGACGTTCGGACGCTATTCTACGAAGCATTGGGGGCTCAGCAACAACTCGAAGCAATTCGGGAGTTTGAGGCTGTCGCGAAGAAGGGGGTCGATGTCGCAATCGAAAGAAAGAACGCTGAGGAAGGAACGGCTATCGAAGTTCTTCAGTCCGAAACACTATTGAGCGAGATATCCCTCGCTGCTGAACAAGCTGCTGCTTCCTTCCGAGGCGCATGGGAGCAGCTTACACAAGTAGCCGGTATCCCAGGAGCTAAGCCGGTTCATTTAGAAAGTGACGAAAGAATACAAGACTCCGTTTCAGATTGGAACGCGATGCTCGAAGCGATGATCTCGAAAAGTCCTGAGTATGCTGTAGCGAATGCGATTGTTTGCGAGAAACTGGCCATTCTAAAGCGACAGCAGGCGCAGTACATTCCCAATGTATCGACCCAACTGGGAACGGGATACGATAATGGAACCGACTCGGGAATGATCAACGTTCAGCTGGGTGCCCCTATACCCGTCATCAACAAGAACCAAGGCAATATTGCTGCGGCGCATGCCGACTACACGAGAGCGGTGGAGAACGTGAAAAGAGTTCGGCTCTCGATCGGTTCACGGTTGGCCAAAGCCTCTCAAGGGATTGAAGCCTCATCCGCGGCAGTGAAGCGATATAACGAAGAGATTCTACCGAAAGCCAAGAAGAGCCTCGATCTATCCGAGGAAGTCTATCGAGCGGGGGAATTGGATTTCCTTCAAGTGCTTGTCGTTCGTCGCGTCTACTTCGAATCAAAAATCAAAGCCATTCAAGCTCGTGCACAACTGGCGCAATCGCTGGCGATCGTCGATGGCATGTTGCTCAGTGGTGGTCTTGAACCGTCGCAAGACTTTACCGATGGTGATGGATTACGTGGCCAGTCTTTCGGCGGACAGTAAATCGGCGGCTCCGGTTCGCCGCTATTCCTCCGGCTCAAGCCGAATGTAACCATACGGATTGAACATGAACTCGTCTTCTTCATACCGCTCGCATGGCCGGAAACGCCTCACCCAAGCCCCATACAAGCTCGCGCCTCCAGTGAAGGTCTCGCCATTTCCCGATGGCGTAAATCACGTGTCGAGGTCTCACTGTCGGCATGGGCGTTATCTCGCAAGGCTCGTGAGGACATCCTCTTACACAAGAATTTCTTGTACAAAGACGCAAATCTGTTCCTTCAAGCTATCGAACCCTACAAGCAGGGGCTCGTTGTCGGGTGCGAATCAACTTTCAACTGGTATTGGCTAGCGGACTTGCTAGAAGAAAAAAACATTGAATTCATCCTCGGACACACCCTCTACATGAAGTCGATTTACATCGCCAAAGTCAAATCCGATTCCATCGATAGCGAGAAAATAGCCCGGCTCATCCCCCGGTCTCGTTCGCACGCAATGTTTTCGATCCCGGAGGAGATCGCAGATTGCGTCTGCTGTCTGCTGTGATCCCTTCAGGATCAACAATCTAGCCTGCGACAATATCCGGGGGTGTCGCTTCGCTCAACCCCCGGCTACCCTCTATAACCCCTACCGGGGTAATGAGGCGACGACCCGTGACAACGAGGTTGTCGATCTCTTGAGTCATGCTTGGGTCGAGTGATCGATCGAGGACCCATCGATTGGATTGTTAGCAATCGTTCCATCG
>CAIOHR010000379.1 GCA_903858115.1 uncultured Pirellula sp. | reverse complement strand
GAGACATCGAACTCAGACACCTGCCCAACGGGACCGCGGTCACCGATGTTTCACTCGCCATCAACAGCCAGTGGAAAGGCAAAGACGGGGAGAAGCATGAAGACGTTACCTTTGTCGATTGCACGCTCTGGGGGAAAACCGCAGAGCTTGCCGCAGACTACCTGAAGAAAGGAAGTTCCGTTCTCTTCGAAGGATCACTCAAGCAGGAATCATGGGAGGACAAACAGACCGGGCAGAAACGGTCCAAGATCAAAGTCAATGTCGAGTCCATGCAGTTCCTCGGCGAGAAACCCGCCAGTGGCGGTGGCGGAAACCGCAGCAACGATCGCGACGACAACAGAAACGGAGGTGGCAACGGAGGAAACTCCAACCATCCCAGGCAACGATACTCCCGATGATGAAGACTATTCAAACTTCGACGCCCCTTTCTAACGCTCTATTCCTGTTCCCTTGTTCCCGGAGAAATGACTAATGACTGAAATCGCTGTCAAAGACGCTAAACCGAAAGCTGAGTACGCTGACGAACAATACTTGGTTGACGAATCGAACAAACCACCTCGATTCATACGCGCCGATCAGGTTGCACTCAGCAATGACGGAAACCTCCGCGTGATTCCACACAACACCATGCGATTCGACGTCCATATGGGATCGATCTACGGCATCTTCGATGATGGAGTTGTCACAAAGGAACGCCTCGCAGAGATGATTTCCGAGGCCATCCAAGAAGCTGTAGAAGCGACTATCGGCGAGGCACTTGACGGAGTTCCAATCCCCGGAGGAATTGACCGCCACATCTATCCGAAGTCCCTGATGCTCCACAGGGAAATGCTCAGCTGCGACCTGTCGTAGACGAACCAATTCACGCGAACAAATTCAACGGACTGAGTTTGTTCGTTCTTCAATTCAAAAGGCGTTTAGCATGGCCGTTCACATCTACCCAATAGAAGACTGGATCGAACACCAAACCGACGGATCCGCCACAACCTGTAACTGCCCCTGCAATCCCAGCATCCTTTACATCAACCCTTCAACCCAACTCCCATTCACACAACCGCTCATCATTCACAAAGTCCTTGACGGAAGGGAAATCAAAAACACTGATCCATTCCTCGGGATGCACGAAGTCGACGACTGAAAGACTCACCTATGCCACGATCAGAAGACCCAAACACCAAAATCATCGCAGGCAACATCATGTTCAGGCGATTCGCGTACCTTAACAAGAAGGATCACGATCGATTCGGATTGCTGCTGGCCACCGACTCTCGAAACGCTCGACAGCATCTCGGTTCACAATTCCACATCCGGCAAACGTGGCTCACAAGCGAGGAAGAACACAACACCGATTGCCGAGAACGCAAATGGGAAATCGTTGCCTCAATCTTCCTCAGCCCTCTCTCTGAAGCCTACATAGGAAACACGGTCCGACTGTTCCCGAAGCGACAACACCGATCAAACAAACGTTAACCCCCGCGCCCCCTTTTCATCCAGGACAAAACACATGAACTTCAAAGCCGCAGAAGCCTTCAAATCCGCCTCATTACTCACCGCCCTCTACACCAGACTCGACACCGCCCGAGACGCCATCACCATCGCTCTCGACAACATCCCCAAAGACTTCGACATCAACCAGATCAAACGCATCAACGAAATTCGAAACATCCTCTCTCGCGAAATGAGTAACATCTGGGATCTCCGACAAGCCGAAGAAATCCGAATCTGCTCACATGAACCACAATCGCAGCCTCTGATGGAAATCGCAGACTCATACGACCAATACCCGCCACTGGCGGATTCCGATTCCCTCCCAGATCCTCCCGTTCTCGCCGGCCCTGACGACAACACTCCCAACTTCATTCAAATCAACCTCCAAAACTTCTTCTAAACAACTCCCCCTGCACCCCCTCTTTTCCCGAAAGAACATCATGCGACTCTTCCTCGACTGCGAATTCAACGGCTTCAAAGGACAACTCATCTCCATGGCTCTCGTCTCCGAGCAAGGACACGAATGGTACGAAGTCCTCCACTGCCCAAACCCCATCGATTGGGTGGCCGAAAACGTCATGCCCGTCCTCTACAAACAGCCAACCAACCACAGTTACATCGCCCCATCACTACAATTCTTCCTCAGCCAATTCACCACCATCCACATCGTCGCCGACTGGCCCGAAGACATCCAACACTTCTGCAGGGCTCTCATCACCGGCCCCGGCCAACGAATCAGCACACCGCCCCTCACCCTCGAAATCCTCCGTATCGACTCAGTCAGCGAAATTCCTCATAACGCACTCCACGACGCCCGCGGTATCCGAAACGAAGTCCTCAAACACCAAGCCATCGACCGGAAACCAACCGAACTCCCCCCGCAAATCAACGACTACCAAGGCCGCTAAGCCCCGGCCGTGACGGAAACCCGCTTTTCCCCACTTCAACCGCCAACGCTCGCCATTGGCGGTTTTTTTACGCCCTGATCGCTCGCCAGCTGCGACCAAAACCCCGGAAATTCTCTCCCAAAATTTTGCGGAAGGGCATAGGGGCTAACCCCGCACCGCGACGGCCGCGAGGGGTGGGGGTCTGGGAAAATCGGCATCCGGACCATGGCCACCACCGCGAAACCAAGGCCAAACGGGTGCCATCGCGCTCCAAATGCGGCGAGTTCGGTCCTCAAAACGCCCATGATCACGGCCATCGAGCCAATCAGCTGCTCCATCGGCCACGAAATTCACCATGATCGCTGTTCACAAGCGGTCGCTCATGAACACCAAGGCCATGGCCAGCAACATAAAGTGAGTGCAATGTGCCATGGCCACAGCCATCGAAGCCCATGCCATGACCGCGATGCAGATGATTGCCACGCTCGAAGCCTCATGGCCCCCGAATTCGTCCAGGCTGGGAGGGGTAGGGGTCCGATTTCGGGTTTTCGGCGGATCCCACGGCCAGCATCCCGATCGTCCCGAGCATCCCGATCATCCCGAAACCCGCCAATGGCAGCTCGAAGCCCGAAACACGACAGGAACATCCAGTTTCGAGCGCGT
>CAIOHR010000378.1 GCA_903858115.1 uncultured Pirellula sp. | reverse complement strand
GGTACCGGCGGATGTTCTGCAAAGTACTTGGAACCCAAAAGCCCTTGCTCCTCCGCACCAACGGCTACAAACAAAAGAGAACGCCGGCTCGGAATTCCGCTATTCGAGATCGCTTCTGCCATTGCCAGCAACGCTGCTGTCCCTGAAGCGTTGTCGATCGCTCCGTTGTAGATCGTATCTCCCTTTTCATCCCGACTTGCGGCGATACCGATATGATCATGGTGTGCCATAAAGACGACATATTCATCCGCGATCTTCGGGTCACTCCCCGGAACCATCCCAAGAATGTTTGCGGATTGGCTTTGTCGAACGTCGCATTCGATATCGGTAGATAACGCAACTCCGAATGGAACAGGGCGAAAGTCTTTCTTTTGTGCTGCGGCGACCAAAGCATCGAGTTCAAATCCAGCGGCCTTGGCAAGCGATTTTGTTGCGGGCTCGGTCATCCAAGCTCGCATATCCATGCGTGTCGTTTGGCTGTCACTTAACTCAAACTCCTCGCCTGTCCAGGATGTTTGGATCACGGTGAAAGGGTAACCCGCCGAGTGATCGGTATGGATGATGATCGCCCCAGCCGCGCCCTGCTTGGCTGCGATTTCATATTTGTAGTCCCAACGACCATAGTACAATCGCCGAGCACCGCCAAAGAGTTCTGGGTCGGACTCCGGATCGTTGTTGAGCATCAGGAGAATCTTGCCCCGAAGATCAACACCTTTGTAGTCGTCCCATTGATACTCAGGAGCTTGAATCCCATAGCCGACGAATACCACCTCGGCATCACGAACGCGTATCTCTTTCTCAGGCCGGCCAGCAACTGCGATAAAGTCTTTGAAATAGCTGAAGTCTGCAACAGTTCGGGGCCCCTTGCGGAACTGCCATTGAGTTGCGGATTTGGATTGCAATCCAAGCATCGGAAACGATTGCCGATACCCACCGAGCGACGCAATGGGTTTGAGCCCCATGGTTCGGAATTGCGTCTCTAGGTAAAGTTGCGCAATTTTGTCGCCGTTCGAGGATGGACCTCTTCCCTCAAGAAGATCGTCCGCAAGAAACCGGATGTGTCCATGCAGTTGATCGTCCGTCAACTTCGATGCGATGCGTTCGATCTGCCCATAGCATGTGAGCGGCACTCCATAGAAACAAGCAAAGATCAGCAGATACAGTAGTCTGTGCGTTGACAAGTACTCTCGGTAGATCATGAATGAATGGATTCCTCAATGAAAATTGATAGAGCCGCTGGGAATAGGGAGGATTGAAAAAGTATAACCGATCGGTCATTTTTTCTCAGGCCCCATGCGATTCGAAAGCCTAAAGCAGTCGAGATCTGCCAATGCGAGCGGTTGGTAGAGTCTTTACGTCCCAACCCGAAACGTAAGTGAGGGATAGTCCCTTGGGTACGCTCGCACGCTTCGGGTTGGGGTGTTTTCAACTGCCAGTCGGCCCATGGGATAAATAGGGGGGTAGTAGAGCTGAACTATTTTGCAGTTACACTAGTTCCTGACAAAGCTCGAACGATGCGTACGAGGCTGCCTCTCCTTCCTTTCTCCCTGCTCTGAACTCACCATGCTAATCGCAGCTACTTCGCTATTCGCAGCACCTTCGCTATTGGCAGCTACGGCGCTGGAAACCTATTGGCCCTTTGTGGCTCTCATCGCGAGCGTTTCGTTTATCATCGTCGCCATCGCCGTCCTACGCATGCACGCCTTCGTTGCGCTCATAGGGGCTGCACTGCTTGCAGGGGCGATCGCCAGCCGAGATTCCTGGTCCGTTGTTCAAAAGGATGGGAAGATGAAGGAAATACCGGGAATGGTCGGCGTCGTGGAACTCACTGCCAAAGGGTTGGGGGATACTGCCCGCGATATTGCGATCTCCGTCGCGTTTGCTTCCATCATTGGTATGTGCTTGATGCAAAGCGGTGCAGCGGACAAAGTCGTTCGCCGATTCCTAGCTTTTTTCGGTGAAAAGAACGCTGGATGGGCACTCCTCTGGTCCACCTATATTTTGAGTATCCCCATCTTCTTTGACACGATGTTCATGCTGATGGCTCCGCTCGCGCAAGCGTTAGCCAGACGGACGGGCAGAGACTATCTGCTCTTCGCCATGTGCGCGTGTTGCGGCGGCGTGATCACCCACTCGCTCACGATCCCTCACCCCGGTCCTATCGCGATGGTCGATGAACTGGGAATCGATACCGGCTTTAGCCTTGTGGCTGGATTGCTAGGTGGATTGATTCCCGCAGTTGTTGGCTATTACTTTTGTGTTTGGATCAATTCCAGAAGCGACATCAAACCGGAAACATTATCGGGTGACAGCAATGCCCAAGTGCCTGAGTCGGAACTGCCGAGTTTCTTTTGGTCCATTATGCCCGTGATTCTTCCTATCATCTTGATTGGGGCTTCATCCTTCATGCAGGTCATTCACGACGGCGCGAACAAAGAGTCAGCGAAGATGGCGTGGTGCGTAGCCATCTACAACGGATTAGGACCTGAGTTGTTCAACTATGTACGCGGGATTATCGATTTCATCGGACACAAGAATATCGCATTGCTCCTCGGCGCTGGCATCGCGCTCGTCGTGATGGCCGTCCAAAAGGGGCTAACGCTCGAAAACATCGAACAGCAAATCGGTCCACCACTTGAAACGGCTGGCATGATCATCTTGATCACCAGTGCCGGTGGTGCGTTCGGGTTTATGCTCCGCAACGTTGGCGTGGGGGACGCGGTCAAGTCGTTAGCGCAAGGACGTGAAGTCAACTTGATCGTACTGTCTTGGCTTGTGGCTTGCGTGATACGAGTAGCTCAAGGTAGTGCGACTGTGTCTATTTTGACCACCGCTTCCATGATCAAGGCGATGATCACACCCGAAATGGGATTTCATCCGGTCTATCTCTATCTTGCGATCGGATGGGGTGCCATGTTCGGTTCGTGGATGAACGATAGCGGTTTCTGGGTCGTAAGCCGTCTCGGAGGGTTCACACAGCGAGAAACTCTAAAGTCGTGGAGCCTAATGTTGTGTTGCCTTTCATTGACTGGTCTGATCACCACGCTGCTTTGCTCTCTCGTGCTCCCAATGCCCCTCAAGTAAGTGGCTAAAGATGAGAGCTGGTTGCTCGCAGAGTGTATTGCTTACTTTTTAAGAGTTTTGCGGTATCAAAACGCGAAATAGTTAGCGAACAGTTGGTACGTTGTGCGACATTGCGGTGTAAGCCTTGGGCGCATCGTTCGTGACGCTCCATCCGTAAAACTGCCATCCTTTTTCGCCGTTATACAAGGTGACTTGTAACTGCGACGCATTCTTCAGCCGCGGTATGATGTAGTGATATCGCACCGCATTCGGACCGACCGATTCCGCTTGCACGATTTCGTACTCGTTGCGAGTCGGGTTTCCGTTTAAGCTATCGAGCTTCATGGTCAAGTCGATCTTTTTGACGACCGTCTCGTCAATCTTCAACTCGCTGTTCGACTGGAACGTCTCAATCGCTTCGGAAATTGCATCCTTTGCGAATAACTCCGCGAACTTGTCGGCTAGCTTCATCGGCTCGCTTTCTTTTGCTGAGATCGCATTGGGTTCGTTTGTGAATCCTGCTTCCACGGGATCAAATTGCACTTTTGTTAAACGCCACTGGTCTTCCACGCGATAAAGCAAGAAGTACCAATAGCAAGCACCTTTGGCGAATCTCTGCAAGTAACCAATCTTGCGCCAATAGGCTCCGCTCGCTTCTTCACGAACATACGAGACATCGCCCAACGAAGCACCGTATTTCTCGACGATCGTTCCCTTTTGGCTTTGCAGTAATCCCTGAAACTTTGTTCTGAACTCACCATCCGCTTCTACGGAATGAGTCCCCGCGGGTAACGACTCCACGAACTTCTCGATCTCCCCCTTGGCTAACCAATCGCAGGCGGTCGAGATTCGCTTTTTGACCTTCTCATAAGAAACTTCCGACGGGGTACTCCCTAAGCAAATTGCAGTGAGGAAGTGAAAACATAGCAAAAGACGAAAGATCGATTTCATGGCAAGGTTCCTTTTAAGCCAAGGCAATACCAGAAATCAACAGCGGACCGCAATACAAAGCTAAATTTGCAGTCCGGCGGTCGTTCTTTGGTAGGTCGGAATCTCCAGGTCCGACCGCCAGTCTCATGCTATATACCGAGATCCGACGGCCTCAATTGCAGACGTCCAATTTGCAATGCTCTCCCAGTTGCTGGATCCACATCGAACCAAGTTCCCGATAGGCGAACATCGTCCGATGCTACATGGAAGGAATTGGGGTCAAAAGAAAATGTCGTGTTCAATACCGGCTCAATCTGACGACCTAGAATACTTTCGTACGGGCCCGTCATTCCGACATCGCATTGAAACGCCGTGCCTTTCGGCAAAATGCACTCGTCGGCCGTCGGCACATGCGTATGTGTCCCCAAAACCGCAGACACACGCCCGTCCAAGTATCGCCCCATGGATTGTTTATCGCTCGTCGCTTCCGCATGAAAATCGCAAAGTCGAATCTTGCAATCCGCCGGCAGTTGGGCCAGAACCCGATCCGCTGCATGGAATGGACAATCGACCGGCCGCATGAACACTCTGCCCAATAGACTGATCACCGCTATCGAATATCCACAAGCTAACGGAACAATGCAAAAGTCTTTCCCGGGCGCTTCGGGCGGAAAGTTGGCTGGCTTAACTATGTTGTTGGCACTCTGCAGGATTCCTGCGATCTCTTTCTTTTTATAGATGTGATCGCCGAGCGTGATCGCATCCACTCCGGCTTCCTTGAGTTTGTTGTATTGCTGAATCGAGATCCCCGCTCCGTCGGCTGCGTTCTCGCCATTGACAATCACGGCATCGATCTGTCCCTTTTGACGGAGCCACTTCATGCTTTGGCAAACCATGTTCAAGCCAGGCTTTCCAACGACATCACCCACCAAAATGACGCGAACCGTTTGAACCGCCTTCGGGGGTGGCAACATGAATTACAACTTTCTTGCATAGAACTCGATCAAAGGTCCTCGTTTCCATCGATACTCGGCCCAATATGCCATCGATTTTACCAAAGTTCCTAACGGCAATTGGCTATCGTTCGATCGATTTCGTCGTGGAGTCGCAGAGTATATCACTTCAAAGCCGGTCTGCTGCAACAACTTTCCGAGCGTAGCAAGCGTAAAGAAATGAAGGTGCGTCGATGGCACTGAGTTTGATTGTCGCGGACGACGAAGAAACCACTTGCGAGCCCTTTCAAAAAAATCTCCAAACTCATAGGGAACTTCGATCACCAATAGTCCGTTTCGTTTCAACGTTTTATGCAGCTTTTCAATACAGCCACGAGGATCCAAAACGTGTTCCAGCACATGGCTCATGTGAACGCAATCGTACTGCTCGTTTGGCAATTCCGCCGACTCGATAACGCCATGTGCAATCTCGAGGTCGAACTGGCGTTTCGCAAATTCGATCGCCTCTTTCCCTGCCTCCAATCCGTTGACTTGCCAACCTCGTTGCCTGGCTGCATGCATAAAGTACCCTCGCGACGCTCCAACATCGAGCATGGTGCCTCGACCGGGCAATTGCACTTCTATTCGTTCGAATCGCTCCCGAAGTTGTTCAACAAACTTGTCTCCCGAAATCGCAAAATCTTCGCCAGCGACGTCGTAGGAATCGACATAGTCGTGGGACTCGTAAATGCGTCGTACTTCTGCCTGCGAAGGCATCGGCCATAACTGCCCTTGCCCACAATTTCTACAACGCACAACGTTGGCCGAAGAAAAACGAGACCGAATCACGTGGGTTGTTTCGGAGTCCGTATACCAATTCTGCCCACCACAAAGGATACATTTCAGTTGTGTGCTAGAATGGTACATAAAGAAAGAAATCGTTCTCGTAGATCGGATGAGTGTCAAAGCATTGGACAACAAATCGGCATCGACTCCATTCCCAACTCGGATCCTCCTCGTCATTCATGCGATGACGGGTGGTGGGTCGGAACGGCAAATGAGTTGCCTAGCGAACGAGCTTGCGAGGTTGCCATCGCCGAACACCGTAAGCCTACTCACCTTGTCGAGTTCTGACAACGACCGATACTCCCTCGATCCTCGAATCCAACGGATCGGCCTCGGGTTAACCTCCAGTCGCGGTGGCATATGGAACGGAACCATTGGCAATTGGAATCGCATTCAACGTATGCGTCGCGTACAAGCGGAATTGCAACCAGAGGTCGTTGTCAGTTTTTGCGATTCCACCAACATCTTGTCACTCCTCGCGTTCTCAGGTCGCGTTCCCGTCCTTATCTCGGAACGAAGCGATCCACGACGGCAAGTCCTGTCGAGGCCGTGGGAATGGTTGCGATCCTGGACCTATTCACGCGCGACTCGATGTGTGGCGCAAACAGACGCTGTTGCCGAGTACTTGAAAGATCGCTACTTCCGGCGAAGTCCCAATAAAGTGATAACCATCCCGTCCGCAATCGAGGCACCTGACGTCGATTTGGCATCGTGTATCGCTCAGCGAGCCACGAACCGTCCTCGTATCCTGCTGTTCGTAGGTCGGCTTGCCGAAGAAAAGAGAGTGGATCGTCTGTTGGACGCTTGGTCGACAGTAGGCCCTCTTCATGCTGAGTGGCGTCTTCACATCATCGGCGAAGGACCGCTCGAAATGGAACTCAAGCGTCAGGCGGAGCGCCTGGGCATCTCCGGAAGTATCGATTGGATACCGTGGACGAATCGAATTTGGGATCACTGGACGGAGGCGAATGCCTTTGCACTACCGAGCGACTACGAAGGTTTTCCTCAATGCATCTTGGAGGGCATGACTGCGGGCTTGCCAGGAATCGTGACAGATTGCTCACCGGCTATTTCGCAGATCATGGAGAACGGCGTTCATGGAGTGATCGTGTCGGGCAACGACAACTATTCAACATCGCTAATATCGTTTCTATCCCATCCATCAGACTTGGAGTCGATGGGTATTCGCGCGGCACAACGAGCAAAGCTGTATCATTGGTCAGCCGTTGCACCTCAATGGATCGGTGCCATTCAATCGCTATCTACCTATTGCAGTTCATGACTAGTGATTGCATCTGCTGTCCGCAGATCATGCCCTCTGACCGTAGCTATCAACCGTCAGTTTCCAACAAAACGCAGTACTCCCAAGGAGCCAAATCGAGGAGCATTCCTGGGTTGAATAGCTCGCCACGATGATGCCGTAGGGTTGTGTTCGTCATCCATTCGTGCCATACGACTTCGGCGACGCAACTACTGTCGATGTTTATTCGGAGTCGTCCTTGCGATGGTTTATCCGAGTAGTTCACTACGACGACCAGTTGACGATTCTCAGGGCTCTTCCATCGAAAACAAATGAAGGATTCGTGACTCGTGTTGCCATCCCACGCGGGTTTCGCATCCAGTAGCAGCCACTTGCCGTCTGTTCTCATGGGGTGCTTTAGAAGCTCTCGTAGTCGTTCGTAGAAACCCGCGATTTCGGGGTTCTGTTCCTCAACAGGACGCCTTACGAGATGCGGTGATATCTTGGTCCTCCGGCCGTCGAATTGTCCCTCATGAAAGAACTGTAATCCTGGTGTCAAATAACAAACGATGGCAGCGGCGAAGTGTTTCCTTTTTTCAAGGACAGAAGCGATCCGTGGCTCGTCGTGGTTTTCAAGAAAACGCGCTAGTCGATTTTGGTAATCGAGATCTGCGACCAAGTGCATGTGAACGGATCTCGCATTCTCGTGCAACAGTCGATCGTACAGCCTTTTGTCATAACAATAGTCGAAGCCCAGTTGTTGCAGTTCCCATTCGCGATCCCAATAAACTTCGGCTAAAAAGCAAAACGTCGGATGGTCGTTTTTGATTTGTTCGATCGTTTGTCCCCAGAAGGGCAGGGCAGGGCGGCCCCACGTTCTTTGAAAGACATCGGGCTGAATCAGCATCGCCATATCGCAACGCACACCATCGCATTGAGAAGCGATGCGTTGCAACTCGCCAGCCATCGCTTGCAGCAGGGCAGGGGAGCTATAGTCCAATTGAATTGTGTCTGGCCAACCTGAAAAGTAAGGGTCGCGGCCGAACGCGAACACTTGCCCAGAGGGATGTCGAAAATAGTTTTTAGGCTCTCGGCGAAGTTGTTCTTCGGTGCCAGGAATGAACCACTCCGGATGCGACTCGATCCAAACGTGGTCGGGTGCCATATGATTGGGCACGAAGTCGAGCATGAGCTTCAAACCGCGAGAGTGCATGCGATCACGCAGTCGAGCCAGCGATTCATCTCCGCCCATGTGCCGGTGCACGTGATAGTTGGTGATTGCGAACCCGGAGCCTTGGATGTCGTCTTCTCGCAGATCGGGCAAGGTGCGTGCGAAGTCCTGTTGCCAGTCATGATGCGATCGCGAAACTTGTCGAGCCGCGTCCCCTGTCTGCCAAACGCTCAAGAGCCAGATCCACTCGAATCCCATCGACTGCCAACGATCGAGTATTGCATCTGGGATGTCGTCCAGCGTCACTGAACGACCGCAATCGCGGGCGATTTCGTTTAGCAGTGCCCGCGTATTGATTTGATAAAGCATATTACCTGGTTAATAGATTTTGCGAATGCTGTCGCAATTGGTTTAGCCAGTCGACGGCAGTCTGTGGCGAATGCGCTTGATAACCGAATCGTTGCATGAGACCTTCATCATAGTAAGCCAGGGTACAGAGGATTGCTAGAAGAAGATAACTGAAGATATTGGAAACACGACTGTTGCTCCAAAACTTGAGCGCTGTCCCAAAGCTATGTTTGAAGGTGTAGCGTCCTCGTCGAAACTCGATGGACCAAATTTCGTCTAGCAGAATGTGAGACATAAAGCCGATGAAGATCGCCAGTGTCTTGAATAGCCGAAGCCCCATATGCTCGCAGGAGCAAGCTAAAAAAGCGAACAACGCCGCTGAAATCGCCGCAGGCATGCTGTGCCACATCCCCCGATGGACCGTGTAGCGACGAAACAACTCCGCGATTCCAAATCGGAGACAGAAATAAACAACGATGGTTGTAACCAGCATCCTCTCATGCGACATGCCGATCCGCTGCAGTCGATCGACCATAAGCATAGGTATAAACGCCGAGGCAAACCCTACTGCCTCTCGAAGCGGGATACCTGAATCGCTATCCAAGTCAGGGAGCATGCCACTGACACTGCATAACGCGCCGCCGATAATACAACTTTCTATGGGTAGTCCCGATTGAAAACCACCCAGTCCATAAAGCACGCCAGCAGTCGTGCTGACAATCATATGTGTGCGATAGTCGGCCATAGGATTTCTCGATACACCAAGAACCAGAATGGGGCAGGGGAGTGGGGAAAGTAGCAGAACCTTGGAGAAGTTTGAAGTGTGATGTGTGAAGTTTGAAATCAAAGCAGGGTGCCTACTCGCTCTATTCGGGCTCGCTCGCCGCTCGCCAATGGCTGCTGTTCGGTCTTTACGATTGAGGGCCTGTCTCGCTATAGTCCCAGTGGCAGTTACAATTCGGGATACGCGTAGGAATGCTAGCAATGCAAACATATGACATCGTCATGCTTATCGTCTTGGCGTCGACGACAATCTTTGGGGCGATCAAGGGTTTTGCTTGGCAGTTGGCATCGGTCGCCTCGATTGTTGCAAGCTACTTTGTTGCATACCTTTTCAGGAATGATGTAGCCAAGATGATCAACGCCGATCCGCCTTGGAATCTCTTTCTTGCGATGTTGCTTCTGTACTTCGGCTCCAGCTTCGTGATATGGATGGCATTTCGATTGGTGAGCAATTCTATTGATAAGATCAAGTTGCGAGACTTCGATCGGCAACTCGGTGCAGGCTTTGGTTTGGTGAAAGGCGTGTTGATTTGTTTGTTGATAACCATGTTTGCGATGACGCTATTGGGGCCAACGCAGCAGCAACGCATTGCGAACTCGAGCAGTGGTCGCTACATCAGTCGATTTTTGGCAAACGCGGATGGATTGTTGCCGAAAGAGATCAAGCAAGTGGTCGGGCCATACCTTGACGATGTGGAGAAAAAGCTTCAACAGGGGCAAATGAGTAACGGACAGTTTGGCACCGATACTTGGGGGGCGAATCCATCGTCACCGCTTGGATTTCCTGTGAATTCTGGGGCAGGGCAGGGGGGGATACTCGATAACCTTGGTCGAATGGCAGAGCAGGGGGGTATCACCAATCCATTTGGGGCCAATCAAAACAACACCGGTAACAACTCGAACGGGGCAGGGGGTGGCTTCTGGAATGGGCCATCGACCACTCCTACTACACAACCACCGGCAACGAATCCATGGCCATCGAACAACTCGCAGAATAACGCTTGGCCGAATGGAAACACCAATCCGAATTGGCCAAACGATATTCTGCCTCGGTAGATGGTTTCGCTTCGATTCCTACCATTGCGAAGCAAAGGCAATCGTTGCCATGTTGCTTGCCAACGTGAGACGATAGCCGTAACCAGCCTCGCGGTAGCGAGGGCGTTCATCACTGCGTTGCTTTCCAACGTAGGATGGTGGTCAGGATTGAGTACGCTTGCTGACCATCGCCCCACGCTGACAAGCAGCGTCGTGGCGTCGGCTCGCATTTTTTGCTGTCTGGTTACGGCTATGGCCCGACGCTGGCAAGCAGCGTGGTAGCCTGAGCGTGCAACGCTGTGAAGCATTTTCAAGCAGCAGCTGCAAGCTCGATTTCCTTGAGTTTACGTCGATGTATTGATGTCATCTTGGTTACGATCGGATTACCGAGAGGTTTTACATGTGCGTTTCTCGGT
>CAIOHR010000377.1 GCA_903858115.1 uncultured Pirellula sp. | reverse complement strand
CTTGGCTGAAAAAACACTTGCTCAATACCGCTCCGAGCCAACTCATGGATGAACCTTCGCAACCGACGATCTATATCCTTGCTGGGCCAAACGGCGCCGGCAAAACAACTTTTGCAAATTCATTCTTGCCAACGTCCGCCAATTGCCGTGAGTTTCTCAACGCCGATCTGATCGCTGCGGGGTTGGCTCCGTTTGCTCCCGAGACGCAGGCTATTCGGGCTTCAGAGCTGTTGCTAAGCCGGATCAGGGAATTGGTTGCGGCTCGCACTACATTCTCGTTTGAGACCACACTGGCAGCGAGGAGCTACGGTACTTCAATACTTGAATGGCGTCGCTTGGGATACCGCGTTGTCCTTTACTTTATCTGGCTCCTTTCTGCAGAGATGGCGATCGACCGAGTCGCCAGTCGAGTGAAGCAGGGCGGCCATAACATCGCTGAAGCTGTTGTGCGTGGCAGATATACCCGCGGACTTACGAATCTTTTCCAGTTGTACGTGCCTATTGTCTCCAACGCCTATATTTTCGATGGAACAGCTTTCCCACCCATCTTGGTCGCTGAAATTGACAGTGAAGATACACTCGTTCTCGACTATAATCGATGGGAACTCATAATACGGCAGAGAATTGACGCTTCAAATGATTAGACACAACGATCCAGCTTCCCTTGGTGCAAAAGCAGAACTCGCATTTGAAGATGCCTGTCGAAAGGTCATCGAGCGAGCCCGCGTGTCGAACACGAAAATCGTTATCTGCCGCGATGGCAATGTGGTAAGGTTGACGCCAGAGGAAGCGACCGCCGAGTTGGAAGCGAACTTGGCCAAACGGGATTCCAATATCCCGAGCTAGTCGAACCTCGCGTCTCGAAATTGAAGCGGCATGCGAGCCCGGCGTGAACATCCATCCAGCGGCACCTCAACAAATGTCCGTCTTCAAACAGATCGCTTCGTACTATGAAATTTGTCGCTTCCACAATTTCTGCCCTATCTCTACGTAGATGTGTTTATCTCCGTTTGTGTTAACCTCTTCAACTTCAGTTCGCAGCATTTCGAATTCTCGTCGATTTTTCACAAACTGGTTTCGATCGAAAACAAAACGACGGAGCAAACGAATCTCTGCTTTACAGGCCGATAGCGAGGTTTTCACACTATGCTACAACTCGTCACGCTCCCGATGACGTTCTTTGCACGGGGAGGGAGGCGTTGCTTGGGATCCACCAGGAAGTTACGTTAGTGATTACCCGCAAACCATGCAGACATGATTACGGTGTTTACAAAGACAGACCATATACATTGCCTTAGTGTATTCCGTAAAGATGACTCCACGAAACTACTCGAAGTGATGAGTTCGCAGTTAGGTGCCGCAGAGACAATTTTAGAAGAATTCGTCAACAGAGTAAAGACACATCAAATGAACCAATAGTGCGGCTGGGCTCTGTTAACTCGGCCCGGTGCCATTCCGGAGAATTACTCAGTTCGTGGCAGAGAAATCGGTCGGCACTCAAGGCAGCCGCCGGATTCGTAATAGGTGACCTAAATACGAACTGAGTCATGTCTAGTTCGTATTTTCGCGCTGAGCTGGCGGCCACAAGAATCGATCCGCCAACACGCCGGCAGCTACGCCAACCATGTAGCAAACGAGATCGCTCCACAAGAAACCAAAACCTAAAACCAGTCCACCCAACGTCGTGCTTCGGATGCCATCGATCCAGGGCGCGTGGTAAAGCTGGCTGACCTCGACCGCGAAGGCCAGAACCAACGAGATGATGCATCGCGGAAAAAGAGGACGACCTGCCAGGACAAAGCTCACGACCAGAAACAACATCAACGCCCACAGAACATCGCCGCTGTATTCACCGATGAACGTTGGCAGATGCTGTCGGTATCGACGCGACGCCAAACCGACCAGCATCGTAAGGATGGCAAGCAGCAAATAAACGATTCGGCGTTTCATCGGTTCTGCCGCGACTACTTAGGGAGAAGTCGCTGGCGGGCACTCCTTCGATTTCTTTGCATTGAGTTCAATGAAATGATGCCACTGCGCTGGCACGTTGCCTTCATGGAAAATCGCCTCGACAGGACATTCCGGAATGCACGCTTCACAGTCGACGCACTCGTCGGGATGAATATACACCATCTCGGAATCCTCATAAAAGCACTCGCACGGGCAAACGGCCAAGCAAGACTTGTCCTTGCAACCTTTGCACGGTTGGGTAACCACCATTGCCATTATTGTGTCTCCATAGTCTAGAATTGATGAAAAGAACGCGGACACGGTGGAAATGAGAATCTGACGATCAAAGCGGACAACAATGTGGCGGAAAACTCTAAAATAACTTTTGCGAATCTGTCCGGCCACGAACTCATCGAAAAATGGCGAACTGGTTCTCAGGAAGCTGCTGCCGTATTGATGGAACGATATCGATTGCGGTTGATTGCACTCGTCGCAAGCCGGCTCAGCCGAGGACAGCGAGGCTCAATCGACCCTGAAGATGTTGTGCAGTCCGCAATGGGAAGTTTCTTCAGAAACACCAGTTCCGCATCCCAAAGCCGTCTTCAAATTGAAAGCACACTATCCGTATGGAATCTGCTTGCGATGTTTGCAAAGCGCAAGCTCTCGCGATCGTTGGAGCGAGCGTCCGCGGCGAAAAGGGGGGCTGGCTGGGATCGAAATGCATTGGACCAAATCGAACTTCTTGAATTCCAGCAAGCGACGCCGGAATCGCAGGAAGTGGCCGAGCTCGTGAACGAGTTGAACTCAATGCTCTCACCGGACCAAGTTGAGCTATTGGAACTATTGCTTGCAGGAAACACCCAGAGAGAAATCGCCGAGGAACTCTCGGTTGAGGAACGAACAGTCAGGCGGCGAGTTACCACCATACGCAATTTGCTCACGCCACATCTTTTCGAAAACCAGACCACCAACGATGGAGACGCGATTTTACAGCCTCCAAGCTTTTCGTTGCCTCGCATAGGCTACGGCCAGTTCGTTCTTGGAAAAATGATTGGCAGCGGTGGGTTCGGAAAAGTGTATCAGGCTCGCATGCAAGCTACAGATACCTCTGTTGCAGTCAAATTCATGCATCGACATCTGTGGACGGACGTTCGAGCGAAGAATTCATTCTTACACGAGATTGATCAAGCGTCACGAATCGATCATCCAGGAATCATCAAGTACTTGGGCTGGGGCGAGTCCCCACACGGTGGCCCCTACACTCTCAGCGAGCTCATCAAAGGTTCACCCTTAAGTCATTGTCGTCCAATGGGTGATATGCATTTGGTTCAAGTGTTGAGACAAGTATGCGAAGCCATTGGTGTAGCCCACTCATCGGGAATTGTGCATGGAGACCTAACTCCGAATAACATTTTGATTTCAACCGATGGGCGGGCAATCATCACTGACTTTGGGCTTTCAACCTGCTTGCAACCCATCGCACAATCGCAAGGCATTGACTCAGCGGTGCGTTCGGTGGGTGGAACGTTGGGTTACGCTGCACCGGAGCAAGTCTCGCCGGCGTTTGGAAGTATTGGACCCTGGACGGACATTTATGCAATTGGTGCGATTGCGTACTTTTGCCTAACCGGAATTGCGCCACACACAAAGGCGGACGTAGCAGAGTCGCTCTCTAGCACGATCTCCGAAGAGGACGAACCGATACCAGGCAACGTGCTTATCACCGCGGCCTCGGAAACACTGTCAAGACTTGTGAAATTGGCACTTCGAAAGACTGTTACAGATCGCCCTAACGGTATTCCGACCTTGATGGCAGCTCTAAGCGAACTGGATTGAACTGAGTTCGTTGAAATGAAACCGATCTATGCAAATCACAATTAAAGTGGGGGACGTCCTAACGGAAGCTGCAGACGTGCAGATTTCCACAGCAAATCCCTGGCTAAATCTGTCCGGAGGTGTGAACGGGGCAATTCGGGAAATTGTAGGTCCTGAACTACAGTCCCAGCTTCACCAATTCTTGAAGGACCAAGGAGTCGCAGCTGTGCCGGCTGGCACTGTCGTTCGAAGCGATCCATTCGGACTTGCTTTCAAACACGTTCTCCATGTGGTTGCAATCGACCCATTCTACGATTCATCCATCGAATTGGTTAGATCGGCCTTCGCAAGTGCACTGGCAATAGCCGTTGATCTGTCCGCTCAATCAGTATCGACACCAACGCTCGCAACGGGCTACGGCCCAATGTCGATTAGTGATTTCGGGATCGCAATCGCGCCTCTCCTTGTTGATCCAAGGTTCGCACAAATGTCTCTCAATATTGTCCTCAGGCGAGATGAGGATGCGGCTAACCTTCGAGAGTCATTAAGCCAAGTGGGTGTGCAGGTGACCGAATGAAGTATGGTGTTTGCTTCGCATGTCTTGCCATAGCCCTTTTTGTGACAGCGATTCAAGGAGGCGTTGGGTATATCGCCCTAGTTTATCCGGCCATCTCATTTGCATTCGTATCGATCGGTTACTTCGGGGTTGGTCCCAGGATATTCGGAAAGAGCCTCAACGGAGAACGCAAATGGCTAAGCATTTTCATGCTGTTACCATACATGCTTCTCACTTTGACGACATGGCATTTGGTACGGTTGCTTTCACGGGAATCAGCGACAAATCAACTCAGCCCCGATTTCATTTTGTCACGTCGATTGTTGTGCAGCGAGATGCCGCAATCTGTAAGGTCAGTTGTCGACCTGACCTGTGAACTGTCTGAGCCAAGGAACAATTGGCAGATGGAGCGTTATCTTTGCTTTCCCATTCTTGACGCAGGTAGTCCAGCGCCAGGCGAACTCAAGGCGTTAGCGACAGAGATTCTTGATCTTCCTAAGCCCGTGCTCATCCATTGTGCACAAGGGCATGGACGTACCGGCTTGGTTGCCGCTGCAGTTCTGATCGTTTCTGGAAGAGCGACAAATGCAACTGATGCGATTTCGATGGTGCAATCGGCACGCCCAGGGATTGAATTGAATCAATCTCAACGATCTGCATTGGAGTCGATAAATGGGTGAGAATGCGATCACTTACCATTCGTGCATTCTTGAGGCTACCAATTGAAACGATACTCAGGCAATCGAGATCCACGATTTGTTGCTATTCACCGTGGCGGCGACCTGGATTTGGCTACGCATCGCTTGCTCGTTGCGTGGGCGGCTGACTGTGCTGAACACGTTTTGCCTTTGTTTACAGCAGTCCATCCGAGTGACACTCGTCCCAGTCACGCGATTGCGATCGCTCGCGAATGGTCTAGTGGCAACGCGACAGTCGCTCAGGCCAGAGAAGCCGCGTTTGAAGCTCATGCCGCAGCGAGGGAATCGTCGAATTCGGCTGCAATGGAAGTTGCTCGAGCGGCAGGCCATGCTGTGGCAACCGCTCACATGGCGGACCATGAACTTGGGGCTGCAGCGTATGCGATTTGGGCAGTAATGAAAACGGTCAGTGAGTTTGATGCGATTCGAGTTGCCGAAACCGAATGCCGCTGGCAGCAAGCCCAACTATCAGATGCGATCCGTGATCTGGTCCTGAGTGACAAGCAAAACAGAAATCCAAAATTCAAAAATGTCTTTCTTGCTACGCCGACTTGAATCGCATCTTAAACAAATTGGCGCAATAGACGCTCAGTCGGTAAATTAGACGGGCTGGGCAGTTGGTCGAAATAAGATCTCGTTTACATCCACATCTGCAGGCTCGTTGATTGCGAATGCAACCATCCGGGCGAAAGTTGCTGCGGGCACTGCAATTTTGCCCACGAACGCTTTCGTTTGTTCTTGAATTTCCTTGTCGCTGATGTGGTCCGCCAGTTCCGTTGCGACGGCACCCGGTGAGATAACGGTGGTTCGAATGTTGTAAGGCTTCACTTCTTGACGAAGGCCTTCAGAGAGAGCACGAACCGCATGCTTGGTAGCACAGTAGACAGTGGCATCTGGTCCCAACTTGTGTCCGTAGACCGAAGAGACATTGATAAAGTGCCCGCTCTTTTGATCTTTCATGTAGGGTAGTGCGGCGGCGATACCGTAGAGCATTCCCTTCAAGTTGACATCGATCATCTGATCCCATTCGTCGACTTTAAGTTGCTCCAGTGGTGCGAGGGGCATTATGCCAGCGTTGTTGAGCATGACATCGATCCGGCCGAACGACTTGACGGCTGTATCGACCAATCGCTTCACCTGATCGCGATGGACCACATCGGTCGCTACAGCTAGTGCCTGACCGCCCGCCTTCTTTAATTCTGCCGCCAATGCATCAATTCGATCGGAGGGCCTAGCGCCGAGCACCACGATTGCTCCGGACTTGGCGAGCAGCCTCGCCGTCGCTTCACCCAACCCGCTACTAGCGCCCGTGATGACAACGACTTTTCCCGTGATGTTTTCATTCATGATTTTTCTCCAAGTGGATTTGATTGATTGAGATATTGTTGGTCGGATACATGCTACATCCACTCGACCACTTTGCCGTCGAGGGATTCTTGAATTGCGATATGGGTCATCGCAGTCGTTGGCGAAGCCCCGTGCCAGTGTTTTTCACCTGGTGGAAACCAAACGACATCGCCGGGGTGAATCGCTTCGATCGGTCCTCCCCAAACTTGAACAAGTCCAGAACCGGCCGTAACGATTAGCGTTTGACCTAATGGATGAGTGTGCCATGCAGTTCGTGCGCCAGGCTCGAAAGTGACTGTCGCACCCGCCGTACGTGCCGGACTTCGTGCAGCGAACAGTGGATCGATGCGCACTGTAACTGCGAACCAATCTGCTGGTCCCTTGCTCGACGCTTGAGATCCGATTCTCTGAATTTCCATTTTTGATTCCTTTGTGTTGTTGCGAGACATTAGTTTTCGTTCGCATTGGAATGATAGGGTTGTGGCTCATGGATACGATAGAACGATCGCAGCCGATTATTGCCTAATCCTCCAGGACGAGGATAATTCCCGTCTTACCCATCGTTGGTTCGGATAACATGAATAAACCGTCAGTTCCTATCAGAGAAGTATCCAAGGTGCGAGAAATGCTTAAAAATCTTGCCAAGGCAGTGCAAAGACACATCCCTAGGGATGGGATGCAGCAAACTTGCATCAACGAGCTGACGCTTTATCGTTCCTCCAGTCCTACAGAGCATGACGCGGCCGTTTACGAACCCGCGTTGATTGTCATGGCACAGGGCACCAAAGAAGTTGTTTTAGGAGATATGCCGTATCGGTATGACCCAGATCATTACCTGCTTGTTTCCGTCGACCTGGCGGTTTCAGCACGGGTCTTGGAAGCAACGCCGAATCGTCCTAGCTTGGCATTGCGAATCGTGCTCGACCTTGCAGTGGTTGGTGAACTACTAGCCGAAGGGACGGTTGTGCCCTCCCTCGGAGAACCTGACCGTGGGCTGGCGGTAACTCAAATAGACGAGCATTTGCGAGACGCAGTGGCGCGCTTGGTTGAACTTCTTGACACACCACAACACGTCGCATTCGTTGCTCCACTCGTACTCCGTGAGATCATGTACCGCATTCTCACTGGACCACAAGGAGCAAGGTTGCGTCAGATTGCTTCGGTAGGGGCTCCCGCACAGCGGATTGCTCAGGCGATTCGTTGGCTCAGGGAAAACCATGCCCAAACGTTGCGGATCGAACAGCTTGCGAAGCGAATTGGAATGAGTCCATCAGCATTGCACCTGCATTTCAAGAATGTAACCACAATGAGCCCGCTGCAGTACCAAAAGCAATTGCGTTTGCAGGAAGCTCGTCGATTGATGCTCGGAGAAGGAATCGACGCTGCACAGGCAGCATACCGCGTCGGCTATGAAAGCCCATCACAATTCAGTCGGGAGTACCGACGACTATTTGGTGCACCACCACGGCAACATGTAGTCGCAATTCAGGATTTATCACCCATCAGCAGCTAGTTATTTCCGTTTAAGAAAAAGGTTGTCTTTTTCTTCGTTAGTCTGACTTCTGATTAACAGCTAAAAAATTTCGGGCCCCGGTTCGTCATTTCCAACTCCGAGCGTGTAACCCTACAGATAGAGACTTGCATCTTTGCGTCTCCGTCGCCCCGACCTGCGACTTTCACAGGTTGAGGATTCTTGCCGTAAGGGATTTTCATGCCGCCGCCTCGTTCTATCACGCTTCTATCGCCCGACGAACTTCGCGTCGAATTGGTTGCGTTGCTAAGTGACGCATTATTGCATCATGCGACACGCGGCCGCTTGGTTCGCGAACGCAGTTCTCAAGAAAAATCTCTCGAATCGGAAACAGCGAGCCTTGAGCTTCGTTCGAAACCGGTGCTCTCTGTGATCCACCCGGTTAACGATCGATAGAACTTTTTCAAAAAGGAGAGCTCATGGCACTTAACGTTGCCAAAGAAGTGGCAGCGTTGGAGCGCATGTCCGTAAACGACTTGTGCGAACGCTACCGCGAAACGTTTGGCGAAGAGACGAACGCTCGCAACAAACGGTGGCTGGTCAAACGGATCGCTTGGAAACTGCAAGCCAACGCTGAAGGAGACATCTCGGAACGGGCCAGACGCTTGGCCACCGAGATCGCTCTATCCACTGACATTCGTTCGTCCGTCCCAAAGATACGTCGCCGACCAACTGTGGAAACGCTAACAACGGCCTCGACCATCATAACGCCGCCAGCGGACTGTCGCCTGCCACTGCCAGGCACAACGCTGCTCAAGACCTACAAAGGTCGCGACGTTCAAGTCCGAGTGCTTCCAAACTCATTCGAGTTCGAAGGCGAGCAACACAAATCTTTGACAGCCATCGCCCGCATCGTCACAGGTCAACCCAACATCAACGGATATCAATTCTTTAAGTTAGGCCGGAGACCGGAGGCGGGAGGCAGGAGGGAAAAGAAATGAACGAATTTTCGGACGGAAATACTCCGGCCTCCGGTCTCAAGACTACGGCCTGCTCCGTAGTGAGCGAATCAACCCGTTCAGTACTTTGGCGGTTTCCTCTGCCTGAGCAACGACTGGTTCGACGACTGTGGCATTGGCAAAACCAAGTCGGTCGACAAGTGAAAGTTGGTACTCAACCTCGCGGCATGACCCGTAAGACATATCAAGAAAGCGGATGTAGTCCGCCAGTCCGTTTCTCGCAGAGCCTTCCACGATATTCGACGCTATCGAAACAGCTGCGCGTCGCAGTTGAGAAGTCAGTCCGTATTGCTCTTGAACCGGAAAAATCGCCGTCAACTTGTAAATCGACAAAACCAACGCGTCAGCCAACTCAAATGCTCGAAGCTTTTTGTGATCTCGCATCATCACACTCAATGGAAAACAAACAATGACCAAAAGCCTTTCTGCTACCACAAATTCTAACTCTTCCTCCCGCCTCCGGTCTCCGGTCTCCAGCCTGAAGTGTGCCATCTACACTCGCAAGTCCACAGAGGAAGGGCTTGAGCAAGAATTCAATACGACCAACTCCATGGGCCGATTGATGCTCAACGTCCTGTTGTCATTCGCCCAGTTCGAACGGGAAATCATCTCGGAACGAACGAGAGACAAAATGGCCGCAGCCCGACGCAAAGGCAAATGGGTCGGCGGCCTAGCTCCGATGGGCTACGACATAGATCCTTTGGCTCGACGCCTGAATGTCAACGACGACGAAGCGGCCCGCGTACGGACTATCTACGAGCTCTATCTTGAATGCGGATCGATTGTGACCACGCTCAAGGAAATCGAAAGACGCGATTGGCGGAACAAACTTAGCATTACCAAGAAAGGCAAAGAGCGCGGCGGCAGATACTTCGACAAGAGCTCGTTGTTCAAGCTGCTCACCAATATCACCTACCTTGGCAAGATTCGGTACAAAGAAGAAATCCACCAGGGAGAACACCAAGCAATCGTACCAGAGGAACTTTGGAACAACGTCAACAAGAAGCTCAAGCACAACGGTAAAACCGGTGGCATCGCCGTTCGCAATAAATTCGGCGCGTTGCTCAAGGGGCTGGTACGCTGCGTTGCTTGCAACTGTGCCATGACACCCAACCATACAACTAAGGGCGGCAACAAACGCTATCGATACTACGTTTGCACTAACGCTCAAAAACGTGGCTGGGATTCGTGCCCGTCGAAGTCGATTCCCGCCAAACAGATCGAGGACTTCGTTATCGAACAGATCAAGAAAGTCGGCTACGCGCCGGACCTGCTCAAAGATGTCGTTACCTTGGCTCACGAGAAAGCAAAGTGCAATCTCAAAGATCTCGAAGGCGAGAAGTTTTCATTGGAACGCGACATGGCTCGCTGGTTGGCCGAGATCCACAAGACCACACCTCTCATCCGACCCAACGAAACCGATTCGCCCGCCGTCGCGAGACTAGCCGATCTCCAAGAGAGAGTACGACATATCGAAAGTCGTATGACAACCGTTCGCAATGAGATCCACCAGATCACCAATGGCATATTGAGCCAACAAGAAGCCGAAGTTGCGATGTTCTCCTTCGACGCAGTTTGGGAATCGATGACGCTCCGCGACCAGATCCGTCTTATCGGATTGGTTGTCAAACAAGTCGACTACGACGGTGAATCAGGCCGAGTCACAATTACCTTCAACCCGATCGGCATCAGAAACCGCGCACAACACGCCACGAAAGATCTAACCGAGGTACCAGCATGAGCGATACGGAAAAAGTCGACGTCCAATTCCACTTCCAACGCCGCGGCAAGAACAAAGTACTTGTCGAAGGCAAGGAACCGCCTAAGCCTGTGAAACCTAAGGGGCGATTACCACGCATCACCCGTTACATGGCTTTAGCGATCTATTACGAAGGCCTGATCCGCGAAGGCCACATCCACGACTACGCCGAGATCGCCACACTGGGGCACGTTACTCGAGCCAGAGTAACGCAGATCATGAACCTGCGATTGTTAGCCCCTGACCTGCAAGAGCAACTCCTAAACGTTCCCAGAATCGAGCAAGGTAGAGATGCGTTATGCCTTCGCATGTTCCAAACAATCGCATTGGAGCCAAGCTGGAAGAATCAAAGGGAACAGTGGAAACAAATGAACGGAACCGGGCAATTCGCCTCATCTTCGGTTGCTGCTGGATGATCCCGACGAACGCCCTGAGCTATCCCGAAAGGTCGTTCGAGTTCCACTGCTGGATGCAGATCCAATTGAGCGTCCACTTGAGTCACGAAAGGTAGTGTTGTTGCGAGACTGAGTTGCAGTACCTAAGCTACTGCCGCTCGACGAGCGAAACGTTGTTCGCTCACCATTCGTGGTTGCGGTTTGGATCGTTCTGCCACTTGCATCCCGAAATGTCGTCTTATTGCCTGATGTTTCGGCGGAACCGATAGATCTACCTGAACCATCGCGGATTGAGATGCGACTGCCTGATTGGGTGGCCGCCCCTTGCGTTCGACCAGACGAGTCGCGGAATGTCGTTTTGTCACCTTTCTGACCATTGAGCACCGAGTACAGATAGCTGCTAGGCAATCGTTGCTTGCTTCGATCGTTATCAGATTGAGCACGACAGTTGTCACTATCAGCGATCAATCCAAGCAAGCAAACTACGACAACAGTGCGGGCGAACATTAGGGTAATCCTTGGGTTTTTGAGACAGTAGATCAATTTACGCCAATTGAAAATTCTGACAGGAGGGCGTGACACGATCGGTAATGCAATCGGGAATTTTTTGGACGCAAATGCCATTCCTCGCAACGAGAATACCTGCGAATTGGGGAGGTGTTAAGCGCAGCATTATGCCGATGTTTGCAACTGATCTCCTGGTGCTTTATACTAGGGCCCATGATTACTTACCTAACTCCAGATCAAGCGTCAGCACTGCAAGCAGGCGGAAACGCCCCGATGCAGATTGTCGATCCGACTACACGTCGCGTTTATTACGTGATCGATAGTGGTTTGTTAGCCGAATTGGAACGCCG
>CAIOHR010000376.1 GCA_903858115.1 uncultured Pirellula sp. | reverse complement strand
CGGCACGTTGCTGCGAATTATTCACAATGAGCCGGCCTCTGTTTGCACCGTGCGTCCAGACTTGCCACATTGGATGGAGAGGCTTGTCCAAAATCTGTTGAAGAAAACGCCTCATGAACGCACGCCGTCGGCGACGCTTGTAACGCAACTAAGTCAATGCGTGCAGTATCGGTCCAACCCTGATAAATTCCAGTTGCCTGACACGTTGCTTCCGATCGCTGATGCGCTACCAGCCATCAACGATCGGATAAAGTGGCGATTAGCTGCCCCTGCAGTAATCGTTTGCATGGGCTTGATTGTCATTTGCGTTGTGGCGGTTTTTGGTAGACTCGGCAATGATCAATCCAATCGTAATAACCAGTCGATGTCCCAAACCGAACCCTCGAGCGTTACAACAGCTGTCCCGAATCCCATGGACTTCAATCGCTCGGGCCCGCTGGACCAGCTTGAGCAAGAAGCCATGTTGGTCGATTTGAAAAGCAACCGAAATGAACGATACTGGCTACGTCGATTGGCATCACTTCCTGTGAGTGATATTCCAGGAGATGCAATGCCTTTTGTGATCAAGCTGTCTCAGGATTCTGACGCGATCATACGCGAACTAGCCAACATTGCTCTCAACAAAAATCCTTTTGAAAACACTGATCCTCCCAGCCCTTTCGCAACCGTTAAAACGAAACCATGACAAGAAGATTCACGGCCCCCTCCTCCCGCCAATATAAGCTCGGTTTCAATGGCCTCAAGTTTGCATTCGCCGCGTGGGCGGCAATCGTATCGTTGGGTATCAGTACTGTGTCAGCTCAAGATGGCGAAGAACGCAGTTGGCTTGACGTGACTGGGCGGCATAAAATTGTCGGGAAACTGATCGAGCTCAAGGACGATATTGCTTACATCGAAACCAACGATGGCAAGACCGTGAAGATCCCTCTGGCCAAACTCAGTAAAGAGGATCGCGACTTTCTGAAGCCCAGCGATAGCCCCTTTGAAGTGTTTGAGAAATCGGAGGAGACAGACAAGCGGTCTACCTCGAAGGTGCCCGCGAACCCCAAAGCCAAGAACGACAAAACGAACAAAGCAAGTACTGGCGATACCATCAACATCGTCAATTGGAGTCGTGTGATCGATATCGATTGGGATTCTGTCGAGACGATTGAGAGTGCGCCAACTGGAGACTGGAAATTAGAGTTGCCTTCGCAAGCAACAGCCGCCATTGATTTCAAACCAGTCGCATTGACGAAGAAGCAGCACTTTTTTGAAGGGATTGGCGCATACGCTATCAACCCAAGCCGGAATCGGGCCGTCATCGGGTACACCGTTTCCTTTAGTGTTCCAAACCCAATGACGCGAATCGCCCTCATGGATTTGGTAGCGGGCAAAGCGATCCATTCGGAGCCCATCGTGGCTAACATGCGCCCGCTAGCGCTCCTGAATGATGGAGCCTCCGTCGTAATGACTGGTTGGGATCGCGCCCCGAATGGTCGTGACGATATGCCGCTCAATGATACGCTTCAAGTTTGGAAACTAAGTGGTAAGAAGATCAAGCAATCAGCCCTTTGGGTTCCCTTTCCTCAGGAAAAAGAAGACTGGGGAAAGAAGACCAATGCAGCAGTCATCATGCTCGAAGCTGTCAAGGATGACCTAGCGCTGATGCTAAGCGATAAAGGCCACCTTGTTCTTTGGGATATGGTCAAACGCCGCCCTCAGTGGCATTGGAAACTTAAGGATTTCGCAGTAGCAGTATCTGCG
>CAIOHR010000375.1 GCA_903858115.1 uncultured Pirellula sp. | reverse complement strand
TGTACGAAAAACCACTCTAAGCGCGGGCGCTTCTGCTGTAGATCGAGGGACAGTAATCCCGACATCGCGTGGATCCTGTCCGGAACGATGTACCCATTCGCGCAGTCGATGATCGTAAGCGCGCTGACGGCGAGTGAAGGCAACCATGTCACCAGCATAGTTCACTGTGATGCGGTACCAACTAGCTATTTGGGGATGGACTTCGATCCCGAGACGTTGCTTTACATCGAAGGTGGTCGTCCGTACGACCCTGCTGCCGGGCGATACTTGACGGCCGGTTCGATGGCTTCGGGCACGTACAACATTTATGCCTTCGCCAACAACACCCCCGTCGATCGGAGTGTGCGCGATGTGCGTGGGGCGGGGATGCAAGGCATCGTTGGAGGGAGCCCTATAGGCGCTGGTACCGAAGCGTTCTTTGGAAGCATAGGAGGCTCCCTATCTCGCATCGGAAACGGTGTAGCACAACCATTCTTGAATTACTATGACTTTGGCAGGACCTTGATCGATGCCGGTGCAGAGCTAGTAGGCTACCACTGGAATCATGAATCGGTAAGCAATATGGGGCAGGCCGCTGAGAGTGGTACGACGATGCTTCAGCTTGAAATGGCCCTGCTAGAAGGTCTAGGAACCAATGTGGCTGACACTGTCACCCTAGGTGGCTACGCAACGTATCAGTATCGAAATGGAGACATCAACGATTCCGAGTATGGCGATCGCATGATCGGCATGGGTCTGAGTTTGCTTGGCGGCGTTGGGACGCTCCGAGCTGCGGGGCTAGGCTCAGTGACGGTTGGCCAGGCCACGCAAGTGGCACTCAGAACGGCTCAGACGACGGCACGTGCGGCTGGAAGAGCGTTGTCGCAGATCGAGCTGAATCCGGCTGCCTTGACGCAATTCAACAACGGGATACCATTGAACTTGTTGCGATGGAAGCAGACGGGCAATCCGTTAGCCAAGATCGCAGAAGGGTTTGGGACCGCTGCAGAGCGAGCTGCTCCAGTTAGTGGAGGCGCATTGGCCGAAGGGGCTTCGACTTCGATCCGAATCGAGGGCAGTCGTGTTTATGCGTTGATGCCAAGCAATGGCGGTACTGGTCCGAATCGTTGGATGCGGATGAATGGCGGAGGTAGCGGTAACACCACACGCCTGGGTGTACCTCGCGATAACCCAGGTGCTTGGCGTAACATGCGTGACCTTTGGGACCAAACGGATCATGGTGGAATTCTTAGTCCTGCGAATCGAACACGAATTCTTGACGGACGCACACCGCATGTCGACGATGATTGGATTCGATGGTTCCCTGGCGATGCACATCTCAAAGGAGAGTTGATTCCAATGCATCACATCCAGGGAACGCCAATCGTAGTTCCGTTGCCTGCTTCGCGGCATATGGACGCTCACATGCCAGGCGGATTTAGGTTTAATCCAGGTGGACCAGGAACATCAGGCTAATGAAAAAGAATATATCGACAGGACATCCAACGAATTTGCTTTACGTTGTCGTAAAGGATAATTTGAGCAATGAGGTCATGGATGCAATTGAGGAAAGGCTTAGGATCTGGTCAGAATCTCGTGAGTGGACGATCAATGCGCCAGAGTTGATTGATTACATCGACGAGATCCTGGCAAAAGGCCATGAATCACATACGTTTGGTTTCGCCCTTCGATTGTACAGTGCTCATCCACCATGGGGAGACAAGTTACCAAAGGAGATAGACCGACGACATCTGGACGAGGTTGAGTTCCTTCTCAATGAAGTTCAAGCGATATCTCGTACGTTTAATTGTTCGTTTAAGCTTCAACTAGATCAAATTGCAATGGGCTTGATTGAGGATGGCAAAATGGATGAACGTCTTCGTGTAGGGCTCGTGAACGAATGGCGGAAAGTACACGGATTGAGTCTTGTCTGAAACCGCCCTGCTCTGAGTCACAACATTGTGCACTTTTGAGTCCGAGAACTCGGCACTAGCAGTCGAGCTTATCTTGTCAGCGAGCGGAAGTTAAGTGCCACCCACGTATTTGGAAAGCTGGGGGGTTTTGGCAACCTTTGACTCTGCAGTGGGGGATTTAAGTGCAGTTACGTGGGTGGCACTTTGTTGCCGCCTTGTTGTCCCCTGTTACCAGTTGGACGTACAACGCAAATGACTGGCTGATAGGTATTACGAATCCAGCCGGTGCACAGACAGTGTTTTCCTATGACAGTTTGGGGCGTCTAAAGAGCAAAGTC
>CAIOHR010000374.1 GCA_903858115.1 uncultured Pirellula sp. | reverse complement strand
GCAGCAGTACGCATTTTGAAAGAGCGTTTTGGTACGCCTCAACGTTCCGATGCTTCAGAGGAATCGGATTCGGACGAGGTATCCGAAGAAATCATAGAAAATGTCAATCTAAGTGTTGACCAGTTAGTGAATCGAATCTCTCGCATCGGTAAGCGAGAGGGAGATACTGCGAGGGATACGCTCCAAGCATTTCTAGGATTCGATCCACGAGTGACTGAGCTTTGGCCCAGCCAGGCCGAGATCGCACCGATCGTCAATGTGACACGCGGACGAATTGGCCAGCTCGTCGGCAAGTTCCAGGCTCGCTGGTGCAAAGACGCGGTACTGACGAAGATGCGGTCGGACCTTGTAGAAATACTGACCACGGCTGGCGGAGTCTTGGCTCTTAGAGAACTTGCCGAGGCACTACTTGTGGCTCGCGGCTCTGTGGAAGACGATCCGAGACGTACACAGTACGCCCTGGCTTTGGCACGCGCATGCACAGAAGCAGAACGAACACTTGCCGAACCGCGATTCCTGGTTCGCCGCGATCAAGGTCGGGTCTTTATCGCTCTTACACATGAGTTGGCTGGATTCGCAGGAAGACTCGGCGAGCTGGCTGATCAGTTGGCAATTGAAGACCCGCTTGTTCCGCCGGCTCGAGTGCTTCAGAGGCTTCGCGAGGTATCGCAGCCTGCAGGAACATCATTGTTGACCGATGCACGCCTCCTTAGACTAGCTGCCGCTGCTTCCAAAAACGCTGCAGTATCTAGCCGCCAGGAGCTCTATCCACGTGGAATGGATGCAGCGCGAGCAATCAAACTTTCGCAGGGTGCAATCTATGGTGTGCCAACGCTTACGGTCGCGATGATCCGTGATCGTGTGAGCGGTCGTTATCCCGAAGCTGCTCCAGTTCCAGACCGTCCACAGCTCGACACGCTTCTTCAAGCCGCCGGATTTGACTTCGAGTGGGATTCGAACGGCAAAGGCGGTGGCTGTTACGTCGCTCGTGTTCGTGATGTTGTCTCGATCACTAGTGGCAGTGAATCGATCTCGCGTGTGCCGACCTCATCAGGTTCTGCCACAACCGATCAAGCACAACAAGAGATCACACCAGAGATTGCTGATGCTCGTCAGTTTGAAGAGCGACTCGAACGCGGCATCAAGGAAGGATCATTCCTCGCACTGATTGTTAATCCAAAGTGCTATCAACGTGCGGTCAGTGAGCTGCAAAACCGTTTCTCCATCGAAGTGGTCGATATTGAGGGACTCGTTGTCGACACCCTCCGAGACGTCGCCTCCAAGGCCAATGCCAAGTGGGAGGCGCTCGTAAACGCCGACGCCAAGCCAGGTTCCGAGCCATGGAAGAAGTTCATGGTCTTGGTCAATCGAGCGATGCCCATCGTTGAGAAGCAACTTAGCAACTCAAGCAAGACACTCCTGCTGATCTATCCCGGTCTGCTCGCACGGTATGACCAAATGCCGATGCTTGAACGACTGCGAGAGAAGGTAGGCAGAAAGGATGGAGTAGCCGGCGTATGGATGCTCATCCCTGGTGACACTCAAGCCATGCTGGATGGCAAAGCCATCCCAATTATCAGCCCTGGTCAGAAGACACGCATACCAGACCAGTGGATTAGAAACGAACACCGAGCCATCAGCCGAGAGAAGATATCTGTATGATCAATCGACAAGCTTTACTTGCCGAACTTCAGAAGCTTTTGCAGCGGATCGAAGCGGACTTATTGGAACGCAGTGAATCCATTGAGGTTCCCGAGGTTCCCGCTGCGCTGCATGCAGAGTATGAGAAGGCTGCCAAAGCGGAACGCACGGCGCAAAACTTCGAAGACTGGCGAACGGATACGATCACCCAAGCCGCCGCAGCCTGGGTACTGTCGTGTGTTTTCGTTCGTTTCCTCGAAGACAATTCGCTCATCGATCCACCAAAGATAGCTGGCCCAGGCGATCGTCTAGGGCGAGCGCGCGACGAGCATGAGTTGTACTTCCGCTCGCATCCCCAGCACACCGATCGAGAGTATCTGCTTTCGATCTTTGCTGAACTTGCCAAGTTACCTGGGACGAAGGACATCTTCGGCGAGCACAACGCCATCAACGATTTGCCTAATTGGCTGTCCGGTGACGCGGCTGGTGAGCTGTTGAACTTCTTTCAGAAGATC
>CAIOHR010000373.1 GCA_903858115.1 uncultured Pirellula sp. | reverse complement strand
GGAACGCGAGACTGAGAGCAAACGATTTCATAGTGTGAAATTTCATCGAATCTAAGCTTTCGTATTCAAAAAGAGGATGCGTCGATTGGGTTCGCCACGAGCGGTCGCCGCGCGTCGGATGCGAGCCAAATTCATTGGGCCACTTGAGTTGGGCCGAATCGTTACAGCTTGATTGTACTCGAAGCGGTTAAGATTGTGTTTTAGGGGGAGCCGATTACACTTACAGGTGACCGAGGGCCTGGGGTGGCCGAGACTTTTTCCCTGGAAGGTAAAGCGAATCTGTGTTGAATGAACGAGGGGTATCTGTAGAGATTTTGAAGGCTAAAGCTCAGGAGATAGGGCTAGATGGGATTCCCGAGGAGGCTTGGGGGAACCTTGTGAAATACTGCGAGTTGGCTTGGGATTGGAATGACAAGATCAATCTCACGCGTCACACAACACCGGAGCTATTTGTACAACGCGATCTGTTGGATAGTTTTCAGCTTGCGAAGTTGCTCGGTCGCAATGAAGAGGTCCTCGACATCGGGACTGGAGGAGGGGTGCCTGGGATTTTGGTTGCGATTCTGCGGCCTGATCTTCAGATCTCTTTGTGTGATTCAGTAGCGAAGAAGGCTAAGGTTGCGGAGGATATAGTCAAGCAATTAAAGCTTGATATCAGGGTGTATCCGTTGAGTGTGAGTCGAGTTTTGGAAGACGACCGTTTTGATACACTAGTTGCCCGTGGGGTAGGACCTTTGGTACGGCTTTGTGGTTGGCTGAGGGAAGAGTGGCACAAGATCGGAAGGTTGCTTGCGATCAAAGGTCCGAAGTGGGTTGAGGAGCGGGGAGAAGCACGCCATCGAGGAATGCTTCAAGGGGTCGATTTGCGTCGACTTGTCTCGTATCAGATGCCTGGTACGGAATCGGAGAGTACGATTCTGCAGCTAGCACGCCCATCGAGTCCGATGGTTCGCACCCTTGGCCCGAACGAAGGCAAGGATTGATTTAGTAATCCTGGATTGAGAGTGTAAGAGGCCCTGCCGGAGCAAATTAAGTTGGATTGTAACGATGTCTGAACATCAGAAGCAGGAAGACAAAGACGCAACGCATTCGGTGGGTAACTCTGGGCCGAGTACTCCCTCCGATCGCGTTTCGTCACCTTCTGAGGTCGAACATCCGACTTACTTCGGACGCTACCGAGTAGAGAAGCTTTTTGCGGTTGGTGGATTCGGGGCCGTCTACCGTGCTTGGGATGACGAGTTGAATCGTACGGTTGCGATCAAGTTAGTTCGTTCAGAGCGGATTTCTGAGTCTTCGCAGAAGTCGTTTTTGGACGAAGCCCGGGTGGTGGCTGGATTGAATCATCCGAACATCGTCACTGCCTTTGATATAGGTCGAACCGAGCAAGGAGATTATTTCTTCGTTTCGCGGTTCGTCGACGGTGCGGATTTAAACAAGCGAATGCAGCAGCATGCTATCAGCCAGCGGCATGCGGTTGAAATCGTTGCAGAAATTGCCGACGCGCTCAATC
>CAIOHR010000372.1 GCA_903858115.1 uncultured Pirellula sp. | reverse complement strand
GCTAGCTGGCGGATCTCCATCAACCCCAATTTACGACCCTTGCCACCTTGCGCGGAAGGGGATGCTGCTTCCCGCTAGCTGATGAAGCTGTGCTTCCGGTCGGACGAGCCGACCGGGGGCCTGGGGCATTCGACCCAACGAGCGGTTTTCGGCTTGTTGCGACCGGATACGGCATCGCATATGCTGGTGACGCAACTCCTGGTCCTCGGTGATCTTTTCGTTCGTGCCTCGCATCGGATTTCGTCGTACTCGTACTCAGTCCGCCGCGGCGGACGGTACTCAGTGAAACGGTACTCGTACTCGATGGCTGTTTGAACCTCGGCGATGCCGATCGTTAATCGGGGCAGTTCGCGAGAACTTGCGGACCAATAGGCCGGATAGCTATACTGGATCGCTTCGAGTACGAGTACCGTCCGCCGCGGCGGACTGAGTACGAGAAGAAGCACGAACAATGTGGTGCACCGAAGTCGCCGACGGTGCTTTCCTGATTTTTTGAATCATGGTCTACGGCGACATCGGTGACCACGGTCGTTCGTCAGCAGAGATGTCATGGGCTAAAGTGAGATTCTATCTTGAGCGGTAACCTTTCATTGGGTCATGAAGAATGGAGTCTCGCAAAGCTCTTTGCGTTTAGGATTGCTTTCGTCTATTTCCTACTCTTTTGCTTTACACCCTTTGGCGCAGCATCAACATTTGTGCCATGGCCTGAAGCTTTCTTTGCGACGTGGGCCGGAATTGTAAAGTGGTTCGGGAAAACATTCTTTGGACTTTCAATTTCTATCCTTCCCGGAGGAAGCGGCGATACAACTTTTAACTTTGTGGAAATATCGGTTTGGCTGCTGCTGGCCTTTGTAGTCACGACGATTTGGAGCGCGCTTGAGACTAAGCGACGCAGTCCCGCGCGGATAAATCAACTTTTTCGAATGTTGATGCGACTAATGCTCGCTTTGCAACTCGTGACTTATGCGGCGAACAAGGTCATACCAATTCAATTCCCACGACCGCTGCAGGTTCGGCTTGTGCAACCGCTTGGTGACGTGCCTCCCATGGCATTCTTCTGGACCTTTATGGGAGCATCTCCAACGTACATCGTTTTCACCGGAGTTTTGGAACTGCTTTGTGCACTCCTTCTTGCTTTCAAACGAACGACCTTAGCTGGTTCTCTTCTGGGAATTGGCATCTTAGGACATGTTTTCGTTTTGAATCTTTGCTACGACATTCCGGTCAAACTGTTTTCGGCGCAACTACTTGCAATCGCAATCTTGATATTTGCACCGGATTGCAAACGCATTTTCACGACGTTGTTTGCTCGCGACACTGCGTGCTCGAAGGGTTTTCGGTGGTGGACTCCGCAGGCGATCATGGGTGTTGTTTTTCCTACAGTCATTATCGGATCCTCGATCTACTTTCTAATTCAGTCAAACACTATTCGGGAAAAACTAAAAATTAAACCCCCGCTTTACGGAGTGTGGACGACTACTAAATTCGAATTAGATGGAGATGTACGTCCGCCATTACTTACCGACGCTGATCGATGGCATCGATTGGTGTTCGACCAATACTACATCGCCGCTCGGCAGCGAATGGATGGTTCCGTCGAGCGATTCTCGGCTGAGGTTCGAGTAAAGGAACACACGATTACTCTTCGTGGTCGTCCCCAAGACGGCCCGGAGAGTTCGGAGGTCTATAGTTTCACACAGCCAGATGAGAATGTGCTTGTGATCGAAGGAAAATGGCATCATCTGCCTTTTCAAGCGGCGATGCGACGCGATGAGGGTTCTCGTTTTATCCTTACGAATCGAGGATTTCACTGGATCAACGAGTATCCATTCAATCGATAAGCCCGCGGCTGACGAACAAAAAAATGCACCCGAGTTGCCGATCGGGCGTTTCCTGAAATCAAAGTCTCTTGGCGGCAACCGGGTGATTTTGGTCGACTATGAAGTCCTGGGTTTGCAAGTGACGGTCGCCACTGTTTGATGATTTTTTTTGGGCCTACATTTTTCTTCGTCCGTGTCCTAGGTGCCGACTGCGGAAACGATCGTTGTTCGCTCACCTAACGTGG
>CAIOHR010000371.1 GCA_903858115.1 uncultured Pirellula sp. | reverse complement strand
GCTCCTGGAATACTCTGGAATATCGAAGCAGGTCGCTGATTCTGCGTCATTTTTTTTGATCTCGATCGACGGATCGAGACTCACGATGGCTTGTTCGATCGAATCCGCATTATCCAACGGTTCGAATGCATCGGCCGCCATCGGTAAACGGTCATTGAGGGACTCCATACGGAGTCTCCTCGACGTGTCAGCGACGGTTTTTTTTGCCAATCTCCAACTGGTGCCGAGAAGATTGAAATTGAAACAGCCCCAACGAAAAGGATTCATGGTGATCCCCTCGATGCCAATGGCGACGAGATCGATTCGCTCTCAACGGTGATTTCCCCATCGGTATTTATTGCAGCATCGGCTGGTTCCGCGTCACCGATTGGGCTGCGATCCGGTTCGACAGAGCCTTTATCAATCATTCGTTCACGAGTGGAACGGTGTTCCAACAACTGTTGTGAGTAACGGACATTCGCCGGATAGTTTGCAACCAGCAGAGACTGACGCTCGATTGCTTGGTCGAGGTATCCGAGGGAACGGGACCGATCCCCTGTCGCATAAGCCACAGCAGCTAGATTGTGAAAGACACCATTGAGACTATTTTCAATCTCTGGGGAATCAGCAAACTTTCGCAAGGCTTCGAGTTCGAGACGAGAAGCCTCAAAGTAACGACTGGCTTCCGAGTACTTTTCGGATGAGAGGCAACACTGCCCGATGTTGTTTTGGGTGATGGCATCGTCAAACGTCAATCTCACATGAGATGGATATTGACGCCGAAGTTCGCGGAGCGAACTGGAGGTTTCGAAGAACCATTTCAATGCTTCGTCGTTTTCGCTTCGGGACGCAGCAAAGGTTCCAAGCGCTAACTGAGCTTGGATGACTTGATAGCGATCAGCAAGAGAGTCCGGGAGGGCCGTTGTCGCACTCCGCGCTAACTCCAGCGCCCGATGAAGCATGCGTTGCTCCATGTCGATGGTCAATGAGTGGATGGTGCTGGACTTCATCAAGGCTGCGGACATCAGACGCTCGAGACGCAAGATGCTGCTGTCGTCGGCCCTTTTTCCTTTTGCGACTGCACCGAAGGAGCGTGGGTCGATTGTCAGTGCAACGGTTTCCAGATTCTTCATTGCCGCATCGACATACGCACCGGCTGTAGCGTATTCCCCACGTTCCGAATGGATGTGCCCCAGATTGAGTCGCATCAGTGACCGAATCAAATCGAAGGATTGGCCCGAACCATGCTCGGTCCCCGATACAATTGCGAGTTGTTCAATTCGCTTCAATGCAGCCAGCAGTTGCGATTCTGCTTCGGCGAATTCCCCTAGACGCACCATCGTGCATGCTTCATTGTTCCATGCGACCAACGCCTCCATGCATTCCGAGGGGGATATGGATGCGTCGTCAAGAAGAAGCGTTCGGCCGTTGTGATAAGCCTCCAACGCTTCATCCAATTTGCCAGTATTTTCCTGGAGGGAACCCAATCGGATCCACGCCATCCCCGCTTCTCTTCTCAACTGCGGATCCGACTTGGTGTATTCCAAAAAGGACTGTAGATATCGAATCGAATTTATCGCGATTTCGTTTTGGAGCTGAACAGTTCCGGGAATCGATTCCAAGCTAGCGATCAGCTCGGTGCCGAATTGATCGACGACTTGGTTCGCGACGCTGAGATGGGATTGGGCGCGTCGATTCGCCTCAGCGATCTTAGCATTCTTTTGCGAAATCATCAAAATCATCGCGACAGAGCACCCCCACAACGCCATTCCGATTGCGAGGGAAACTGCGACAGCTTTCGAGTGACGTCTAGCCCAACGCCCGCCACGTTCTAACAGTCCAGGTCGTCGGGCACGAGGAGACTCGCCCCTCAAAAATCGGTTGAGATCCTCCGCCAATTCCCCTGCTGTTTCGTAGCGGTCATCGCGATCCTTTGCCAAACATTTGTTGACAATGTTTTCGAGATCCTGAGGTACAGAACGGTTGATTGCGTGCAAGGCATGAGGGGATTCCCATTCGATCTGGCGGATCATCGCCGATCTATCTTTCGCATCGACGACAGGGCGCAGAGTAAGCATTTCGTAGAGCGTCGAACCTAATGCGTAGATATCGCTTCGGTTATCGACCCAATGCGTCTTGCCCGCGGCTTGCTCGGGACTCATGTAGCGAAGTGTTCCTAGAATATCCCCTGAGCGAGTCAAATCTCCAGATTGATTGCACTGCGCTAAACCAAAATCGGTGACCCAGATTTTGCCATTGCAATCCATCAATAAGTTGGACGGCTTAATATCTCGATGGACGATTCCGTTTTCATGCGCATAGTGCAGCGCACTAGCAGCTTGGATGCCGATCTCCGCCACTCGTCGAATGTACGAGGTGGTCCGAATAGATCGCTGCGTCGAATG
>CAIOHR010000370.1 GCA_903858115.1 uncultured Pirellula sp. | reverse complement strand
TTTCGCTTCGATCATTTCCTCTGTTGGTTTCATGGGTTTGCGATCTGCACCGCGCGGAGGATAGAGGCGCAACCAACGTTCGACGACTTCTTGATCGGACCAATTTTCGGCTTCTTCGCAATCGATACGCAAGAGCAAGTGCAGGTGGCTGTCCATGGTGCTAAAGCCCCCTACAGATATCGCAAAAATGGAATTGAGTTCTTTGAGACGCTGGTCGATCCAATCTTTCCGTTGGAAACCGTTCTCATCGGATAGCAGATGGGCCTTGCGGCAGCATCTAGAAATGCAGTGATACCAACGACTTACGGACGTATCGACCAATCGGAAGCGAGCTTTAGTCATGGCAAATCTCCATTAGGGAACATTCGATTCAGTCCGCACAATCTACCAAACTGCAAAACAAATGCAACATGCTGTGCGTGTCCTTTATATTTATATCCAAAACAAATGCAACATGCTGTGCATGTCCTTTTTTATATCCTACTGAACTACATGGCAAACTTGTAATTGACTATCGAACGATAGAGGAGCCTCTAGCTGTTCGTTGGCTATCGCTTTCCAAATCACGAATGTTTTCCGAAAGGGCTTTCAACTGGTTTTCCCAGCTCTTTCTTCGTTCCAAGGCTGCTTGTTCGACCGCTGCAAGCCTTCGATCCAAGGTTGTTTTCTCCGTCCCTATCCATTGCGATATTCGATTGCTGGATTGTATAGAAACATCTTTGGTTTTCTGAGAGACCGCTTTTGACACCAGCGACTCCAAGATCGCCTTGGATTCCGATTCCCACTGCCACTCTCCCTTGGAGTTGCTCATTACCGAGTTATCTGCCACTAGTCTATCGCGATCGGGTGGGATTAACATTTTTGCAATCAATCGAGTCTGCTGCGAATTCGACAACAGATGACGTAGTTCTTTGGCGATTCCTATTTGCTTAACAGTTGTTGTTTCCAAGACATTGCATAGCGGCACCTCAATGCGGACCGTTCTGTGTTCATCGCTCGATGTTGTATCTATGAGGAGAGTCGATTGCCCCTGTGCTACTTTCTCGAGTCGGAAAGCGGACTTCGTCATCTCGTTATCTGAGTTAGAGGTGAAAGTAGTTTTGTTGGAAGAGTCATTGCCGTTCCATAGAATTTGTAATCCCGGATTCTCCACTTGAGTGGTAATTCGAATCTCTGTGTCTATTGTCTGCTCATTGACGATGGACACACCCAAAACTCGGCCTCTAGCAATCTTCATTTTTCGAGCTTCTAAGCCGTCGATTGTGAGATCTGCTCCTGCAAGAAAAGGACGGGATTCCGTTGCATCGCGTGGGCTGCGAGATGGTTGAATGATTCTTAGATAAAAATCCCTACCCGCGGAGAGATAGGGGGAGAGAGTCGAGCTTGCGGCATCAACCGTTTGCTCCAGGATTCGATCCGTAATGCGAGGAAGCTGCCCCTCCACTATCCCCGATCTACTTTCTGCCTGTAGAAGCAAACTAGATTGTTGGATCGATTTAGCGACTATGCTTCCTACATCTTGTGATTGGAGGCGGTTCTCCGCCAAGAATTGCCGCAACATCAACAGCTCATTCTTCAATTGCGTGATGCCATCGCTGGGGCGGAGCGGATTAACGAGCATATCGTCTTGTGCAAGTTCGCTGATTCTCGTTCGAATCGCTTCGATTTTATGGTCGAGGTTTAAGGTTTGGCTATTAGCTTCTTCCTCAAAAGTGGAAAGCCGCGTGGTTGCACTCTCTAGTAATTGCTTCGCTTGCTCGAATCGAGGATCGAAACTCCAATCCACGATGGGAATAGGAGGAGAAACTTTCGAATCGAGCGACGAGAATTGCTTCGTGATTGGTAGGTGCCAACGCAATCCTGTGCCCACCATGGGGTCGACGATACAATTGCGATACCATAACTCTTCAGGATCGAGTCGGAGCGATAACTGATCCAGGTTGATTTTCGAGGTGGTATCTTCGATCGAGACACCTTCGAGTACGACTGTGCTTTGTCCTAACGACAAGATCGTGTTCGTAATTCGCGTTTTGGCGTTCAGTTCCGCAGCGAGACGCCGCTGAATAGAGTGAGTCATTGTCGGTCTCAAGCAGTAGATGCCAGCTCCGAACGTGACAATCACGAATAAGGCTCTCCTCCTCCAGCTCATGCAGGTTTTCCTGTTTCCTTTCTCGCTTCACGAGATCCGTGTATATGCTTCAGAATATGCCGAAGCGATTCCTCTTTGACCGATGAGTTGCTCATAACATGGGATGTCGCAGTGTTTGGCGAATGAAATTTTGTATTCGTATCCGAGCTTCGAGGAGTGGATACGGCTTCTGCATTGGCAGGGATCGCGAGCTTCATAGGGTTTAGGTTGTGATGAGTAATTGGGGGCAATACTTCTTGTTTTTCACGTCGAGGTTGTTTGTATCGAACTACCTCAATGAGTGTTTCTCTCAAAACGGTATCGTCTGCGATTGAATCAAGCTTTTGTGCAATTGAATTAAAATTCGCTTCAACTCGCGTCACTTCATCGCTCGTGCCAAGATCCATCGTGACTGAACTCTGAGGAAGGTCGAGTACGGCCGATTTCGCTTCAGCGTTTTCCGAGCGTTGTTCAATGGTATTTCTTTCTGTCATGGCCAAAAAGCCAAGTTTTCGATCGTGCGATTGGCCAAACGTTCCCGTATGCAGATGACGGCGATGGCGAATAGAGGCCGCTGCTAGCTCCGCGATCTGCTCAGATCGTATGATCTCGCGCACTTTATTGCAAAAGCGTAACGCTAGAAGAAACGTTGGCAGCCACAAAAATGCTCCGAGTGCTATTCCTCCCGTGACCACCGTATTCTCTAACCGAAACCACGGAATGAGTGGAATCTGATAGAGCGAAACAATGAAGCTAGCGATAAGGTCCGATTGAAGAACTATGGTTCCAACGGAGTGAGTGATTCCACTCGTCCATCCGGACAATAAACTCAAACCAATGGCAAACACACAGGCGGCAATCTGATTGACGGATAGAAACAGGATCGCCAGCAAAAGAATTAACGCTAGCAAACTGTCTTTGGGAATCAGTCCGAGAGCTACACCAAAGGAAGTTCCTGCAGCGATGGCAGACGGCGATCGATGCTGAGTCAAGTGCTCAACAAATGATTTTCGTGTTCGCTTCGTCGCAATATCAACCATCTGGATGAACCACAACTTCTTCGTCGTTTATTGGATGTCAACAACTACTCCGGAAACATCGGAACAGATGCGGGAGGAAATGGAGCATAATCTATTTATTTTGCAAATTGACTTCGGCAAAGCTATCAATCATGGCCGGATAGCTGTTGATTGCTTCAAGTTCGCGTGGTTCCGAAGTCAAATTGCTTTGCATGCTATTGTCGATTGCGATTGCATGATATTGACCCGCGAACTCTTGTCGGAGTATTAGACAATCTGCACGATTCGCGCACTTCAGTCCTCGACCGACTCCATGCGAAGACCTTGAGAAAAGCTTGAGAAAAGGAAGTCTCCCTTGATGGTTTGCAATCAAGTATCACATCTGCACTACTGGAAAAGGGTAGTGGTATGGATTGGTTTGTTCTCATTGTTTAGCCTGAGTACGGGCTGTCAGTCGTGGTTTAATCGAAAGAACAAGGACGAAGACAATCAATTCAAGGAAGAAACCAAACGTGTCAAAGAGCAGCTTCAAGATCCCAATCGCCCTAGATTGATCGGCGAAGTGGCTGGAGTTACAGGCGTCGTATCTCGCTACTACGATTCGATCGGCTTGGTCTCATCCCTTCCGAACACAGGTGGCAAAGTGAGGCCTAGCATGCAGCGTGATTTGATGCTGGCCGAGATGCGAGTTCGAGGTGTAGAGTCGCCGGAATTGGTTTTGGACGCTCCGTGGACAGCGCTCACAAAAGTCCGAGTCTATTCATTCCCATGTTATGAAGACAATCAACAAGTGGATGTCGTCGTAGAGACATCTTCGGAATGCGATGCGACGGATCTTACAGGGGGTGTCCTGTTCGAAGCAAAGCTTCGCGAGGTTGCTACGTTGGGTGGCAAAGTAAAAACGAGCGGAGACAAGGCGGTTGCAAAGGGCGAGGTAGTGATTCTTCCGGAGAGCTATACTAAGAAGCCCAAAGAACCACGCAATGGAATCGTCATCGGTGGAGGTCGGCTTCTCCAATCTCATAACATCGGTCTCCAAATGACTCCAGAGTACAAGCATGTTTATGTGGTAAGAGAGATCGTGAAGTCACTCAACGACAGATTTTTCTTCAATGACGATTCAAAGCAACGAATGGTTGCGGAAGGCAAATCGGACTCCCGTATCGTTATTACCACGATTCCGAAATACAAATGGGATCCGTCACACTTTGCCAACGTTATTCTTGCATCGGGGTTTGCCGAAACGAAAGATCAGCAAATGCAACGATTGATCGGTTGCGAAAAGTTGCTGAAGGACAGAACCACAGCCCGCCGTGCTGCTGCAGAGCTGGAAGCGTTGGGAACACCGGAAGCGATCGAAATTCTTCTCCAAGGGTTGTCGTCGATCGATACAGAGATCCGTTTCTATTCTGCCTATTCTCTTGCATACCTGGGTCGAAAAGAGTCGGTCGGCGCTCTGACTGAAATAGCAAAGAACACGCCCGCATTTCGCCCACTATGCCTAACTGGACTTACGATCAATGAACAGGAGTCTGCAAGAGAGGCGTTGGAACTATTGTTACAGGAACCGGAGCCTGAGTTGCGTTTTGGCGCTTTTCTTGCGATCCGCAATCGCGATGCGAGTGATCCGAGAGCCCATGGAGAAAAGCTAACGCCGGGTGTGGAGCTACATCAAATCCCAAGCAGTACGCCACTGTTGGCGGTCTCGCTCCAGTCCAAACCGGAATTACTGTTCTTCGGAAACTCCGCACCTATTCTACTTCCCTCTCCGATCAATCCGACCACTGCGATCTCCATCACTCCCGTGTTGGGAGATCAACTGAAATTGAACAAACGTCTCTCGGAGGAAGTGGCAAGTGTGATTGTTCCGGCTGACACACTTTCCTTGCTGCGAGGTTTGGGCACGATCGGTGCGAGTTACAACGAGTTTGTTCATTCGATTGATCAACTGAATGCGATGAAGTGTTCGTCTGTTCCGATCGCGATGAACCCTCGTCCCATGGCAGGACGGATCTATAAACGTGACCAGGACGATTCTGAAGATGCAATCGCATCTGTTGTTTCCGTCGATGGGGCAACTCGTCTTAAAGAAGAATCTTCGTGGTGGTATGTTCCGGATTGGTTCAAACGAAGTTCAATCGCAAAGAAAGAAAAAGATGCAAAAACACCTGTTAGTTCGGGCGAAACGGTGAACGCTATCAAGCAACCGATACCCTACGAACCGACTGGAAGTGATGTGAATTCAAACGATCTTCCAGACATCGATTGGAATGAAATCAAATAACGTTACCTTCCTATTCATGATTGGCTAATCGCCTAAACGCGTATTGGTTTCAATGAGTTCTTGCCCTTTCAAAATGGCGGCGGAAACTAAATGCTCAAAGCCCTCGAACTAGTCGGCTTCAAGAGTTTTGCGGATCGGACTCGTTTCGATTTTCCGGACGGTATCACCGTGGTCGTTGGTCCCAACGGCTCGGGCAAATCTAACGTAGTCGATGCGGTAAAGTGGGTTCTCGGTTCCCAAAGCCCGAAAGCCCTTCGTGGCGCTGATATGGCTGACGTCATCTTCAAGGGATCGGCAGAAGGAGGGCGAAAACCATCGAATAGCGCTGAAGTTGTACTCGTTCTCGATAACGAAAAAAGGGTCTTCAATCATGACTCCGACGAAGTGCATGTTAGTCGGCGAGTCTTCCGCAGCGGCGATGGCGAATATGCAATCAACGGGCAACCCTGCCGTTTGAAAGACGTCAAGGATCTCTTCCGCGGCACCGGCGTCGGGGTCGATGCATATAGTCTGATCGAACAGGGAAAAGTCGATCGTTTGCTCCAGGCATCTGCCAAAGATCGGCGGGGGATTTTCGAAGAAGCCGCAGGAATCTCGCGATTCAAAGCGAAAAAACTTGAAGCAGAACGCAGGCTTCAACGAGTGGATCAGAATCTGCTTCGGTTAAGTGATATCGTTGATGAAGTTGCAAAACGGCTTGCGACATTGAAGGGCCAAGCGACAAAAGCCCATCGTTTTCGGGAACTCTCGAAAACGTTAAACACAAAGCGAACGGAACTCGCTTGGAGTGAGTATCAGCTATTCTGTCGACAAAAGAAAGCTCTGCAGGAGCAGCAACAAGAGTCAGAACAGAGTCGTATCGAATTGAGCGAACGCTGGACAGCGATCCAGGAAAATGCAGAACGTGAAAAGAAGACTTTGCAGCAGATGCAACTGGCGCTGCATGACCTCGAGCGCGAGTATCTGGCCACTCAAAAGTCAGTGATTGAAGCCGAGAGTGGGCACAAAACAGCAATCGAGCGAGTTGCTGAACTAGATCTAGAGAAGGGATTGATCGAGGAAAGAATCGTTGCATTGCAAGAACGGGCTTCGCTTTCGGTGGACGAAAAGCTCTTGCGTCTGCAAGAGCTTCAATCGATATCAAGTGAACAGAGTATTGCGACCATCGCGTTGCAAGAACGAGAGTCCAAACTCGCCTTGACTCAGGAAGAAATGCGAAACTTGCGCGATCAATTGGATTCGGAGAATAGTCTTTACTCCAAAGCGATTGAAACGATCCATGAACTCCGATCGCACATCGTCGCACGGAAATTGCATCTCGAACAAATTCAACAATCTATCGAAGAAAGCCGCAAGCGAGAAGCAAGTCTTCAAACCGAACTAAGTACATTCGAGTCGGATTCGAATCAGCTTCTTAACAACATTGCCCTCGCGAAGTTGCGGTCGGAAGCGGCCAAGGCGAAACGCTCCGAAACCGAGGTCCTATTAAAGTCAATTCGACGCGAACTTTTCGAGCATCAAGAGATGCTTGGATCCCATCAAAGCAAATTGCATGGAGTCCGAGAACGATTGAATGTTCTCGAACAACTCGAAGATCAATTTGCCGGTGCTGGTCGAGGAGGCCAGCAGCTTCTCCGATTAGCCAGAGCCAATCAGGCCACTCAAGGAGGATTGCCTGGTTCAAACTCGTGGAATACAGTCCGCGGACTTGTGGCGGATATCCTTTCGAGCGAAATGCACCTCGCGCCGCTGATGGACGTTGCACTCGGCCCCTTAGCGGATGCCATTGTCCTAAGTGATGGCCAAGTGATTGATTGGATCCATGAAGGAAACTTGACGATCGATGGACGTGTAACTTTGCTCCGATTGGACCGTTTGCCAAACCGGCGAACGGGTGAGAAGATCCAGCTTGACGGCCTTCGCGGAGTGATCGGTCGCGCGGATCGACTGACGCAGTATCCAACGGAGTACGAACCTCTGATTCGTGCACTGCTCGGGACAACATGGTTTGTTGACTCGCTCGCGACTGCCCTAGAACTCAGCCATTTTCGGGGAGCTGGTCTTCGATTCGTGACTGCCGAATGCCAGCTCATCGATAGCGATGGTAGTATCACGATCGGCTCATTGCAGGCAGGATTGGGATTGATTTCACGTCGAACAGAAATGCAAACCGCTCGCGAGGACATTTCTCAATTGGAGAAAACGGTCGAAGAGGCCACGAACCATTCCGCGATCCTCCAGGGGCTGGTGGTACAACAAGAAACCGAGCTCCTGTCGCTAGAAACAAACGAACGAGCAGCCGCTCAAGAGTTTTCGCGATATGAACTACAGCTTGAAGCATATCAACAACGCAAAGGACGAATGCTGACGCGTTATCAGGAAATTGGTGCGGAGATTGCCGCATCACTTGAGAAAATCGCAAGCGTAGAGAATCTTAACCGAGAAGCGGAAAAAGACATCGCTTCGAATGAAGCCGTAAGAATCGAAAAGGATACTATTCTCACCTCGCAGCGCCAGCAGTGGGCCGATTTGCAAGCGACGCTACACGTGCAACAAACGGAAGCGAGCGATCAGAAAGTCCTGCTCGCACGCCTTGAACAACGGTTAGAAGGGTTGCGACTCACACTGGAGCAATTGCAGCTCGACGCTACCGAGCGAGAAAAAAATGTCGAGCAAGCGCAGCAATCACTGGTCACGACCCAAAACAAGATTGTTGCACTCGAGAATGCAGCGGCCGAATATCGTAATGCGATGACGATAGCTACCGAATCAGTGGCGGTCATCGAAGTACGACGGACAGATCATGTTCTGCAGATTGAATCGCAAAACACCATCGCGAACCAAGCAATTCGGCAGTGTGACAATGTACGACGCCAGCTCGAAAAAAATGATGACAAAATTCAATCGATCAACCAATCATTGAACTTGGTTCAGGAGCAAATTGTTTCACTAGTAGAACACTACGCGACCGAGTATCAGATCCAAATTCCTATTAACATGGAAACGAGCGATGAAGCTGTTTCCGACGAGAATTGGAGAGAGCAAGATGTGGCTCTGGCAGAGTTTCGAGAAAAAGTCGCTGCGATGAAGAACGATGAACAGTTGCAATCGCTCAAGCATGAAATTGAGGCAGAAGTCGGTCTGCTAAGAAATGAACTCAATGCGACCGGAAGTGTGAATATGGAGGCGCTAACAGAGCTCGATGAATTGCAAAGTCGTTTCGATAGACTGTCTGGTCACCAGAATGACCTCCTCAATGCGAAAGACGGTCTTATCAAAACCATGAACAAGATTGATGAAGACTCACGTCATTTGTTCATGGAAACGCTGGAAAGCATTCGTTCCAATTTTCAAACGCTTTATCGTCGATCGTTCGGTGGCGGATTCGCTGACATCCTTTTGGAAGATCCGAACGATCCCGATAGCGGTATCGAGATTGTGGCAACACCACCCGGTAAGACAACTCTCAGCAATTCGCTATTGAGTGGTGGGGAAAAGGCGTTGACCGCTGTCGCATTGATCATGTCCTTTTTTCAGTATCGCCCGAGCCCATTCTGTATCCTCGACGAAGTGGACGCACCTTTTGATGAAGCCAACATCGGGCGATTCGTTACTGTTCTTCGCGAGTTCTTGTCGACGACCAAGTTTATCGTGGTGACGCACAGCAAGAAAACGATGACAGCAGCCAATATGATCTACGGAGTGACCATGCAAGAAAATGGTGTCTCGCGTCAGGTCGCTGTCCGTTTCGAGGAAGTGAATGACAAGGGCGAAGTGCTCACGAACACCAAAACTCTTGCAGCATAATGCTAATGCAGGCCGTTTTCCAGGTCCGTCTCCGGTGCGAGTTGTTTCTTGGGTGGCTTTGTAGGGATAGGCTATACTGTAATTGTCTAGTTCTGGCACACATAGCTTGGGAAGCGAATCATGCCTTCACCTTTTCCTGGAATGAACCCCTATTTGGAACAGCCCTCGGTTTGGGAAGATTTTCATATGGCTTTTGCAACCGAGATCCGCGAATCATTGTCTGCGCAAGTTCGCCCCAGTTTTTTTGTTAAGCTCGAAGAACGTGTTTTTATTCATGAGCCATCCTCAGAGGAAAGGCGCAAATTGCATGGCAAGCCAGATGTTGCTTTATTCAAGGCTTCGTCGACCCATCGTCCATCGGTCGCGACCGTTGATCCAGCATTGAACCAAATCAAGTCAATTATGGCGACGCTACCCGATATTGATATTGAAAGGCATGCCGTCATCGAGATCCGTGATCGGCAAGATCGCCAATTGGTAACGATGATTGAAGTGCTCAGCCCGAGCAACAAACGATACGGCCCTGACCGCGAGCAGTATTTGATGAAACGATCGACGATGATGTTCAGTACGGCTTCGATTGTGGAGATCGATTTGTTGCGCGGTGGCCCTCGGCTCCCCTTAAACGATCTACCCTCCTGTGACTACTGTGTCACGGTCTTTCGCAAATCGAATGCACCCAAGATAGAGGCTTGGCCAATCGGCTTGCGGGATCCTTTGCCAAATATTCCAATCCCATTGAAGGGTGACTTTCCGGATGCGACGCTCGATCTGATCGCAATCATCCATCGCGTTTACGATGCAGCAGGCTACGAAGATTACTTGTACGAATCGCAGCCTGAGCCGCCGCTTGAAGGTGCAGACTTAGAGTGGGCCCAAACGTTCATCCGCTCATGACCAAAACTGCCATTTGCAACGAAAGGATCAGCTGGTACTAGAGTTCTGTCCTTTGGAGAAATTCAGTTGATTTGTCCCATGTTCGGTTTCCGTTTCGAGCATGAATTGTATACTTGGATGATCCCGTGAGTGAACAAGTTTTCATCAGTCGCGTAACCATGCTACCTATGTCTTTTCCTTAAGGAGTGAGCCGGAATGGAACGTCAAACAACAACTTTGCGGACATTTTTGACCGTAGTCATGGTGCTCGGTATGGCCTTTATGGCCCCATACGTACGAGCTCAGGCCACCAACAAATCGGCTGCTAATTCGAAATCAGAAACCGCAACAGGGAAGAAAGTGAATACAGAAAAAGCAATTTTGGCAGGTGGATGCTTCTGGGGTATGGAGGATTTGTTCCGTAAACAACCGGGAGTTATTTCAACCCGTGTTGGTTATACGGGAGGAGATGTAAAGAATGCTACCTATCGCAATCATGGCACGCACGCAGAAGCCATTGAGGTGGTTTTCGACCCGAGCAAGACAGACTTCCGCAAAATGCTCGAGTTCTTTTTTCAGATCCATGATCCCACGACATTGAATCGTCAAGGAAACGATCGCGGTACTTCGTACCGTTCGGGGATTTACTATACAAGTGAAGAACAAAAGCGAGTTGCATTGGATACGATTGAGGATGTCAATGCGGCCGGTTTGTGGCCTGGCAAAGTCGTGACAGAGGTCAAGGCGGCAAGTGACTTTTGGGAAGCAGAAGCTGAACATCAGGACTACTTGGTCAGAACCCCAGGCGGTTATACATGCCATTATCCTCGCAAAGACTGGGTGCTGCCCAAGCGATCCGAGCCCATCAAATAAAGGAAAGTTAACGAGATACACATTAAACAAATCTCGCTAACTTTTTTTGTTGAGGAGCCTCAGATAGATCAAGAGAACCGCCGCCTCTTGGTGGTATTCAATTCCGCAGCGGCAGATAGATATCGGTTTTGATTTCGCTTTCCGGTACCTCGTTTGGTGAGTTCCGGTAGAGTTCAAAGGTTCCGATTGGTTGCTGTTTCATTTTCTTGTGACGACAGATTTGATTCGCGACACTCCAGCCGTTTCCTAAATGGCGATAAGGTCCAGTTTGCTCGACATGGAACGCTTTGCAGGCAGGTAGATTCCAGATCTTTAACGGATTACCGGATGGGACCTTTGCATTTTCGGGTAAAAGGAAACCGCTGATGTATTCGAAGACACCTTCATTCATCCGAAACTTTGTGTAGACCGAGATCATCCCGCGATCGACAGGTAAGCCTGCCTTGCGAAACTCGGTAGATGCCGTATGGAAAGCCTTGTCCATCGAGCTACTTACATTGTCGACTCGGCATGAGTCAGCAATACCCGCCATTCGAATCGGTCCAACGCTTTGTGGACCATGGACAATAGTCTTTGCTGGTATGTTTCCGGTTTCGATCAAATCCTTTAGCATGGTAAGCCCACGTTGATAGTCCATGCCGATGAGCGTTTTCATCATGGGGACCATCCAAAACAAGAACCAAGGTAGCGACGCGTCCATCGTCCAACTTAAACGAGTCCCCGAGCCCTCTCGTTTCAGGTGAAATGCCGTCTTGCATATGGTCTTGAATGGTTTGATGAAGCGAAGTTCATCTTCCACTAATTCCGCTGGTTTCAATTGTTTGTGCTCCAGTTCGCCCTGGCCGGTGATGTCACCTAACCATGCGTAGCGGGAACCAATCGAGGAGGAATCATCTGTTACGGTTACCTTGGCCGTCGGTTCGGCAATCAGCCATGGCGACCAAGTCGTCCAAGTGTTGTAGTCGGCTACGACATCGTAAACACGTTCTGGGTCAGACTGGATGACAATCGATTTGTCGATCTGGTACTTTGGCATAGCAGGCTTTCTTCACTGATGACGAAGGGCTTCGATTGGGTTCATGCTAGCAGCTTTGTACGCAGGATAGACACCGAATACGATTCCAGTTGCGACGGAGATACCAAAGGCAACTACAATCGATCCGATACTGGTTGAAGTCGTGATTCCCAGCAGCAATGTAAACAAAATAGGGATCAATACACCCACGATGACGCCAAGAATTCCACCGCTGGTGCTCAAGACTGTAGTCTCCATCAGAAACTGCATAATGATGTGACGCCGTTTTGCTCCAATCGCTCTGCGAATACCGATCTCTCTTGTACGCTCGGTTACTGTTGCAAGCATGATGTTCATGATACCAATTCCGCCGACCAGTAACGAGATGCCGGCGATCGATCCCAAGACCATATTCCACAGTCTTTTTTCTCGTTCTGCCTGGTTGAGCAAATCGAGCGGCACTTGTACTTCGTAATCTTTAGTACTCGAGTGTTTTTGCGTCAGGATGTTTCGCACGACAGAGGCGAACGGGCGAACCTGCGATTGATCCTTTAACCGAATAGTGATTTCACTCAACTCGATTCGAACGTACTGACGCGATCCAGTCTCAACCAAACGCTGAACAATTCCCATACGGTTTTGTGCGGATGTGATCGGTATGTAAAGATCCGCGTTTTGATCTGCCGTGTCATTGGATGTGGCTTTGGCAGATCCGCTATCGCCATAGGCAATCACACCGATAACTCGATAAGCATCGTCACCTACCAAAAGAGATTTACCGATCGGATCTTCGAATCCAAAAAGTTCGTTTGCCGTTTTTTGCCCCACCACAACGACATTGGCTGATCGCGTCACCTCGTCCGCATTAAAAAATCTTCCTTTCACTGCCATCTCTCGAACGACCGGGTATTGTTCCGTCGTAGCTACAATTCTCACTCCGATGACATGCCGTTTGGCGTGTTGCAAGTTCTTTTTATGCATGACCGAGGGGACAACGGCACATCCTTCGGGTTGCAAGTCTTTGATGATCTTTAGGTCTGCGTAGGTAAGACCATACGCAAGCACATAAGTGGATGTCGAAGATGGTGTTTGATTCGAAGACTGCTGAGGCTTCATGCTTCGAACGATAACATTCGCAGCTCCCAAGCGGCGAATCTGTTCAAGGGCTTCTTGTTTCGAGCCTTCTCCGATGGAAAGCATCGAGATGACAGACGCAACACCGAGGATCGTGCCCAACAAAGTCAAGATGCTTCTAAGCTTATGGAGAAGCAGGTTTCTAACCGCAAGCCGGAGTGTTGCAATGAGCACGCAGTGTATCCCGAGCGATTAGGTAGCAGGGATAGCGTTGTCGCCAAAGACTGCGTTCATCAGGTCCTGGGCGTTCACGGCGACGGATTCCCCCTCGCTCAATCCGCTCTGAACACTGACGCGAGTATCACTGGCTTCGCCCAACTCTACGAATCGCGGTTGCATATTTTCGTGATCGTCTTTTACCACAACATAGGTTTTGTCATCTTTCTCAACGACGGCTTGAAGCGGAACGGTGACCACATCAGGGAGTTTGTTGATCAAGATTTCTGAAATCGCGGTCATTCCAGGTTTTAACCCTTCGACTTTGTCTGTAATCGTCACGATGGTCTGATAGACCTTGGTGTCGTTTCCAGACCAACTGTTCTGTTCTGGCAACACAGCCACCGATTTCACTACTGCGTCATAGGACGTTCCAGGAAATGCATCGACCGTGACACGAACTGGTAGCCCTGCCTTCACTTGATCCAGAGCCGATTCGTGGATTCTGGTTTCCACTTGCATCGAATCCAAATTGGGAATGGAAAGCAATTTTTGGCGGTAAATAACCGGTAGGCCTTCGCGCACCTCCATCGTCTTGCTGTTGGGATATGCAACGAGTCCCGATTGCGGTGCGTAGATTTTGCATTTCTCAAGCTGAAGCTTGAATCGCGCAAACTTCTCTTCTTCCTTTTTGAAAGACTCATCCTTGGCTCTCATGAGCGCTTCCACTTGAGCTAATCTTGCTTCGTTGTTTCGGAGCACTTGCTCCAATCCTCGTTTCGCGGTTGCCAGCTTTCCTTCGAGCACCAGCTTTTCTTTGCGTTGTTCGTAAACTTGCATTTTCTTTAGCGTGGAAACTTCCGTTTGAAGTTGGTTTAATTTTGCCGCAAACGTTCCTTCGGCTGTCAGGTATTGAAGCTCAAACCTCCGAACTTCGTTTTGGTTTGCGTAACCAAGCTTAAACAACTCCTCATAGCCTCGTTGCTCTTCGCGTCGAAGCTCCATCGTGGCTTGCGCCGCGAGGATGTCATTGTTCACATCGTCAATTTTTCGTTTGTTCAGATCTATGGCGAGCTTCTGTGTGCCATTATCTTTGTCGACATACATTTCCAACTCAAGCTCGGCTAGACGAATCAACAACTCTGATTCCGCTTTCGCGGTTGCGTTCATGGTTTGCTGATTCTTTAGATTGGCTTCCGCTTGGATTTTTTCAGCGAGTGCGTTCTCCAAATAGAGCACTTGGTCATCCAGGGCTTCCTGCATTGGGTTTGAATCCAGCTCTAGAACCAAGTCTCCTTTTTTTACGGATGCACCATTGGGAATCATCCAGACAATTGTTGTGCCATTGATATTGTCCTTGCGAACGTCCTCCACTTCGCAAATCAAGTCGATATTGGATTGGCTTTCGAGGCTGCCGCGTTCCAAAACCACTACCTCTAAATCCGCGCGATTGACTTCTTGCCATACCGCTTGAGAAGCTAATGCTGCACCGTTAGCGCTCGTTTGTGAGAAACTCCAAGCACCGTAGCACAGAGCGACCAAGCAAGTGCTTCCAATCCAGAAACGAACGCTAGCAAACAGGCGAGTCCAGCCCAAGTTCATTCGCGATCGGCCGTTATTGCTAATCGATGCAAACATTTCGTTTTGACTCGGTGGGAGGTGTTTTTCGGAAGACGTTCGGTTGGAACAAATTCGAAAATCGAGGTGGGGTGGAGGTGGGGTCCGACATTGGCCTTATCGAAACGGACAAAGACGGAAAATTAACGATAGTTGATTTACCCGGAATATTCAACCTGGAAACCGTTCTTTCGGGGGGCTATTCCCGTTCCGGCGATCTCGTTTTACGCTAAAAGGAGCAACGACAAGTATTGACGAAAGCATTTTTCAAACCCCAATCCCGAAAGCTCAACATGCGAGATCGATCGTACCTTTTGCGGAAAGTCGTCCTCTTTCTAGCCGTTTACTTGGTCCATTTGTCAGGACCTCTCCGGTCGAACGAGCCTATCGAAGTTTTGTTTTCGGATGGGTTTGAGAAGATCCCGCCTGGCTCGTTGATGCCAGTTGTGGGGCCACATCCTGAATATCATTTTCTTCGAGAAGCAGTGGCTTTAGGAGATTGGGCTGTAACGACATTTGATTCGGCAAGCGATTCGCAAACCGCATGGCGAGCGGTTCGCGACGAAACAGGGAAAGCTTCACTTCAACAAACTTACACGAGCAAAGCAAAGCACTGGCACCCGATGGTGGTCGCTGGAGATCGTATGTGGAAAGACTATCGAGTCGAAGCACGATTCACCGCAGAAGCGCCAACTGGACGAGTCGGACTCGCGTTCCGTCAGCAGAACGATCGTTGTTACTACTTCCTCGGCGTGGATAATGACCGGATCGTGTTGATGCGAGTACAGCATGAAGTTGCGTTTCAGGTCCCAGGCGAATCGGTACTCAATTCATTGCCGTTTGAACGTAAGCCGAACCAGGAATTCGCTTTAGAGCTAAAGGTATTGGGTAATACGATCGATGCCACCGTGAATGGGCTGACGCTCTCCGCCACCGATACGATCTTTCAGAATGGGCGCATCGCTTTGTTAGCGAATGTACACGCTCAATTCGATCGAGTTCAGGTATCCTGCACACCGGAAGCATTCAGAAACTTTCAGTTGGAGAAAAGAGAATTCGATAAGGCTGAAAAGGAGGCTGAGTCGAAACTTCCGAAGCCGGTGTTGTGGCGCAAGATTCCAACACCGCAATTCGGTACCGATCGAAACATTCGCTTTGGGGATCTCAATGGAGACGGACGTATCGATCTATTGATTGGACAGATTACTCACTTCGGACCGACCGATAGCAACAGTGAGATCGCTTGCATGACAGCAATGGAGTTAGACGGAAACGTTTTATGGCGGAATGGAACCCCCGATCGTTGGAAGCATCATCTCACGAATGATGTTGCATTTCAGATCCATGATTTGGAAGGTGATGGGAAAAATGAAGTCGTCTACTGCCAAGGTCAAGAGATCATCGTTGCCGAAGGGGCCACGGGAAAAAAGATTCGTTCTCGCCCAACGCCGTTGAATACAAGCAAGCGAGTTCCATTCAATCGGTTTCCTCGCATTCTTGGAGACAGTCTGCTTTTTGCTGACCTGCGAGGTTCCATGCATCGGAAAGATATTCTGCTAAAGGATCGATATCAAAATGTTTGGGCAATGGATGATGAACTCAAGGATCTGTGGCAGGTCGAATGCAATACAGGGCATTTTGTCTTTCCGATAGACACGGACAAGGATGGCCGCGAGGAGGCTTATGTGGGTTACTCTAGGATCGCACCCGACGGTCAAGTTGTGTGGAGTCATGACGACCGCTACAAAGACCATGTCGATAGTGTTGCGGTGGTAGATTTAGATGGAAATGGTTCTCACGAGACCATTTGGGGCGCGAGCGACGAAGGGTTTTTACTCCTCGATGCCAACGGAATTCCACGGGTTCATTTGCGACTGGGGCACGTACAGAACTTGACCGTTGCAGACTTTCGACAAGATCTGCCGGGATTGGAAATTGTCGCTGCCAATTTCTGGAAGAACCAAGGGTTGATTCACATTCTCGATTCGAGTGGCAATGTACTCATGGATCTTGAACCGCGGCCAGAGCATGGAAGTTCGATCATACCTGTTTTCTGGAGTGGAGATGGAAGCGAGCTTTTCATGATCGGCCCGGATCCTATCCACGGAGGATTGTGGGATGGATACGGGCGCCGCGCGGTTCGGCTCCCTGCGGATGGGCATCCAACCAAAGCGTATGACTCCTTGGATTTGACTGGTGACCATCGAGACGAACTGATCGTTTGGGATTCTCAAGAGATTTGGATCTATACGCAGTCGACATCGGCGCCAAACAACATGAAGGCCCGGCCCGAGAGAAATAGCCTTTCCAATGACAGCAACTATCGGGCACGAGTATCCGTTCCTGCTGATTTTCCAAAGGCAAAATGAGAACAACTGAGGGAATTGGTCCGATTCGAAAACCGCCGTACCTCGGCTAGAAGCCCCTACAACTCTCCAATACGTCACAAACTATTTTTGCGGGCTGACGATTATTGGGTAATCGTTGTATTTATTTGGTTTTAGAGCCTCTGCGATTAGTGTAAGAGGTATGACAAATTTCTGCTTTTCACGACTTCTAAAGACACTTTCCGACGCTGGAAAAACCGATTTGGTTTGGCGTTGGATCGTGGGATTTTTTGTTGTATGTGGACTTTCGATAGATCGCGTTTGTGCGCAGTCTTCACACAAAAATGCTTCGGATACGGCATCGATTTCTAAAGGCAGCTGCGATTCGACGGCAGTGAAGCCAATTCGCCGTGTTACCGAACCCTACGTAAAGAAGACCTCGAAAAACAGCGTCGACTGGACAACTATGTCTTCGACCTATACCCACGATGCTCAAGGTCAGCGGGTGGATCAATTCTCAACAGGGATCGAACCTGTCGCGATCGAACGGCCAGACTTTGTTCGAAGTGGGTTCCGTCACACTAGGAGCACTTTGCAAGCGGGTTCAAGTGTGGATCACTATCACTCGGTAGAGCAGTGGGGGCCCAACGTTCGGCCCTATGGTGAATGGAGATATCCAACAAGACCATTTTCCGTTCCGTATCCCGCCTGGGGACCACAGCTCCCGCAAGTTTTAGGTGGTGGGTTCCCGTGGGGAGCTGTCCCGTTTGGGAATGGAGCCAACATGGGGATGGGAGGTGGCACGACTATGCCAGGCATGCCAGGAATGCCAGGAATGCCAGGAATGCCAGTTCAACCGGGTTGGCAGCCGGGCCTTGGAGTTGGTCCGAACAATGCGTTAACGCCGCTTCAAGACGACTATTACCCACCCGCACCGGTTTATTATCCACCAACAAACGGTCTAGAGATGCAATAAAAAATCCATCGGTCGCCCGATGGATTTAGAATCATTTTCTACAACGATCGAGAGAACGAATCGTTGTCTGAGACTGTCTCGCTAGACAACGACGACTTCTTTGATTTTTTGCAAGAAGTGATCGCCGCCGGTCTTGCTCAATTCTTTGGCGTGTTTTTCGGCCTTTTTCATGTCTTCGTAATCGAAAACGGCAACTCGTTTGAGGCTTTGATTGAAAACACCCCAGTAAAGTTTAATTCTGGGTTCGGCCGCTGCCTTGCGGGTTCTCTTGACCTTTGGTGCTGCTTCGACAACAGCTCCTGGATTTTCTGGGTCGACTTCCGTGACGGCCTTCTTCTTACGAGGGGACTTAGCAGCAGCTGCCATATTATGTAAACTCCAGAAAGTATGAAGAAAGCGATCAGTCTAGCGAAGTGCTAGCAAGCGAGCGTTGCGCAGAGGTCGGGAAGGAATTAGTAACCACACGATGCATCGCCATACTGATTTTCGCCCCGACATTATAAACGGTCGCGAACATTTACCCAACCGCTTGATTTAGTATTTTTGGTGGCATTTCGGCCCTAATATGGGTAAGCCTCGCCGCTGGGGCGCATCACAATCGTTACAATCGGTAAATTCTCTCAATTCCTCAGACTCTTCTGCCCGATAAAGCAATCGGGGACTTGGTACGTCATCGTCCCCAGCAAATTCAAACGGGGGATGAAAAATGGGTGGAATCACAAGCCGACGCGGAATAAAAGCAAATCGCTCTCAATTGCTGGCTTTTATGACCTCGTCCTGTATTGCGTTGACCAGCCAATCGATCGTATTGCAAACTGTTCTTGCCCAGTCCAAGTCGAAGGTGGAGTTTAGCATCAAGCCAACGAATGGTTCGGTTGTGTCGGCAGGTTCAGCGTTGCAAGAAGTACCGATTCGACTTTCGTTGCCGGTTTCAGTCCCGGCTTCTACTTCGATGAACCAAATGGCACCATTACCAATGTTGCCACCTCCGGGCTTGCCCACTTTTCCTAACAACCAGTCGTCTGTAGCCAATCCTCCAGGGCTCCCCGCGAATTCCCAGAGTGGCAAAGTCCAAATGCGTTTGAGTTCGGAAGAACCACCAAAGTTACCGGTTTCTGCAACAAGCTCGATGAAGGATGCCGTTCGATTCAATGTTGCGGCAGAACTGCCGCGCCCGCAGTCGCTTCCATCGCAACCGCCTCAAAAACAAGTGACAACTCAAAAAACCGGAGGTCCCGTGAAGTTTAATTTGGGGGATGCTGGGGTCACGGATTTTGGCATCCAGGGTACAAGTATTGCACCACCATCGCTTTCGCGAGCTCCCGAGCTTGTGAAGCCTAAGAAGTTTTCTGTTGGTCAAACCGTCGTTCTTGCTCAAAGCTCCGAACTTAGTGAAGGGACGGATACGGTTCAACCCTTGGAATTGGACGGAAAGGAGATTATTCGGTCAGGAGTATTTCGGCAAAATGCCGTTATGCAGGCCAATTCTAACGCGCCCTCCGAAACCCCGCATGAAGCGGTGAGCCAAGAAAAGCCAGCGTCCTCCGGGGTGGTAGCCTTGCCAAAACCATCCAAGTCCAAGAGTGTTGCGGATCGCAATTTGGCAGGGTTAGCAGGCAATACCTCTTCCGGCCATTCGGAAGCTATCTCCCAAGATAGTTGGCATTCGGTTGAGGTAGAACGCGAGTATGATATCGAGCTCTTGGGAACATATTCCATCGACGCTCCATTTGAAATCGTGCGCATTGAGACTCAGGATCCTGAGTGCTGCAGCGTATTCAACAACGGGCGAGCGATCACTGTTGTTGGGAAGGCGGAAGGAAGCTCGAAAGTAGCGATTATTTCCAAGGATCATCAGAGAAGGGTCGTTGGGGTGAAGGTTTTGTCTACGGGACAGCAGCCAGCAACTCCAAAAAGCGATTTGGACCAAGTTAAGGAGATGATTGCAAACCTCTTTCCCGATGCAAATTTGTCGTTCACCAACCAAGATTCCGGCGGCATTGAAGTTCGTGGAACTACTAAATCCGAAGGAGAGGCACGCAAAGTTCTCGAGATTGTTCGAAGGATATGTTTAGTCCCGGTCGAGGACAAAGTGAAAGTTCAGCCCTAGAGACAGAGCCGTCAAAAGTCAAAGTAGTAGGCACATTCCATGTAACAACCACCTAGAATTCCTGCGAATCTCTAAGAGCGGACGGCACGACGGAGCTTGCCTGCTACTTTGGTCGGATGTGTTCCTGGAGGATCTTCGACCCCATATTGTTGTGACGCGGGTGATGACAGCGGGGTCTGCTGAAAAATGACGGTGGCTTTTCCATCGGAGTAAGTTGGGCTACCTTATTCTTATGGAAACAATCATCACTGCAGTTGGCCAGGACAACGTTGGTTTGGCGGATCCCATTATTCACGACGTGACGAATCGTGGCGCCAACATCGCCGAAATACAAATGTATGATCACGATGAAGCGGCTGTATTCGCAATGATGTGTCGATTGCAAATCCCGCAAGCGGAATGGATTCCAGTTCAAGAGGCGATGGCAGCCATCGCTGCCAAAACCAGATTGGAAATTCGGGTTTGGAGCCCTGAAGAGCGGGCTTCACGACCTAATCTCGCTATTTGCGCAACGCTCATTGAAGATACACCTCGGTCCGTTCTGCAAGCGGTTCGCGATGGTGTTATCCGCGCAAACCCGGTCGTGTTGATTGGCAACCGGCGAAAATGTGAACCATTAGCGCGCGAGTTCGGAATTCCTTTCGAGTACATCGGGACCGAAGATGGTTCTGCGGACGATTCGAAATTGGTAAGTGTCATCGACCAATACAATGCAGATTATGTTATCCTCGCCAGGTATATGAGAATCTTGCCGCCTGATGTTTGTTGGAAATTTGCCGGAGGACGAATCATCAATTTGCATCATGGACTGCTCCCGAGTTTTCGAGGGCTTCGACCGTACCATGACGCTTACGCGGAGAGAATGTTGACGTTCGGTGCTACATGCCATTTCATCGTGCCAGAGTTGGATGCTGGGAATCAGACGATTCAACAGACCGCTTTCACCGTTCCACCAGGTACACGCCTCGAAGAGATCATTGCACGAGGACAGTCAGAGAACGAGCCTCGTTGTTTGGTCGAAGGGGTTCGGAGAGTCTGCGCTCGAGAAGTACAATTGCATTTCCACCGAGTCATCGCTCGCAAACAATGCTAAGTCTTCCATAATTGTCATACCATTTTTCTATTCTCTAGCGGAACAACATCATGCACCCTCATTCCTCAGCACCATCCGTTCCTGAGCCGTCTATCGTTCCAGTCCAAGGATGGCACTGTGGACACTACTTTTATCGTTGGAATCGAAATGCATTAGCGCAATTGGGGATGCTGGAAGCGAACACCTCCCACGTTTTGGATTTTTCGTTGGCTCTACAGGCATCGGATATTCAGAAACCAGAGCGCTTACAGTCCTTTATCGTCAGCGGACATAAAGCAGACTTTGCCATCATCTTGATGGATCCCAATCCGTTGACCATCGACGGGGTTCATCAGCGGATTATGAGTTCTTCATTAGGCAGCGCATTAGAACCGGTGTACTCGTTCGTTTCGATGTCGGAGATCAGTGAGTATCTGCCGGATCAAGATCAGTATGCCAAAAAATTGATCCGGACAGGCGAGGATCCCACGTCGGCGACCTTTCAAGCAAAAGTCGCGTCGTACGAAAAGCGACTTCCGATGATGCATGCTCAACGACTTGCACCGGAGTTTCCAAATTGGCCAGCGATGTGCTTCTACCCGATGAATAAAGTGCGGCATGTCGGAGCGAATTGGTTTTTGGAACCACTCTCAGCACGCATGGAGATGATGGCCGAGCATGCGCAGAGTGGTATGTCCTTTGCCGGCCGCGTGACTCAGTTGGTAACCGCATCGGTTGGATTAGATGATTGGGAATGGGGCGTAACACTCTGGGCGAAGAATCCGCAGTATCTAAAGGAGATCGTCTACACCATGCGCTATGACTCCGCCAGCGCTCGGTTTGGAGAGTTCGGACAGTTCTTTACCGGATACTTGTCTTCCCCCGAGGCGATTCTAAACCACTGTCGCATTCTAAAACTAAATACTTAGAAAAGTCGCATCGTAAACGCTTGCGCTCCGTCGATTCGATGAATCCTACAATCAACCGATCAAGGTAACGTGGAGTCGTTTTGCGGTTTGGAGTTGAAGCTTGCTATTCGTATTGCTAGCTGTAAAAAAAGGCCCGTCCACTGACGAGCCTTTCTTTTCTTGTATTGCATCGCGGCATTGATATTTTTCGCGATGGCTTGTGTGGAGGAGTGAGAAGAACTAGAAAGCTCCACCGCCACCAAATCCGCCGCCGCCGCCACCACCACCAATCCCACCACCTGCGCCGCCGCCGCCGACACCACCACCACCGGCCCCGGTATTCGTTCCAGCACCACTAGCAAAATTGAAAGTGTCCACGGCAACAATGTCGGAGAACATGGGTGATACGGTCGCGCGAACGTATCGACGATCCCCAGAAATAACCGCCGGACCAGCAAACAAATTTGTTCCCGAGGGAATGACTGTAATTTGAGGCGCGTAACCGACGGCTCCGCGACCAAACAACGGACCTCTGTTCCCTTGCCCGCGGCGTCCGAACTGAGATGCCAAGTAGGCCTGCCATGCTAAAGGATCAAATCCAGAGCTAGCTTCACCGCCACCTGCCCCAGCACCTGGGGCGGCACCGGCTCCTGCACCAGCCTGAGCCAAGACCGCTCCAAGCTCAGCACGCGCACTGCGTACCTTAGCGAGATAGGCCTCCGATACGGGTTCCTTACGATGCCCTTTCTGAACTGTAACTGGCAAAAAGGCGCCGATAGCATTGTCTTCCAAGGTAACGACTTTTTGCTCGAACTTTTGTTCGGGAGTACCAAAATCGGTAACGATGTTCACCGTGACTTTACCACCTGCTAACTCTCCCCAAACCTTCTTGAGAACGATTCGGTAAGTGCCGGCGTATCCGCTCGAGCATACATAAGTCTCCGAGAAACCATCTTTCGCGGCTTTGGAAAATGCAGAGCCATCTCCGAGCAAAAGCCCACCTGACGCAGTCCGTGGATTCGAAGCATCGCACACGCTTCCTGTGGGTTCTTCAACACTCAAATCGATGTCAGCTTCTCCAGTCCAAACAATTCGAACGACCAAGTCTCGAACGCGTGCAGTCTTCAATTGTTGTTCAAACTCGTAAGCCTTCATCGATTGCTTGCTTTCCGCGAGACGGACGTAGCAAGATTTTGCTACCAAGATCGCCTTTTCAATCAGTGGCAAATAGTCATCGGGCCAGCCTTGGCTAAGTACTGCTGTCGATGCCCAGCGCATCGCTTCTTGATCTTCCGTTTCCACAGAGAGAGTCAATGCAAGTTCAAGAACATCTTTCAGACCAGGTGTCGACTTTTCAATGTCATGTAGAACATTCAGTGCTTCCTTTTTAAAGCCGCTACTACTCAAGTACTTAGCGACTTTCAGTGTACTCGTCTCGTCAGCGCCGTAATCGATGCTCGATAGTAACACTCGACGAATGTCCTTTGCAGGGTATTCATTCGCTTGCATCGCAGTACTCAGTGCGTCGTACATCCAAACCGCGGGAAGTGACTGACGCATGCTTTCACTAATTACTTCGATGATCTCTTCGAAGTGGGCTGTTGCTTCAGACGCCAAGCCGGATTTGCTCGATTTCTTCGCGTCCATCATCTTCTGTGCCACCCACTTAGAAAGCTTCGCTTCGGCAGCCAGTTTCACATCCTTGTCCTCGGAAGCGATTTCGGCCACAAGTTTCCATGGATCAGCTTCCGCTTTGGTCGGGGTGTCGTTCACGTCGAACATACCTCCCATACCACCGCCCATGCCTCCCATGCCACCGCCCATGCCTCCCATGCCACCGCCCATGCCTCCCATACCACCGCCCATACCTCCCATGCCACCGCCCATGCCTCCCATGCCGCCGCCCATGCCTCCCATGCCGCCCATCATGCCTCCACCACCACCCATGCCGCCCATATTGGGAACAACAAGGTCACCGACTGGATAAACGCGAGTTACGTTCGCTGAATTCGTCTTTGTGGTAATTCGCATGACTTCATCTTCGATGACGTAGGTCAAATTGAGAGGCTCTAGTACAAGCTTGAGCGCGGAACGGAAGGAAACGGGTGATTGCAATTGGAGAGTAATCTGTTCGTCTAAGGAAATCGCTTCCTCTTCTAAAGCCCTTTCGTCGATGACGATTGGAATGTTAATGTCAGGATCTTCCGCCCAACGCTTCATGACCGCTGACAGCCCCAGGCCCTGCAATTCGACGGCGACTGGTTTGCTCAGACTGGAGAAGATTCTTCTCTCGGCAGGGTTTCCCCCAGAAAGGTCGATCGAGCCGTAACGCTCCAAGCGACGAGCACTCAACGCCTGCCATACATCTGCCGGTGGATAACGTACGGGTGGTTCGTCCACGAATGGAACCGTTGCGAGTTCGTTGAGATACAAAGCATCAACAAACGCCCTACGTCTTCGGCTCAAAACGTCTTCGATCAACTGCGCGTTTGCAGCTATGTTGGACTCTCGGTTGGTGACGATATCGATGACCGAGTCGCGATCAATGGCCGTCACGGCTGGTGCAACTTCAGTGTTCGCATCAGAAAAAAGTTGTTGTCGCATCAGTGAATCGTAACGTTCTACAAGTTGCTTAATCGTTTCTTGACGTCGATCCGAATCCGCAAGCAGTCTTTGTGTTACCGACTGACTGGACCGGACAGCTTCTTGTCGAGCGACTTCTTCACGTTTTGCAGCCTCAGCTCGCGCGGCTTTCTGAATCGAGTCTGCAACCATGCGTTCTAGACGTACTCGGCTCGCTGCGTCCAATTCTGGTGCACGGCGAACTTGATCCAGCAGCGACTTCAGGGAGAGTTTCATCGAGCTGAGATCCGCATTGGCTGCACCGGGAATCTCCGCTCTTCGCACTGCCGAAATCTCTGCTCTTACCTGAGCTTCAAGCTGCTGTGCAGCAACTCTTCGAAGTGCTTCATCCTCTGCAAGCAGATCACCAACGTTTGCCAATTCATCGTACATCGGACTCGCGGAGCCTAGACCTGAACCGACGCCATCCAACATGCTTGGTGCTGGTGTTGCCGTACTCGGTGCGACAGGTGCTGGCATAGGTGTCGATGGTGGAACGACGGGAGTGGCTGGCGCGTCATCGCCGAATGGATCTTGCTGCTTGGTGGCTGGTGGTGCAGGAGGTTCGCCAAATGGATCGTCTCCACCGACCTGAGCCGAGATAAATTTGACGATCGGAGCCTTAGCACTGTTCGACTTGATTGGTTTCTCAACCTTTTCAGCAGTCTCCAATATGCTCTTGGCGCTTAGGTTGTTCGGCGAACGCTTCAAGGCTTCTTTTGCAATTGCTATCGCTGCCTTGCGATCTCCGGAGTGCAGTGCGAAGCGCGCATCCTTTACCAGCACCTCGGAAGAATCCATCAACATTCGACCGAGTGACAGCAACGCTTCGGAACCGGGTGTCGGCAAAAGTAGCCCTTGGTTCAATTCGGCCTTTTCGATCACTTCGGGCAAGAACCCGAGATCTTCGTGGGACTCCTCGCTCTTTACATTCCAGGTCATTACAGCTTGGCTGCCATTCCAGCTACCAGCCAATTTGAGCTCCCCTGCCCAGGCTGCACTGGAAAGCTTGCCAATGATGATAGAGTCGCGATCCGCACGAATGGGCGGAACTACGTTCGGAAAATGATTGACTAGCCCCTGTGGCCACTTCGAATCGGTAGGCCAGAACACTGGGGTGACACAGCTCTTGGCCAGATTTGCCGCGATTTGTTGGTTGGAACTGTTGTCGATATTTTTGTGAATATAGATCACACCGCCTGTGTGGTTGGCTAACGTTGCTAGGAACTCAACATCGGCCTCCGGTCCGATTGCCAGCGAATGAATCGTTGTGCGGGTTTCACGCAGTTTGTCAATCAGATCTTCGAAACCTTTCGGCTCAAGCAAATTGCATCGATGGAACCCATCACCGATGTACAAAATGGCGGAATCTGACGCCAATCCCAGAGACTGACGGGCCGTTTGAATAGCAGCCACTAGGTCCGTCGATCCAAGAGGAATCGTTTTGTCCAGTTTCTTCAAGCCATCCTGGATCTCTGGTCCGTTGGGTTTCCCAACCCCCAAAATGGTCGACTCGACATCGGATGCAATCAACGACGTAAGCGAATTCTCAGGCAATGACTCGAGCACTCGCCTAGCCAGCTCGATCGAGTCCGAACGATACGAGCCGCTTTGCGTTGCCGAAGTGTCGACAATGATTGCAATTTTCGACGCCACTACGGCGTTCGGTACACCGGCTGAAGGCTTCAAACTCAACGCAAACAACGTCTGATCGGCGTCTTGATAAGTGATCAGACGCGACTTCGGTTCGTCACCAAACGCAGGCACGCTCAGTAGCAATCCTGTCAAAAAAGCTCGACTAACACAAGGAAACAGTCGCATAACGATTCGCTCCAAATTGGCCCGAATAGATGAGAAGGAAACTAACTCGTAACGCCTTAATCGTATTTCTAGCTACCCTAAGTTGCCATTAAAAAACGGCCCAAATCGTCAACTATCGTCTTCGAAAAGGTGGGTTTGTCTTGCTTCGAGCACGATCCGCCCGTTGAACAGTGCTCGTTTCGTTCCAAAATGTTCAAAAACACTAAAATATTGGTAAAAAACATTAAGGTCTAGCTTTTGCAACAGAAAGGCCCTCGCCAAAGCGTAAAAAGGCAGTTTGCCAGGGAGGTCGAGCGTATTTTTTTGCACCATCCCAAAACATTCGAAGGAGCAGGATTGAACACAACCTACGTGAATTCTAAGAAAATTCCGCAAATCCCCCCCATTCCGTTTATTTCAACATCCAATCACGTCCGATGAATCCGTAGGAGATTTTGTAGCTCGATTTAAGCTGGGATGGAGAGATCGCTATGTGTCAATCGAAAAGCATCTTGAGTAATTATCTATTGGCGATCGCCTGTTTTTCATTTTTCTTTTCATCCTCCACGGGCTTTAGCCAAAGTGACGATGCTGCTACGGAAAGCGATTCGAGCAAGAAACCAGCGTTCGTAAATCCGTTTTCGAAGATGTTCTCCAAAAAAGAAGATCTCTCGGAAGAGAAATCAGCGACAGCCACAAAGAGTGCAAGAACTCCCTCGAGTTCAAAGCCAGCCCTAAGCGCGCCTCGAACAAGCAAACCTGCTGTTAACGCAATACCAGCATCTAACCGTGGGGGATTGCTCATGCCTTTGAAGTCGTTCACAAACCGAGTGTTTCGATCCGGCGACGAAGCGATAGAGCAGTCGTTGGAAACAGTGGAAGAAGTAGAAAATCTCTCTGCAAAACCAACTCGGGAACCGTTTCGAAATCTGCCGCGACCTCGAATCGTTGAACGTCGCGACGAGCGGTTCACCAACGATGTCAGTATCCAAACAGTGGAAACAAGTCCACCGTCTACTGATCTCCCAAACTTACAAGCCGCTCCCGAGAAGTCAACCGACAAGCAAATTGCGCCTGTTTTTCGGAGTGAAAGTGCTTTCAGCACCTCGTCGACGAAGCCGACCGCTCAAAAGCCCAACGCGAACTCGAATCCTCCCGCTCCCGTCTTTTCTCCACTGGGGGTGGATTCAACCTCACGAAGGACTGGAGATTTGTCAAGTGAATCGTTGGATAGCGGAGCAAATCCAAAGAAGTTTTTGGCGAACGCGGAAACAACTTTATTGGACCTAAGTACCGATAGCAGTGATCATCCAACAGCAAACGCTGGTTTGCTTCCCTCGAGCACGCCAAAGAATCGATTCTCACAAGAAACAGCCCGTGCGTCAAAGACGAGTAGTACCGTTTCACCTCCAAAGTCATCATCCTCGCTAGAATCCTCCGCACTTGAAAACGCTCCGAGAGCAAGCGAACCCATGGGGGCTCCAATGGTTTCTAGCATCCGCACTCGATCGGAGGCAAAACCAAAACCAGATTCTGCAGGAAAGCCAGCTTTATCCAAGCAGGAGAGTACCCCTTCTAAGACCGGTGCTCTCAGTGAAATGAGTCAACCAAGCGTTCGTGTTTACGTCAACGGGCCAGACTCTCTTTTGGTTGGACAAGATGCAGTTTACGAAGTCGTTGCGAAAAACGATGGTGCGAACGACCTTTCTGGTCTGCTGCTACGCGTTGGTGTTCCTGCGACGATCGCGTTATCGAACATAATTGCCTCCGAGGGAACTGCTCAACCAGATAATGAGAATGGTGAGAATGCCGTTGGATGGGAAATCGAGAAACTGCCAGCGGGTGCCTCGAAGAACCTTAAGTTCACTCTGCAAACACAGCAGCCCGAGCACTTTGCAATGGGAATCGAATGGACATCGTTGCCAAACACCCATCAGCTACCAATCAGCGTTCAGCAACCCAAGCTTGATTTGGCCCTCGAAGGTCCCTCGGAAGCAGAATTTGGCACGCCACAAAACTACCGGCTTCGAATCAAGAATCCTGGAAACGCAGTCGTCAAAGCGGTCGAAATCGTACTCACAGCCGAGACCTTTGGTAGCAATCAGTCTGTTATCGGAGACATCCAGCCTGGTAGCGAAAGGATTGTCGATGTCGAGCTTTTGTTCCAGCAGCATGGAATCATTCCCATCGTCGCCACTGCAACCAGTGCTGTTTCAAAGCTTCAAGCCAGAAACTCAATCGACGTTCGCGTAAAGCAATCTGCAATTGCCGCTCATTGGGTCGGGCCGACCGAATTTTACCAGGGAAGTGTTGCTGAGTATATCTTGACCTTAAACAATCAGGGCGAAGCTCCCGCACTGAACATTCCATGTACAGTTAAATTGCCTCTCGGCGCTGACGCAACGAGCTTGCCGCCAGGCGCCACCAAGCGAGGAAATAGTATCCAATGGGAACTCAAACGTCTCATGCCTCAAGAATCGATATCCGTTCCCTTTAGCGTTATGCTGGGCAATGTCGGTAACAACACGTTCGCGTTTACCGCTGAGACGAAGAATGGTACTGCGCCAAGTACTGAGATCACTACCATTGTTGATTCGATTGCAGACCTGAAATTGACTGTGATCGACCCGATCTCACCAGCACCGATTGGGCAACCAGTCTTCTATGAAATTGAAATAAGCAATCGAGGTCGAAAAGCCGCTAACGCAGTGGAAGTGATTGCTCAGTTTTCGGAAGGGATCGAACCTATCCGCTTCGAAGGACACTCGGGTCGCATTGTTCCAGGGCAAGCAATCTTCTCTCCTATTCCAACCATTGCTCCAGGGGAGAAGGTATCTCTCAAGGTCGCGGCTGAAGCAAAGTCCGCAGGGGTTCATCGGTTTCGAGCTGAAGTCAAGAGTGCCAGCAGTGATACCGACCTCATCCACGAAGAATCAACTCGCTATCTTGCAACCGGAAGCAACCAACCGACTCGGCGATAATCGATGCTTGCTATTGCTCCGTCGATGAAGACTTCCAAGATGGAATACCCGCTTAGAATTCCTCGAAGCCAGCGAACTCTAATGTCACGACGGCAGTGCATTGTTGCATGGTCTTTCGTGTTGTTCGGTCAAAGCATTCTCTACTCGGAAGATCATGCCGCTCCTTTCGCAATTCGACCGAGCGAGCCCTATTTCGTTCCTGAGCCCGCCTCGCTCAGCAAAACATTCGATGCGAGCGAAATTGCGGAGATTGCAGCTAGACAATGCGGTCCAGCAAATTTGATGATTCGAGAGAACGCGATCAGCATCTATCAGCGTTGCGAAAAAGAGGTCGAGCTTACGGCAATTTGCTCGATACGCCAGGCGACAGCGCAGAGGTTGAGAGAGAACGCGGCCTCGATTGCGTTGAAGTTGCATTACGGGCTCGCGGCATGCAAGCAATCGCAGGAACTCTTGAATCGCACTCGTCAAGAACTGGATCGACAATCCATGGCCCAAGGCAAGTTGATCGAAGAAGGTGTGCCAATTCCTGACCCTCTTCTTTTGGATCGGTTGAGGGTAGATTGGAATGATCAGCTGCTGGAAAATGAATCCAAACAACGGACGCTTCGTCTCCAACTATCCGAACTTGTGGGAGGCGAAGTCGCTTGCAACTATGAACCAATGTTTGAACGAAACTTAGCCCCTAGCGACGTCGATGTGTGTGACTACCTTCAAACAGCGATGAGGCGCCGTCATGAGATCACGTTATTGTTCGGGTTGCGTTCCTCGATCAATGATTCGACCATCGAATTGTGGGAGACCATCGCGGCAGCGCTTTCGGGTGTTCCTGCCCTGCGGTCTAAACCGCTAAGCGTGGCCGGTCGAATCAAGCGTCTGCTTTTGCGAGATGAAATCGAGCAAGCGGTCCAAAATCGAAAGCAATGGCTTGAGACCTTGATCCATGAAAGAACGAACCACATTCGCAAAGAAGTGGAAGTCGCTTACGAAACGAAAAGAATTGCTGCTTTGCGATGGGCGAATTCAAGGGAGCAAAGCCAAATTTGGGCGACCCGGGTTCGGCAGCTTGAGAAAATAGGCGAAGAGCTAAAGGGAAATGTAGCAGACCAATCCGCCGCGAGACTTCAAGCTTTGCAGAGCGAAGTAAACATCATTAAACGATGGCTAGACTGGCATCTCGCTAACGTGGATCTCGAGAATGCAACAGGCACGATACTTCAAACTCTGATCCACTCAGAGCAATGAAAAAACATCGACGGATAATTGGTCACTCTCCGTCGATGTTTCTAGTAGAAGGGCAAGCAAGGTTGAAGGAGGTTAGCCGTTCGCTGCTGGGACGACCCAAACCTTGAGTTCAGTAGAAATCTCTTGATGCAATTGCACCTTGACCGTGTAGAGTCCCAACTCCTTCAGAACACCTTCTAGCCGAACCTGATCTGTTGTGATACTGAAGCCGTTCGACTTCAAAGCCGAAACGATCTCTTGTGCGCCGACACTACCATACAAGTGCCCTTCGTCGTTGGCATTTGCTTCGACGTTGATCGATTGCTTGGACAGTTGATCTGCTAACGTGCGTAACGATGCAAGCCGTTGTTTCTCGATTTCGAGTAACTTCGCCTTGTGCTTTTCGACCATTCGCTTGTGATGCTCTGTCGAAACAATAGCTAGCCCCTGAGGAAGCAAGAAATTGTTTGCATAGCCAGCCTTCACCTCGACGACGTCCCCTGACTTTCCAAGAAACTCGACATTCTGGATCAACATCAACTGGATTCCGCCATTAGGACCCTTCGGCAATCGCGGAAAGGTCGGGGTTCGCATTTTTCGTGTTGTCATATCAAATCAATCAACCACAAACGGTTTCGAAATAGTGTTAAGGATTATTCCAATAATTAAAACGGCATATCTTCTTCGACGAACACATCGTCGCCGACTTCCGAAACATGCATCTCGTTTTGAGAGCCTTGATCCGAATTGAAACGAGCTCCATTGTTTTGTGGCCGAGCGCTGCTCGGAGTGCCTTTACCTTCACCGCGTGCACCAATGAGTTGCATGCGATCAACGATAACATAGAGCTTGCTTCTCTTTTGCCCGTCTTTTTCCCAAGTATCCTGTTTTAGTCGTCCCTCAACAAAGATCGGAGATCCTTTGCCAAGGTACTCTGCAACCACTTCCGCAGTGCGTCCGAAAAAAGTGACGTCCACGAAAGAAGTTTCATCTACCCACTCGCCCGCCGCGTTTTTGCGACGTTCGTTTACGGCTATCGCATTCTGGCAAACCGCCAATTTGCTATTTGTGTAGCGCAGTTCGATATCTCGAACCAAATTTCCTAGGAGAATAACTCGATTGTAGCTGGCCATGATTGTCTCCTCGGTGCGTGTGACCGATCGCTATGCCTCATTTTCGGCAACTAGACGAGTCTGAACTTCCTATTCGTCTTCGACTTCTATCCCTTCTTCATCGTCGGCATCCGCACCGACCGTTACGGCTTGTCGTTGTAGCGCATCGATCGGAATCACAACTTTCTCTTGAGCGTGTGCGACCAGTGCATCCACCAATTTTGGATCGATCTTTGTAAACATAAACCGAAGCAAACTCTCGTTGAGCTGACAGGTTCGATTCAGTTCTTTCAGCCGAAGCGTGTCTAGCTTGAAATAAGCTAACCAATAGGTTCCCTTGTTGTGTCCCTTGATCGGGAAAGCAAGTCTCTGTTCAGCCCAAAGACGGCTAACCAATATCTCGCCACCGAAATCGGTGACCATGTTCTGCACCGAGGCAGCTATTCCGCCCGGATCACGTGCGTAGTGATTGCTGTCGAACAAGAAAAGGCATTCGTATATTCCGGTGGCCAACTTTATAGCTCCTACACTGTTTGCTGATCAGTCGTATCAAATTGGAGCGATCATTCGCTCTCTGGGGTTTGTTTTCGCTTGTTTTCTTGCTTTTTCAACGTCGAGTTCGAATTGAATTCATTCATTGCGACATCGATCCCTGCAACAAGCCATCGTTCAATCGCAGCACATGTGCGATCCAATGCCGACTTTACAGTTACCGACTCTTCGCTGGTGAACTTCCCCAACACGTAATCGACCGTCTCCCAATGCTCGGGAGTAGGGTCTATCCCAATCCTAAGCCTAGGTACATCCTGAGTTCCCAGACAGCTAAGGATATTCTCCAATCCTTTTTGTCCGCCGCTCGAACCCGATTTGCGAATCCTTAATTTACCCAGTGGCAAACTTAAGTCATCACAAATCACCAAGATGTTTTCTGGTTCTATGCGGTAAAACCGAGCAAACTGTGCAACGCACCGTCCACTGCAATTCATGTATGTTAATGGCCAGACCAAGCAGATGTCGTTACCGTTCCACTTTGTCTTGACAAATTGTCCTTCAAACTTCGACTGAACGGTTTTCGATACAACGGAATTCGACGCAACTGACTGAGTCGAGAATGCATCCAAATTCGTCCGAAACCGATTCAGTGCTTCGAAACCTATGTTGTGTCGTGTCCATTCGTATTTGGTTCCTGGATTCCCAAGCCCAACTACCATGGCAACGCGCGACGCAGGCTCCACAGCTCACACTAGCTAGCCGCGGGCGTCGCTGCTTCTGCAGCCGCGCCAACCGAGACTACTTGTGCAACAACAATGGTGCCAGGTGTGACCGGAGTCGCACCTTCAGGCAATTTCAATTCGTTGACGTGGATCGACATCCCTATCTGCAAGGAGCTGATATCACAAGTCAAATATTCTGGAATCTTCCCAGCTGGGCAATGAATCGTAACCTCATGGACCACGAATCGCAACTGGCCAGCAGCAGTCGCCGCACCAGGTGCCTCGCCATGCAAATGGATCGGAATCGTTACATCCACCGCCTCTGTTTGCGAAACGCGAGCAAAATCGACGTGGATTATTCGATCACCCATGCTGCTCCACTGAACAGCTCTCAAAAGAGCCGAATCGGTCGCCGCGCCGGTCAAGTTCACCAACTTTGTGCCGTGCTTGATCAGCTTATTTACGGTATCCAATGGCAGCGTTAAACAAAGATTCTCTTCGCCGTGCCCGTAAAGGATCGCCGGAATCAAACCTTTTTCTCTAATTTTGATCATTGCACGCGATCCGAGAGTTTCGCGCTTTGTTACTTCGATGGTTTCAATCATTCCAATGCCGTTCCGGAGCCAAATGTATTCTTGAACACGAGACTACCTCCTCGCCGAGGCCCACCGCGGTGGGTTTTCCATTTATTCAGGGAAAGCCCAGCAGTATGACGAAATTGATTGCTGATGCAAGGGCAAATGTACTTGTCGATTCTGGCTCGTAGCCTATGCTGTTCGCATGGCGAAAAAAACTACCAATTTTGACTATATTGAACCTGTCGGAGCTCGCGTCTTGGTTCTCAAGGATGAACCCAAACGCGAAACAAAAGGTGGGATCGCTCTCCCTGACGCGGCTGAAATCCCCACGATCACGGGGAGAATCGTTACCATTAGCAGGCAAATCGAGCTTGATGATGATGTTCCGCTCAAACAGTATGACAAAATTCTCTTTCATCCGAAGAATGCAATCCCAGTGGATTTCGAAGCGGACAACCAACTTTACGTGGTCCCCGTTGAAGATGTTGTCGCTGTTTTCCGTCGTAAGCCGCCGGAATAACCAGCAGCCGGAATAACGAAGTGCACGCAACTGCTGGGAGTTCCTTGAAAACAGTCTGGGCAGTTCGCTCCACACAATCCGAGACTTCTTTTTGCGCGTTGTCGCCGAGTCGATGTGATTTTGACAACTTGGGTGCTACGATAACCCCAGTGTCGCGTCGGTTGTTTGGGTGTCGACTGTGAATCTTGGCTTTACTATGCCCCCATTCCTCATTTCTCTTCGACTTGCCTCAAGCTTTAGCCTCTTGCTTGTGTGCGCGTGGTTTCCTATCGCTTTTGGCCAAGAGGAGTCTGCCGAGGGGTTGAGTCAAGACATCCCCACTGAGTTGGTTCGGATCTTCTTCGATGATGATGGAACAGAAAAATCGGCGGTGGGCGAGCTCGTTGCCCAACGAGCTGGATTCGGCTACCTGGTCCTGGACGAATGCGGTGTATTGACTGCCATTGAGCCCATTGATTTCATCAAGATGGAGTCGACGCAACAGAAGCTTGCCCCGGTCACCTCGAAGGAGATGGGAGAAAGAATCCTCCCTAGAATGCCACCGGGAAGCAAGTTCGTAACTTCGGAGCACTTTGTTGTTTGTTACAATACGAGTGAGGCATACGCTCGATGGAATATTGACCTATTCGAACGCCTTTACAAGGGCTTTCATCGATACTGGAAGTCAAAGGGCTTTGAGCTTCACAAACCTCGCTTCCCTTTGGTTGCCATGGTCTTCGAAACAAAAGCAGACTACGTTCGCTATGCAAGCCAGGAGTTCAAAGGGTCCGAGAACACGTTCGGATACTACCATCAAGGGACAAACCGATTGGCATCGTACGATCTCACTGGGATCGAAGGAATCATTCCGCCGGGAATGAAAGTCACGAAAGATCTTTTGGTAAACCAAATTCTCTCTCGCCCCGAAGCTGAGCGCACGGTTGCAACCATCGTTCACGAAGCGTGTCACCAAATCGCTTTCAATTCTGGACTGCAAAAGCGGTTGGGGAGTAACCCATTGTGGCTAAGCGAGGGAATTGCGACTTACTTTGAATCACCCGATCTCAGCAGCAAAGGTGGCTGGGGTGGCATCGGTAAGATCAACCAGCACAACTACAAAAACCTAGGCAGCTATATTCCCATCCGTGCAGCCGATTCCCTCACGTTGCTACTTACGGATGACAACCGTCTTCGCAATGGTGATACCATGACTAATAGCTACGCCGAAGCTTGGGGGCTTACTCATTTCTTGTTGCAAACGAAATCAAAAGACATGGTGAAATACTTGCAACTGATCCGTGAAACCGACTACGGGGTACAAGCTTCCGCCAAAGATCGCCTCGAGTTGTTTCGCTCTTGTTTTGGAGACGACCTGGCCAAAATCGATAGGGACTTTGTTCGCCATTTACAGCGCCTGCGGTAAGCCTTTACTTATCACCCTAACGGGCAGCGACCTCGAACCGCAATCTCCCTTGGACAAAGCTATGTGTTGCGACACCGTAGAGTTCGACCCCGTCGAGCGGTGTGTTGTAGGATTTGCTCTTTAAATTGCCAGCGTCCACTTTCCAAGTTCGATCCGGATCGATCAATACGAGATCAGCTGGTTTGCCAATTTCCAGGGTTCCCCCAGGCAATCCTAAGAGCCTGGCTGGATTTAAGCTCATCTTTGCCAGCGCTTGATGCCAGTTCAACACGCCCGGACGAAGCAGATAGGTGATGACTTGCGACAACGCTGTTTCCAACGCAATCATGCCAAACGGTGCGGTGTCGATCTCGACCATCTTCTTCTCTAACGAAGATGGCTTGTGTCCGCTACTGATGATGTCGATTGTTCCATCGCTCAACGCTTCCACCATAGCGTCCACGTGTTCGCGAGATCGAAGGGGTGGATTCACTTTGCAATTGCAGTCGAACGAACGAAGCATCTCGTCTGTCATATGCAAATTGGCCGTATAGCAACCGACCGTAAAGTGGATCCCTCGCGACTTGGCCCGTCGGCAAAGCTCTGCGCTACCTGCCGTGCTAATGCTCGTCAAATGGAGACGCCCTCCCGTCGCTTCTACCAACCGGATATCGCGAGATGTGGCGAGGTCTTCGGCCTCGGCAGGCATAGGAGACATACCCAACACCAACTGTTCCATCCCCTCATGCATGACCCCTCCTCTCGACAAGGAGGCGATTTCGGGATGATCGAACACGACTCGATCAAACATCGAGCAATATTCGAGCGCGCGTCGCAATAGCCCGGTATTTTCAATAGGATTTGGCCCATCGTAAAGAGCAACGGCACCTGCTTCTACCAGTGAGCCGATCTCCGCAAGGGATTCTCCTTTGCGCTCTTTGCTGACGCATCCTAGCGCGTAAACTCTGCAGTTGTCGGCTCTAGCCCCTTTTTGATGGATGAACTCAACACTCGCAGCGCTGTCAATCGGAGGAAGGGTATTGGTCGACAAAGCCACTGACGTGTAGCCACCGGCCAATGCCGCATGCGTTCCGGTTTGAATGGTCTCGTCTTCCTCTCGCCCCGGCTCGCCAAACTCCGTTCCAAGATCGACGAGTCCCGGGGCCGCAATCAATCCTCTCGCGTCGATTCTTGTGATTTGAGTTGGAAGATCTCCATCGGTGGAATCGACGCCTGCAAATCTTCCGCCGACAATCAACAACCTACCGACGCGATCCAATCCGCTGCTCGGATCGATCAACCGTGCATTTTCAATTAACCAATTGGAGTCCATTAGCGACCGAGGAGCCTTTGTTTTAGGAAGAGTGTTGCTGGGCTTGATGAACGGTATTGCTGCCGAGCAGCAACCATAGTGTTGCCATTCGGATCGCAATGCCATTGGTGACTTGCTCAAGTATCACAGAGTGAGGCCCATCCGCAACCTCGGGCGTTAACTCCACACCGCGATTGATAGGACCTGGGGCCATGATCAATATGTCTGGCTTGCTTCGCTGTATTCGCTCCTTGTTCATCGCATACAAGAGCATATATTCGTGGACGGAAGGGAATGGGCGAATGGCTTGCCGCTCGAATTGAATCCTCAGCAGATTCAGCACGTCACATCGCGGCAATATCTTGTCGAGATCGTATGCAACTTCGACACCGAGTTTCTCCCAATTTTTGGAAACCAACGTCGCCGGTCCGCACACGATCACTTTGGCTCCCAGTTTGAGCAATCCCCAAATGTTGGATCGAGCCGTCCGTGAATGAGCGATGTCCCCAACCAACGCAACTGTCAATCCAGCCAACGAACCGCGGTGCTGACGAATTGTCAGAATATCCAATAGCCCTTGGGTCGGATGCTCGTGCGGTCCATCTCCTGCATTGATCACACTGCATTGAAGATGCTTGGCTAGCATGTGAGGAGTTCCAGGGGAGCTATGTCGCACCACCATCGCGTCTACAAGCATTGCCTCAATGGTTTTGGCCGTGTCGATAAAGGTCTCTCCTTTGGCAACACTAGACCCGCTCGAAGAAAACTCAACCGTATCTGCCCCCAAGCGTTTCGCAGCCAGTGAAAAACTATTACGGGTTCGTGTGCTGTTTTCAAAGAATAAATTGGCGACAGTTCGCCCTTTCAGAAGATCTAGCTTGGTGCGGCCATGATTGGTTACCGCATGCAGCGCTTCTGCGAAATCAAGAATCAGCGATATCTCATCCGCGGAAAGATGCTCCAGACCCAAAAGATGCTTGTTGGCCCAGTGGGTTGGGATCTTCGGCAGGACCAAGGATCGTGAGGGCTGTACCGTCAACGTGGATTCGCTAGTCATCGGAACAAGGTAGTCGTTCGAGTTACGACAGCGTGAACAACTAGCTCACCGCCGTCTAGTTGATTGTACGGCGAGTCGATCTCCTTGAATACGGCTTCTTTCTGAAGAGAAATGCCTCGATTCGCTACGATTCTTCATCGCTTCGCAGCTTGGCCAAAACGGTAAAGTCCTCAAGCGTCGATGTGTCGCCCGTACCTTCCTTGCCGGAGGCGATATCTCGAAGGAGTCTCCGCATGATTTTACCACTTCTTGTTTTTGGAAGCGAAGATGTAAAGCGTATGTCATCCGGCACTGCCAAAGCTCCAATCTCTTTCCGGACGTGCTTCTTGAGCGCTTCTCGAAGGGCTTCATCGGGCTGATGGTTCTTGAGCGTGACGAAAACGGCAATCGCTTGCCCTTTGATTTCGTCTGGTCGTCCGACGGCTGCAGCTTCTGCAACAGCGGGATGGCTTACCAAAGCACTTTCGACTTCGATCGTACTGAGCCGATGCCCGGATACGTTGATCACATCGTCGATTCTACCCATGATCCAGTAATAACCATCTTCGTCTTTTCTCGCATTGTCACCGGTCAGATAGTGATCCGGAACACGCGTCCAATACTGTTCTTGGTACCGAGCATCATCCCCCCAAATACCTCGCAACATGCCAGGCCAAGGCTTGGCAATACACAACATCCCACCGTGATCCACCCCGACCTCCTTGAGATCCTCCCCCAACGCAACAGGTACTATGCCAGGAAGTGGACGTGTGCAAGAGCCAGGTTTGCAAGGGATTGCACCGGGAAGAGGTGACATCATGATCCCTCCAGTTTCCGTTTGCCACCAAGTGTCGACGATGGGACAACGTCCTCCGCCGATCTTCTCGTAATACCACATCCATGCCTCTGGGTTGATTCCTTCTCCAACACTTCCCAATAACCTCAACGACGACAAGTCATGCTTGTCGACATGATGGTCTCCCCACTTGATGAACGCGCGAATGGCTGTGGGTGCGGTATAAAGAATCGACACTTTGTAGCGTTCGATGATTTCCCAGAAACGGTCCTCTTCCGGCCAATTGGGCGCCCCTTCGTAGAGAACCTGTGTCGCTCCGGCCGACATCGGTCCATAGACGATGTAAGAATGTCCCGTTATCCAACCACAGTCCGCCGTACACCAAAAGATATCCTCGTCTTTGTGGTCGAACACCCATTGAAATGTTCGCTTTGCATAGAGGTTGTAGCCCGCCGTGGTGTGGCGAATCCCCTTCGGCTTTCCAGTCGATCCACTCGTGTAGAGAATGAAAAGTGAGTCTTCGCTATCCATCGGCTCCGCAGGGCAATCGCTCGATTCGTCGGCAACAATATCGTGCCACCAAACGTCTCGTCCCTCTTTCATGGCAGCTTCGTTTTTTGTCCTTTGAAGCACTATACAATGCTCCACCGAAGGGCTCTTTTCTAACGCCTCATTCGCTGTTTGCTTTAAATTCAATACCTTGCCGCGTCGCCAGCCACCATCCGCAGTAATGAGCAATTTCGCTTGGGCGTCATTGTTCCGATCCGCAATGGCTTCAGCGCTAAAACCGCCGAATATCACCGAATGAATCAATCCGATCCTCGCGCATGCGAGCATCGCAATCGGCAACTCGGGTACCATCGGCATGTAGATGCTGACGCGATCTCCCTTCTTCAGTCCAAGCTTTTTCAAGGCATTAGAAAATTTGCAAACTTCGCGGTACACATCGGAATAGCTTAGTGTGCGTTTGTCTCCAGGTTCGCCTTCCCAATGAAAGGCAACTCGATCGCCACGCCCCGCGAGAATATGCGAATCCAAACAATTAAAGGAAACATTCGTCTTTCCGCCAACAAACCACTTGGCGAACGGAGCATTCCATTCGAACGTGGTGTGGAATGGCTCAAACCAATGGAGATGTTCCCTCGCTTGCTTCTCCCAAAACGCGTTGATGTCTGCCAACGATTCGTTGTAAAGTGCTTCGTATGCCGCCATGGAGTTAACATCTGCCTTACTCGCGAACTGCTCGCTAGGCGGGAAAACTCGTGTTTCATTCAGAACATTTCGGATTCCGGCGGGACTGTTAGACATTTGTACAAGCTCAACATGGGAAGGAAAAAGTCACGGCATGCTATTCTGAGAAAGCAATCGAGATTCTGAGCCATGCCCGAACGAATGTCAAAGGCAGGTATCCGCAAGTTAGCGACAAACACAGGTAGAACTATTAATCTATCGTATTCTTGGTTCCCGAGAACCAGTTCCGATTTCCCAGACAAACCGAAAAATCCATTGTGTGCATGAAACCGTATCGGCAACCAGAGAACTTTCGCTCGCAAATCGAAGACGCAGCGTATGAAGTCAGCTTCCGACTTTCCCAAGATTCAAAAAGACTGTGTTGGTCGCTTCGCTGCGGCCTTGAGCGATGTCCAGCTTGCCATCGGCGTTGACATCGCCTAACGCAATGCCATAAACCGCTCCGTTGCTATCGCCGAATGGTACTTCTTCAAACGCGATTCCGCTGCCGTCATTCAAAAAGACTCGCGAGCCACCCTTGGCATAGCCAACAACTAAATCAATTTTACTGTCTTGATTCATATCCCCGACCGCGATGGCGTACGGGACGAGCGATGCATTTCCAACAGCGCTCGTCTTGGGGAAGCCCCCTTTTCCATCGTTGATGCAGATCATCGCTCCCAGTCGATCATCTCCAAAAATCAAATCCATCGCCCCATCACTGTTGAGGTCTGCAGCAGCGCAGGCTCGTGTGGACGAAATGGGTGGACCAAAATTCGTTGACTTCTCAAAGTTCATTTCTCCGTCGTTGAACAAAACTTTGCTAACCCCTGCGTCTCGATGAGGAACCGCTAGATCGATTAGTCCGTCGCCATTGAAATCGGCAGCCAGAATTGTCGTCGCAGACTCCGATGGGATAACGATCCAACGGTCTTTGGCAAAGTTGCCAGCACCATCGTTGAGGATGATGTAACTGCGACTCTTGCGATTGGCGACAACCAGATCGGGAAAGCGGTCTCCGTTGATGTCGACCAACGTTGTGTTACGGGTATTCCAGGTAGGTTCACCCCACGAACCTGAAAGAACAAAGTTCGCTTTGCCGTCGTTTCGATAAACAATTTTTCCGTCAGGGCTATCGTTGCTTACGACAACGTCGAGGTCACCATCTCCGTCAATATCACCAAGCGCAGCGGAATAAGTCCTATCTTGGCGATCGCCTAATGTTCGGCTCTCACCGAAATTTCCCCTGCCATCGTTGCGCAGAACTCGATTATGGAGCGGCCAGTGCCTGCCTTTGGCGAGCACGATATCGAGGTCGCCATCACTATCCAGATCGCCGATACTCGCATTGGCTGATGTTTCGGCGGTATTTTCCAGATCCACTTGCTTGAACATGTTGCGATCGGCTGGCTGAAACCCCTCGTTCTTGCTGATTGCTTTTGGTGGTAGAACTGGAGCAGCGTTGTCTCGAATGCAGTAGAGTTTACTCCAGCTTCTGAGGAAAAGTTGATCATCTACGGCAACAGGCGAAGCATCGATCACATCATCCAATGCGTTGACAGCGACAATGTCTAGGTTCTCGTTGTCCTTGACGACTACCGTGGTCCCTTCGCGACCTGTGTAGTAGAAATGCCCGTTTGCCAACATGGGAGAAGCGTAAAGAGATCGAACTCCCGTGAGCCGTTTCCGTTCGAGAAGCGATTTTCCAGAACTTGCATCCAGGCAACTCAACACATCGGTATTGCCGGCTGTGAATAACAGCCGTGTTCCACTCAGGATCGGCGACGGAACGTAAGGAGTTCCTTGATTCACTTTCCAAGAGATCGTTGCGCTATCGGTCACATTACCACGCGAGCTCAACGGGATCGAACAAGCGAGCGATCCACGATAGCCGCTCATGCATATCGCGTTGTCTCGAAAACGAAGTGGCGTGGGAATCGCATTGGTGGTTTGGCCACCGCATTCCCAGAGTATTCTCCCGTCGTTCGCGTCGTAGCTTTTGACAGAACCCGTTCCGTTGACGATGACTTGTTGTTTACCTTCATAGGTCGTAACGAATGGTGTGTTCCATGAAGTCACTTCTCCTGGTCGATCGACTTTCCATCGTGTTTGTCCGGTGCGTTTGTCGATGGCAACGATAAAGGAACCTTCTTCTTGATCCCAATTCACGATCAATGATTCGTCGGTCAGTACTGGTGTGACTGCTTCGCCCCAGCCGTTTCTGGTTCGCATGTCACCGAGATCTAATTGCCAAACCAATTCTCCTTGAAGGGAATAGCAAAAAACACCACGTGATCCGAAGGAGAAGTAGAGTCTTTCTCCATCGGTCGTGGGCGATCCCGCGGCATACGTGTTCGTATCATGTTTCCCTTCGTGAGGGACTTGTTCAGCAGCAATCTTCTGCCACAGTATTTTTCCAGACTCGCGATCGATACTGGTGACCGCGAACTGATAAAAGAATTCGTCGGGAACCGTTTTGGCTCGCGAGTCATTGATGACCGCTGTCGGGCTTTTCCGATCGGTCTTGATTGCGGACAACACGAAGACTTGATTGCCGAACACGATGGGGGTTGCGGAACCATCGCCCGGTAATGGTACAGCCCAAGCGATATTGGTTTGTTTGTCCCAATGAACGGGAGGTTGGGCGTTTGTGCCAGCAAGCCCATCAGCAGTCGGTCCGCGCCAATGCATCCAGTTTTCTTTTGCGTTTGCAAATTGAATGGGCATCATAAGAGTTGGCGCCAAAAACAGAGGCAAAGCCATCCAGCCAATTAGTCGATTCCTCATATTCGTTCCGGCGATCTCGTCCAATGGAAGGTGATAGTCAGCGTGTCGCGTGACAAGTTTAGCATGACAGGTTATTCGACGTTCACGCAAAATTATGAGTGGCGATCCCGCATCCTGGGCAAAAGGTGAGCGAAATCGATCTAAACGAAAGAAAAAAGGTGAGCAAAACAAAGTTTCGTAATTTTTTGCAATTTTCCGTCTCCTTGCGGGCTGTTAATGTTGACATCCACCCCTTCGAGCTCCGAAAATGGAAAAACAGGTCGGATGTATTTTTGGTTCAGAGCATTTCGCTTTGAGCTTGTGTTTTTTTGAGAGGCAGGTGTGTTATGAGATTTAGGTACCGTGTGGGTTTCACATTGGTCGAACTTTTGGTGGTTATCGCAATTATTGGAATCCTAGTTGGATTGTTATTACCAGCAGTACAAGCAGCTCGAGAAGCAGCACGGCGAATGCAGTGCAGCAACAACGTGAAACAACACGCGTTGTCCATGCTGAACTATGAAAGCGCTTACAAGAAATTTCCGGCTGGAAACACAGCCTGGTTTCCGACGAATGTCGGTGCAGGTCGCGCTAGTGGCAGCCCTGGACTCGCAGATGGTTTTTACAACGGCATGTTGAGCTGGTCCATTGCAGTGTTGCCTTTTCAAGAAGCGAATGCGATATACCAACAGTACAATTTTAATGTTCGGCCATTCTGTGCAGAACGGGGTGACGTTTGGTTTCTTGACTTTGGTCCCGACCCAGGAAACTCCACTATTCCAGATCCAGCCAATCCGGGAATGGTCATCAATCAGCGAGCGTCGACATCGGCTCCTGCTTCCTTTCGTTGCCCAAGCACACCGACCATCGGACCCATTGGTCACTACAAAGACTATGCGATGAACGCAGGTATGGGACCTTATCCGAATGGAGCAGCCGATCTTGCCGCATCGGCGACCAACGGTTTCTCTGGAACACGACAAACAAATTGTTGTGCCGAACGAGCGATGTTGGCGAGCGGGCTTGGTAACAAAAACTCTTGGTACGGAATCGGAGCGATCAGCGATGGTACCTCAAATACATTTATGATCCTGGAGCAGGCTAGTGCGGTTCGTGGATATCAACGGCATTCCGTGAATCAATTCCTGTGGACCAACCACCAATCTCAAGGTCTGTCGCAAGCACTTCAGGGAACACGGAACTATCCTCCCAACCCAGATCCATTCGGAAGATTCCTCGGAACGGGTGCATGGCAATTGGTAGGGCGATGCTCCTGGAGCTGGCACACCGGTGGTGTTACCGCTGGTATGTGCGATGGAAGTGTACAATTTGTTACAGACGGAATTTCCTTGCCCGCTTGGCGTCGGCTTCACAGTCGTGATGACGGCCAAGTTGCAGAACTGCCAAACTAATTCTTCAAGGCAACCAGTCATTACTTGTTGTTGAGACACAATGCGCTCGGCGAATCCACCGAGCGCATTTTTCGTTTTGTCCGTGGTTTTCACAAATTGGAATTAATAAGAAGAGAACATGAATAGCGCATTTCGAACAATGACAGCTTTAGGTTTTATCGCACTTTTGGTTGGCTGTGGTCAGCCTGCCTATTACAAATGCAACGGAGTCGCAACTCACGAGGGAAAACCAATGGCGAAATTGCAAATCTCGTTTGTGAATGAAGATCCGAATGCTGGAAGGCCGTCGATTTCGATGTCGGATGAAAATGGCAATTTTCAAATGACAACGGGAGCTAATTACGGAGTTCCCCCTGGGAAATACAAGGTTGTTATAGAAGACCCGACCGCGGCTGACGGCCGAAAAACAAGCACCGAACCAGACTACGTTTATGTAGTCAAAGAGTATTCGCCGGCAAAGTCAACCTTGACCTACGAATCGAACAGCCATCAAGGCAACTACCAGCTCAAGCTAGACAAGATCAAGTAAAGCCAATTACAACGCCTAGTGCACTGTCCAATTTATATTTTTGGGTGGCACGCTCGTCCTCGATCGTTTCCCGAGCAATTGGGGACAATTGCTCTATTCTGCAAGTGCAATGTGCATAGCAACGTGATGCAGGCAACCACAGAAGAAATTCAAGCAAGATGAAGATGCCCAGTAAGCGACTCACTCAATTTGCGTTCTTGATTTTGTTTGCAATGTTTATCGGTTGTGAAAAACCAGCCTACTACACATGCATGGGAACCATTACCCATGACGGTCGTCCCGTTCCAGACCTGCAGATTACATTCGCACCCGTCATGATCGATTCCGTTCGAAGCCCCATGGGGCTCACCGATGCCAACGGAAAATTTGAAATGACAACCGCTAGGTTTCGTGGTGTACCGCCAGGAAAATTCAAGGTCTTTGTCGAAGATCCCCGCGCTGCCGACGGTGGTAGAACAAGAATCGATGATGATTATCTGTACGTCACAAAGCGTTACTGCGAACTGAACTCTGATGTGATTTACGTGTCGGATATGCATCGCGACAATTTTGAATTGAAGCTGGACTCGAAAGAACTACCTCAAAAAGCGGAGGCACAAACTCCACAGACAGAAACTCCACAGACAGAAACTCCACAGACAGAAACTCCAGAGACAGAAAATCCACCGGCTAAAGTTCCACCGGCTGAACAAGAGTGAGCTGGCCGTTTAGTCTGCTGCCAATCGTCCCTTCCCATTGAACTGCCATGCGCCGATTCGGTGCATGAGCTCGAGATTTCCCGATGAATTCCACAACGTCTCGGAAATATCCATTTCGGCAATCTCCAACGTGTTGGCAATCCGAACGATACGGGAGTTTTGCGTGTCAGCAATCGGAAGTGATTTCAGCATACATTCGATAGCTTCCAATTCGCTCTCGAAGGTGAGTGGCACTTTGGCGCTCTGCGGTGTGAGCGACGTTAACGCATTGATCTGAGTGATTTTCATATTCGCCTCGGCCATCAGTTTTGAGGTGATCGCATCTGCCATTCCGATTCCAATGGCATTGCCATGCGACTCAGGGGTTAGACCGCGTACGAATATCCGGCGAATAAACGGTGCAGTTCGATCGCCACGGGCCGAACTGCTATCGTATCCGTGAATGCTTCGATTGATCACATTCGGATCCATACCTGCTCCGCTGACATTCTTGCCAATCGCATCCACGATGAGCAAGTCGATCTCATCAAAAGGCAACGTCGGCATCAGTTCTTTCGCCTGCACGAGCAACCCATTTTCGACGTCATTCATCTCGTCCTTGCGTACTCCTTGAAGTTTGGCTGTTTGATGACGCTGATTCTCCAGAATGGCAATCCCACCGAGAATAGGCGTAGATTGAAGGACTACCTTCGCAAGGCTTCGAATGGTTCGTTCGTAGCCAAATTGCATAGCCCCCAAATGCATGGCGGCAGCTCCTCGCTGCTTTCCTAATCCGATGACCGACATCTTGAGCAGACCACTTCCGAGTGTTCCAAAGAAATCGGTGTGCGGCTTGATCCTGTTGATCAAAAGAATTCTGTCTGCCTTCAACGCTTCCGTGCTGCAGTAAGCCATAATTCCATCTTCATTCGTTCCGATAGGCTGAACGTCGAGCGAATCCAAGATCGGCACACCCATGGACGACTCGATGATGCCATAGCTTGCGAGTAGTTCCCGTTGCCCAGCAGGAGTCGCCCCTCCGTGGCTCCCCATCGCAGGAATGATGAATGGCTTTGCTCCTAAATCGCGAATCGTGTCGATAGTATGCTTCACGATCATGGAAAGATTGGAAATGCCGCGGCTCCCAACGCCGATCGCAATTCGATCCGTAGGGCGAACACTTCCAGCGAGCTTAGCGACCTCGGTTCGAACCGCATATTCGATATCAAGCTCGGGTGCGACAGGAAACAATTGTCGAACACGCAAAAAACCAGGTAGTTCCATCAGGTATCATCCAATAAGCCGGCTAAGGTTCTCGTGTTTACGTTTCGGGCTCATCATCTCCAGGACTCCTTCGCTGTAGCTCATGCGAGGTACACTACCACGTCGCTCGTCAGCCAAGGCGACGAAAGTTTCCCAGCTCACGTTTTTTAGCACCATTCGTGTCTCGGGCGATTCGGTTAACAACGAACTCACGTTAATCTCCGATCCGGTGAACAATTCCTGTCTGATACCGATACAGTATAGCTCAATACGTGATGAACAAGGATCTAAATCGCCATGGCCTGTTCGCTCTCGCCAAAGAAACATCAGGCCATGTCGAAACGATCACTACTTGCCTTGGGGAGGAACGGCGGGGGGAGGTACTCCACCTCCGAATGGTCCCGAACCTCCGAAGCCTGGCAACTGGAAGTTTTGCAGATTCGGCAATGGCAATTGAGGCATATTTTGTTGGACCCCTTGTTGCATCTGTTGCATTCCTTGTTGGAAAGGTGCTAGCTGATTGGAAAGTGGCCCTAAGAACTTATTCATCCCTTTTTCGATCTGCTTCTGAGCTTCATTGCGAAGGGCCGCAGTTCCAACCTGTTGTGCAAGTGATGTCAGTGAAGAATAGTCAAGCTGCGGCCGTTGAACGGTGCCACGCAACGGCACTTGGATGAATTGGCCTGCCAACGACTGCAATGCTGGAGTTTTGTCGACCCAATCTTTTTGGATCGGCACCGAAGCAATCAACTCCAGAGCACCATCGATTCCCACGGAGCCACTCGTGTTGATAACCACGTCGCCGGCTTGTATCTGCATGTTCTTGTGCGCAACTCTTCCTTGCTGCACATCGAATTGGACTCGTTGTTCTGGCATCTGCAACCAGCTCGTTGCGGCTCCACCACCATCGGCCGCTCCGACTCCTTTTCGGAAGTTACGAATCTGCTGTACCAACATCAACAATTGATCCGCGAGCGGCCCGGGACCGACGTTGGCCCCGTGAACCATCAGCTCACCTTTGACCGTCTGCTTTGGTAGATCCAGTGGTACGATGATCGCTTCGTCGATCTTTAAACTAAGGTTTCCCTGCACGCTCGTCACGTCGGCCAAAAGAGGCGCCACATACTTGAGCCAACCCTGACACATTTGTGGTGTAATCGCGACGTTGTCGATGACCGTTTCCGGTGTTTGAACTATGGAGAGCGGAGTTCCTGCAATGTTTCCATCGAGGTTCCAACATAGTTTCCCTTGCGATACGGGAATCTCCGCTTTTGTCAAGAAGTGACCATTCTCAATTCGGAGCGGTACCTCCGATTTACCGATGGGAATTCCAATGAGATTGGCTTGATCCCAACCGATACTCGATTTCGCTTGCAGAGAATCGACCCAACTTGAATTCGGATTGGAATTCGAGGTCCAGGTAACCTCGATAGGTTGTGTGCGTTGCCCTTGGATAGCGAGATAACTTCCCGTCCACGGCTTCAATCGCTCCGCAACTAATGCAGCGTCGTAGGTAACGTTTCCTTTCGATACGATCGTTGTCTTGTCCTTGGTAGAGTTCATGGTCGTTGCACCGCCATAGGCAAACCATTGTGTTTGTAACTGGGACTGCGGGATTTCGAGATTTCCAGTAGCAATATCATATCGGCCATTGACCGACATCCTTGCCTCAGGCTCTTCCCATAGCACGGTCGTACTTTGCGATTCTGCGCTGGAGGTACTGACAAGTTTTGTGCTAGCCTGGTTTGCGTTAGGCTGGGTCGCTCGAATATCTTTTGCATCGGTGGTCATGACCCATGACAATTGCTTGGGGTCAACCTGCCAGCGAATTTGCCCGGTGACATCTCCTTCTACTGCAATGCTCGACGTGGTTGGTGGCACCGATTGAATCGAGGTCATCAACTGGTTCGGATTGATTCGAAACGCAGCGTTCCCTGTTCTTGCAAGTCCCTGATTCGGGACAGCTTCGTCTTTGCCTTGGAGTGCAAAGGAAAGGGTTTGTACAAGCAGATTGTCAACCTTCAGTTTGGTAAGGTCTTGAGTGTCGATTCGTCCTTCAAAATTACCTATCAACTGAGGTTCGAAATAGCGACTCGTTCCTGATTGGACATTGAATTCTGTAGCGTTTAGCGATGCTTTCGTAAGCTGTACATGCGTCGCATCGATAACCCCAGACGCGTCTAGCTCGCATTGGCCACCGACTTGAACACCGGGATCAACACCAGCGAACAGTTGGGCCCGGCGCTGCCAACCAGCCAAGTCGCCAGCTAGCTTCAGCTGTATACCAGCGGGTGGCAATTTCGTCATTCCGGGCGTCGCCGAAATCAAGGAAATTGGCTCAAGCACTGTGGCGCTTAACAATTCTCCTTGAGCTGCGAGTTTCATCAGCGAACGGTCTATTTGAATCAAGCTGCCTTGATCCACACGGCCGACGAGTTGAAACTCCCCTTCCCACGCCGGTTCGTTGAGTTGACCGTGTTTGTTGGTCAATCGTACGGGAGTTGTCTTGATCGCGCCGTTGGCAATCAATCGATTCCCTTCATCCTGCTTCCAAGCGATTTGGCATTCTGCAGAGCCCGTCATACTCTCCACGGGGAGTGCAAACCATTGGGATAATCGTTGCTGCATTTTCGATAGATCAAAGCTTCCAGCCAATTGCCCTTGAAGCAATCCTCCTTCACCATGAATATCGCAGAACTCCGCAGTGCAGTCCGCTTTGAAGACCGGAACACCCGAAGGTGACGGTTTGATATCCACCACGGCCTTCAGCGCTTGATCCCACCGCATATTGGTGCCTCGCATATTGGCTTGCAAGCCGCCGAGATCGAGTTGAAACTTGCTAACGGGAGGCGTCTTTGCGTCACCCACGGTTTTGAGTTGAACCGCATGCAATGTCGCTTGGCCGCTCACCAGTTGCACTTGGTCTTGCATCTGAATTAGGTCCGGAGCGACCTGGATGACTTTGGCTAAATTGACTGCACCGTTGATATCATAGTCCGAGTCTAGCAACCACGGTTGTCCCACGGTCGGCATGGGGGGAGGAAATGGCAAGTCTGCGACGACACTCACGTTACCTACATCCGATTGCAGTGTTAGCCCTTCGGTGCGAATTCGGTCGAGGCTCTTGTGAATCGAACCAGAGAGACGCATCTGCTGAATTGAGGCTCCGCGCGGGCCGACCAAATCGGGGGCGCTCAATTGGAGAGCATCAATTTGTGCCGTTTGGATTTGCGCAACAACATGTTGTTGGTTGTGCAATTCCACATCGGTTTGAATGGTCGCTAGGCCGACGATGCGTTCGATCGGTAGCTCCGGAAACCGTCGCTTGACTAAATCGTACCAGTGCAATGGTAGCCCATTGGTAACGATCGTCATCTTCAGGGGAACTAAATCCGGCTTCGGATTGCTCCCCAGAGGCTGCGCCAATGGCTGGGTTTGAATATTGAACTGACCACCCATCAATACTTCGCCAGGCCTCGCGGTCGTTTGTTGAAGTGTGCCGATCAAGGTCATGGGGGGGAGCGGTTGCTCGGCAGTCGGGAGCGGTAAGTCCGCTTGTTTGAGGATGAGATCCCAACTGGTCAAATCAACGCTATCCCGAGCGTGTACTACTGCGTCGGCAATTCGCACTCGTCCGACGAATGGGACTGTCGCCGATGCGTTTGAAGGTTCTGCTGCGGCAGGTGTCGGTGACGTTGCCAAAAAAGGTTTGAATGCCTGTTCCAGATTTGTGGTACCTGGCTGAACATCTAGTTGCACTGATGCTCCACGAACGGTAATCATCTTGAGGTTGTGGTAATTGGCAATGGCATTCAGAAGCGTCAGTTCGGTTTCCACTTCTGCAATTTGAATCAATTCGGCTCCTTGCTCGTCTACAAGGCGAAGACCTCGAACCTTGATCGGCCGAAACCAACCTCCCTCGATTGCGGTAAGATCGATCCGCATCGGCGCGAGACCTGCGTACTTGTTTGCCATCGAGACGACAAAGTTTCGATTCTGAAGTGCAAGCGGCACTCCAAAGCCCACCAAGGCTAGAACGACAATCAAGGAAATGACAAGGATACGCTTCCATCCCACCCGTCGCCGTGGTCGTTTGCTAAAGTCAGAATCGTGGATTTTCGCCATGGTAAAAGCGTCCTATGCGTCCTACTTGCAGCCAGCACATGTGCTGAGCCATTCTTCCGTGTATGCCATCACGCCGGACAATAGAGAAAAAACCGTTTACGGTCGATAGAGAATTAACGGCCCACCAATGCTAGCTAACGGTCGGCGTCAAGAGTTGCATCGTTTGCGGAGCCTGTCAATTCTGTCGTGGAGCCTGTTCGAGAACGGACGGCGGAACGGAAGCTTTCGGGCAATCGCATGACCCAAACAACAAAGACCCAAATTGAACAGATCATGGCCAACATCGTGAGCAGCGCGAAAAAACCTTCCCCAATCATCTTGCGACCCATGTTCTCGACGGGGGCCGTTACGGTGTTTGCTCGAGTTTGCACAAGTACCCATAGGTTTGCAGGCTCTCGGCGTTCCAGCGTATCGTTCGATTTTCGCAATACTTCCACTTTCGACATGGCTGCAATCCACTTGCCTGCATAGTCTTTACCGGCAACATCGCTTGAGACAGGATCGATGTATTTGTAGGTCCCCTCCCCCTTTAGTTTCGAAAGCATTTCTTCGTCGATCTGCTGGTATCGAAAATCTACGGAGGAAGGAAATTCTTTGAATACAGGGTGCTGCAAGAGTGTCCCCTCGCGAGTTCCCCTTTCGAAACCTGTTCCCGCATGTCCGTCGACCATAACCGCGAATTGATCCGATTGTCGCGCACCTCCGTCCGGTCCTTGATGCATGTCATCCGGTAGCAAGTCGAAATCACCTAGGTCTATCGTTAAGACCATCACACCGGTAATCGAGCGAGCTGTATCCTCCGTCGTGGTGGGTTCAAAATTTATCGAGATCGGAGTCGAGACGGCGATCTTCCAACGTTTGGTTGTCTCTGAAAGAAATGGCACACTCACATGAGAAAACTTGGTCCCTTGAAACTTGCGAGGCGAGATCGCTTCGTCGGAGTCCTGGGATTGTCCATTAAAGTAGCTTCGATAAGCACGGTTGTATCCGACACCTGTGTTGGATGTTTCGTCTGTAAATGCCGCAGCGATCATTGTTCCCCAGCGATCTTGCACAAACAAGCTCGCGAATCTCGTCGTATTCTTTCGCCCACCCGATGCCGCTTTGATCTTTTTGAAGCGTTCCACGAGATGCTTTTCCAGCGATATTCGTTGGGGGACTTCGAGGAGCATTTGCCTCTCTTCTGGAGTCGAGCCGTCTTCGATGAGGGCGGTCAATAGGTCATTTCCGGCCGCATCAATCGCCTCGGTGAACAACTTCTCAAATTCAGAAGACTTTGCCTCTTCTTCGATAAGACGAAACAGAGATTCAATTTCCTTTTCGAGCGTTCGCGCTCCAAGACGCGCCGCGAACAAATTATTTTGAAGGACCATTTCCTTCAATTCGTTGGCTGATTCTCGTTCGGCGACAGCTACGCCGCGCCAGAAAAAGAGGGACATCACAGTAAGCAATAGAATGGGCCCAACAATACCTAGAAGCATCATAGGTAGATTCAAGCGTGCAATTTGGCGCCGTTCAATTGCTTCCAGGACCTGCTGAACGTTCTCAAAACGGTCATCCGGTTTTTTGGCCAAGCAGCGATCGATAATGGCGGACAGCCATCGGTCCATTCCGCGTACGCGAAGATGTTGTCGCGGGAACTGTGATTTGTGGATGGTGTCTCGGTATCTTTTCAAGCGTTCCGAGAGGCTGGTTGCTGTGTCGAGCGTGGATACAGTGTCGGGGGTTCGGTAAGGAGGTACCCCGACAAGCATGCAATAGAGAATGGCACCCAATGCATAAACATCCCATCGAGCGTCCGGGACCGCATTGAGGTCCGCTTGTTCCGGAGCCATATAGAACAGTGTCCCCAGCGATGGTGTTTGCTCGCTGGACAATCGACTTTGACCAAAATCTGCTAATCGAGGTTGTAGTTCAGGATCGAGCAAAACGTTTGCAGGTTTCAAATCGCAATGCAACACCCCTTTGCCATGCGAATGGTTAAGTCCTCTCGCAATATCTGCAAAGATCGCGACCGCTTGCGAAACCGGCATGGCCCCACGCTTGCGGATCAGATCGTCGAGGGAGCCGCTTTCTAAATACTCCATCACATAGTAGGGAGGCTCGGCATCCCAGCCAACCTCGAGCACTTGTACGATCAGTCGATTGCCGGCCATACTGACCAAATTTTTCACTTCTCGCGTGAGGAGCGACCAGTTCACACCACTCCGGTGGAGATAAAACTTGACGGCAACGGTTCGACCTGTGTTGAGGTTCGTTCCGACCCAGACCTGTCCAAACGCACCTTGCCCGAGCAGTCTGTCTAATTTGTAGCCTGGTACCTGCGCAGGTGGGACAGTCGCACGAAGACTCAGTTCCTCCGCCCTCATTTGCTCGCCCATCGTTTGGTTCAACGTGGCATCTGGCGGATTGGGATTGCTAGGATTCAAGATGAAAACGGACAAAGGAGACGATCGGATCGGTGCGATAGCAGGGCTCTATCGCTGAACGGCACATTCCCTAGTGTAGATGAAAAGTAAGGAACCGTGGGAAGCGAATTTGAGACGATTTCGTTAGTTGCGAGTAGATATCGTTTACAATTCTTCCGTTATGATTTCCCGTTAGGGCCACAACCCTCGTGAATTGGATCGCATACCATGCCTCGGAGCTCGTAGTGAACGCTTCTTTTAACAAATTTATCTGCATCTGCCTGCTTTTGACAATGGTTTTCGGATGTCGAGGCTGCAATCCGCAAACAGCAAAACCCAAAGACCCCGAAGAAGAAAAGAAGAAACTTCGAATCACGTCGACCGAAATGCGGACACTGCCTTTTTCGAAGGACACGATTGGAAACTTCCATAAACCAGGTCACTGGTACCAGGCCAACCACAAACTCAAAGCAAACCAGCAAGACGAATCGCTGACTGCAAAGGTCGGTATCTTCAGTCGCGAGCGGAAACCTGTTCCCACGTTTCCGGGTACCTCGCCCATGGAGTTCCAACGCAACATCGCGATCGGTAAAGATCAAGAAAAGAACATCGCCCTTAAGTTCTACCAACCCGACATCGCAGTCAGTAACGAAGAATTGGATATGACCTTGCAGACCATCCCGTCGTATCTGGGAGTGAATTACAGCATGCGAGGAGTCGGCACCACTGTTTTTGCTGGCGAGTATCCAGCCCGACTTCTACCAGGGTATCAATACAATATCGTTTCGATCAGCGTCGACCCGGCGCGTTACGTTTTTTGGAGAGGCCTCGACTGCATGGTTTGGCCTTCTCAAAAAAAGATGCCCGACGAGAGAATCGCTCCACACCGCATGACCGATCTAAACGAAGATGAAATCGCTTCGCAGTTTCCGGAACATCTTTATTCCATGACATCGATTTCGCATCTTGTTATCAACGATGCTTCTCCGTCGAGGTTCTCTACGGAACAACAGAACGCCATTCTCGATTGGCTGTACTTCGGCGGAACGATCATTATCAATGGCAGCGATGCGATCGGTGGCGTTTCTAGCTCCTTTCTCAAAGAACTGTCTCCACTCAACAATACCATTGCCTCTTCCATTACAGAGGAAGAGATCGATCGGCTCAATGAAAATTGGACTATCAAGGAATATACGAACCAGATCAAAACAGCATCCATTGTTCCGTTCACGCCTGCGAAGAAAATTCCCAAACTCGAAGGCGAGTTGGCCGAAGGTGCCTCGTGGGTCAACTCTCTCAACGGCTTAGTCGCCGAGAAGCTGGTTGGACAGGGCCGAGTCGTAATGACTACTTTTCCGATGACGGATAACACGTTTATTCGCTGGCCATCCTACAGTTCGTTCATCCACAATGCGATTCTTCGCAAACCCCCTCGCGATGTTGTTTTTACCATAGAAAATGATGCGCCCCCTGCAGCGGATACGAAATTTGCCGGCAAGTACAGTGGTTCCGAGCTGAACCCAATCCACTCGACTCGATTAAGGCTCTGGGCACGAGATCTGGATTCCTCGATGATGAGCACCTCCCGCGTTGATACGAAGAAAACGAGTCTCGGTGCATGGAACCCTCAGTCCGAAGTTTTGCTACAAGCGAGACAAAGTCTTCAGCAATCGTCAGGGATTACTGTCCCGAAGATTGAGACAATCGTCAAGCTACTGGTCGGTTACTTGATCATACTTGTCCCAATCAATTGGCTTGTCTTTCGATTACTGGGTAAGGTTGAACTCGCTTGGGTGGCAGCGCCCATCATTGCCATCATCGGAGCATTTGTCGTTGCACGCGGCGTCCAATTGGACGTTGGCTTCTCACGCAGCCAAACCGAGTACGGATTTTTAGAGTGTCATGCTGGACACCCCCGAGGAGTGCTTTCGACTTATTCGGCGTTGTATACCTCGCTTTCTACCAACTATCGTGCGACATTTGAAAATGAAAATGGCGTGGTGACTCCCATGCCTTCGCCAGCTGCGGAGACTGGTGCTTCCAAACGTATCGCTGCTACGAAGTATGACTACACATTTGCAGATGATGCAGGCTCAGGTTTGCAAAGTACGCCCGTGCTTTCCAATACGACCGGGCTTCTTCAATCGGAGGAAACTGTGCAGCTTGGTGGAAACATCAACACCAAATTGGACGCATCACTCCTTCAGGTCGTTGTAACCAGCGACTCAACGATTGATCTCAAGGATTTTGGGGTGCTCGGTATCGACCCAAAAGGCCGTTTGGTCAAAGGATGGTTAGGTTCTCTCGAAAAAGGAACGGCCATGAAATGCGATCTGAAAGTCCAAGAAAAAGAGGATCGGTGGTTCGACGAATGGAATCAAAATGTCATTCTATCGCGACCTGATGTGATTCGATCGGATGGCATTAATTGGACGAGCAAGGAGATAGGGGACGAGTTGTATTTGGGCGCGATTCTCGAAAAGGTAAGCAAAGGTTATCCGCTCGCAAAAGGTGAATACATCGCGATCGGTTGGACCGACAATCCGTTGAGCACTCTCACTATTGTCCCAATTGCAAAACAAAAGAAGCAACGCAATCTAGTTTTGTTGCACCTCAGAGCTGCGGATCTTTCCGAGGTTCGTGCAGATTTGAAGATTCATCCAATCCGACAAGAAGAAACGGACGAACCGCTTCCAAAACAATAGAATCTAGTCGGCAACTCCCGGGAGATCTCTAGGTTAGTGATCTCTAGGTTGTCGACATCCAGCGGCAGTAAAGACTTCGGATATCGCGAGTCATCGATTGGTGTCGAAATCGATGGGTGAATCGGCGACGTCCCTCGAGGCCTAAGGCGTCTCGATTCGCAGGCGATTGCGCCAATTCCACCATCGATTCGGCAAGCTGGTGCGTATCGAGTGCAGGAACCAAGCAACCGGTTTGTCCCGATATTACAACTTCTCTCGCTCCATCGATGTCGAAGCTGATGGCAGGTTTACCTGCGATCAAGCTTTGTGGAAGCGCTCGGGCCAGTCCTTCGCGAAGCGACGTATGAACTAAGACATCCATGGCGCTGATGTACGCTGGAATTTCCGACGGGGAAACAAGCCCAGCAAACAAGAAGTGCTTTGACAATTCCGCTTTGGCGATGCGATCTTCTAATTCCTGTCTCAGAAGTCCGTCGCCAACAAACAAAAACTTCGCATTCGGCACTTGTTGTACCACGCTCTTCGCTGCTTCGATGACGTACTCATGTCCCTTCAAATGAAACAGTCGTGCAATCTTTCCAAAGACAATATCCTGATCGTGGAATCCAAGCTTAGTTCGCATCCTGGTGCGGTGCACATGAGCATGCAAGAATGGTTCAACATCCATTCCGCTATAAATGGTCGTAAAGCGATCGGGCTTCGCAACCCGTGCTTCTACTAGCAAATCGGTCATCGCATCAGCCACAGAGATCATGTGATGGCAACGTTTCGCAGCCCAACGTTCGCATGCGATAAAAAAGTATCGACTCATCCGATTCTGAAATGCGTGAAACGGCGCTCCGTGGACGGTGTGAATAACGCATGGAACTCCTACCGCCCATGCTGCGGCTCTACCCAACAGTCCACCCTTGGCACTATGGGTATGCACAACCTCGGGTCTCCAAGATCGCATGCTCGCTTTCAAAGCAGAATACGCCCTCGCATCGTAAATGGGATGGATCGCTCTTCGCAGCGAGGGAAGGACTTCGACCGCGATGGCACTCGTGTCCACCTTGCTTAGTAGCTCACCTTCCGCACCAAGAGACGGACCGGTCACCAGTTTGACTTCGTCGCCGAAATCGCTAGCCAAGTCGAGGCAATTATACAATGTGTTTTCTTGTGCCCCGCCGACGATCATTCTTGTAATGACATGCATTACCTTCATGTGGACTCCTCGGTACTTCCTTTCTTGACAAAGGCGTAGCGGCTGACAAGACCGATCAAAATCATCAAGGCGCCAACCCAAGTCCACCAACCCGGCGGTTGATAGGAGGGGTCACCATTGCGAGTAATATGCACCCAGATGGGAAGCAGTACAGGTTCCAGCAGCGTAATCAACGCCGCAATATAGCTCGGAGTCGTCTTGAGGCCGTGCGCGAATAGAAAGTAGGGCAACCCCATTTGGAAGATCCCGAGCGCCGCGAGAATCAGCCAGAGGCTCCCAGTCGGGATCGCAGCACCACTGAGTACCACGAAGGGCAACACTGCGATCGCAGTTACGATGTGATTTAATGCGATCAACCATGCAGGGTCTTCCTTCGGTAAAGTACGCATGCTCAAGATGACGCCTGCATAGCTCGCGCCTGAGATGATAGCGAGAATTGGCGCCCACCATCGATAATCAGGATTGGGAGTAGAGTAAAAATACTCCATGAACAGAATAAAAAGTACGCCAGCGGTACAGCAAACCAACATGAACCAATCGCGACCGACCGTTTTGTCGCCAAAGATCCAAATGGCCCCCAACATCACCCAGCTTGGAGCTAGGTACTGAAGCCAAATCGTGTTGGCGGGTGAACCGACAGTCACTGCTGACAGAAAAGATAAATTCATGGTCGCAAAACAAAGAGTCATGGGAACCATGCCAATCTTCCAGCTGACGCGTCGGACAAGCGGCACTAGAAGCGTCAGGGCGAACAATGCTCTCCAAAATGCGATTGCCAATCCTCGCGTTTCCATTGGCCAAACGGTTAGCTGTTCAAGCTGCGTAAAGAATCCGCTTAAGCTCCACAAAACCGATGCCGTGATGACGAGCAACAACCCAAACCACTTAGAAGCTGGTGGTGTCGTGATATTAATAGATCCTTCTATCGAACATTAAGCAATCATTTTACACGATCCCTAAATATACCACACGCACTCGCTCCATAGGTAGCTCATCAAAACGATTCGTTGTCGAGCGATTGCAGCAGCGGATCCTGCTTGGCTTGTCCCGGGATGACTTGCGTCACACTCACTTTGCTTTTCTTGAGCTCATCGATCTGAGCCGCCATGCGTTGGAGTAGCGTTGCAATCTCATTGCCGGCAGCCTCGCCCAAGTGCACGGTGAGTGCTTTCCGGGCACTAAAGGACAGGCCTAATTCATCTTTTTTCATGTGCTGACTCTTTTCAAGAACGGAAGCCCGGTTATTCGACGGTTACGCTTTTTGCAAGATTTCGTGGCTTGTCGACATCGCAACCTCGAAGGACTGCAATGTGATAGGCTAGGAGTTGCAGCGGAATGGAGGCGACGATGGGTTGCAGGAAATCTTCGACGTAAGGAATCTCGATAACGTCATCTACCAAACGGGTTAGTTTGTCGTCCAATTCATCCACAATTGCAATCACTGGACCGCGACGTGCTTTGACTTCTTGCAAGTTACTCATCACCTTGTCATAGACAGTCGACCGCGACATGATGAAGACCGACGGCGTATGCTCATCGACTAAAGCGATGGGGCCATGTTTCATTTCTGCCGACGGATATCCCTCCGCATGAATATAGCTGATTTCCTTAAGCTTCAGCGCACCTTCCAATGCCGTTGGGAAGTTGTAGTTGCGTCCCAAGTACAAAAAGTTCGTGGCGTCCTTGTATTTGGCCGCGACCTGCTGAACTTGAGCATCGCACTTTAATGCCTGCTCAACCATGTTTGGCAAATTCTCCAACTGATCGATGATACGTTGCCCAGCCTCGAAACTAAGATGACGTAACCGGCCAAAGTAAAGAGCCAACATCGAAAGAACGCATAGCTGCGATGTAAAAGCTTTCGTCGATGCAACCCCGATCTCAGGACCAGCGTGCAAGTAGATTCCACCATCGGCTTCTTGAGCGATACTGCTTCCGATGACATTGCAAATCGCGAGAGTATGATGGCCTTTCCGCTTCATTTCGCGAAGCGCCGCCAACGTGTCCGCTGTTTCACCACTCTGTGTAATGCCGAAGATCAATGTGTCGTGATCCACCGGTGGATTTCGATATCTTAACTCACTCGCGTACTCTACCTCAACGGGTAATCTTGCGAGCTCTTCTATCAAATACTCTCCCACCAAGGAGGAATGCCAACTCGTTCCGCATGCGGTCAGAATCAATCGATTCACACCACGCAACTGAGCAGGTGTTAAGTTCAGACCACCAAATTTTGCGGTCGCATTTTCTCGATCCAATCGTCCACGCATCGCATTGCGAAGCGACTTAGGTTGTTCGTAGATCTCCTTCAGCATGTAATGGGCAAAACCATCGTTCGAAACATCCTGAGAGCGATTCTCCAAGATTCGCACTTCAGGACGGATTCGTCCTTGGTCTTTATGCAATACTTGAATCGAGTCCTGGGTCACCACTGCAATCTGGTGGTCTGCAAGAAAAATGATTCGCTCGGTATGGCCAACCAACGGCGAAGTATCGCTCGCGATAAACTGTTCACCCCGTCCGACCCCGAGAACCAACGGGCTTCCGCATCTCGCAGCGACCAATAGATCCGGGCGATCACGGAACATGACGACAAGCCCGTAAGTGCCTCGAAGCTGTGCGACCGTTTCGCGAACCGCTTCAACAAACACAGCGTTCGGGCCTTCCACCAATGGGACGCCACCTTCGGTCGACGGAGCATCCAATAAACTTCTCAATCGATCGGCAACCAAGTGAGCAATCACTTCGGTATCGGTGGCAGATTGAAAGACATAGCCTTTCTCTATGAGAACTTCTTTCAGAACCTGGTAGTTTTCAATCACACCATTGTGTACGACCGCCGCCACTCCCCGTCCACCAAGGTGAGGGTGCGCATTTTCCGTCGTTGCGGGGCCGTGCGTTGCCCATCGCGTATGGCCAATCCCAATGGATCCAACGACGGGTGCAATGTCGAGTTGTTCCGACAGTCGATCGATTCGACCAACGGCTCGACTTACCTGGAAGCTACCTATGGAAGGGGGAAGTGTGGCTATGCCAGCACTGTCATAGCCCCGGTACTCTAAACGGCGAAGTCCGGAAATTAGAAACGGGGTTGCTTCTTTTTTTCCAACATAGGCAACGATACCGCACATAGGTTTTGCTCAACGAACGGTTGAAGATTGGGAATAGCGAGAATAGAAAGCGTTGCCAACCCTACGTCACGAGTGATGACCGAGAAATCCAATTCTAAATTGAAGGTCGAAAATTGGAACTCACGACGCTATTGCCATCCTTCCCACGGAACAATCCCTACGACCGGACTAGCATCCGCTTGAAATGGCCGCCCGGCATGGAAGCCAGGCCCGAATCCATAACCAGTACCATAACCGAACCCGTCGCTGCTTAAAGAAATTCCTAGACGGACTCCAGGTAGATTGCTGACCTAAATCAAAAGACAAGTGACGGGTGATCGCTAGCATTCTCAAGAATGAGCCGAGAACTCAACCATCTTCCTCCTGGAGTCGGCCAGCAGTCGATCGTAATCGTAGCTTTCCATGTCTTCACCCACCAACTCTACTTCATAAAAACCGCTGTACTCATAAGATTCAATCACTTGAACAATAGAAGAGAGTGGAAGATGTCCTTCACCGAGCATGCAACGGTTCTGTTCGCCCAATGGCGCACCCCGGGCGTCGCCGAGTTGTACCAGTCGTATCAGTGGGACGATCGAGGGAAGCCAGTCAATAACGTTTTCATCTTGCCCCAGATGGTAGCTGTCGAAAACGATTCCCAAATTGGGCTGTCCGATTTTCGCGATGACATCCAACGTATCGGGGATCGATGTGAGAAACGTGAAGTCCTGAGCGCAGCCAATGTGCATCGGTTCGACTGCCAATTGCACACCGACGGCACTGGCTGCTTCTGCCAATTCCTTCAATGCACCGGTGAGTAGTCTTTTTGCATGATTTCTCGTATGACCTGATCTGCTGCCAGCAAGAACAACCAACGAATTCGCTTTCAAGGCAGATGCAAGTTCAATAGCATCTAAGCCATCGTGCATCGCTTCGCGAAACGTTCTTCCATCATGGCCGGTAAAGCCACCTGCCCAATGAAGCGAGGAGACTTTCATGCCATGTTCTTCGAGAAAGTCAGCCCCCCTCTCCTCGCCATAGTCTGCAAGCTTGAGTCGCCAAATTCCCATCGCCTCATACCCGTGAGAACGATACCGCAAAACATCTTGTTCAAAACTCCAGCGAAACGTGGATACTTCCGCAACTGACAATCGTGATGTCCAGGGACTTGGCATGCGAAGGCGTTGGATCGAGAGTAGAGTTTGAATCAAAAGAAAACAAAGGAGACTAGTGACGCAATTTCTTGCTCGCCAGCGGGGTCGCAAGTATGCACAGCTTTGAAGGAATGTAAAGCATCCCCCCAAAAGATGCTTGCATCGTTTGCTAGCAGCGAAACAAAAGAATCTCAATTTCAACGCAGTCTTGTTGCAATGTGGAAAAGGGATCGATAAATTGAAACTTGTTGGGGGTTATGCCGACAACATCCATCGTGATCGAGTCAGGACGCGCAGTATCACTAGCCTTCAGTTACCACTAGCCTTGAGTTACACCACGAACGACTTGCGAGCCTTGTTGTCGCTATAGTCTGATTGAGAGTCTATGGAGTTTGGAGCATCGTTCACTTTTGTTCGCCTTGAATGTCTTTCTTTTCGAAGACGGCATCCTTTGGGAATGGTGTTTGATGGGCTACGCTTTCTTACGGTGAAGACGCCTTGTTAGGGTGATTTGGACAGCTACCTCATTTGCTTCGGAATACCGGGGCCACTTAAGCTTGGAGCAAAAATATGGCAATGAATTTTTCTGAGTCCGCGAAGTCTGGCATTCGTTCCACTCATGCTCTGAATGCGGGAGTTGGTCCTAAGGATCGCCAGACGATCGCGTTGATCGATCTTGCCATTCCAACCGAGAAAAACACTCCGACCAATCTGTCCGGCAGCGGGCTTAGTCTCACGGACAGGCTTAGTCTCACGGACAGGCTTAGTCTTGCGGACAGTAGGCTTGATGGAGCACTTCGCAAGTTGGATGGTTTGACCCTTTTGGAGTGGTGTGTCCGCCGTTTGAGCGAATCCACGCTCATCGATTGTATTGTGGTTACGGGTCCGCCCGCGTACAGGGACCGCATTAGCAAGACAGGCCTTTGCAATGCTCGCTGGGCACCCAGTACCTACGAATCACCCACGCAACGGGCCATGGAGGTTGCTGCACGGTTTTCCGCAGAGTGGGTTGTTTTCGCAAGCCCGCTTTGCCCCTTTACGGACCCCACCCTTCTTGATCGGCTCGTATCTCGTGGATGGGCCAATCCCGATGTAGACTTCGTCGGATTCTTGTCGCCGTCGCGTCCTAGTTTTTCTCTTCAATCGCTCGGCTTGGTCGGGGAGATGTGCTCGAGAAAAGGGCTCGAAAAACTGGAAGAGAACAAACTTTGGGAAGAACCCTGCGACGTTCCCGAGCTCGTTCGCCGAAATCCTGGCATCTTTGTTACGAAACTTATTCCCTTGCCAGAACAATTGTGCTCAAGGGATTTTCGATTTCAGCTAGAAACCGTGGCCGACCGAGACCGTGCTGCCTCGTATCTGGAGGTCGCGGGGGATGATCTTTCTTGGCAAAAACTTGCGCAGCTAGCGGACCGATTCGCTTAGTACTCGTACGAACGACTCGACAGTTTCTACCCAACCGCTAAAACTTGGAGCTTTCGAATAACTCCTAGTAAAGGTTTGGGTACATGCGGCCATACAATGTGTGCGGGCTCGGTAATGCCATCGTCGACATCTTTATCGAAGTCTCCGACGACGAGTTTGCAGGGCTGCAATTTGAACGCGGAACCATGCGATTGGTGGAGGCTGCGGAACAAAGCAACCTCCTAGCTGCCATGGGCCAGAGCAAACATGAACTTCGACTCGTCAGTGGAGGTTCCGTCGCCAATTCTATCATCGGTTTGTCCCAACTCGGCGGCCGGGGTGCGTTCATCGGTTGCGTGGGGGATGATCGCTATGGTCTTCATTACGCGGAAGAGTTCGGTGATCTGCGTATCAATATCGGTAACCCCGTCATCGTCGGAGAAACGACCGGAACCTGTTTAGCAATCATCACTCCAGATGCGGAACGCACGATGCGTACCTGTTTGGCTGTCTCAAGCCATCTTGCTGCGAAACACGTAGACGCACGTAGAATCCAAGAATCGGAATGGCTCTTTATCGAGGGATATGTCTTCGCGAATCCCGAGACAGGCCAGCATGCGATTCGCGAGGCAATTCAATGTGCCAAACGATCCGCCACCAAAGTTGCAATTACCTGTTCCGATGCCTTCATTCCACACGTTTTCGGGGATGCGCTGCGAGAATCGCTCAAGAGTTGCGATCTTTTCTTTTGCAATGCCCCAGAAGCCATGGCCGTTACTCAAACGTCTGACAGCGCCGCAGCTTTCGCCGCACTAAAGAGTTTGGTACCGAACTGCGTAGTAACGGACGGACCTAACGGAGCCTATATCTTCTTCGAGGGAACCGAATGCCACGTGCCTTCGTTCCCATGCCAGCCAAAAGATCTCACCGGTGCAGGAGATATGTTCGCCGGAGCGTTTCTTTATGGCATTACCCATGGGTATGCTCCATCGGTCGCAGCACGTGGTGCGAACTACTTGTGCATGAACGTCATCGTTCAACTAGGAGCAAGATTGATCGCAGATGCTCCTACACTTTGGCAGGAAGCTCTAGAAGATTATCGAGCCGACGATGTTGGCGGTTGATTCTTTCACCGAGCACGTAGTACTTCCTGGGGTACTTCCTGGGGTACTTCCTCTCTTTCGTACGAGATCGCACCCTTGCCGCATAATGACTGAATCCACCCAGCCGATCGCATTGCATACCCGTGAGCTTGTCAATAACGGGTTGCGAATAGTTTTGTAGGTGCATCCTCAATAACGCAATCCGAAATGCTACAATAGCCGCTCACCTCTCGAGCGGCGCATAGCAACAAGCGGTGACGCTCTGATTTATTCAATTCGTTTAGCCATTCTTTTTGTGAGGTCTTGTCTATGCTTCGCCGGTATCGCGGTTCTCTTTCGCTCGGTGTCTTGCTCTCCCTGCCACCAGCGTTGGTCTTGTCGCCAGTGCTTATCCCTTCTCCAGATCTGTTGGCATGGGATGACTCAACTCCCGTGAAAGTGGCAACGGTCGAAGGTGTCACGGAGTATCGGTTTCCGAACGGCGCCCGTGCTGTTTTGTTTCCCGAGCCTTCTCGGCAATCTATCTCGGTCAACATGACGGTGCTGGTCGGCTCAAGGCACGAGGGCTATGGGGAAGCCGGTATGGCGCACTTGCTCGAGCACCTGGTTTTCAAAGGAACACCGACATTTCCCGATGTTCCGAAAGCACTGCGAGACCATGGCGCGAACTTCAATGGGACCACGAACTCCGATCGAACCAACTACTTTGAAACGCTACCTTCCAGCGATGAGAATTTGGAGTTTGCAATCCACTTGGAATGCGATCGACTCATGAGTAGTTTCATCAAGCGGGAAGACTTGATGTCCGAGTTTACTGTCGTCCGAAATGAGTTTGAACGGGGGGAAAATAGTCCCCAAGGTGTGCTCTCGCAGCGTGTACAAGCGGTTGCTTACGAGTGGCACAATTATGGCAAGTCAACCATTGGAAACCGCTCTGACATCGAACGTGTTCCCATCAATAACCTCCAAGACTTCTACAAGAAATACTACCAACCTGACAATGCCGTATTGATCGTTACGGGGAATTTTCAAGAAGCAAAGGCACTGCAACTCATCACGAAGTATTTGGGTTCCATTCCTAAACCCACGCGTAAACTGGATGCACCTTATACCGAGGAACCTCCCCAAGATGGTGAGCGATTCGTATCTCTAAAGCGAGTCGGGGCAATTGGCTCCGTGATCGCTGCCTACCATATGCCATCGGGATCGCATCCCGACTGGGCTCCTTTAACGATCTTGGGAAGTGTTCTTTCCGAGGACAAAGTCGGCAGACTGGATGCTCTGCTTGTTGAGACAAAAATTGCAACAAGCGCTTCGGCGAGCGCAGACAATTCCTACGATCCCGGATTGTTCACGCTTTTCGCTCAGCCTACCGACGGTAACTTGGAAGTGTTGCGACAAAAGATGCTTGAGATTATGGATACCGTGGGTTCGGAGCCCTTTTCGGATGAAGCGGTGGATCGAGCGAAAGTGCGAGCCAAACGCCGAACGGATCAACTTCTTTCGAGCGCGACAGCTATGTCGAGCGCACTCAGTAGCGCTGCCGCCATCGGCGACTGGCGACTCCTTTTTCTTCAACGGGATCGGATTTCGCAAGTAACGGCTGCCGATGTGAATCGAGTTGCCCAGATCTATTTTCCGGAATACAACCGAACCGTTGGCGTCTTCTATCCCACTGATGTGCCAAAGCGTTTAAGCATTCCTGCGGTTGAATCGATCGCCAACGTGGTCAAGGACTACAAGGGTGGTAAAGCGATAGAGTCCGGTGAAGCGTTCGAGCCTACGCCAGAGAATATCGACGCGCGTACAAAGACGATTGAGATCGATGGGCTCAAGATATCGTTGTTGCCCAAAAAAAACCGTGGTCAGACGGTCTCGATGACCATGTCTCTTCGTTACGGAAACGAGGAATCGCTCGCGAATAAGACAACGGCTGCTGGTTTGATCGGGGGAATGCTGATGGCGGGCACCAACAAACTCGATCGCCAAGCATTACAAGAACAAATGGACAAAATTGGAGTTCAGATTTCCGCTGGGGCTGGTGGCGGAGGACGCCGCGGTGGTCGTGGCGGTGGTGGTGGAAGTCGGGCCGGGCAATTGGCTTTCTCGATGGAGGCAAAACGCGAATCTGTTGTTCAAGGGATCGAACTGCTGGGACAGATCCTGCATGAACCCGCGTTTCCTAAGGATGATTTCGAGCAAATGAAAACACGAACGATCAGTCGTATGCAATCGATGATGACAGAGCCGGATGCTCTTTCTGGCGACCGACTTGGCCAAGCTCTCTCGGACTATCCTCGTGGGGATGTTCGTTATGTACCGTCGATGCAGGAGTCGCTTTCGGAGTTGAGTCGTGTCCAGTTGGAAGAGGTTATCGAAATATATCGAAGGCAAGTCTCCGGTAGAAACGCAGAGATTGCTGTTGTCGGTGATTTTGACATTGAACCTGTCGTCGAAGCAATCAAGCGAGAACTAATAGACTGGAAGTCCGAAGTCCCATTTCGAGCGATTGAACGGGATGCTCGACAAGGAATGGTAGGCAACAAAGATAGTATCTCGACACCGGACAAGGCGAATGCCGTGTTCCTGGCTGGTTTGTCTTTTCCTCTCAACGAAGAAAGTGTCGATAGCATTGCGCTCGAGATTGGAAACTTTATTCTCGGCGGTGGTACGCTTTCCTCGAGATTAGGGGATCGGATTCGGCAAAAAGAAGGGCTCTCGTACGGCGTAAGCTCATCGCTATCCACTCCTTCCCGAGGAACCGATGCTCGCTTTACGATCAATGCAATTACCAATCCGATGAACATCAACGCAGTGGAAAACGCAGCCATGGAAGAGTTGCGACGCTTCATCGATGCGGGACCCACCGATGCAGAAATGACCGATGCAAAGAAAGCTTTCTTGGAAGCGATCAAAGTCTCACGAACCGGTGACAGTGCGATCGCAGGCCAAATGGTATCGAATCTTTACTTGGGTCGAACCTTTGCTTATTCCAAAACACGGGAAGAGCAAATCAACAATCTTACCGCCGATGCAGTCCGCGCAGCCTTCAAGAAGTACATCGATCCGAGCAAGCTGATCGTGTTGCGAGCGGGTGATTTCAAGTAAGCGTTAAAGTGAGTTATCCAAGTGGATTGGCCGGGATTCTCCCTTCCAATCCACTTCATTCTTGAGTTGGCACCTCGCAGAATCAATGCCATACCTCGTTCCGCGATTGCAAACGCAGGCTACTACGCTGCTCGTCAGCGTAGGGACATAGCCACAACCAGACAACGGACCCATGTCGGGAGACGCCACCAAGCTGCTCGTCAGCGTGGAGCGATGGTCAGATAGCGGACGGGGGCCTGGCCAGAATTGACTGCTGAATAAACTCGATTGGTTTACATTAGTTTCTTGTAGTGGGATCCACCTACCTGTCACCCTTGGCTCCACCAAGTTATGTTGCCTTGGCTCGATCGATACTGCAAAAATTCTCAGCTGTGCAATGATCGGCGGAGCGATCAATGACTATGGAATCAGATGGGTAACTCCATCACGATCACGGCCCCTTTGGCTTTCGGATGACGATGTTCTTGCTCACCAACAAAGATCCGTCCCGCATGTGCCTCCACTATCCGCTGGCAAATAGCCATCCCCAAACCAGTCCCCTTTGTTTTGGTAGTAAAGAATGGCTCGAAGATATGGGCTTTCTGTTCGTCATTCAATCCAGGTCCGTCATCGGAAAACGAAACTTGTATATAGTTATTGCGTCCGTACTGAACGATTCGGCAAGTCGTAAAGATGACGCCTCCTGTCGCGAGCACGGCAATCGAGTTCTCATAAATGTTGCGGATTACCTGGCCAATACGCGTTGCATCGAACGACAACGGAGGGCAACGCTCGCATTCTAAATGCAATTTGATTTGCAGTGGTTTCCATTGCTCCTGAATATTCTCCCACGTTTGTTGGCATAGTTCCGCGATATTGTGTTGCGATTTGCCTAACTGAATCGGAGCTGCATAACCTCGCACTTCTTCATACAGCGTTTGCAGCTCCACCAATGCAGATCGCGTTCGCCGAACCAAATCTCGTTGATCAGGAGCAGATTCGAGATCCAGGTCGAGCATGTCCAAACATGCTCTCGAACGTTGTAACGCATTTCGACTTTCGTGGGCCAACCCGGTCATCATTTGACCGATCGCTGCCAATCTTTCATTCTGAATCAATTTCAATTGAGCAGCTCGCAAGTCGGCTTCAGTCTGCTGCCGCTCTGTCATGTCTCGCATGATCCCGGTGAACAGTGTTCGCTCACCAACGCGAACCTCGCTGATGGCCAAATCGATCGGAATCAAGGAGCCGTCGACTCGGAGTCCTAAGACCTGTCTCCCAATGCCAATGATGTTCCGTTTTCCAGTTTTACTATACTGTCGCAAATACTCATCGTGCCTCGAATGGTCCGGTTCGGGCATCAATTTGGATACATTGCATCCGATCAATTCCGATGGCCGATGGCCAAACAGTTTCTCGACGGCTCGATTCGCATGCAATATCATTCCTCGATCGTCGATCGTTACGATCGCATCGATCGCGGTATTCAAAATCGCATCCAACAGTGCTGAATTGACCGTGTCACGGTCCTCGGGACTATCTGAAGCTCCAGGGTTCGTTGGCAACATCTCTTACATTAACCATCCCGGTTTGAGTTCCACAAGCATTTGTCGTAATTGCTCGCGCCTCGCATCATCCAGGTTTACACCACTCGGTAGTTCTTGAGAACCGGACAAAATTGCGCTCATATGACTTCTTAAATATTGCATCACAGGTTCAGGTAACCCGTCGAACTGTGATGACAAAATCAGGTAACTACAGCCATGACGAAATAGCCGCTGTTTCAAATCCAGTTGATAAAGCGAACGCCCTTTGGAATCACAGGGACCTCGATTAGAAAACTGATCACGATAAGGACCGGACCCTTTCACCGGACTGGTCAATTCAAACTCGTCAGCAAACAATAGTCCTCGAATCAGTTCATCACCCACAGAAGCGATTCGCCTTTTCGTGGAATCGCTAACGTGACTTGAATCTCGCTCGAGTGCTTTGTTCATCGCTTGATCCAAATGTACCGCTTGGCGTGTTTCGTAGTTGGCTCGCGTGATCAGATTCTGCACTCGCGTTTGATGTTCCATCACCATCAGTGCGACAATGTCACTCGTATCCCGAAGATATGGTTTTGTATCGATGAAGCCAGGCATCTTCGGCCAATTGGCTCCTTCTTCCGCATCGACTTGTTGAGGATCCAATCGGTCCAATGCGAATGTATTCCCTAGATGTCGCATAGCTCCGTGCTCACCCGTCACATACCAACCGCCCCAACGTTGCAAGAAGGGACTTCGGTGATCGGTCACGAAACTGGATGCACCCGAACGCGGTCGGCCAGCCTTGTCGGAATAGATTGATCGAACAAGTACGCCAGGTACTCGCTCCGTCCGGGTTGTCGCATGGCACGATAGACATTGCCCACGATCGCGGATCACCGTCGGTCGATCTGGTTCATCTTCGTCAGTCCCGCCTTTCGGGACTTCGAAGGTATAAAAGACACAACCGAGTTGCGGATCGATCGCCGTCAACTCCATAATGTTGCTTCCCTGAACGAAACCGACATACACCGAATCGTTGAAATAGATCGCCCGAGGTGTTCGCGGGCTGATATGGCTAATCTGCAAACTAGTCTTTGAGAAGACCAAGATCTGGGACGAGACTGGGACATTCAGAGCCTTTAAGAGTGGCCCCAAGTACTCTCCTTTTTCGTCCGGCTCGCACTTCGCTTGACCTGATTGCATCTGCTTCCAAAGCATCGATACCGGGTCGTTCGAGATCGTATCGTAGTAGGCAATGGGTGGATTCTCAAAATCGTCACCCGCATTGGCTGTTGTCGCAAACCACAGGCCTAAACACAAAGCAGAGAGGATACTTTTTCGTTTCATTTCTCCACCTCATCATGAAGGATCCGCATCGGAGCTGAATCCAAGTCATCGTATTGACCACTTCGAATACAATACAAACATCCCCATAGTCCAGCCGCTCCGAGAAGCAATGCCGCTGGCAAGGCAATATAGAGGACACTCATGGTATTGTCGTACCTTTCTTTCTCTTCGAGACAAAGGTTCTACTGTTCAACGCCATCGTCAAGACTGTCAATCCGCTCAAAGGCATGAACAACGCTGCAATCAACGGATGAATCAAGCCGGCAATCGCTAAAGAAATAGTGATCGCATTGTAGAGCAGCGATGCAATGAAACACCTTCGTATCCCCACCACAACCTCTCTCGATGCTCGCATCAAGTCGACCAACGAACTCAATCGAGGGTTCGCAATGTACACCGGTGCGATTGCCAACGATTGTTCACTGTTTCCTCGGACTGCAATCCCGACATCTGCGGCAGCCAATGCACCTGCGTCGTTGACGCCGTCTCCAACCATCACCGTTTGTCGGCCATCGGAGGATAGACTTTGTCGAATGACTCGCAATTTGTCTTCGGGACTTTGGCCCCCCAACACTTGGTCGATGTGGATCCCTTGCTCTCGCAAACTATTTGCAATCTTCTCGACCACTTGGGGATGATCACCGGACAAAATACCCATCTTCCAACCCATCGACTGAATCTCTTGGAGAGACCCAGCGGCATCTGGACGCAACGCATCTCCGACGGCAAACATTCCAACGACTTCTCGATCTGCGGCAACCCAAATCGTCGTTTGACCACGATCAGCGATCTGCTTGGCTCGATTGCATTCTTGGTCTCGAATGCTCACCAACTGCATCTTCATCCAATCCGCATTGCCGATCGCCATATGCTTCCCATTGACGATAGCTCTAACACCAAAGCCTCGCTCTTGTACGACAGCAGCGACATCTAAGGCAGGATCCCAATCATTCGAGTGAGCAACGGCTTGTCCCTCGCTCGTGTTGCCGCTCCAATCGTTCGCTTCGCTAAATCGCACTATGGCACTCGCGATGGGGTGATGAACGCAGCACTCAATGGCGGCGATGGCTGGCAACCATTTTTCATCACCCACCCACTCATGAACATGCATTCTGCCTAATGTTAGCGTACCCGTCTTGTCGAGCCACAGCATCCCTGGCTTGGCTAGCTTCTCCAGGCAATCGCCTTCACGTATCCAAATCTGCCGTTTCGCAGCTCGCCCCAATGCGATGGTGATTACCAAGGGGGCCGCGAGCGCCAAAGCACACGGACATGCAATGGTTAACAATGCCATCGTGTGCTGAGTAGCCACGGTAGTGTCGGCTGCAACACTCCAACCGACCCAAGTGCCAACGGCCAGCAAAAGAACCACGACGACAAACCATCTTCCAACGCGATCTGCGGCCTGTATCCACGGCGTTCGATACGTAGTAGCTTCACGGACCATCGCCATCAATTTGCCAACGCGACTCGATTCGCCAGCAGCCTCTACCCGAACTCGAATCGCACAGTTCAAGTTAGTCGTCCCACCGACGACGCGCGATCCCGATTGAATCAAAACGGGAAGGGTCTCACCGGTCAACAACGAGGAATCCACCGAACTCTCGCCATCTTCCACAATCCCATCGGCAGGAATGATGCCTCCCGGTTCGACGAGAACAAGATCGTTAGGGACCAATCGACTGGCGGGAATAGCATGTCGATTGCCACTCTCGTCGAGAAGGTGCGCCACTTGCGAATTCCAACGCAATAACTTAGAGATCGAATTTCGCGAAACCGACTGTGCTCGAAATTGAAGATACCGACCGATGCGAAGCAATAGTACCAACGACGCGAGGGAATCGAAATAGATATGACCGCTTCCGTACCACGCACCGACTAAAGATCCGGCGGTCCCGATGCACAGCGACACCGCGACAGGAATATCAACGTGTGGCGACTTCGATAGAATGGCTTGCCAAGCGGTCTGCAAAAAGATACGACCAGGCAACAATGCCGACAACAGGCCGAGTATGGCTCCGATCCAACGCAAAAAGTACTCGTTGCCTGCGGAGATACCGGTCGATTCTCCCGCGTACAACGCAACTCCAATCCACATGGCGTTCGCAGCCAAAAACGCAGCTAATGCGATCCCTGCCCAGTGTTCACGTTGTCGAATGGTCACGTCCGCGTTGTAATCCGGATCGTCTTGCCAGGGACTGAGCTCGTAGCCGATCTTCGACAATCGGCTTGCCACGCGAGCAACATTCGTTTGCTCCGGATCATAAATCAACTCGACCGAGTGATCGCTCAACCGAACCCGAGCGCTGTGCAATCCTCGTATCGTCGGTTGAAATCTTTCGATGAGCCAAGAGCAGGCTGCACAATGCATCCCATCGACCGACAAACGTACGCAATCCATCCCGCCCGGTAGATGATTCACTTGGACGCCAGCCGCTTCGAGATCGACCAACGATTCGATTCGACTTTCCGAATCGCGAACGTACTGCGAGCCATGACCGGTGGTTCGAAGTTTGTAATAGTCCTCGAGTCCTAGCTCGTGAATCATGGCATACGCGCCCATGCAACCATTGCAACAAAACGCTCGATCGGACTTCGGTGTTTCCGGTGTTGGCAGTCCACAATGACTGCATGGTACCAACGCTGTCGATGACTTGGCTTCACGTGTGACATTACTCGTCATGTTGCGTTTCCTCCACAAAAGGCTCACAGCATGGCAGTCCCGCATTGAGCATCTTTCTCATTCGCTCCAAACGTTGCCTGCCTGTTTCTCCAGCATAGGCGGCCCCCCCCCGCTTCTTTGCCGTATGCGTCGGATCCATCTTCGCTTCGACTGGATTATTCGACTCATGATTGGCGACTTGCACAAGCGGCATCGACTCGGAAGTTGATTGCAATCGTGATACATCGACGGGACTACGTGCGACGATCAAATAAAGTCCCATTCCCAAAATACAACATGCGGCTACAGGACCTGACAACGTTTGCCATCGTTTGCCCATCCGAGCCCAACCCAATGTTGACAACGAAAGCAACGGTAATGTCCCCAGCCAAAATGCGACCATCGTGGCAACAGCCATCCCTAGATTCTGCGCCGCAGTCGCAGTTAATATGAAAAGATAAAGCCACCCACACGGAAGCAATGTCGTAGTCAATCCCCAACCCAACGGTCCGAGCCACGCGGGATCTTTAGGAATCCAACGTCGAATGCGAGCGAGCCCCTTGCTCCACTTCATTACCCATCCACTGTGCCACGGCGTTTCACGTTTGGAACGAAAGGCTTCAACTGTCTCTGGGAAAAGCAAAACCCAAAATCGCGCTAGCGCCATTGCGATGAGCAAACCACCAACCACTAACCCAACGCTCGTTAATACGCCGGATGCCAACAATAGGCTTGAAAACGTTCCTGCAATCAGACCCATCAAAACATAAGTGATCAATCGCCCGGCATGATATGCTATCAACCGGTTCGAGAGGATTCTTCCACTGGGATTCGTAGCCGAGTTCGAGGCCAATATCGCAAACGGTCCACACATCGCCACACAATGCAAGGAACCTAACATGGATGCAACGGAGGTTGCTAAAAGCAGTTCCATTGCTCCCTCAATTACGTTCATGGAGTCATTTCCCAACGAATGGTTTGCTGAGACCAAATCTTCCTGCCGTCGGCAGTTTCCCCGTCGATATCCATGTTCCACAATCCGGGTTTGTGCAATTTGGCATCGGCAATGTAATAACCATCTTTCTCTACACAGAGGATCTTTTGCTGCTCAGCAACTCGAGTGTAATGAAAGAGGCCTATTTGCAATTGAACGCCCTCCACATGCTTGCCGTTGCGATCGAAAATATGAAGCCTCAGCTCTTCTTTCGTTGATAGTGCGCTGTCAAGTTCGATGCTCCAACCAAGTTCTTCGAGAAGCCTTTGTTTTTGTTGACGTTCATCCCAATGAACGGACCGTTCTCCGAAACCAGGAATCGAACGAAACGAAGGATCACCTGCCGCCATTGAGATCGCAATCACTGCAATCGTCAGGTCAATAGCAAAAAAACCGAGCACGAATAGCACCCAAAATCGGCGAGAGCTTTTCTCTTGCATGATCTACCTCGGCCCCAAAAGGTGGATAGGAATTTCTCGCTTCGCGCCGGCACTGTCGGCTACAACTAGATTGGCCTTAACCGACCCTTGCACTGAAGTCTTTTGCATCGGAAAAAGAATATCGATCGGCACCAACCGAGTGTCCCCTGGCTTCAAAACGATCGGCTCCCCGCCACTCCAATTCACTTGCATCTCGTTATCGGCGAGCGATAGGTTGTACTGCTGTTCTCTTTGACTTCGATTGACGAGTCGCAATCGGAAATTGTTTTGCACCATTCGGTCTTGACGAACCATAAAGGGGGATCCCTGCTGTCGGAATATTCTCGCATCGAATGCGAATTTGAACGAAAGAGTGAAGAAGAAAAGCCCCACGAGAATCGTAACTGCTATGGAGTAAATCACGGTCCTCGCTCGAAACAACGAAGCCTTTTTCCCTTCAAGTCCATCCTGGCTGGTGTAGCGTATGAGTCCCGTTGGTAGACCGACCTTACCCATCACCGCATTGCAGGCATCTACACATTGAGCGCAGTGGATACACTCCAACTGGAGTCCATTGCGGATATCGATTCCCGTCGGACACACGGCGGTGCAGCGTCCACAATCCACACAGTCGCCAACAGCGGGCTTGGTCAACACTTCAAGCGTCAGCGGCTCACGGGCCAACGGTTGCCGTTTTCCTTTTTTGCGTGGTTCACCTCGACCAGGATCGTACGCCACGATCAACGACTTGCGATCCAACATTACCGATTGGAATCGACCGTAGGGGCAGGCAATCAAGCAAAGTTGCTCGCGAAAGTACAAGAAGTGGAACATCATCGCCAAGGTCGTCCCTGCCATAATCAAAAATGCAGAGGGGTGTTCCGTGGGAGGTGTAACGATCCATTGCGCAAGTCGATCCGTACCGACAAAGTAGCTTAGAAAAACGTGAGCAAGGAACATACAACAAACAAGATAAACCAGCACTCTTGCAAATTGCATAGCGCCTGAGAGCTCTCGCTTGGCTTTCCCACCTTTGCCAACGGTACCCTGAAACAACCGATCGATCGGTCGAAATAGAAATTCCATGTATACCGTTTGCGGACAACCCCAACCGCACCAAACGCGTCCAGCCAAACTGGTGACCAGCATCACGGAAAAGAACGTTGCCAATGTCAAGCAGGCCAACAACGGCGTATCGGTTGGATAAAACGTATGTCCCAAGAACGTGAACTGGCGTGTTGCAATATCGATCAGAACGTAGGGTTTCCCATCGATTCGGAGATGAGGCAACACCACAAAAAACGCAATTAGTGCATACGCAACCCAACGACGATAGTTCCATTTTGGTCCTTGTTCGATCGCGGGGTTAATCCACTTGCGTTTTCCATCTCGATTCAACGTCGGGAGTACTTGCTCCTCCGGCATCAGAATCGAACCATCATTCCCAGTCAAAGCACCAACGGTTTCTTCGCTCACTGTCCCGGTGAGATCGGCACTTTTTCCAGCGATCGCATGCAACGCATGTCGCTGATCGTGCTTGGAGGTGCAATCCCCGGTGCCCATGCAATCACCGCATCCGACCGAGCAAGCGGCGATACGTGTTTTTCGGACATCGTCGCTTAGAATGGGGAAGGGTGAATGCAGGCTGTTTGGAATGTTAGTCATGGCTCTGTCTTAGTGAAGTTTGTAACCCCGTAACGAAGGAACTTTGGCTATCCACCGCGTTTCGAAGAGCAGTACTTTTAGGGATTGCCTTGAGGCCAAGCGGCAATAGGGCTACCGTCGGGTGCTTTTGCCGTTGCAGGTTTGGATCCCCGCAAGCTTGCAACGTACACAGAAACCAAGATGGCATCGTTTTTGTGGGGAAGTCGCTTAGCCCAAGCGGGCATAGCCCCTCCCGCGACACCTTCATTGATCACTTTGACGATATCGGTCAATTGTTTGATGTGTTTATAATTCTCATCGCACAAATTAGGGCCGACGTTTCCACCACCTTCGGCACCATGGCATGATACGCAGTTCGCTTTGTAAATCGCTTGCCCCACGCCAACCCATTCAGGTTCAGCCAGGAACTTGACCATCGTGGCCTCATCTCCTTCGAGGTCACCAATCTTTGCATATTGTTTTCGAGTATTCTCGTTCACCGCTACTTGATATTGATCCGCAACGGAACGGCCCGGCATCCCAGAGTGAAAGTACATGAGATAGAACGGACTCATGACGACAGTCATCACGAACAACCACTTCCACCAACTGGGAAGCGGGTTGTCGTATTCTTGGATTCCATCGTAACTATGTCCGAGGGACGATTCTTTTTTGGTCGAAGTTGGCATTAAGCGTTAGGTCCTTTCCTCGGATCGACGACGTTGTCTTGAATAGGGATGTTACTAAATCGTTCTACGGAATCAGGTCGCAATCGAAGCGCACCCCAGACGATGGCAATAAAACTCATGGCAAAAATCACGACTGCGATTTCATCGAACATCGCATAGTCGAGCTTGCCCATTACTTCTTTCAACATGATTACTCCTTGTCTCCAGCGCTCGTCGCAACTGCGACAGTGTTAGTTGATGTTTCTTTCGATGGCTCGTCCGCAGGGGGAACCGATCCGTCCGCCGGTGCAGTTGCAGGTTCCGCAGCAGGTGCTGGTGCAAACAAATCTTTGCCCATCCGTTGCAGGTAAGCGATGAGCGCGATCGCGGTCGAATCCTTGATCAACCCGCCCTCGTAGCTAACCGTTCCACCTTGTGCAATGATATCTGCCGCGATCTGTTCCGCTTGGGCCTTGGCCATCTCCACAGAATCCGTCAGTTCGCGTTCGTACGGAGCACCCAAATAGTTCGCGGCCCAAACGCGGTCTGGTATCAGTCCGAAGTTCAGTCGTTCTTTTAACAAGTGCTTGTACGACGGCATGATGGAGCCTGGAGAAGCCTTGTACGGATCTTCAAAGTGGGTCCAATGCCAGGAATTACTTTTAATGCCTCCCTCGCGAGCCAAGTCTGGACCGATCCGTCGCGAGCCCCATTGGAACGGGTGGTCGTAAACAAACTCACCTGCTTTGCTGTACTCGCCATAGCGTTGGGTCTCCGCCACCATCGGTCGTATCATTTGCGAGTGACAGTTGTAGCACCCTTCACTGATGTAGACATCGCGGCCAGCCAGCTCTAGCGGAGTGTAAGGCTTGATGGAAGCAATCGTCGGTACGTTGCTTCGAATCAAGAACATAGGGATCGCTTCGAAAAGACTGGCGATAACAACTGCGATCGTGGTCAAAATCGTAAAGCGAATCGGTAGTCGCTCCCAACGTCGGTGCCAATCCATCTTCCCTACCTTATCCACGGTGACAGCAAGATCTGTCACAGGGACACCTTCCAGCTTGCTCTTTGGCAAAGGTGCATCTTGATACGTCTTGCCCAATCGAGGTGCCGAGTAGACGGGTACTTCATACTTCGAAGGTCGACCGGTCCAAGTCATGAAGGCATTGACTGCTAACATCAAAACACCAGCGACATACAAACCACCACCAAGCAATCGTGCCCACCAGTAATATACAATCGTTTGCACGGTATCCACAAAATCAGGGTATTGCAATCGGCCGAGTTCATCCATCGCTCTCCACATCAAGCCTTGCGTGATACCCGCCATATAGATAGGGATGATATAAAGCAAAATGCCAATCGTTCCCAACCAAAAGTGCCATTCGGCTAGCTTCTTGCTCCACAGTTTGGTTTGGAACAGTCTGGGCAACATCCAGTAAATCATCCCAAAGGCCATGAAGCCGTTCCAACCTAGCGCTCCTGAGTGCACGTGAGCAATCGTCCAATCTGTGTAGTGCGACAAGGCATTGATACTCTTGACGGACAGCATCGGACCTTCGAACGTAGACATTCCATAAAACGTAATCCCAACGACGAAGAACTTGAGAATCGGATCTGTCGTAACCTTGTTCCATGCTCCACGCAGTGTGAGCAAACCGTTGATCATCCCACCCCAAGATGGCATCCATAGCATCAAACTAAACAGCATCCCGAATGTACTCGCCCACTCAGGCAACGCGGTGTAGTGCAAATGGTGAGGACCGGCCCATATGTAAATGAAGACCAACGACCAGAAGTGAATAATACTGAGCTTGTAACTAAACACAGGACGTTCGGCTGCTTTGGGCAAGAAATAGTACATCAATCCCAAGAAAGGTGTTGTCAAGAAAAACGCGACTGCATTGTGACCATACCACCACTGCATCAACGCATCTTGAACGCCCGCGTAGACGGAGTAGCTTTTGCCTAGCCCGATCGGAACGACAAGGTTATTGAAAACATGCAACACAGTGACGGTCACGATGGTTGCAATGTAAAACCAAAGCGCAACATACATGTGTCGTTCGCGACGGTTCCACAGCGTCATCAAAAAATTGCCGCCGAAAAAAACTAACCAAACGACTGCAATCGCAAGATCGATTGGCCATTCGAGTTCAGCATACTCCTTGCTTTGCGTGATCCCCATCGGTAGAGTCACGGCCGCCGCGACGATGATCGCTTGCCATCCCCAGAAGTGCAGTCGACTCAGCAGGTCACTCCACATCCGGCATTTGCACAATCGCTGCGTACTGTAGTAAACAGCGGCGAATATTGCGTTACCCGCGAAAGCAAAAATAGCCGCATTGGTATGCAAGGGACGAAGACGACCAAAGGAAAGCATCGAACCGATGCGAGGATCCAATCCTTGCCAAAGATTTGGCAACACCAACAGGAGCCCCACGAGCAATCCAGCTGCAGTCGCGACGATAGCCCATAAAATCGTTGCGGCTAAAAACATCCGCACAATTCCGTCATCGTAACTAAAGGATTCAAACGTCTGAGTCTCCACTCCCCCTTGCGATGAAGTGCTTGTCTCTCCTGCTTTTCGGTCCGTCGTCTCAGAAAGAAAGGAGGGCGGTTGTTCGGCTAATGACATTTCGATTCGTATCGATTGAGAAAGAGTTGGAAAGGGAATTGAGTCTGCACGGGATGCAACCAACGTGCCATACTCAAACGACAAACTGCCGCACGCATGGTTTGACTCCGATACCCAGCTCTAAAGGCTGGTCAGTCTTCCTGAATTTACAGTAACGATTGCAAGGAATGCGTGGTAGTCGAGTCGGCTCACTACCAAAGGGCAAATTACCGCACCCAGTTTCCCAAATGAAAACGCAACCTCCAGCGTGGTTAGGCATGACACGCGAACAATTTGTGCCTTTATGTCACACATGTGAGTCATATCAGAGGACCATTTCGAAGAGAATCCTATTTGCTACTTCTCGAATTTTACCGGTTCACCCGAGGGAAAGCACTAGGAATCCACAATTCTATAAAGGAATGGCACCTGATTTGCTATGCAGTAATCCGCTTTGGCCGATATCTGCTTTTGTGCAGCTTACACTGGATGAGAACTTCTAATTCCCTAGGCAACCGTATGGTACTCGCAACACTCACCGAACCACTCGACTTGTTGTTGGTCGACGACGAGCCAGATTTTCTGGAGCCAGCTTGTCGCTTTTTTCAGCGCCAAGGGTACCGAGTGGTTGCGGCGGCGAATGCCGAACAAGCGATTGCCGTTCAAACCAACCAGCACTTTCACGTGGCGATCATCGACCAGAACATGCCCGGCGTGAACGGTTTGGATTTATTGACGCGACTGCACCGCGACGATCCTGACCTGAAGATTGTGATGCTTACAGGAGGTGGAAGTATTGGCTCCGCAGTGGAAGCCATGAAACGGGGCGCGATCGATTATCTTTCGAAGCCATTCGGTTTGGACGAATTGGATATGTTGGTGCGTCGACTTGCAAAAACAGTTTCGCTAGAACGCGAGAACATCCACCTGAAGCGTCAAGTAGCCAATCACAACCGCCCTAAGCCTTTGATTGGAAACTCGCCAGGGATACAGGAAGTAAAGCGGCTCATCGCACGCATTGCACCGAGCGATAAGCCAGTTTTGATTCTTGGGGAAAGCGGTACGGGCAAGGAGTTGGTCGCACGCGCCATTCATGCTCAGAGCACGTTATCCGATCGCCCTCTTGTCGTTATCAACTGTGCGGCGCTGCCAGAGTCACTGCTTGAAAGCGAGCTATTCGGCTACGAAAAGGGAGCGTTTACCGGTGCCGTCGATGCCAAACCTGGGCTCTTTGAAATTGCAGACGGCGGTACGTTGTTCATTGATGAGTTCGGTGAACTCGCAGGTGGATTGCAAGCAAAACTCTTGCGAGTGCTTGAAGATGGTACGATGCGCAGAATCGGCGCCACCAAAGAACGCAAGGTGAAGGTGCGATTGATCGCCGCAACCAATCGAAACTTGGGGAAAGAAGTTGCCGATGGCAGGTTTCGAGAAGACCTCTATTATCGCGTGAACGTATTGTCGATCACGATTCCACCGTTGCGAGAACGTATCGACGATATTCCGCTCCTCATCCATCATTGGCTCGGTGAGGATTGGAAACTAGGAGCTGGAGTGATGGAACTTTTTCGTTCCCATCCATGGCCCGGCAATATTCGCCAACTCATCAATGCCCTGGAGCGAGCAAAAATTCTATCGGATGATCATTGCATCAATGTCGAAAACCTACCGAGCGAAATCCAACGTTCCACAGGATCGCAGGAGCTGAGCCAAGCGTTGTCCGATCAGCCGAAAGTCGGCGATGCCATCCCGCTAGAATCTCTTTCGCAACGGCACGTTACGGAAGTTCTTAAACGGAATCGCGGCAACAAAACCCGAGCGGCCAAAGAACTAGGAATCGCCCGCCGAAGCCTCTATCGCATTCTCGATAATCTGGCTTCGAAAAAAGAAATCGCTGAGTAATCAGAGCGTAGAGGCTGGCAAGGGATCCATCATAACCCGTCGCGTGAGCGAGGGACAGAGAATCTGACTGAATCCTTCGATCACGCTTCGGGTTGGGATAAAACAAAAGCGTGGATAAAACAACAGCCAGGTACGCGACCGATTCTCTGCCCGGCGGATTCCCTAAAGGCCTCGGAAAAGAGTAGTTCGTTCGCTACGATACTCCGTATGAACACAACTCTTCAAAACGCGGTCGACACATTGATGCTTCTCCACTTCACCGGAGAAGATAGACCTGGACAAACCGCTTCGCTTTCGGAACTTCTTGCTTCCTTTCATTGTTCGATTATCGACGTAAATCAAGCGGTCATTCATCAATCGCTGCTACTGGGATTGCTGATCCGCATCCCGCATTCCGTCGATACCGATCTCGTGATCGAACAAGCGCAGGAGCGAGGCCATGAACTCGGCTTGAAGTGCAAACACAAACGCATTTCGAACACCGAGTATGACGATTGGGTCAGTCATCAAGGGAAGTCACGCTTCATCCTAACGCTGCTGTCGCGAGCGGTTACCGCGGAACAGTTCGCTGCCGTCAGCCAGATGCTCGCTTCCCAAGGGCTAAACATTGACGTAATCACCCGCCTGTCGGGACGACCTCCTCGAGTGGAAACCAACAAGTTGACACGGGCCTGTGTCGAGTTTTCGCTGCGAGGAGAGCCTCGCGATGCGATCCAGTTGAAAGCGAGTTTGTTAGAGCTGTCCAGCCAACTCAACCTCGACCTCGCTTGGCAACGCGATGATGCCTATCGTCGCATACGTCGTGTCGTGGCACTCGATATGGACTCGACACTCTTGCAAGCCGAGGTGATTGACGAATTAGCCAAGGAAGCAGGTGTTGGTGATGAAGTGAGCGCGATCACCGAAGCGACAATGCGCGGTGAGTTGGATTTTGACGAATCTCTTCGCAGACGCGTTAGTTCGTTGGCAGGTCTTTCGGCATCGGTTTTGCCGACTATTGCAGCACGGTTGGAGCTGACCGAAGGAGCAGAGCTTCTCCTATCTACACTGCGTCGATTCGGATATCGCACAGCGATCATCTCCGGAGGGTTTACGTATTTTGGACACTACTTGCAAGAACGTTTAGGGATCGATCATGTCTATGCCAATGAACTGGAGATTATCGATGGAAAATTGACAGGACAAGTGCTTGGTTCGATTGTCAACGCGAAACGCAAAGCAGAGCTCCTAGAACAATTGGCGGCCGACGAAGGTGTAGATCGCAAGCAGTTGATTGCGATCGGCGACGGCGCGAACGATCTTCCGATGTTGGCACGAGCCGGATTAGGGATCGCGTTTCACGCTAAACCGGTAGTCAGACAAACGGCGGAACATCGAGTCTCCAACATGGGACTCGACGCCGTCCTTTATCTACTCGGAGTCCGCGACAGAGATTTGCATTCGTAGCAACACAGACTTCCGATGCGCGGGGGGCAGAAGCGTACGAACGGCTCGCTGGCGTTGCACGGAGTGGGATGAAGGACGGAATGGTATCGAGCTTTACGATCACGATGCAGATCCCCGGGAATACACGAATCTCGCTACCGACCCGCAACACACAGCAACACTTAAGAAACTCGCACTCTGCTTGCAACGCAGCTTCCGCCCATTCGCCAATCGCGATAGCTACGTTGTTCGAAACCAAGCATGAGTTCCACTACACCTTTTACCAAAGCTTAAACATGAACCATTACTTTTCTATTGCTATCGCCATGCTACTCGCTTCATGGACAACGGTTCATGCCGCTGACGTAAGGACGAAGCCCAATATCGTTCTCATCTTCGCAGACGATCTCGGTTGGAAAGACGTCGGCTATCAAGGTAGCGATTTCCACGAAACGCCGAACCTCGACAAGCTTGCAAAAGAGGGAATGATTTTCACCGCAGGATATGCTGCTGCTGGTAATTGCGCACCGAGCCGAGCCTGCCTGCTTTCCGGCACCTACACACCGCGTCATCATGTTTATGCAGTGGGTGACACCGATCGAGGGAATAAGGCTGCGCAGAGACTCATTCCCATCCCGAACAAAAACGGATTATCGAGAGAGACCGTCACCATGGCAGAGGCTCTGAAGCAGGTGGGATATATCACAGGGCATTTTGGGAAATGGCATCTAGCGGGTAAGGATGGAGCACTACCGACACAGCAAGGATTCGATGTTTCGTTCGATTCGTTCGGCGAGAACGAGGAAAAAGAAGGGACGGAGGGAAATAAAAGTGGACCACCGTCCGATCCAAAGGGTGTCTTTACGCTGACTCGCAAAGCCTGCGAATTCATGGCGGCAAATCGCGAAAAGCCCTTCTTTTGCTACCTTGCACATCACGCGATTCACACTCCCTTGCAGGGACAGAAGGAATCACTCGAGAAGTTTCGTGCCAAGCAACCGGGCTCGCAGCATAGCAATCCGTTGTATGCGGCATGTACGTATGATCTCGATGCAAGTGTTGGCCTATTGCTGGAGAAGCTTCGAGAACTCAACCTGGAGAACAACACATTGCTTGTCTTCACAAGCGACAATGGTGGTACGCAACAAAGCTCTCAGGAACCATTGCGCGGTAACAAGGGCTGCTACTACGAAGGTGGGGTACGTGAGCCATTCCTCGTTCGTTGGCCCGGCGTGACCAAACCTGGAACGAAATGCGATGTGCCAGTCATCAACGTCGATTTGTTTCCAACCTTTTTGGCTGCCGCCGGTGTATCGCAGCCAAAGAGCAAAGTGCTCGATGGCGAAAGCTTGATTCCGTTGTTGAAGGGTGAAGATGAACTACAGCGGGACGCGATCTACTGGCACTTTCCCGGATATCTCGACAAACCCGTGATTCGAGGTCGCGAACTGGATGCTCGGACTGGATTTCGGTCCCGCCCAGTAAGCGTGATTCACAAGGGTGATTGGAAATTGCACTTGTTTCATGAAGAATGGCAACTCGATGGTGGGCGAGATAAACTCTCATCCAACAACGCCGTGGAACTATACCATCTCGCAGAAGACCTTGGCGAGCGAAACAACTTGGCCAACATCCTGCCTGCCAAAAGCGACGAACTTCTCAATGATCTCCTCGCTTGGTGCAAATCAACCAATGCGTTGATTCCTGAGAAACCGAATCCTGCGTACGACGCCAGTACGATAGCTTTAGACCGTCCAATGGGGGACGGAAAGAAAAAGAAAAAATGACGGTCGCTGGCGAACGTCTATTTTGTATTACGATGGTGGGGATCGGCGGATCGGTCCATTACATAGTTCGATGGATGGGCGGAGCGATCCACATCATTGTTGAAAAGAATCCTATGCAAAACGTTATTCGAAGCGTCGATCTTTCTCGGTTACACTCTTGCGTGCTCTTTTTTCTATCGTTGCTAACAACGCCGGCAGCTGCCTTGGTGGCGGACGACAGTCGCTATGCGCCCGAATGGGCTGGCATTGTCCCAATTCGTGTCATCAAACACACATGTACCAACGGCGACTCACTCGTGAAAGCGGTAGCCGCATTGCAGCCAGGCGATCAACTGCAGATTTCCGCGGGTACCTACAGCATCCCTCGAATGTGGGATATTCAAATTAGTGGTACCGCCGGTGCTCCCATCTGGATTGTTGCCGAGGAAGGAGCACAAGTCGTCATCACACGTCCAGATGCCAGGCAGAATGTGGTGAATATCGGGCAAGGCGGCCCAGTGAAGTATCTTTGCTTGCGAGGTGTGGAGATTACGGGAGGGAGTCATGGGCTGCGACTGGGGCAATGCAGCGATGTCTGGATCGATCGATGCCACATTCATCATACTGCCAATGTAAACTTGAGCGCAAACAGCGCCAACACGCGACGCCTCTTTCTCACTCGCAACCACAACCATCATGGAGGTGGACACGGGGAAGGGATGTATCTCGGTGCGAACAATGGTGAGCACATCATGAGCGAGAGTATAATCGCGTTGAATCACATTCACGATTGCTTTGGTGATCAAGGGGACGGGATCGAAGTCAAACAAGGCTCTTGGGGAAACCTCATTGCCGAGAACAACGTTCACGACACGCATTACCCTTGTATCACGGTGTATGGCACCGCAGGCAAGCCGGTCAACATCATCGAACGGAATCTTTGCCGCCGAAGCGACGACCATGCGATGCAAGTCCAGGGCGAAGCCATCGTTCGAAACAATGTTCTCATGAACGCCAAAGGAGCCGGCTTTGCGAGCACAGACCATCAAGGCAAATCATTAAACCTACAAGTGCTTCACAATACGATTATCAACGCGAGCCACGCCTTTAGTGGCAGTTCATGGGACTCACGGCAAGGAATGATCTTGGCAAACAATGTTCTGTACTCGCGGGACAAGAATGCAATGAATTTCCCGAACGGTAAGAAAGGAGTGACGATTGCCGGGAACATTGTGGTGGGCGATGGAGCCAAAGATGGAACAAAACCAGGTCGAGGCCTGGAAGACTTCGTCCACGTATCATGGGATGCTGATCATTCTGATGCATTGCCCACCGCGTCGGCACCATTTGAGTTTGCCGATCTTCGGTATCTAGTTGAAACTGACTTCTCAGGCAAGAAGCGAATCAAGCCGATTAGCGGCGCTCTCGCACGTTAATGTAGAAGACATTCCAAACGTACATAGCTCGGTCTTAGCTAGCATTCGCAAAATCGTTTTTTGCGTTGTTCCGGTGAGACACAATCAGATGCGAATGTGATATGTTGTGGCTATCAGTGAATCAATAAAACACACAACTATTTCATTCAAGGGTACACGCTATGTTGATCTTGGGTCGTCGAGCAGAACAGTCGATAGTTTTTCCATCTTGCGGGATCGTGGTGCGGATGCTGAGCATCAACGGTCGCGTTGCCAAGGTCGGCATTGAGGCACCGGAGAATATCGCAATCGTGCGGGGCGAAGTTGCGACCCAAAGCGATACGGACAACGATTCCTCTTCAAGTTCGCATATCGAATATCGCCATTCCTCCAATCGCGACGCTGCAAAACTGGAAAAGCTTCGGGTAGATCTATCGAAAGTTCAGTTGCTTCGTAACAACGAACAGACCGAAGAGGCAGACCGGCTTTTTGAATCGATATTGCTACAACTGAATGCAATCGATCGGCCGTGTTCCTTGGAATCAGGAGTTGCGGAGTCAGCATACTTTTACCACTATGATGCCACTCCGCATGACGTACAAATTTTGTTTGTGGGACACGTCCAAGCTGCGATTGAGGACGATCTGCGGATCGTCGAGAATCGCCTCGGGAAACTGCAAAGTATCGATAGTGCTGAACTGGCGTTTCGTACGATTGACTTTTCCGAAGTCGATTGTGTGATACTCGACGCTGATCAGTGCACGAATACTGGATTGGTTCTTCGATCTTTGCGGTCTATGGATTCCAATAAATCTCTGTGTGTTATTTGCGTTTCCAAGTTTACTCCGTCGCTTTTTGGACTATCGTTCGATGGCAGTTTGTTCGACGGCTGGATCCTGCAGCCTTGGGATTTTTCAGCAGTTCTAAGTCATGTTCAATTCGCATTAGGCTTGAGTGGCGTCGAAAACCGTTAATCGAAATCGGCCTGTGGATTAAGCGAAAAGTTTTTCCAAGATTTTGGCGGCTGTTCCGAATGAGCTATTCTGCCGCAAGGCAAAGGGATTCATGCGACAGTCCGTCACGCTTCGGGTTGAGATCAAATCAACGAGCCATTAGCGCCCAGTTGCCTTCGGCTTGTGATCGAATACTTTGTTTTGGGCCGGTTATCTTGCAATTCGAACTCGCTACTGGATGCTTCGAGGTGTTCTATTGAACTGGATCAAGCGTGCATCTTTCCCAATCCGCGCCGTTTGGTCTTATGGTTGTCTAGTTGTCTTGCTGAGTTTGATCGCGACGATACCTGTTTTGCAGTTTGCAACGCTTGGCTACATGATCGAGTGTTCGTCGCGTGTTTCGCGTAACTTGCCATGGCGTGAGTGCATTCCAGGAACTGTGGTAGCGCGACGAATCGTCATCGCGCTTGGGTGTATCGCATTGTCATGGCTTCCTGTGTGGTACATTGCGGACGTCGCTTATACAACGGAGTTGATCGAACCAGGTGGTGATCGCGCAAGGCAGCTTCGGTTTGCGGCTCGTGTCATTGCGTTAGGGTGGATCGCTTGGATATCCTGGGCCATTTTCCGAGGCGGCAAGCTACGGCACTTCGCGTGGCCTGCACCTATCTTTTTCTTGAAGCGCTTTTGGCGGCTATCGACTTGGCAGGATGCGGAAGATCGGCTTTGGAACTTCGTCGTTTCGCTTCGATTGCCAACGTTGCTTTGGTTGGGATTCTTTGCTGCATTGGGAGCTATCGTATGGTTATTGATCCCGGGAACGATGATGATCATCGCCGTGAGTGGGCAACCCAATCCAGGGAAAGGCCTTCTCGGGGCGGTTGGAGTGCTGTTGATGGTTTGGGTATTGTCCCTTTTGCCTTTTTTGCAGACGCACTTCGGAAACCAACGTTCGGTTAGGTCTTTATTCGATGTGAAGGCGGTAAGGCACGGAATGCAGCGTGCCCCTTGGTCGGCCGCTTGGGGGATCTTTGTGCTATTCCTGTTCGCGACACCCCTCTACCTGTTGAGAATTGAGCGAATTCCAGAGGAACTCGAGTGGATGCTGACCTTGTTCTTCGTTTTCTTTATGTTTCCTGCGAAGCTGGTTGTTGGCTGGGCCTGGAGGCGGAGCCAAAGCTTGACGAATCGGGCGTTTTGGCTCTGGCGGTATGTCGCGTGGATGCCTCAAATCGCTGTGATTTTGACCTACATTGGGGTTTTGTATCTCGCTAAGTTTACTTCTTGGGAAGGAGCCACGGTATTTTATCTGCAGCATGCCTTTTTGCCCCCGGTGCCATTCTTTGTACGCTGACACTAGCAAAATAACGTCATGCTGTTAAAGTCATAATGCGGGAGTGGCCAAAGCGGTTTATCACTCGCAAGCAGTGCATTTTCGAATCACAATCCTTGTTGATTTCGAATTGCGCATGAAGTGAACTCGAAACATTTCCCACCTACGGTTGCATGGAACTCCCTGTAATTCAAAACCCTGAGTCATCGGATCCGAACTCGGCATCGATCGGTTGTATGACTGCCCCAACGTTTGAACCAAGCCGTCGATTGCCGCCCTGGCTCAAGCGGGAAGTTCCGAAGGGTAATGAGAACCGGTTCACCTCGGGGATTCTCGACGAGCTTCGACTGGAGACCGTTTGCGAGAATGCAAAATGCCCGAATCGGATGGAGTGCTACGCTCAAAAGACAGCGACCTTCATGATTTTGGGAAACGTTTGCACACGTCCCTGCGGCTTTTGTGCCGTCCAGCGAGGCAAACCAGAGGATCTTGAACTGGACGAACCTACCCGCGTTGCTGAGGCAGCATTTCGCCTCGGGTTGAAACATGTGGTGATCACATCGGTCACGCGAGATGATTTGCCCGACGGAGGAGGAGATCATTTTTATCAGTGCGTGATCGCCGTGCGCGAGAAAACGGGCGCAACCATCGAGGTTTTGACACCAGACTTCGTTCGCCACAAACATGGATTGGATCGGGTGATCGAATCGGCTCCTGAAGTTTTCAACCATAACATGGAGACGGTCCCTCGGCTCTATCGAAAAGTGCGTGGTCCCAAAAGCGAGTACAACTGGACCCTCGAATTGCTTGCGTATATCAAACGAAAGAACCCATCGATCAAGACGAAGAGTGGGTTGATGCTCGGTCTTGGTGAGACAAGAGATGAGCTCATGGATTGCTTAGCCGATTTGCGAAGCCATGATTGTGACTTCTTGACGTTAGGGCAATACTTGCAGCCTGGTCCGAAGTATCTACCTGTGGAACGTTACGTACCACCCGAGGAGTTTGAAGAGTTGCGACTCTTGGCGAAGGGTATGGGCTTCAAAAAAGTGGCTTCGGGACCGTTCGTTCGAAGTTCGTATCATGCCAAAGACATGGCTGATGCTTAATCGGTTGATCTGACGCAAGAGATGCATGTTCCCGAATCCACTGTTCATCGCCAGCAGCGATCCTTGCTCGCTAGAATTAGGAGGCTGGTGCCCATTGAAGAATCGTCCACCACGATTGCTGGATGCGAAGTTCCTTGGATACGCGTCACCGACCCCGATGCGTTGCTATGGCAGGCTTTGAGTAAAGGGGATCAAGGGTCATTTGAGCAAGATCCGTTTTGGGCGGCCGCATGGCGAGCTGCGATTGGAATGGATCATTTTTTGGGACGAATCGCAGAACAACGCCAGTCCAAGAGCCTCGAAGGATTTTCGATTCTGGAGCTTGGAGGAGGAAGCGGCCGGGCTGGAATCTCTGCGGCGATGCGGGGTGCCAATGTGACGATTACGGACGCATCTACGACGGCGTTGTTAGTCTGTCGATACAATGCCAGCCATGGATCCGGAGTGAATTCGGTTTGTCGTCTAGATTGGCGAGACACCAACTCGGGGCTTGGTGAGTATTCGATCATCGTGGGATCGGACATCGTTTACGATCCGAAGCTATTCCCAATCCTTGAACCATGTTTGCGGCGTCATCTGAAAAAAGATGGAGTCGTTTATTTGAGCGAACCACAGCGTCATACAGGCGATCGATTCCAATCATGGATTCAATCCGCAGGTTGGCGATTGGCTGATCATTTTGTCGATCTCATGGACCATGAAAAACCGATTCGTATCTTTGAGTGCAGGTTGAACTTTTAACGATTGACATTGACGCTGTACATCGAATTTCTTAGTGATAACTATGGTGTTTCTGTCCAGGTTAGCTAGCGTTGGGTTACCAACGCAAAAGGATATCCTCCCATGAATCAAGTGATTACCATTCCCTCCGTCTCGATGGACCATGCGAGACAGGCGGAGTACGAACTGGCCTATCAATCGTCTAGCGACCCGTGGGATTACGCATCAAGTTTCGACCAAGTGCGTTTCGCAACGATTGCGGATGTTGCCAAGAGGTGGTGTCCGGCCCCCGAGAATAGTCTAGAGGTAGCATGCGGGCTCGGTTATCAGTCCCGGCTCCTTGCTGAATTCGCGGAAACGCACTGGGCTTATGACTATGCGCCATCAGCTGTACAGCAAACACGATTGCGATGCTCCGATCTGCAGCACAAAGTAAATGTCGATGTAAGAGATGCCTTGAATCCTGGGTACCCAGACAATTTTTTTGACCTCATTGTCATGGCTGATATCGCCATGGACGAAAATGACGACTGGTGGTTACAAGTCTTAACGAAGGCTAAAATTTCGTTGCGTAAGAACGGGATTATGGTCGTGTCGGGCAGGATCAAGGAACCGTCTCGGCGTGAATTTGAGAATCGATTCGCTTTACTCGGAATGTCGGTAAAGGAACGAATCTACTTTCATGACCGGTACTGGTTTAAGTTCCGAAGTCTTGTAAAGCGAGTGTTTCCCAAAAACCTTTCCACACGTATTTTGTCGAGCTCGACCACACTTGGAGGATTGCGGGCGATTGGTCGATTGCAAGGTGTCAACGGCTCAATTCATTTTGGTGTTGTTGCTCAGGTCGGCGGGGAGTAACGCACTTTGCGAATAATGCTTCTCTATCCGCAAGGGCAAGTCGTTGAACAATTGCTAGGTCGCGGGCATTCGGTCTGTGCTATCAACTGCGTTTCAGCGGTACACCCTCCATCAGAACCACAGGCAGGTGAACTTTCTCTTGAGCACATAGTCGGAGAGAAAAAGTTAAACCTTCGCGCTATTCAACAACTCCGGGACATTATTCGGAAGTTTCGTCCTGAAGTGATTCATGCCTTCACAACTTTCACGCTCGCATGGTCGCTGTTTGCGACGGCGCGTATGCCTCGCTCTCAGAAACGCCCGTCCATCGTTTCCTTTCGTGGAATCACACGGCCTCTTAAACGATGGGATCCTTCGGATTGGATGTCATTCAAACATCCTCGAGTTGCCTGGCATGCCTGCGAATCGGAAGCTGTCCAGCAATCGATGCTTCGTAGTGGCTGTGATTCGAAGAAATGCAATGTTGTCTACAATTGCGTGACCCCTGCCGTCCCCTGTGAATCGAGGAAAGCTATTCGTGCACGGTGGCAGCTGTCGAATGACGATTTCGTCGTCGGAACGGTTGCGCTCATCCGACCAGTAAAAGGAGTGGATATACTTCTCGAGAGTGCAATCCGTCTCGACAATTCCAGAATGCGATGGGTCATCATCGGTAGCGGCAATGATCCGGTTACAAATGAATTGGCGCAACATCCGAAAATTGCGAAGGAACTGCGAATGTTGGGGAAAATCAACAGTGCAGCAAACTACCTCCATGCATTCGACCTGTTTGTAATGCCATCGCGATCTGAGGGATTGTGCCGTTCATTGATCGAAGCCATGGAACAAGGGCTCCCGTCAGTTGTAAGCGATGCGGGTGGCATGAAAGAGTTGATCCGGCACGGTCAGGATGGGCTTATCGTTCCAAAAGAGAGCCCAGCAGCTTTAGCCAAAGCCATCCAGCGTCTCTATGAGGATGAACCGCTTCGTAGAGCCATGGGCGAATCAGCTCGTACGCGCGCCGAAGAGCTATGCTCCTCGAAGGTGTTTACTGATCGATTGGAGGCCATCTATCATGGCGTTGAAGAGCAAAAAAAATCGCCCAAGCGAGCAGCCGCTTGACTATAGCTTCAACAGTGGCGACGGACCAAATAAAACGCTGCTCGCTCATGCCTTTTCGTAAAAATGAAATCGATGTCGATTGATAGACTCGGACTCATAAATCGATTTATGGAGCGTTGGAAAGTAGTACGGACGGAACCTTTCCAAAGCCTCGATCTGACCGATGGCCAATGGGACAGTGTTTGGCAAATCATTCCAACCAAACACGAAAAGGCCTTCGGTGCGCAACGTGGTGTGAATCGCATGAAATGTTTTTTGAATGCCTGCGGACTCATTTAGCCCGAATCCAAAGACGCCATTGAGGATGACACAGTCAAGCGAATTTGCCTCGAAGCGCTCTGAAATATTTTCGCAGCTATCGATGATATGATTCGGGGCTCCGTATTGTGCGAGATCGGGACTTATCTCCATGGTAATAAACTCTTTATCCCGAAATAGAGATGGATAATGGAGTGTATACCAATCGCAACCAACAAATAGTATTCGCTGGTACTCCTCGGAGCGAGCTAGCTCCGGAAAAACACTCTTTTCTAAAGTCTTGCGATCGGGACGAAGCTTTCGTGTATCGATTCCTAGCCTGATCAGATTACGGTGAAGAGAAATACGAAGCTGCTTGCGAACAAACACACCTAACATCGTCGACGTGGCTCCTTCCTAAGTTGAGTCAGCAAAATCCGTCTACAAAACCTATGTACCCCTCATCCATAGCATGCAAATCCAAATGATGCATACCGACATTTCGCCAGTGTACATTATCGGGGCACAGAACTGGCAACGGTTGATAAGGAGTTTCTGAGAAACTTAGCCTGTTGAGGGTTTTGATCTGCATTGCGCGTAGTTGATGTCCATAGTATCGCTGGTTGTCTTGTGCTAATCGAACCAACTGACCATCGATAGAGACAATTCTCCCTCCTGGCCGGACGTTCTTTTTATTGTACATTCGAGCGAATGGCTGCCAATGTCGCTTCCATGGGCCAAGTGGGCTATGAGAATAGAAAAGCCTCAACCAGTAAGAATGCCAACCTGAGAATAGCCAATATCTACCACGATTGGCGACAATAGATGCATCCATGTAACGACCGCGTAGCACCGTTTTCTCAAGTCGCCAATCGAAAGGGAAATCGTAAGCGCGATACAAGTCGACTCGACGAACCTTCTTCGACTCAGGCATCATGAAAATGTCACCTTCGTGCTCGAATACGTACGGAAAGGAGAGATGGTGAGGTTGTCGAAGTGCTACGCCCAAGACACTCCATCTAACAAGATCCCGACTCGACGCAACTCCGATAACCGCATGGGGATCATCGCACAAGAACATTTCAAAGAATACATACCAAGTGCCATCGCGATAGATACCGAAAGGATCAGCTGCAGCGCAACCATTGAATCTTGATAATTCCCCGATCTCGAATAACGGGGAATCCGACAGATGGGATTGAAGATCTTGAAGCCGATTTCCCTTGGCAAGCCCAATCTGCCACACGCCTTTGGGCTGTATGGCCAAGTTAACATCCATATTGCTAAGTCCTAATGTCTACGGAAATCGATACTCCGGATGCTCAGTATCAAAGTCACTATCATCTAGGCCGACGTTGAGCTGAAGATCCATATACGTGTACTCTTCTTCGAGGAGTGGTTCGCCTCCTTCTTCGAGAGGCCACGCGTAACTCGCATACTTCAACGGAATGAGCTTTTCTTTGTCAAACCAAATACGAGCCATGAAAAACTCGTGCTCCACTGGAACTCCACCGAGCAACACGCGTTTTTGTGGATGAATCACATCGACCCGCTCGCAAGGGCGACCATCGATTGTCTCGCCATCCGTTCGGACCACCTGGCAATCGCCAAGTTTCCGATCGCGTTCCCCTTTCTCGATCAGCGTCGTCAAGAGTTTTTCAATTCCCAACTCAGTAATGGGATGACGATTTCCTCGCATTGCGAGGACACTGTATGGCGTGAGATCGACCGAGAGCAATCCGAGCAAGCCTCCTTCGTGAGCTTTGAGCATTCCGTTGTTACGTTCGGGGGCGTAAAGAACTTCTCTTCCAGCCTGCGCTTTTGGCTCTAGGAATTTAAGGTAAACATTGATGCTTCGACTGGCTTCGTTCGATTGCAGAGGGTTGTAACGCAGTTTGATGAAGATCGTGTTGCTGGGAGCCAACGCCTTGCCGATGCGTTCCGTCTTTAGAAGCGTGGCCGTGTAATCTTGGTGGTTCTCTCGATGCTTGCGCAATGCTTCTCTCGCCAGTGCAAGTACTTCGTCCAAGGGATGCGCAACAACAGGCACAATCTTGTCGAAGGGTTTCTCGGAAAGTGACGGTGGTTCCGCGAGTGCTTTTTGAGGAAGCGCAACCTCACTTTTCGTTAAAGAAAGCCACCACCATCGCATACCCACAGAGACTATCACTGCCAAGAAAAACAGAGCGATCAGTCGTGTAGTCCAAACTCGGTACCTTTGTCGAGCCAAGGCTGTACCTCCTCTCTTTTCAACGTTCGGGCAATGTCGAAACCTCGACTCGTGAGGGAAAAATCACGATGAATGTGATGCATGACCAAACCGAAGGAGCATAATTGGCGAAACCCTTCCAGAAAGCGAATCGTCACCTCGGGAACTTGCGGGTCTCGAAATGCGATCGTCTGCGTTTCATCCACTTCAATGTATACAGCTAATAGTCGAGAGGGAGCTTCAAAGGCTGTGTTTAACGCCTTTAATTCGACAACACCTCGGTCGCGAGCCGCGAACAGGATAGCTTTCGCTTCCGGCAGCAGCGATTCCGCAGTGATTGAATTGGCGTTTGCGGCAGATAGAGTCACCATAGCATCGCTGCTAAGTTGCGATAGCGCAACTAACACAGGCGCACCTGCTCCGAGGGCATCCCAGCTACCGCTCAAGTAGTTGTCCAAGGGTTGCAACTTGGAAACGCTGCGAATGGGTTTGGAAAAATCGTGATCCATAGATGGATAAGCAAATCAAAAGGATTATGGATTGTCGGACCCGGAGATCGATCCCATAATCCTACGCCATTGGCACGTAGAAAACAGCTCCCATTGGGTTCCAATGGTATCAAACTCAACGGCATTTCATAATTCTTTTTTCCTCTCGGAGACGTTTAGATGGCCCTCGTACCCCTTAGAAAAGTTCTAGATCACGCTGCAGAGAATGGCTACGGAGTGGCTGCGTTCAATGTAAACAACATGGAACAGATTCAGTCGATCATGGAAGCGGCAAAAGAAACCAATTCGCCAGTTATCATTCAGGCGTCGCGTGGTGCTCGATCTTATTCGCAAGATGCTTTCCTCCGACACTTGATGTTGGCAGCCGTCGAACTGTATCCAGAAATTCCGATCGTTATGCATCAAGACCACGGCAACTCTCCAGCTACTTGCCTGTCCGCAATCGAAAACGGATTCACTTCCGTCATGATGGATGGTTCGTTAAAAGAGGACGGCAAGACTCCTGCCTCCTACGAGTACAACGTGGCTGTGACGAAAGAAGTCGTCAAAATGGCACACGCTCGAAATGTATCCGTTGAGGGAGAACTCGGTTGCTTGGGATCCCTTGAAACGGGTGGGGGAGAAGCCGAAGATGGGCACGGTGCTGAAGGCGTTTTGAGCCATGACCAATTGCTTACCGACCCAGACGAAGCGGCTCGATTTGTTGCGGAGACCAACTGCGACGCCTTGGCTGTAGCGATCGGAACTAGTCACGGCGCCTACAAATTCACACGCAAGCCGGACGGTGAAGTTCTAGCGATGACTCGTATCGAAGAAATTCATAAGCGAATCCCGAATACTCACTTGGTGATGCACGGATCGAGTAGCGTACCACAGGAGCTTCAAGACATCATTAACAAGTATGGTGGCTCGATGAAGCAAACATGGGGCGTGCCCGTGGAAGAAATTCAACGAGGTATCAAGAGTGGTGTTCGAAAGATCAACGTCGATACCGACTGCCGAATGGCCATCACTGGGGCTATTCGTAAAGTGTTGACCGAACATCCAGACAAATTCGATCCACGCGATTACCTCAAACCTGCACGAACGGCGATGAAGCAAGTGTGCATGGATCGCATGATCTCGTTCGGACAAGCGGGCAACGCCAGCAAGATCAAGTAGCTCTGGAAGCAGGGTACTTATCGCAAACATGGTAGGGATTGACTCAGCCGGCAATGTTTATTGGATCGCAAGCACTTGCGATTGCAGTTCTGAGCCCTGGCGTGGCGGTAGGCTATTCCAACCTACGCCTTCCGTTCGGGCTCGTCCCGACGGAGGCAACAATTGATAGCTACAAAAGCACTCGGTTCGAGCTCTCCACCGAGTTTACTCGGTGGAAGCAACGTTCGGATCTGGGGTAACGAACCCTTTGTGCGACTCACGTTCGATGCCGCTATCTACTGACTCGCTAATATCTTGCGATAGACTGCTGCAGTTCGTCGGGCCATTTCGACGTCGGAGAATTTGCTTCGATGTCTTTCTACTGCGTATTGACTCATCTCGGTCCAGCGGCTTCGGCTAGACACGAATTTCTCGATCGCTTTGGCTAGGGAAATAGGATCGCGAGGCTTCGCCAAGAGCCCTTCGACTCCATCTCGAACAACTTCTGGTGTCCCCTCAACTTCCGTAGCAATGACAGGAACACCTAAAGCGAGCGCTTCCAAAACGACCATCGGCATACCTTCGCCGAACAGGCTAGGAAGGACCATCGCGTCCAATTTTCGCATGGCTGTTGGAACATCGCGAGTGAATCCGTGGAATTGGACAATCGCTTCTAATTGCAACTTGCGCACGAGTTGTAACACGTCAGCTTCATACTCTTTAGTCTCAAATGCGCCTATAACATCGAGCTTGACGTTGGGTGCACTTTGTTTCACACGAGCCATCGCCTCGAGAAGTACTTCGATTCCTTTTCGCGGCCGAATCAACGCTACCATTCCAAGAGTCCAATTCTCTTGGTTGATTCTGTGAAACGCATCGATCGGAATCTGTTCTGCCACACCGTTTGGAATGCAGTTTATTTTTTGCCGATCGTAGCCATGTTTTAACATCTCGCGACGCAACGATTTCGAAACCGTGATGATGTGATCGCTGCTCCTGAGTGACCGACGCTCCATCCAACCGTTCAAGCGATTGATAAACGCCCTAGTAGAGTCTCGGGCAGTCGGCGAGTGGACGTGAAACACCCACGGTAATCCTGTCGCCTTTGCCACAAAGCTAGCAATCAACGCAGACCTCGGTGTGTGGGCATGGAGCAAGTCGACGTTTATTTCTTTTGTTTGTTGGACAATCTTTCTTACCAACGAAAAATCTACTCGAGATTTCATCGCCAGAACGGACACTTTTCCCGGGTCTAGTCCGCACATTTCAGGGAATTTGCCTTGCTTCAAGCAAACAAAATGCGGGGCAACGTTTTGATCGGGTAACCGATAACCAAGCAGTTGTTGAACCCGTTCCGCGCCGGAAAAGTGTTCGCCATTAATGAGATGCAGTACCCTAACCGATTGGGGGCGAGGGAACTGAAAGATCTTTGCGTCCGAATCGAGACGTTCTGAATTGCTATGAGCAGTCGTTTGCGGTGGGATCGGGTGAAACGACGGCGTTAGAAATACCATAAATGCTCGATGATTCGCAAGGGAAATGGAGGTCCTAAAACCCTAGCTCGCCATTTTGAATTGCTGGCATTGCGGTGGCGAAAACGAGAAAAGTAGACAAGTTGAAATCGTTACAAACGGCAAAACCGATCTAGGTAGAAAGGTTGCTTGTTGGTATTGTCCGTAGGGATAGCTGGTCAGGACGCATCAGACTAATCGTTCATGTCATGGAATCGACGCAAATGAAGATTTGGAAAAGATGGGGCGAGCGCCTCGTTGTTGTAGGGCTCGCTTGTAGTACGACAAATTCACTATTCGCCCAACAGGGGTACAACACTTCTGGTGCGAATCCCCCTCGCGGAAATCAACAGGGAAGCCAGCTCAGTACAAGTCAGCCCAATGCGGCCCAACCTGGCTTTAGCCCCGGGGCGCCACAGGGAGCGTTTAACCCGAACGCACCTCGAACCAATACGCCAGCCGGTATCAATCCCAGCCTCAATCCAGGATTGCAACGGCCCGTGTCTCCAATCGGGCAAGAGCCAACAAACACGGTGGTTACGCGAGACCCGTACAGCGATTCTCCCAAATCACCTGAGGAAGAAAAATACTTGGATCAGTTGTTAGCGGTCTGGGAACAAAACACGAAGGACATCGAGCGTCTTTCGTGCGAATTTAGAATGTACGAATACAATTCGAACGCTAACTTTGTCGAACAACTTGCGCAGCAAACAGGAAAGAACATTCGAGATATCAAGGCAAAGGCGGCCTCGGGGGTCGTTCGTTACATGAAGCCCGACAAGGGGATGTATCGAATCGATCAAGTGATCGCATTGACCGGAAAATTGGACGCAAACAATCAACCGGAGATGAAGGCCTCGGACAATCTCGTCGGTGACTATTGGATCTGCGATGGCGAAACTGTTCACAGTTACGAGCGCAAGGAGAAAAAAGTCACGCATTATGTGATCCCAAAAGAGATGCAAGGAATCGGGATTCTAGAATCACCCATGCCATTCCTCTTTGGCGTCGAAGCTAAGAAGCTCAAAGAACGATACTGGCTTCGCGCGCTCAACCCACCTCCTCTTCCAAACGGGCAGCCGAACAAAGATTTATTCCTTATCGAAGCTTACCCGAAGTTTCAGCAGGATGCAGTCAACTATGATCACGTGCATGTGTTCTTGGACCGACAGGAGTTCCTGCCGCTAGCGCTGATTAAGTATGATACCGACCATGTAGACGAGAAGGATAAGCCTCTTGTAGATAAACGAGAGTATTACGAATTCGTCACAAGGGAAAAGAACGCCGGGATCTTCAAAAAGCTATCCGAAAAGATCTGGAACCAAGAGTTCATCCCGGTCAAACTCCCATCAGGATGGACAGAAGAAACGAAAGAGTATACCCCTGCTGCAACCGATCAGTTGAAGGCCGGCGGAAATGTCTTTCCGCCCCAGGGTATTCCTGCGAATGCGCCATTCAACCAACCTCAAGGATCACAGCCGCCAGGGACACTTTCTTCCTTTCCCAATATCCAGAACCCGAAAGCTCCGCAATACGGTACGAACCCACCTGGAAACGGTCAGCCAAACTCGGCTGCGCTTCCACCCAACAATGGGCTTCGTCCTCGATGAAGTTTTCGGCTAGATGGTTGTTCGTTACAGTATTCGCTCTGTCATGTGGCTGCGCAACATGGATGCCATCCGGAGAGCAGCCGCCAGCTATTGAAGCCAGGATTCGGACTCCTCCGCTCGGGAGCGAATCCGTTGCAATAGATTCTTTTCTGTTGTGTGTCCAATCGGAAGACACGAACAAGCTTGAGCAACTCTGGAGCCAAATTGATCAACAGATAGTTGCGCCTGAGCTTAGGCTGGAGCTTCACAAGAATGGGATGCGCGTCGGAAAGATCTCTGGCAGTTTGCCCAGTATTCTGGAATCGTGGGTGCGTGATACCGAGCGTCGACGTGAAGAGGACGCGGCGGGTTTGGTGGCGGATGTACAGTCAGAGGCTGTCCTATGGCGATGCAAAGCGTCTAGCATCAAGGAAATATCGATACGCAATCTGTCGTCTCAAACGATTCCTCTTTTCTATCATGTTGATGGACTCAAGGGCAAAAGCCTATATGCACCTCGCTTTTACTTCTCGATGAATGCGATCCCGGGAGCAGATCATACGGCAGATGTAAAGCTTCTCCCGGAAATCGAACATGGCGATTTTACGAACAAACTCATCGTTCGCGACGCAGCGCTCCGGCAAAGTGCAGAACGCGAGAAGCTGAATTTTACTTCTTTGAAGTTGCAATTGAAAATGCATCGAGGCGATTACTTGGTGATCGGTCCGACTCAGGAACGAAAAGCGCTCGGGGCCGAGTTCCTTCACAGCTTGACTCAAGAAAACGTTCACGAACCCGTTCTATTGCTACTTCGTCTCTCGCACAGCGGAGTCGATAGCAACTTTTCGCCGAACGACGCCATCCAAGCGAGACGAATAGACTCTTTGTAGATCACACACAACGCCCCGAAAGAATTCGCGTAGGCTTGTTGCTCTTGTTCCATCAAAGCGTAACAGCTCGCTAATTTAGTCATAGCTTGCGCTAACATCGTTTAGCACGCAGCCGTAGGCGAAGCTTTTCGGCCCTTCCTCGCCTTTGGTTTCAGGTTAAACGAGGAAAGCGACAAGCTGCGGCTTCAGTAGCCTGCCACTTTCCGCATGGGTCCTAATCGGTAATTTGGATTACGCTGCATGGCAATCACGGAGGCATCGGCACTATTCCTGGCCGGAACCACGACGGAAATGGGGTAGGCATTCACACCAAAAGGTGGATAAAGCATGACCTCCCAAAGGTCCACCGCTCCTGCCGAAACGGAGTTCATTACCAATTGCAGTTTTGCAATCTTGAGCATCTCCTGTTGGGTTTGCTGAAACGAGGCCGCTTGCGACTGGAGATAAAGTTCCTGCTGTCGCTGCTGTTCCTGAGCCTGCTCCGTCTGGCGCTGGTACCCGAGCTCTGCAACCCATTGGTCGTACGAAGGCTTGAGTGTTGCATTCGCACTGTCAGTTAAGAAAAACAATGGGACTGCATACTCGTCACCGTTGGGGAATTCGATCATCACACCTTCACAGGGAAACGTTCTGACATTCGCACGTTGCTTTTCAACCCATGCATCGAACGCTTTACTATCCGCGAACTTTGTCTTCTCAAAGTGTTCTACAACATGGGGTATCATTCGCTGGTACACCTCTGGGAGGTTGTCCATAGGCCTATCGTTGACGTAGAGTTTGCCACGTCGTCGCTGAAGCGTGACATCCTTGCGAACGAATCGAACAACTTTTCCGAAGACCTTCATTCCATTCTTCAGTTCCCAGGCATGTTTGTCACCTTCGGACTTCATGGAGTCCGCCATTTCTTGGGATCGCAGATACGCTTGGTCCGCATCGGAGAGTTGCTCGATCTCAACGGCCAACAGTTCATGGTCCTTCGTTTTCTTATCCAGCTTGATCACAACCTCTTTGTCGTCAGCCGCAAGAATGGTTCCCTGGATCTTGAGCAGCCCCGATTTGTCTGTCCATTCTTTGGCGGTCGCAGAAGCATGTGCGAGAAGTAGTATCAACAAACAGGAAATCCAATATCTAGGTTGCGAATGCATCAAATTCAAGCTCCAGTACAAAGGTTGTTAAACGGCACTAGGGCCGCGAACGTTATCATCAATAGTGATTGATTCCAAAGCGGGAACGACAAAAATCTTCCCGTCTCCAATACTCCCGGTCGTTCCCGTTCTCGCTGCTTTGCAAATCGTTTCGATGGCGCGATCCACAAAGTCATCGTTGACCATTATCTCCAAACTAACTTTGCGAAGCAAATGAATTTGGTACTCAACTCCGCTGTAAACTGCAGAATGCCCTTTCTGGCGACCATAGCCCTGGGCATCGAGTACTGTAAGTCGATGCACTCCCACGGCCTGCAGTGCTTCGCGAACAGCCTGAAGTTTGTTAGGCTGTATAGTAACCAAAAGCATTTTCATCGATGGAACTCTATGATTAAAACTGTGGGACTTTCGCCCAAAGTAGCCTAACACCGTTAAAAACGACGACCAGCGTGCTTCCCTCATGCCCCAAGACGCCCAGCCACATCGGCAGTTCGAAAAACGAGAGCAACACGAGAATGGATATCATGCCAAAGGCAATGGTCAAGTTCTGGGTGGATCGTTGATGCGCAATTCTGCCTATCCAGACAGCTTGAGGCAATGCACTCAAATTATCTCTCATCAACACGACATCGGCAACCTCTAGAGCCACATCCGTGCCTCCTCCCCCCATGGCTATTCCGACTGAGGCGCTAGCCAATGCAGGAGCGTCGTTCACTCCATCGCCGATCATTGCCACGCACTTCCCATGGGCTCCCAGTCGATGAATGTGCTTCACTTTGTCTTCAGGCATCAGACCCGCGAGAACTTCGTCCAACTCCAAACCTTTGGCGATGGCATTAGCTACTTCTAAGTGATCGCCCGTCAACAACACAATTTCAGGAACCCCAAGCTCACGTAGGGTCTTGATCGATGACGCTGCGTCGCGTCGAAGCGGATCTGCAACCGCAATCACTCCATACAACGAGGGGTCGGAGGTGATTACCGGTAACGCTGTCTTGCCTTCACGCCGCATGCGATCGACATTGGTTTGGATCGACTGAGGAAATGCAATGTCATGACTTTCAAAGAGCTTCTCTCGTCCGATTCCGACCCATAAACCATCGATGTTGGCGTGAACCCCCAAGCCGGTGTGACTATGAAAATCCGTTACCCGAAACGAAGGTATCGATTGCTTTCTCTTCGAGAGCTCTTCAATGATCGGAATGGCAAGCGGATGCTCGCTTTGCTTTTCTACTAAAGCAGCCAACCCCAACAAACGATCGACGTCACAGCCTGGCTCAGTCCAAATTTCCGCGACAGAAGGATGCCCCGAAGTGATGGTACCCGTCTTGTCCATTGCCAACACGTCGAGGCGGCCTAGCTGCTCTAAATGCACGCCACCCTTGACGAGGATTCCGTGCCGACCAGCCAACGCGATCGCGGACAGCATTACGGCAGGAGAACTGAGAACGACTGCGCACGGTGAGGCGGCGACGAGGATAACCATGGCATGATAAAAAGCATCGCTCCAATCGGTTGTATGAAACCACCGTACTCCAAAAAAAACGACCGTCGCTCCGATGAGAACGGAAATCACATAGGGCTGCTGCCAGGACTCGACCAATTTTTGCGTCGGCGTCTTTTGCGACTGTGCGTTGTGAACCATATGGACAATGCGTTCGATAGTCGAATCGGCGATGAGTTTCGTCATTTCGACAACCACCGTGCCACGGCTATTGAGCGTACCTGAAAACACAGGACTTCCTTTTTGTTTGGACACCGGTACGCTTTCACCCGTCAATGTCGACTCGTCGGCCCACGATTCCCCTTCAAGTACCGTGCCGTCCACCGGGAATCGCTCGCCGGGCTTAACGCGAACTTTATCCCCAAGATTTAACTGCTCGATAGCAACTACTTGATCTTCGTTCGAATCCTCGAGAACGCGAGTCGCAGTCGAAGGCCGAAGTTGAACCAGCGATTCAATCGATTTGCTTGTTCGGTAAGACGCAAACTTTTCTAGAGTTCCACTCAATGAAAACAAAAACAGCAAAACTACCCCTTCGACCCACTCTCCCAAAATTGCAGCCCCAATGGCCGCGATGATCATAAGGCTGTCAACATTGAGCTCTCGCCGAGCCAACGATGAGATCGCGGCCACAGACGTTTGAAACCCACCAAATGCGTAGGCGCCAATTAATGGTATAAGCGACCAACCAAATGCGCTGTCGATCGGCAGTCTCTGGACCACGAAACCTGCAATTCCGAGGATCAAGCACAATCCGGTTTGAATGGCCTCTGGAATCGGGGGACGAGGTGAGTCGTCGTTGGTCGAGTTCTTTACATCGACTTCCTTTGTTTCGGTCGCCAAGAGTCGGACTTTCGTGAAGAGTGTTATCTGCCGACATCTGCGGTGCAATAATGCCTACGTTGAACAGACCGAGATTGTATCTGAAGAGGCTAACAGGTGAAGCCTAATGCGTCTATAAACTATCTTATGTCGCAATGACCTGACCGCTGTAAAGGTGGTTCGGTCATCCGAACTCGTCGGATTTGCGACCAATGAAATCAGTCGCCGCGAAGAGCTGATACCGATGAAATTAGGAATGAGAACAGTAACCTTGAGAGAGTGCTGCAATGGAATCTATTCATTACCTTACCAAATGGTTGCGAGCGAGCATTGATAGCCTTCACGTTTTTGGGCTCGCGGTCGGCGTTTTGTTCTTTGCCGCTTCGCTAACGCCATCCTTGCTCCCTCGCCCGACATGGATCCAAGGGGTTTTATCAGGCGTGGTGCTGTCCGTGGGTTATGGATTGGGTGTTCTCGGCGTGTGGATCTGGAGATACCTTCAGTTTCCTATGGCTTCCGCACGCTACTCGAGTTGGGTGCTTCGCGGTGCAATCCTGATCAGTGCATTACTGATGGCCATCGCTGTCTGGTATGCTGCAACGTGGCAGAACTCCGTTCGTCGATTGATGGGCCTCGAAGAATTGAACAGCGTTCAACCGTTGCATCTTTTCACAATAGCCTTGGCCATCTTTATCGTGCTTCTGATATTGTCGCGACTCTTCCTGCGTGCGTTCCGATTGGCGTCTAAACAGCTAGAAAGAGTGCTTCAACCGCGAGCGGCTCAGTTGCTCGGGTTCGTTGTTTGTTTATGGTTGCTTTGGGCCCTGTCGGAGGGAATCATCGTTCGTTTTGCGATGCGTGCAGTCGATCGATCCTTCCAACAACTCGATGCGATGATCGACGATAAGATTGCCCTCCCGACGAACCCGCTTCAAACTGGAGCCGCCGAGTCGCTCATTTCCTGGCAGACGTTGGGAAACCAAGGACGAAAGTTTATTTCCGGAGGCCCGAACGCATCGGACCTGGGGGAGTTCTTTCAAAAACCGTGCCCGGCTCCCATACGTGTCTACGTCGGCTTGAATTCCGCTGACTCAGCAGAAGAGCGTGCATCGTTGGCATTGCAAGAGATGATTCGCGTCGGAGCATTCAAACGCTCCGTTGTACTGCTCGTGACACCGACGGGTACTGGATGGGTCGATCCCGCATCGCAAAATCCAGTCGAGTATCTCCTTCGAGGGGACGTCGCTACGGTCGCTGTTCAGTACTCTTACTTGAGTAGCCCACTGGCTTTGTTGACTGACGCGGAACAAGGGGCAAATATGGCCGACGAATTGTTCGACAAGATCTATACTTACTGGAGAACGCTGCCTAAAGCAACGCGACCACGACTCTACTTGCATGGCCTGAGCCTAGGTTCGTTAAACTCAGATTTGTCTTTTCAGTTGTTTGATATCGTCGACGAGCCATTCGGTGGAGCGATGTGGAGCGGTCCACCATTTCTGCATCGAACGTGGATGCAAGCGACACGCCAACGCGACAAAGGTTCTCCCGCTTGGCGACCAATCGTTCGAAACGGCAGTGTCATCCGATTCATGAATCAAAATGGAGATTTGGCAAACTCTGAACACCCGTGGGGGGCGTATCGAACCGTCTTCTTACAACACGCGAGCGACCCGATCACATTTTTTGATCCGTACTCAGCATGGAGCAAGCCGGAGTGGATGAATGATCCTCGCGGGCAAGATGTCTCCTCGGAATTGCGTTGGTTTCCGGTGGTGACCATGCTGCAACTGGCTGTCGACATGATTGCAGGTACCGCTCCGCCCGGCTTCGGACACAATTACTCTCCCAGAGACTATATCAAAGCGTGGATCGGGTTGACGGAACCGAAAGACTGGAGCGACGCAGATCTCAACCGACTGTATCAGCGGTTTGACAATTCGACGCCAGTCGCCGACGGTGCACCTTAGGAATTAAGAATTAGGAATTAGTCGCCAATCACCAATCACCAATCACCAATCACCAATCACCAATCACCAATCACTAAGCACTAAGCACTAAGCACTACTCAATTTGTATTTCAATTCGCTGAGTCGAAGTCTTAGCTTTTGCACATGGTCTCCTTGAATCTCAAGCGATGTGGCATCGCAAGTGCCACCAGCCCCGCAACGATTCTTCAGTTCCACCAACAACGAGGCAATCTGTGTTGGTTGACAAGTGAAGCCAGATACCACCGTTGCAAGCTTGCCATTCTTTCGCTTTTCTAGAGCCACCCGCAAGCGTTGGGACTCTGCAGGCACATCGGGCGGTCCGCATTTGCAGACTTTGAGATCGCTTCCGCAACGATCGCACAACACAGGTCGCTCCAGCGATGTTCCATCAAACAATCCCACTTCCAAACCCTTCGCTTCTCACGGATAAACCCAATAAACCAATCACTTGGAATCCGACACGAGTTCTTGATTCGAATCGGACAGTACCATCGATACAATGATTCCAGCACCAAACGTTGCAATCGAGCCGATAAGCGGTAGCCATGGGAACGCAACCTTGTATCCAATCAGAGGCAGCCCGTACTGAACAGCGAGTAAGACCACAATCCCAACGAAGGCTGCAACGATGGCCGCCGGTCCTTTGACATGTTTGGCAACCACGGCCAAGGCAAAAAGTCCCAAGAGAACGCCAGAGGAAAACCCAGCGATGGTCAATGCGTTGTCCACAACGCTCTTGTCAAAAGTCCTTGCCCAAATTCCGATCACCACTTGCAACACACCGAATAGTACGATCGCTCCGCGCGTCACCCAAACCTGTGTTTTTTGGGTAGGTACTTTGGAGCAAAGAGGCAACCAGAGATCGCTCACCAGCGATGAAGCCGACGCGCTCAACGAACTCGATAGAGTCGACATCGCGGCCGCGAGTATGGCAGCCAACATCAAACCGATCAGACCTGTGTTCTTAGGAAAAGTGTTCACCAAGA
>CAIOHR010000369.1 GCA_903858115.1 uncultured Pirellula sp. | reverse complement strand
TCAGCAGTGGCAGCGGGGTCGGCCAACGGACGGGAGCAGTCCCGACAAAACCGGCACCAGCATGGCCGCACCAGCCGACCTGTGACGGACTTTCAGTTGGCCCTGCCTGCGCGGTCTTCGGTAACTTCAGGAATTGGCTCTGCAGACGGCCCAAGCGACTCCAAAGTGGTCGCCTGAATGGCTGCGACAAGTTCCTCGAGCCCCGCTTCGAAGTTCTTTGACAGATCGAGATAGATTCGATTGGCAAGGTAACTTGGGACATCGCTCGTATCAAACTTTACGGGAATTATTCGTCGCTCACGTTTGGAGATTTGCTGTAGGGCGATGGCCGAGAACTCTTTCTGTACCCAGGAAGATCGGAATGAATTCTTGCTGACGACAACAATCAGAAGATCAGCAGATTCAAGACCTTTCCCGATCTTACTCTGGATGTTGTCGCCTAGTCGAAGTTTTAGTGAGTCGATCCAAACGTCATGGCCTGCAGCTTCGAGCCTCGATGCGATCCGCTGAACAGGAATCTTGTCCTCATGGCTATGGCTGATGAAAATCTTCATGGCGTTCTGTTCCTATGCATAACGCTGCCCTTGAGTGGCAGGCAAGGAGTTGGTGGTGGTGAAGCTGTGAGCTGCTGGTGGCCTGTCCACTCGAAGGGCTTGTTAGACCTCACCGGCCGTAACTAGATCCCTGAGCGTGCAAAGGTATTGATTGGCAATAAGATCAAAACAGTTTTCAAGATCAAGCACCGGGAAGTTTGGAATTGTACCGCCAAGAGCAGACACCATGATGTTGTTCAAACTCTTTCCATGTGTATCGAAGCTAGCGATGCGATATATGGAGTACAGAGGGGCGAGCCTTTGCCCATGATTATTTCGCACCCGAGTAATCATGCTATTAACATCAAGGCCGCCCTGCAATCGAGTCCAATTTTGGTTGGGCGGGGCGAGAGACGAGTTGATGGCAAGGTTCTCGTTGTAGAGCCTACTGTACTCACGCTTGAAGGAAGTTATAAGCTCATCATACCTTGACTGTCTCAATGCGATGTCGTCAAAGATGTAGCCAAGCCAGAAAAAACTTTCGATCAACGATCGTGCCAAGATATGAGAAATGAAGCGCTCATCGACACTGGCGTTGGCAACCATGCCGTTCTCTTTAAGCGTTCCGGCAATCGAGTGAAATCTGAGTGCCTCTTGTCCAAGAAAACCGATCGCCCCTGGCTTGCTACCAAGCTCGGAGAAGCGGCTCAACTCGTTCTTTAGGACCTGGAAGTGATCGATGCTTGTCATAGTGTGGTCAAATGCTCAAGATCAGCAGCGGGCATAGTCCAAGGTTGAGATCAATAATCGCTGTTCCCACCCAATGCATTTAAGTGTTAGACCTCAGCATGATCGCGTTGAGAGAGTTTAAAAAGGCAGCTTCGATAGCTGATCAGAAATGATAGATGCCGCCACAGAACCTCCTGCTTTCTCTAAGATAGAGCGAATTGATCTGACACACTCACGAAGAATTGGAGACTTAGGCTTTGGAGACGCTAATTGGCTCGAAATCGTCTCGACTTCAGCATTCAGTTCAGACTCTTGATCGGTCGATAGCTGTAGATCTTTAATCTGATGTACAAGCAACTCCAAGAAAGATGATAATGCATCACTATCTATATGGCTCTGTGAATTTACTTGGACTGCAGTGGCATTTGATTGCTGGATCTGTGGATTGTGGACAGGTCCATAAAAGTTATTAACTGCCTGCGGAGTCTCCTTGGCTGACTGAGTTTCCTGAGGGGTGAATGACATTCCCTCGCCAAGCACTCCGTCCTGTTCAAGCTGTAATGACCAGTTAAGAATGATATTTCGGACCTGTTCGACGATTCTCACAATCTCTGTCTGCGGAGTTATGAGCGAGATGTTTGTCTCGAAGCCAGCATTTAAACTATTGCAGAGTCGACGCTCAGATTCCTGAGAGAACGGAACATGGAAAAACTTAGCGTCCTTATCATTTGCTAAGTTTTCGAGTTCTGCGATTGCCTGTGTAATATCTCTAGTCGAGAGGGCCTCCCCTTGTTTTGGATCATTGAATATGACTGGGCACCAACCACGATATGGATTCCAAAACTTCACTGAGCCTTTGACTTTTCGGTAAAGAGGTACCTCGTCTAGAGGAGCATATCCACTAAGCTCCGAATTGATCCATGACTCAAATTCGCCGAGTTTAAGCTTTATCGTAATGACTAAACTCTTTCGCAATAGATCGGTTACAGAAACTGAACGATCAAGTGATTCTTGTTGCAGCTGGAGTACTGTTTGTGTCATGAGAGCAGGCTTTCTGAATGTAAGTCTAACTATTTGCTGAGCCGCAACGCCGTTCGAGACGAACGACGTTCGGCTCGCAGGCGGTGTCGGCTCCAGCATGATGTTGGTCTGCCGTGCAGATAGTCTAAGTGCCACCTACAACCGTGAAAACACGGTCAGAGCAAGTTCTATATGGGCGGACCCGCCT
>CAIOHR010000368.1 GCA_903858115.1 uncultured Pirellula sp. | reverse complement strand
GAGCTTGGGGACATTCAAACGATAACGGAGGAGAAAGCCATGTACGATTCACGAGAGAAAGCAATCTTGGACTACGAGTCCAATCTCATCGACGCCCGTGAAGAAGGACGTGAAGAAGGACGTGAAGAAGGGCGGGAGGAAGGGCGGGAGGAAGGCGAAGCGATCGGGATGGAAAAAGGAAGGATTCAATTACTTCAAGAGCTACTTGATGGGCCTTCGATAAGCCAACAAGAATTGAACATAATGTCACTAGAGGAACTTCAATCGACCACGAAGAGCCTCCAATCCAAGCTTCGTGAGAGAAACGCCTAGTTCGCTCGCTATGCGTCGCATCAATCGGCATTCGCGAGCATTGGAGTGGCTTGAGCAGAAATGCATCCGAACAACTTATCGATCTTGGTGCGCGGGTATTTGAATGCGGCGGGTATCAAGAAGTCAGGCTCTTGTCACATGCTTCGTCACACGACCGCTACGTTGATGTTGGAGAATGGAGCGGATATCCGCTCGTTGCAAACGTTGCTTGTCCATCTAAGAGAACAGAAGTGAGCACGAATGGCTGTTGGAAGCAGGCGTAGAGATCCTCGGAATTGTCTCAGCCATTGGATCGCAGGGGATTAGCGTTATCCCTGCGTTTTCACCATAGAGTTTTTAAGCGTTTTCCATCCGGCTACATCCAACACTCTTCGCATTGCAAGCCGTTGGCTGGGGGTGTATTCGATGTTTTGCTCGTCGCTTTGGCTGCATCGAGTTGATTCGCAAGCTGGTTTTCGAGGTAAGGCCGTATCTTCCAATGGCAGCGTCTCGGGTGATGTTGATGTTCGGTGATTGCTCGAAATCCTGCTCACCGCATACAACGCCACTAGACGCCGTGTCATAGCGATGATCGCTTGCGTGGTTCGCGAATCCTGAAAGCCCAGCGATACCATCTCACACGGATCGGTAGCGAAGAATTTGGACAGAAAGATAGAACGCAGAAGAATCGCATTACTGAGTAGGGAGCTGACCGGCGATGAAGAAGTTGTCATTTCGACTTCACAATGCTACGACGCAGCTTGCCTGCGTTGGGCAATCCGTAACCAGATCACGAGCAATGGACTGAGACGCCACCATCGGCCGCTTGTCGGCATGGAGCGGCGGTTGTGATGTGTCCTTGCACTGGCCACCATCCCACGTCGACAAGCGACGCGGTGATGCGTGCACCGTGGTTTTCGTGCTGGTACCGACTAGGATCCCATGTGGACGAGCCACATGGTAATCTTTTTGGGAAGGTCACGTTCAACCACCGGCTACAGGTTTGGACCCTTGGGGATCACCACGTTGCGTACGGTCTCCTAAACCAACAACGGTTGATTTCTTGGCATATTGCCTAATCGCTTCTGGCAAGGCTTCGCACTCTAGTCGAAACACGCGTTGCTGAAGTGACTCTGCGGTATCATCCTTGAACACTTCGCAAACGGATTGAAGAAGGATTGGTCCGTGGTCGTATTGGTTATCCACAAAATGAACCGTACAACCTGATACCTTTACCCCAAAATCGATGGCAGCCTGATGCACTTTCAAACCGTACATTCCCTGACCACAAAACGCAGGTATCAACGATGGATGAATGTTGATTACACGATTCTCAAAGTCCTCTGGAATCAAAACATGCTGCAAGTAACCACCCATAACAACAAGCTCTGCACCCGACTCTCTGATCGGACCAAAAACACTCTCCGAGTGTTGCTCGGCAGACTGCGATTTCCGCTTCGGTGCAATAAGAGTCGGGATCTTTGCCTGCTCAGCAAACAACAGTCCCTTTGCATCTGACCGTGAACTAATCACGAGTCGAAAATCCACGTCCAGTTTGCCTGAATCGCGCAGCTCCAGCAAATTCTTGAGAGTGGTTCCTCCTCCGGAAATGAGAACCGCAATTGGAAGCAAAGTCATTATCGAATCTACTTCTGAGACTCAAGTTCTTTGAGAAACGCAGCAAACTCCTCTTTCTGATCCTCTTCGGCGAGCTTCAAGGCTTCCTTTTGTGCTCGAACGGCCCCAGGAAGATCACCCGAAACGAACTTAAGATGGGACAGTGTATCCAAATAGTTCGCTCTGATCCCTCCCGTTAGATCGTTCTGGGACTTCTCAAGTGCTTTGATGGCCGCGGTGATCGTTGCTTTGTCATCGATAACGTCTTCGATAAAGTGCTCATAAGCCGTCCAAGCTACATCTTGAATGAACATGGGTTCGCCTTCGCAAATCTTGAAGAGCTCGCTGTAAACCTTGGGAGCATCCTTCTTGGCTAAACCGCCATTGACTTGCATATCGATCTTAGTCTTAAGCAACACAAACTTGATACGTGCCTCGTTCGTCCTCTTCATGAAGCCGTCCAATGCTTCGATCGCTTCGGGAAACTTTTTGGCTCTCGCTAGCTTGGAAATGGTATTTTGGATCTCATTGAATAGATCTTGTTCTTCTTTGTATTTCTTGCGATCCCACTTGTCGTTGATGACTTCGTCGAGCACATCATCCATTTCAAAGGGGCTTCCAATCCACTCGATCTTCGAATCCTTTCCCACGATAAAGGCAGTAGGTATGCCATTCTGTTTCGCGGCTAGCATGTAGTCTTCGTCGGTAGAGCCATCCGGGTCCGTGGTCAAGCTGTAGTTCTTCGTCAGCTCACCGATCGTAGTCGGGCTACCGTCGGTGTTCTTTGCCTTCCTCGGCAAAAAAGCCTTCACTTCTTCTAGGCTTTCATTGCTTACACCGATAACCTGTAGCCCTTTGTTCGCATACTTGATTTGTGTATCAGCCAAATGCGGAATGCTCTGGATGCATGGCCCACACCATGTCGCCCAGAACTCTACGAGATATACTTTTCCCTTTTCGAACTTCTCTACTTTCGCAAGCTTCCCATCACCGTTCTGTAGCCAGTGCTCAATCTTCAACGGTGGAGCTACGGAGCCAATCGCTAATTCCTTCGCCTCCTGAGCAAAGGCAGGGGAGGCAACTAGAAGCGTTGCAGTTGCAAGTGCCAGTCCCTGCGTACCATTCCAAACATTGAAACGTCTTAACATGCCCTTGGTGCCTGTCGTGAAAAATAGCTATGCTTGAATTACCAAACCAATAGCGAACTACCGGTCGTCTTCATTTTCCAAGCGTCAATTGTAGCAAAACCGGTAGCATTAGGTCGAGTCGGAAACGTTCAGGTTGAATTTCATAGCTACCGTCTTCATGACCGACGATCCGCGAGATAAGACCAACAAGACGCTCGCTACTTGCTAAGTCATTAAGACAATTGTCCCTAGGAACAGTCAAGTTATGACTGTTCCTAGGTTGTTTCATGAAGCAGCGGCAATGAGCAAAAAGTGTGAGATTACTTGATTCGAGTAAAGCTCAATCCAGGATCCGACGGCGGTGCACCGGTCATAATAAACACCCAATTGTCCGAGCCCTTCGAGACGACTGAACCTCCGATTGATCCTTGATTCTTCGTCTCCAGCGAGATCCCATCGCTCCCCGCAGCCAGTTTTCCATCCAATTGAATGGTCGGTTGTTCCTTCACACTCGCCTTCCATGTAAACTGCGATTCTTCCGTAATGGAAAGCTCGATGCTTGTATCGCTTGATTGCGCTTTCCAGGATCCTACCAAGTCAGTTTGCGGCTCCTCGGTTCCAGCAGGTGTAGTCGATGCAGGTGGCTGTGCTTCTGGTGCTATAGCTATAGATTTTTCCGAGGGTGCTATCGCCTCTAACATACGCATGGCAGTTACATCCTTAGGCTGATTTTTGACTACAACCTTGAGAGCGTTTATGGCTGCATCCTTCTCTCCTGTCACTAAGCAATGATAGGCGAGAACAAAATGAGCTCCCGCATCATTGGGATTCTGTTTGCAAAACTGTTCTAGCTTCCGAAGTTGAGTTGTGTAGTCCTCTGGATCCCCGTAGAGCCCGCTCATCGTAGTCCAGTCCATACCAGGAGCCGACGAGAGTAACGAGTTGAGCCCCGCGGCCGCTTGGGTGTAGTCGCCTATCGCAAATAGCGTTAACGAACGAACCTCATGCACGACAGGATCACCTTTCAGCTCCCTAATTGACTTATTAAAGTCTGTCAAAGCAGAAACATATTGCCCCGCCTCAAACTTGGCTAACCCCTGATCGAACGCTGAAAATGTTTGCTCTTGTGCAGCATTAGACTGAGCAACTTGAGCTTCTTCCCCCGAAGCTGTGGAAGTCGACTCAACATAATTGTTCACGACAACCGGCTGTGAATAATCGTACGGCACCGATTGAGCGACCATCGGCTGCGCGTAGTAGGGGTTGTAAAAACTCGTGTAGTTGTTTCCCCAACTATTCGTCCAAGACCCAAGCCCCCATCCGATGCCTCCCCACACGACGGGCGAATACCAACTACTTCCCCAATACCCCTGCCAGCAACCGTTGTACCAGTTGTGATGGTTATGGATGCAGTTGTTGTGCCAATTGTTATTCCAGTTACCTCCATTACCCAGACCCCAACTCGGACGCGAAAAACCAGGATCAACGTCCCAATTCGGACGATTCGGATACCTGTTACCGAAGTTGTTGTTGATGTTGCTATTGCCGATATTACCAATGTTGATATTCGTATCGTTCCCGATGCTGGGTCGATTACCGCCGATGCTCGGACGGTTAATGATATTGTTCCCCGAGTTGTTACCAACGTTGGGCAAATTGATATTCGGGCGATTTCCTCCAATGACCGGACGATTTATGTTGCCTGGCAATGTAGATGGTCGACCAGGCAGGGTCGATGGACGTCCACCGCCGATTACTGGACGATCGATATTGCCAGGTAGGGTCGTTGGTCTTTCCGCACCGAGGCCTGGTCGATTCGCCGTGCCCGGTAGCGTCGTGGGGCGATTCGCGTTACCTGGCAAAGTCGCAGGACGATTTACGTTACCTGGAAGCGTCGCTGGGCGGTTCGCGAGACCAGGTAATGTTGTAGGTCGATTCACATTGCCGAGCGATGGTCGATCGGCTCCGTTTGGAAGCGTGGGGCGATTCTGGCCAATACCTGTGGATGGACGCGTAGACGGGATCTGCAGATTGGGCGGCTTAACTTGAGGACGATCTGGCTTCGAAGGCAACGAAGGACGAGTCGCATTGGGGGTATTCGTTGGGCGGTTAGCATTTGGAGGAATCGAGGGACGAGTCGATGGCCTCTGCGCATTGGCCATATTGCCGATACCTCCCAATGAATTGCCGATACCTCCCAATGAAGGACGAGAACCGCCAAATGAAGGCATTCCCCCGGCGCCGCCGCCCAAATTTGGCATCGTTGGCCGAGCGTTTACATTTCCCAACGATGGCCGCGATGGACTAGGACGAGAAAAGTTTGGTGTGCTAGGCATGCTAGGCAGATTGGGTCGCGAAACGTTTGGCATCGTTGGTCGTGACATGTTTGGCATGCTTGGACGAGCGCCCCCGCCCCCCAATTGCCCCATCGAGGGTCTTGCACCTCCTCCACCCATCGATGGTCTAGCGCCGCCGCCTCCCATCGATGGTCTAGCGCCGCCGCCTCCACCCATCGAGGGTCTGGCCCCCCCTCCACCTCTACCTGGCTGGGCTAGAGCTTCGGTTACGCACACGAATCCCAACAACAGAGTCGCAATCATCGCCGACTGTACGCGAATGTCATTCTTTGCAAACATAAGATTGATCCTGAATAGTTGTGTCCGTTTATTTCGCAGCGGTTGGTGGCTTTTTGACAACTGTGACTTGATAATCATCCTCCAACACATTTCCGATGATTCGGTTTGACCCCGCCATGACGTAACGTCCATTTCCTTCGTTTACTATCTTCAATATTGCTGATCCCGTCTGGCCGTCTGGCATCGTGGCTGAAGAACGTACGATCCAAGTGTCCTCAACTTGTGTCCAAGTTGCTTCAGCGAATCCACCGTCGGAGTCGAATGTCCACGATCGAGGCGAACCATGCAATGCATCCCAGCCAATTCTTTGTGAACTCTTCATCACGACTTGGTCGTTCTTGGTAACCAAGATATCCCCCAGAATAAAATTCTTGTCTTCGGACCATCGATACGTAATCTTCACGCGTGCATCTGCACCTTCATTGATCCAATCGCCGACTAGCCACGCCAGCGGACTTAAAAATTCTCCAGGGGTAGGCATAGCTTCGTCCGCAAAATCACGAAGCGAGGCAATTCGCCAACCTTGGTCCGTCTTGGAAAGAACACCGATGTACCGAACTGTCGAAGTAGTGCCATCTTTGGCTGTAGTGACTCTCTTTCCTTCCTGGATGGCGACTGGACCGACAATACGAATCGATTCGATCTCGTTTCTCACTTGCGTTCCTGGAAACCTCTCAAAGAAAGCCGCAGCCAACTCCTTGATCTCTTTCTGTCCTTGGTAAACGGTTCCTTCCTCATCGATCAATTCACCATTCACCAAAAACATTGCGGCGAGTTCGTCCGACTTCCCTTGACCAAATGCCGTCGTTAGCTTCTCGGTCGCCTTCCGAATTTCAGCCACGCCGGGTTCTTCCTGCCCCACAGTGAAAGCTGTTAAGGCGGGAGCAAACAACAGGCATGTTGCTGCAACCATAAGTCCTATTACGCGTAATGTCATCGATTTCCCCTTTAGTTGCACGTTCCTACAAGACACCTTTTGCACTCTATAAACAATTCTGCACAATTGTGTCGCTGAATTCAATTTCATCCTAGCCCCGTTCATTTCAATAATCTCGAAAACCGCAGCACATCTTTGCCTGTTGCGTCCGTGAAATACAGTAACCCGGAATCTTCGATTCGATAGCTTGCGACTTTACCGAGAGCGTTGGTGAACTTCGATTCTTGTTCCATAAGTTCCGGGGGGCCCGCTCGCCGTGTCATCGCGAGAGGTCCGAACTCTATTTTTTGTCCATCGATCTTAGCTTTACCACCGTATCGATTAACGGCTGTACTCCCTGATACTGAACCGTCCTCGCTAATTTCGACCGTCGACTGCGCGTTATCGATTACTCCACCGCCAGCGATATCTTCAGCCAACCAGTTTCCTTTCAATTTTCTTTCAAAACCTTGTGTTGACTCCCTGGCAGACAAAGTCCAAATTTCTTTCCAGTCCTTGTTCATATCGACTATTTTCCAACCTTGAGATGGAGCATCAATCAGTGCATCGACCAACTTGCCAGAACTCTGCGGAGCCTTGTCGTACGCGTACTCGCGTTCACTGTCGGTATGATGGACAATCAAGCCGAAGCTCGGACGAGGGTTATTGATCGTCGTATATTCCATCATCGCTTTATCGCCATCGCTATTGCCAAAGCAGGCGATCGGGCGTCGGCCAATAAACTGATGAATCGCAGCCGGCTTGCCTTCTTTATCATCGACGAACAACTGATCCAGAGTCTTTACCAGAACAGGAAACCCATCTCGTATTTCAAACTTGGTACGGGCCGTCGATCCGACCACTTGCTCCGGCGGTATGCCATAGACGCGTTCGGACCAGATCCGCATGAAGTCGGCTCCTCCACCCGATACGATGAAAGTTTTGAAACCGTTGGCTCTGAGGTAGATTAGCACTTCTTGCATCGGCTGATAGGTAAGCTGATCGTAAGCCCTTCCCAATCGAGGATGTTTGGCTGTTTGCAACCATGATTCGACACTTGCCTTAAACTCATCTGTCGTCATTCCTGCATGAGTCAATGCCATGATCGTCATCAAACCGTCATGATGCGGACCTTCGAGAAGCTTTCCAAAGTCGCCCCTATTGGCTGCTTGTACCATGGGTTCCGCTGCAAGATTTGCATCCGTGGCCGAACGTTGTTTGATCACATCTAGAGCGTAGGCCAATTGAAACGGAACTGGATTTTCGGGCCAGAGGGTTCCGTCGTTATCAAACACCGCAATGCGTTCTGAAACGGGAACAAAGTCTGCCGACCCCTCCGTTGTCACGCGTTGGACGAACGACAGGATCGCCTTCTTTGAAGCCGACTCATTCCAAGAAGGGAGCGGGTCTGTTGATTGAATTCCTTGAGCCGCCCCCAGTACACTCGTCAATCCGAAAACGCTCAAAGACATTGCGATCATAGCAAACAATTTGCGTGCGGCGAGCAAGCATTCTTTATAGTTTATCATTTCCAACTTTTCGATTGTGCAGGTAAAGCCAAGCCTAGCTGATAAGTGAAATCGATTGCAGATCCTCAATCATTGCAGTAGGCACTGCGGAGAGATGCTCATCCGCAAAATGGAGTTTTATGCGACGATCCGCAAATCAACGATCTGCAAATCAATGAACTAGCCTGCCGAAGCTTCCGGATTTTGCAATCGCACAAGCAACCATTGTTCGGTGCTATCCTTACCAAGGTGAATCAGACATGGCGACTCTTCTTTCGTTAAGTTGTAGAGCCCGGTTTCGATGATGTTCGCTTTGTTATCACCAACCGTGAATGCAACTCTCTGCGTCTGCTTATCAACGGATCCTTGGACCACTTGATTTTGCTTTGTTGCAGTATCGGTGTAGTTTCCTCGAATGACGCCGTCCTTGTTGACGGCCAATTGAATCGTGATGTCCGATGTAGGGTTTTCAGCTTTTGTGAAGGCAAAAACACCTAACGGGAGCCAATCTCCGTCGGTTTGTGTTTTGGCCTCCGCTCCGGTTGCAGCAAGACTCGCCGCTTGATCATAGTACTCCTCGGTCGTCCCTGCGACATCACCGTTGACATAGACGCTGTTATCTTCATAAACCACGCTGGTTCCGTAGTCATAATAGACAGGGGGTTGTTCTGCGTAACCACAATAGCTGGCTGCGGTTCCCCATGTCGCCGTGCTCCAGAGAGCAGCTGTTGTCCAACCGGCTGCCACCCAAGCGCCTGGATACTGGACACGCCATCCTGTCCCGTATATCCCCCAATTGTTGTACGTTCCGCGTACGGCGGCTGCAGCAGTGTATCGACCTGCGGGCGAAACGCGAGTAAAGCCCGCACCAATTCCAGCCGGGCCTGCGGTTACCACTCCTCCCGCTCCATAACCACCGGGTCCAACCGCACCACGTCCTGCAACTACTTGACCATTGGGACCGACGGCAGCGCCACGAACTGCCGTTCCGCCTGCCGCACCTTGAACGCCACCGACCACGGCAGCACCACCTTGCGGGCCAACCGCAGCGCCACGAACTGCCGTTCCGCCCGCCGCACCTTGAACGCCACCGACCACGGCAGCACCACCTTGAGGGCCAACGGCGGCAGCTTTTCCTACGGTATTCCCTTGTGGACCCGTCGCGGTTACGCCACCGACTTGTCCGCCTCTCGGACCCTCTGTTTTTCCATAGTTGACATCGACATTTCCCTCCCTGGCTGGCAAAGTCGATGGGCTCGACATAGTTCCCTGTCGAGTTGAGGCCGTACTCGCATGCCCAAACCCTTCGTCGGATGGCAAGCCAAGAAAACCACTGAGGTCGTTTCGACTCGGCGCGTTGTATCGATTCGCAGCAGCAGCTGAAGCACCCGCAGATGCTCCACCAACACGCGCGGCGCCAGCCGTCCCGACTCCAGCCCCCGGACGACCTCCTCCGCCAACTCCAGCAGGTCCCGCCATACCGGCTCCAGTTCCGGGACGTGCTCCACCGCCAGCTACTGCAGGCCCGCCTACCCCCATGCCGGCTCCAGGTCTTGCTCCTGGACCAGCATTACCAGGCCCGGCTCCTCCTACCGGTCGGGCTCCGCCACCGGCTCCCATCGAAGGACTCGGACGAGCCCCGCCCATGGCTCCACCACCGCTCATACCACCGCCGCCTCGCGAAACACCTCCGCTAAAGCCACCACCTCCGCCTCCTCTCGCACCACCGCCACCTCTGGATCCGCCTCCGCCTCCCCGCCCCGCGTGTGAGAAATCTGCGAGTGAGAAACTAAGGAACGAAACACAAAAGGCTGTGAATAGGAATCGTTTTGACATTATGATGCTCCGAAAAAATATTGTATGAGTGAAATAGTGCTGGCAATGATCGTGGCAAAAAGGATCGAATCGGATCATTTACTCGCCGGTTTGCGTCGGATGATGACTTCGTCGGTATCGGGAAGACGGATTTCGCCAATCGTTCGATCCATCGATTGCCATGCATAGGCATTGTCATCCAATCGGCGTAACAAGTTGACAGCCGTTGTGGAAACATTCGTGCCTGTGGTGCCCGTAACCTTTGCAAGCCAGCCTCCTTCTGTTGCAGACCATGCACCGATCGCATGACCACCATCCGGTGTGAAGTTCCAAGATTGGACGTGGTTGGCTTGCGCATTCCAGCCGATAATCTGCAGACCCGATGTTACCTTTCCGTCCAGCGCTGTTGTTGAGTAGCTGCGTTCAACAAACTTGTTGTTGACGATCCATCGGCATTTCGATTCGGTCCGAGCACCGTTCTCTTCCGCAGTCCATTCACCGATCAGCCAATCAAGATCGGCGAGATCGTCCGAAGGAGAAGACGTGTCCAACCCGGTATCGCGTACCGATGCTAACAACCACTTCCCATCGACCTTCACATGGACGGCCGTGTACTTGCTGACTTCGGCGGGGACATTGGGCGAAGGTTCGACGATCGACTGCCCGTCTTCAATCGCCACGCTGTCGCTCACCAAACGTACTGAATCCGTCACAAGTTGCAATTTGGCTTCTGGCCGCGCCGTGAAGATTGCCGCGAAATAAGCTTCGATCGCAACACGACCAACAACTGCCTGACCAGACTCATCGACATATTCGCCATCTTTCGTCCAGAAAGCCGCAGAGGCTTTTGCATCTCGCTTATTGAAGGCAATGACTGAGGCAGCAACCTCCTTCCGAATCGCAATGGTTATCGGATCGGAACCTGGTTTCGATTCGGAACCGTTTGTAGTGGAAGAAGCTGCAGATTGCGTTTGCGACTGGGTCGAACGACAGCAGACGATTCCTAATAAAAATGCAGCACAGAAAAGAGATAGTTGTCGGCGCACGGTTGATTTTCCAAAAATGAAGAGAGGAGTAATCGGTTTTAGTATTGTTTCCGAAGACAGAAAGTTTAAACGGCAAGGGCGTCCTTAGCCTAGTGTTTGTTTTCAAAAAGTAGATCGAAATCCTTGCAGCCCATCTACCGAAGACGCCTGAAAAGGGGAATGTCTACTCCGGATGCCTGAAAAAAGAGTGATCCACGCAATCGAACTCGCGGATTACGTCAGATAATAGCGATATTTTGAAAAATTGCCAGCAATGCGGAGAGCCCCAAATGAGGATACGGGTTTCTCATGTACGCAGAGAGATTTGTTGCGACAACGGAATGGAATGTTGAATTACAAATTGCAACGTGGGATCATTCGGCAAAATGCAAGCACGATTTCTTTCCGTCGACCGGATTCTGCGAGCTACATCCGTCGTCTTTAGACGAATCATTCCAAAATAACGGACTTCTGCTATTGGAAGTGGAATAGCTTAATCGATAACGACATCAATAATTGTTCTGATTTGGAAACAAGGATGTTGCCATGAAATGTGAGAATATGAAGTTCTGGTTGCGCGGTGTGGGTTTCGCGGGGGCCTTGGCCTTCGGGACGAGTTCGGTTCAGGCCCAAACATTGGGTGTGGAACTTCATAATGTTGTCATGCCTGCATCCGGGGGAATGGGCGGGGTGAGTATCGCACGTCCGCAGGATTTCCTTTCTGGAATCAACGGAAACCCGGCATCGTTGACTCAGTTCCAGGGAACGCAGTTCACCTTTAGCGGTGCCTGGGCCGAAGCGACCTTCAATCAGACTCAAAGTGGTAACATTCCATTGGTGGGGCCACCGATCGTTACACCTTTTTCCGCAAAGTCTTCGGCTCCAGGTTCTGCCGTCGCCAACATTGGCATTTCCCAAGAACTCAGCGAACTTGGTTTGCCCGCTACGCTCGGCATCGGGTTCGTTACCACGAGTGGTGCTTTGACAAACTATACACACGTTCCCCAAAGCGGCGGAACGGGAACTGGATTGTTTGTGTTTAATCTTCCTGTTTCACTCGGTGTCGACATGACGGATCGTTGGTCGATAGGAACATCGGTGGCGTTAGGGATCGGTATCTACGATGCTCCCTTCGTCGGTGTTAGCAACATGGTAATGGACTATGCCGTTCGAGGTACGATCGGCACCAACTACAAACTGAATGACTGCAATACCATCGGTGGGTATTACCAAACTAAACAAAATTTCAACTTTGAAAATGGTTTCATCATCAATCCCGGACTTGCTCAGATTCCGCTTGATGTAGCATTGGACATGCCGGAGAATTTAGGCCTTGGTATTGCAAACACCGCCTTGATGGACGGCAAACTGCTTTTGGGCGTCGATCTCGTCTACAAGCTGTGGGATAACGCCGACACATTTGGCACGATCTACGATAACCAACTTGCCGTTCAACTGGGTAGCCAATATTCCATCGGTAAATATCGTCTTCGATCGGGATATGTCTGGGCTGAAAATCCAATGGACCAGGCACCAGGTCCGAACATCGGCGGTGTGATCCAAACAGATCTACGCGCCGTGCGTTACACGCAGGGGTTATTAGCTGTTACCTCCCAGCATCGCATTTCGGGGGGTGTTGGTATCCAAGATTTCCTACCAGGAATCGACTTGGATGTGATGGCAGGTGGTATGTTTCGTGATTCGGAACAACTCGGAGGTTTCACTTCTACCTCGATCGCAAGCTACTGGCTCGGTGGTGGGATGACCTGGCGATTCGGGCGAGGTTCGTGCGATCGACTCAATACTCCGAATCAATGGTGCAACAACCACCGAGAATAGCTCCGTCGAATCGCGATGGAGGATGGATGCTACTGTCTATACGGATTTTGATGACTGCGTATCAAATGTGTGCCAAAACGAAACAGTCTTAATCGTTGACTCAAATCTTAGTGCTTTACATTCTTCTTGCGCGACAGCAGATTTTATTTTTCTATCAGCAAATTTGCTGACGCAATCGCAATCGCTCATCTTTAGCTCCGAAGAAATCATAGGGCGCCGGGTCAAAATCTCAGAACGTTGAGATACGACGTGAGACTTGTTGTGCTATAGTCTCCCTAATCAGGTAGCATTATCTGGTCGGCTGATTGTCCTTACGTTTCTCTGGGGTAACTTCATGAAGTATTCGGATTCATTATCATTTTTTCATCGAGCATCATTAAAAAGTGCTGTCTTTGGGATTGTCGCAGCAGCGAGTCCATTTCTAGTGACCACGAATTCGGCGAAGGCGGACGAACCACCTACTAACAAGTTCAGTCGTACAACGCAGACCGCAGTTGAGAAAGCGAATTCGATCACACTCTCCTCTTCCGACAAGGACGTAATAGCGAAACACAATCGACTCGTTTCGACATCTGCAGCGCAGGCTGGCAAGAAGCCGAACATCGTTGTTCTCTGGGGCGATGATATCGGTGTCCATAATATCAGTGCCTACAATCACGGAATCATGGGCTACAAGACGCCCAACATTGATCGAATCGCTCGAGAAGGTGCATTGTTCACGGATGCCTACGCGCAGCAAAGTTGTACTGCAGGTCGCGCATCGTTCATCCTCGGTCAGCATCCCTTTCGAACGGGCTTGCTCACCATCGGTATGCCAGGCAGCCCGCACGGTATTCCTGATTGGACGCCGACCATTGGCGACTTGCTCAAGGAGCAAGGTTACGCCACAGGACAGTTCGGAAAGAATCACTTGGGCGATCAAGATAAGCACCTACCAACGTTGCACGGCTTTGACGAGTTCTTCGGCAACCTTTATCACCTGAACGCCGAAGAAGAACCAGAGACCTATTACTACCCCAAAGACCCAGAGTTCAAAAAGAAATACGGTCCTCGAGGTGTTCTCCACTGCAAGTCTGATGGTAAGGGGGGACAAACCATCGTCGACACTGGTGCACTCACTTCCAAACGCATGGAAACCATTGATGAGGAAGTCCATGCCAAAGCGATGGATTTCATCGATCGCAATGCAAAGGCCAGCAAGCCATTCTTCCTCTGGTACAACAGCACCCGAATGCACGTCTGGACACACCTCAAGAAAGAGTCGCAGGGAAAAACCGGCATTGGACTTTATCCGGATGGTATGGTCGAGCATGACGGCTTCGTCGGGGGAGTTCTCAAGAAACTCGACGATCTTGGATTGGCCGAGAATACGATTTTGGTTTACGGCACGGACAATGGTGCCGAAACTGCAACCTGGCCCGATGGCGGCATCACTCCGTTCCATGGCGAAAAAGGGACCACTTGGGAAGGCGGCTTCCGAGTGCCAATGTTGGTACGTTGGCCTGGTGTGATCAAACCGGGTACGTTCATCAATGAGATCTTCTCCCAAGAAGACTGGATGCCTACGCTGCTTGCCGCCGCTGGTGAACCGAACATTGTGGACAAACTCAAACAGGGTTATAAGGCCCAGGGCAAGTCCTTTAAGGCTCATCCAGACGGATACAATTTCGTACCGTACTTTAAAGGTGAAGTGAAGTCGGGACCGCGGGAGGAAATACTCTACTTCGGCCAAGGCGGGGAATTGAACGCCGTACGCTGGAAAGACTGGAAGGTCAACTTCGCAGTGGTAGATGGAAACATCGCTACGGGCACACGAAAGATCACGGGCTGGCCTTTGATCACTCACCTCAAAGCTGATCCGTACGAGAAAATGGCCCTCGAGTCCAGCATGTACATGCGATGGTACGGGGACAACATTTGGTTGTTCGTGCCCGTGCAAGCAAAGATCAAGAATTTTCTCATGACGATTCCTCAGTTTCCGTTCCAAGAAGGCAGCAGCTTGAATGCGGCAGGGATTAACTACCAGACGCTCAAGGCAGCAGCGGCTCTTAAACGTTTAAATGAACTCGAAACGATTGGTACCCCTGGAAATTGATCGATGGGTTGGGAGCTCGGTCTCAACTTGTATAACAGATGGATATTGAATTGTAGACACGATTTTGGAATCGTTCCAATTTGGACTATGCTAATCACCTCTTCTAACAACATCTCGTTTTTTCGACTAGGCTTTGTTTTCAAACCGGTATTCACGTAGCAGCGTCTCTCCGAGACGCTGGCATTTCGCGTCTCGGAGAGACGCGACCACGTGTTTGGAAACAAGGCCTAGTGTTCTTTTCCGTCTTCAAGGAGAACTTCTATGAAATGGTCGGGTCTATTTTCAAAAATCCAGCGAGCTTCGGCGTTGAGTGTCGCTTCGGGGGTTGTCGCAGCGACCTGTTCATTGGGCATTCTAGTGGATTCCGTTGGTGCTGCAGAACCGCCTGAGGTGAAAGCAGGCAGCGCGACTCAGTCATCTGATGAAACCAACAGTCGGAAGCAGCTTTCCGATGCCGACAAGATCGCGTTGGCGAAACACAATCGTCTTGTTTCGACCGCAGCAGCACAGACAGGCAAGAAGCCGAATTTTCTTATCATCTGGGGTGACGATGTTGGGTGGAATAATACCAGTGCCTACAATCGCGGAATGATGGGGTACAGTACGCCTAATATTGATCGAGTCGCAAAAGAAGGTGCGTTGTTCACGGACTGGTATGGACAGCAATCGTGCACGGCGGGACGTGCTGCGTTCATCACGGGCCAAAGCCCCTTCCGAACGGGCTTGCTCAAGGTAGGTTTGCCAGGTGCGAAAGAGGGGCTTTCGGACAAAGACCCTACGATTCCTGAGCTACTGAAAAATTATGGGTACATGACGGCTCAGTATGGCAAGAACCACCTGGGAGACCTGGATGAACATTTGCCTTCGAATCACGGTTTCGACGAATTTTATGGCAACTTGTATCACCTGAACGCGGAACAAGAGCCTGAGCATCCCGATTACTTCAAAGACCCTAAGTTGAAAAAGCTTTTTGGTCCACGAGGAGTCATCAAATCGTTTGCTGGTGGCAAAATCACCGATACGGGACCACTGACCATCGAACGCATGAAAACGATCGATGAGGAGATTACCAAAGGTGCCATCGACTTCATGGATCGAGCTGTGAAAGCCGACAAGCCATTCTTCTTGTGGTGGAACTCAACTCGTATGCACATTTGGACTCACTTGAAGAAAGAGTCCGAGAACAAGACGGGTTTGGGGATCTATCCTGACGGAATGGTTGAACATGATGGGCATGTCGGTCAAGTTCTGGATAAGCTCGACAAGTTGGGCATTGCGGACAACACCATGGTGATGTATTCCACCGACAACGGTGCCGAATGTTTCTCTTGGCCTGATGGTGGCAGCACCCCATTCCGAAACGAGAAGAATTCGAACTGGGAAGGTGGATATCGAGTACCCTGCATGATTCGCTGGCCAGGTAAGATCAAACCCGGTTCGATCATGAACGGTATTTGCTCGCACGAGGACATGATGCAAACGATTTTGGCTGCTGCTGGCGAGCCTGACGTCAAGGAAAAACTGATGAAGGGGCACAAAGCCAACGGCCGAGACTTCAAAGTCCATCTCGATGGCTACAACTTGATTCCTTATCTGACTGGCCAAACCAAAGAATCACCACGATCAGAGTTTTTCTATTGGACCGATGACGGAAGCTTGGCGAACCTTCGTTACAATCGTTGGAAAGTCGTGTTTATGGAGCAGCGTGGTCACGGTCTGGAAGTATGGCAAGAACCTTTGGTGACTTTGCGTTTTCCAAAGTTGTTTTGCTTGCGTACGGATCCGTTTGAACGAGCCGATCACGAGGCGGGTGATTACGATCGATGGCGAGTCGACCATGCGTTCGTCTTGCTTCCAGCGATTGCATTCGTTAGTCAGCATTTGTCAACGTTCACCGAGTTTCCGCCTAGGCAAAAACCGGGCAGCTTTAACTTGGACGGTGTTCTCAAGAAGTTACAAGAAGGGGGAGGCGGCAACCGCTAGGTTTGTTTAACCGTTTTTTGTAATGGATCGCCTTTATTGCGGCCAGCCCCTTACGGGCTGGCCGTTTTGCATTCAACATCGGTAATAGAAACCAACGCAAAACACGGAACAGGGCCAGTCATGGAATCAAAAGAATCTCGAGCGCTTTATCAATTCTTCAGTCGCACAGTTCGTCCATTTTTTCAATTGACCGGTGCCGGAACTGCTCTGGTTGGACTTTATGCATTTTTACCATCTTGGGCTATGCCCAACGTAGCGAAGTTGCCTTACCTGCGGGACTACACGATCATAGTCCGGCACTGGGGGATCATGGTGGGCATCATGGGCATCTGCATGATGCTTGCAGCCATCGTTCCTGAATGGCGAGTTCCTATTTTGCTTTACAGCGCGTTTGAAAAAGCCTTCATGGTTTGGCTCGTTCTGTCGAACGCGCAGCAACCTTTTGTAAACGGCTTTTGGGTTCCCTTTGCTCTCGATTCTACCGTAGTCATCTACACCATTGGCTATTTCCTGACCTGTGGATTCACCACAGCCAAAAACGAAAAACCTTCATCTTCCTAAAACTCCTTTTAGCCAGTCGATCCTCTGGCGGTGCTACAAGATGGAATGGGCGTGGCGGTGGTTATTGACGCGCTGTGCTTGTTTCTCAAGTTTTCCGAAACATCGGAAAAGTAAGTTGGCAATGACTGAGTGTCGACAAGAACATGACCCAAGCTCGACCCCGGCGAAGAATCTTTTATAAAACACAGAGACACAGAGATCACAGAGATCACAGAGGAAAAGAAGTCATACCTCGTTATCGCGATTAACCATTTTTTTACCAGACGGAATCAAAATCAACTTCGACATCGCTTACGAAGGACAGACGAATCACCTTGGCCTGCGCTTCAAGCACATACTTTCCGTCGCGGAGTATCCATTGTTCGACTTGTTGCTCATAGGGGTCAACGATCCAGTATTCGCTCACACCCGATCGTTCGTAGAGATCTTTCTTGATAGTCCGGTCATTTCCCGCAGTTGAGGGTGAAAGGATCTCGACGACCAAATGGGGTGCCACTTTGATCTTGGTCGGAGTGATCTTGTGGACGTTCTCGGTGAGGATAATAACGATATCGGGTTGGACGATATCAAACTCGGAAAGCTGAACGTCAATGGGAGCGTCGTACAGCAAGCCAAGGCCCGCCAGTTCTATTTTTGTGTAAAGCTGATATTGCAAGCGTTTGGAAACGTGCTGATGCTGAGTGCTGGGAGAAGGATTCACGAAATGTTCCCCATGGATGATTTCGTGACGAAGCCCATCCTCAGGTAATTTCGCATAGTCTTCGTAGGTCCACTTCATCCCGTTAGGAACGATGGTACTCATGATTCTTCCTGTCCCTCGATAACTCCAACGCCCAAAGAAACGCCGGCATTAGCGAAAACAGCCCTCAAAACTGTTTTCGCTCTGCATCGACTGGATAGCAAGTCCTTTGCTTACTTCTTCGAATCTCGACGAGCTTGATTGCGTTTCCCGGTCGCACTCGTGTGTGCGTGTATAGGTTTGACCCCACCCCTGACCATTGCCGAAGACTTTGCAGCCGCTTGAATGCGAACGCTGCTCTCGGTCGCGACGGAACTAGGGGACTTTTTCTTTTTGGCTGGCAGCTTCGGGGTGGTTGCTGCGATCGAAACTGGTTTCGAAATAGCCTTGGTCGCTTCGGTTGGCTTGGAAGTAGAACGAGCGACCTTCTTCGAGGTGACCTTCGTTGTCGTTACTGCCTGCGGCTCGTCGGTTTTGCTTGCAGACTTGGTGACTGGCACCTTTTTCTCCGAAGCCGCAACGTTTATTTGATCCTTCGCATCTGCCAGAACTGTTCGAACATCGGCCCGTCGAGCCCGATGCTGCGCTTTGGCTGTCGGCGTTGTTTTTTTGGCAGTAGCGATAGCCTGGGTCGATTCCTTGGCTTCGAGCAATTCGAGTCGTTTGGAAAATCGATCGAGTGTTTCGGAAAACAACTGAGCTTTCAATTCGGTCCTTGCATTATCAGAATCTAATTTCGCCTGTGATTTTGTCTTAGAAACGCGAACGAGCTTCTCGGATTGGCCACGCCATTTATCTCGCAGAGCTCTCGCGCGTGCAACTTTCGATTTTAATTGCTTAACATCGAAGTTTTTGATTTCCTTGGAGGTACTGTCGACGACCAGCGACAACTCCATCGAATTACAAACCTTTCGCGCCTGTTGTACCGAAACTGTCATGCTACTTTCTTTCTATTTTGCTGTTAGGCTTATTCCTGACCGAACGGGCAATATCATACTTCGCCCCGGAGTTTCATGCTCGAGTTCAGGTCTGAAGCACTCCATAATCGCAATAAATTTTTTTCGGATCAATCGAGATGAGGTCCGATCTCGGTAAGAAGATCGGGGGGCCCCTGCTTCATGCGCCGTTTCCCACTCCTGGCTTTGAGTCATTGAGTTAGAATGTCGCGTTTATCCTAAGACCATAAACGACTGCTTCGTCGGCGAGAGCGCTCACTTCAGGCTTGATGTATTGAATGTCTGGGCTGATAGCGCACCAAGGAGTCATTTGAAAGCTATAAAAAGACTCGACGCCGGTTCCATCTCGCGGACCAAACAAGGCTCGAGGAATTGGCCCAAACTCGTCGCTTGCCCCAACGTAGTACCAACCCAGTCCAAACTTATCTCCGCGTTTTCGTCCGACAGGGCTGTAGCCACCAAGACCAGCACTCAAAAAGTAACGGACAGGCGTTGGATTCCCATCGCTGATCGAGGCACGACCAAACAGCCCCCACCCACGGGACGAGTCATCCGCGTATTGAACGAGATACTGGTCCCCACCTGCGTAGATCGTGTACGAATCGGCAATCGTTTGAAAGCCTGGAACCACAGGTTGTGGATAGACGCCCGGCGGTGGCTCATTGAATCGAAGATCGGTCAAATCCGTGTGTTTCCAAAGGCCTCCCACATGCGTTTCACCTTTCTTGTCAAAGAAGTTGGTGTTTACTTTGAGCTCTGTTCCGACGATGACTCCCTGCGAGAATAGGTCATCTACATTAAAGAAGTCCCTCGTGCGATCTTGCGGATCTAACACGAAAGCGGTCATTCTGCCCCACTCGCGCGGCAGCACCATTCCTGCAGTGAAAGAACTGTATGGCAAACCCAAAAGAAAGGCGGGGTTTGCTACGAATGCTTGATTCATGAACTGAGTCGTACCGTCTCCGCCTGCAAAGTCGTCCTGGTCGAGACCGCCCAACACATCTATTTTGCCCGCGTACAGAACAAATTCCTTCGAGAGAGGCTGGGTAAAGACAAAGTTGCTGAGGAAAAGATCGCCGGGATCGTTAGGTGTCACAGGAGTGGCAGCTGCGAAGACTGCAGGTGGAAAAGCTCCTGTTCTAAGCGATACGTTGCCATACTCTCCATACCAGTGTTCGGCTCGAGCAAGCAATGTGCCCTTGGGCAACCCACCGAATTTTTCGAGATCAAACAGCAGATCATACTCCCCACGTCCGGTGTATTTGAACGTATCGCCGAGACCCAGGAGTGGCGTCGGCGGTGGGGTGTTTATTCCTCCATCTACACCGAAGGCGAAATGGGTGGATCGTCCTGCAAAAGTAACCCCCGATTCCTTGAGAGCAGTTCGTCTGCCGCCCCAATCCCCGGTCAATGTATCGCGTGTCCATAGTGAATTAGAACAAGCGGAATTCGAAAAAGCATCGCAACTCCCACTATTGGAATCGCAGTTCGTGACAACCGGAGCGCCATTGGCATTCGGAGACTGGAACGAATTGTCACAGCCCAGAATCTCCTGAGCAAAGGTCACTTGCTGCAAGGAAAAACTAGTTTGGGAAGACAGGACTGCGGCCGCGACCAGCAATCGGATACGAGTCTTGGATACACACATTTTTGGAATTCCCTAAGATAAGCCGAGCGTCAAGCGGCAAATCCATTTGCCGAATCCTAACCCTGGCTATCGAGTCTCATCGTTGAGTTGGTTTCGCTCCTCGCAATCAAAACGAGAGTTTGACGGCATCCATTTAGAATTCAGGCACAACATCCCTGTAATCGTTAAAGCTCGTAGTTTGTACACACAGCCTCGAGCAGACCAAACGCCTTTGGAGAGTGTGATGAGCTAGGTCGGTCATCAAAAAGAGGAGGTGATCTGAGTCCGTATTAGCAGCCCTGACTGCCCTGCTACAAAACCAGTGCGATTTTGATCGGCCGGAGAACCTTCTAACCACGCAGTGTCAAATGTGTAGCGTAGGTTACTTTTTCCCTTCAGCACGAACCAGTTGGCTCCTCCTGCAATCTCGGTCCCCGAGCCGTAGGCACCGGTGACAAACGAGTTGCGCGAGTATAGTTCGACTTTCTGCGGGACAATAAAGTAACCTCCCTGCACCAACCCACCGTACGTTTCGAGAGTGCTTACGGGAAGCGGACCATTTCCCCGTAGGTTTGATAAGCCCTGACGATAAATCTCAGTTGACAGGCTGAGCCCTCGATATTTATAGGCAAAATCGATCGCCATGAGGGACAGTTGAAATTCCTGCACGATTACACCTGGAGCTAGTGCCCCGGACTGTGTGATCAGTGTCCCATCCGAGAGTCGAATTAAAGTGTTTTCTGGATAATCACTAGCTTGGCTCCCCTTCTCCAAGGTGTAGGTAAAACTACTACCTAATCGCACCACGGCCTCTCGATGGCACTCGATATCGGAGTACCCACGACCAAAATCACCCCATGGTTCCCACCAAATCGATTCCGAACCACAGAACCGATTGTTGAGCTCTCGCGAATTCAGGTTTAGCGTATTGAATCCATTTGAAAACATCGCATGGTACTTGAACGCTTCTATGGGTTCACCCGTGAACCAAATTCCTTGGCTTAGACTTGGCCGGAAAAAAGTGGTCGCCATGGAACGATCGGGCCCTTCTTGGGCGTCGAACGAACTATGAAGCCACTCGCGAGAGCCAGGAACTTTGTTCTGTCCAACGTGCGCTTGAAACCCACGGCTAAAGCGGTAGCTCAAAGCAAAAGCACGGAACCCAATCGGGTTGTTATTGACGGTGTTGTAATCGATGTTGAGCAGGTACGACAAATCCGGCATCAGTGTGTTTCCAGAGAAGATCAACCGGCCACGCGGAATCGCAAAGTTGGTGCTGCTGAAAATCGGATTAGTATTACCAGCGTTGTCGACCCAAGATTGCTCATCCCTCACGAATCCCGTGTAGCGAAATGTGTTCTGATGATTGACCTTCATCGAAAACGGAGACTTGTCGAGCTTCTTCGGCCGAATCACGATTCCGTTGTCGTACATCGCATAGTACTCAGCGGGATTTTGCGGCATCGAATCGGCTTGGACATTATCCGCAGCGGTGCTCCAGTCTGCTACCTCTGCATACTCCAATAGAGGAACCGAGGATGGTTCTTGAAGTGCTCGGAGTGTTTGGACCTCCTCCGACAGTCGAGCGTTCTCATCGATAATCGACTGGAGCGTCTGCTCGATCCGATTGAGTTCCGGCACCGTTTGAATTGGGAGTACCCCAGAATCAGGCGGGTCGGCTCTCGCAGTTCCCGCCATCCAAACCAATGCAATCGCCAGCATCGACCGAGCTCTCAAGACCGCTGATTTAGCAATATGGCATTCTTGCCGTTTCATATTGCGAAACCTCATGCTCGTCGCTGAGCGATTGCGCCACCGTGTAATATTGCGCCACCGTGTTATGCTGCAATGCTCAATCGAATCACCGTAGGCCATCATGCGTAGAACTGTAAGCCCAGCATCGCAGCTAGAGGAACCCGTATGCACGCTCCCACAGCACAATTTATTTTATCCGCTTTTTATCCGCAGTCATCTTTATCGGCAGTGATCTCCGGTTGGATGAGTGGAAGTGGAAAGAGGGAATAAAGGGGCCGGCAGCTCTTTGTTCAAGAACCGAAGCCGCTTTTTCAAGTCAATTGAAAACCAATGGCTTGCTAGCAATCCTCGTTTGGCATGTTGACTTTTGATGGCACAACCTGACTTTGCCCCTAGTCTTGTTAGTTTGTTTTTGCCTTCGATTTGGATTTTGGGAGAAACTGCTTCACCAACTGAATGCAAAGGACCACGAGCAATCCGATGAGCATTCCGACAGCACCGTCTAGTAGCATACTGGTGGGAGTTTTCAGAATTGGAATAGAGTGTTCTACATGGTGCAGGATCGGTTCGATCGCATCATGAATCCATTTCACTTTGTGCACCAAGATTCCCCCTCCGACGAGAAACATCGCCGCTGTTCCTGCAATGGAAAGGCCTCGCATCAAGTACGGCGAACCCTGCAAGATCAAAAATCCAATGGACCGAGCGATGCCTTTCGTACGAGACATCCATACGCCCAAGTCATCGAGTTTCACGATGCCTGCCACCAGTCCATAAACACCGATCGTCATGACCAGGCCAATCGCACTTAACACTCCTATCTGTGTCACGATCGGTGAGCCCGCTACGACTCCAAGAGAGATGACAATGATCTCGGCTGACAAGATAAAGTCAGTTCGGATAGCGCCTTTGATCTTTGCCTTCTCGGCACTAACGACGTCAATTTCAGGAGTCGCAATGATCTCATGGTGCGATTTTTGATGTTCCGCATCTTCGTCGTGAGAATGAAGGAACTTGTGGAGGATCTTTTCCACCCCTTCAAAACATAAGAACCCACCACCGAAAATCATTAACGGGTCGATCGCGGCAGGGAAGTAATAGCTCAATAGCAACGCAACGGGAATGAGGATAACTTTGTTGACTGCTGAACCTTTTGCGACAGCAAATACGATCGGGAGCTCGCGATTCGCGTCCACACCAGATACTTGCTGCGCATTGAGAGCCAAGTCATCACCGAGAACTCCAGCCGTCTTTTGGACTGCCACTTTCGTCATGGCGGCAACATCGTCCAAAATCGTGGCAATATCATCTAAGAGAATAAAGAATCCGGACGCCATGCTTTGTTCGGTGCTTTCTAAGTCGGTGGTTGATTACTTGGACAGGCGGGAAGACTGTCCTGTGATATTGAGTTAAGGTAGGGCAATATGAGTTTAAAGTAACAGGACATGGACAGGCTGGAAGCCTATCCCACTTGGAAGCCTATGCAATGCTATTGTATCGTGATTTGCTGTAGCAGTTCGGTGCGATTTGTAAGCGGTTTGTAGCCAAGTCGCGTTTTGGCTGACTCTATGTTGAAGTAGTGATCCACCCCAAGTTGTTTCGCAACAAATCGCGTCATCGGGGGTTCGGTGCTTTTTCCTAGTACAGTGTAAAGGCCCTCTAGAATCGCGCCGATCCGATAGGCATTTGCGAGTGAAATGGAACGATTGGGAGGAGTCAGTTTCGCGAGCGCAAGTATTTCCGTGATCCATTGCCAACACTCCATCGGCTGGCCATCGGTAATAAAAAAGGGACGTCCCATGACAGATGAATCGCGGTCTATCAATCGTTCGAGGGCCAGACAATGAGCTTCCGCTGCAGCGTCCACATGGACAGTGTCGATCAAGTTTTTACCATCCCCGACACGCATCAACCGACCTTGTCGACATCGCTCGATGACACGCGGAATCAAATGAGGGTCGCCAGGTCCCCAGATCAGATGAGGACGCAGTGCGCAGGTAGCCAATTGTGAGGAATTGCAATCCAGCGCACGCTGTTCACCGAAAGCTTTTGTTCTGGGATAATGGCAAAGCCAACGAGCGGGGTAAGGAGCGGACTCGTCCATGTTGCGTTGAGGACTGCCGTCAAAGGTCACCGAAGGAGAACTGGTGTAGACAAATGTTCGGACTCCACTCTTGGAGGCTGCCCTGAGTAGAGCATCGGTCGAATGAACATTCGCTCTTTCAAAGTCGATCGCTTTGCCCCAGACACCAGCCAATGCAGCGGTATGAATGACAGCTTGTACGCCACGGCAAGCTTGATCGCAGGCCGATTCGTCGGTCACCGAGGCTCGTAGGCAATCCACGCCGATTGCCGCCATATCGGGGTAAAGACCACGTGCAATTCCGCGAACGGTGTAGCCTCTTTGGAGCAATCGTCGGCAAATTGCTTTCCCCAGAAAGCCTCCGTAACCGGTAACTAGCACTTGAATCGACACAGAAAATGGCGTTCTACGAGGGAAAATAAAGTAGGTGTGGTTCGCAATCAGGCGTCCGAGTGTAAAGTATTGTCGATTTGCGTCCGGCCGCCTATCGAATCCCCCACCCTTTTTTGAGTACTCCATGTCAACCAACAATCCGACGACCTCCCCGGTGTCCATAAGCAAAACGGTAGTTTGGCTCGTTTGTATCGTGGCTTCGATAGGTTTCGCTTTCGATATCTACGAGCTTTTGATGCTGCCGCTGATTCTCAAGTCGGCGATGGTCCGTCTTGGTGGCTATTCACCTGGAACAACGGAATACATCTCTTGGGCGAGAACATTGTTCTTTGTTCCTGCGTTGGTGGGAGGAGTTTTTGGACTGCTAGGCGGTTACTTGACGGACTACTTTGGTCGTCGCCGCGTTCTAACATTTAGTATTTTACTTTACGCTTTCTCTGCATTTGCGGCAGGGTTCAGTACCAACCTCTACCACCTGCTGATTTGCCGGTGTTTGGTTTTCATCGGCGTGTGTGTGGAGTTTGTGGCCGCCGTCGCTTGGCTCGCCGAACTCTTCACCGATCCAAAACAACGAGAACGAGTATTGGGCTTTACCCAGGCGTTTTCGTCGCTCGGTGGAATCTTGGTGGCTGGTGCCAATGAACTTTGCGGCTACTTGGCAGAAAGTAAATCATTACCTGCGATCCATGGATTGCATGAGGCTTGGCGATACACGCTCATCTCCGGTGTTATACCGGCAATTCCGCTAATCGTTATTCGGCCATTCCTTCCCGAATCCCCTGCATGGCAAGCCAAACGCAACGCGGGCACTTTAAAACGTCCGAGTATTATGGAACTGTTTAGTCCAGCGCTTGCGAAGACAACCATCATTACCACACTCATGTTTGCTGCTTCGTACGGGATCGCTTTCGGTGCCATCCAACAACTTCCTCAAATCTTGACAGCACCTAACAAAGGGCATCAGCAAGTGATCGCCGAAGGCAAAGCCGCAGTTGCTGCTGCCAAGGCCAAAACACCGGATATGACCGAGGCGCAGGTGAAGGCGACGGCCGGTAATGCCAACGATCGCGCGGCAGCCAAGGTGACGCAATGGCAAGAGCTCGGCGGACTCGTCGGTCGAGTTGCTTTCGCACTGATCGCACTCGTCGCGATCTCAAGACGCAATTTATTCCGACTCTTCAATTGGCCGTCCGTCATCTTCGTGCCCTTACTTTTCTGGTGGATCTCGAACAATTTGGCCACAGATTCACTCACGATGATCAAAGTCGGGATCTTTGTGGCAGGCTTCTTGGTCGTGGCCCAATTTAGTTTTTGGGGCAATTACATTCCACTCGTGTTCCCAGTCCATTTGCGAGGGACCGGAGAGAGTTTTGCAGCCAATATCGGCGGACGTGTCATCGGCACATTCGCGGCGTGGTTAACATTGACATTGTCGGACTCGAGTCCGCCCGATCCTTCGAAGATCGCTATGGTCGGTGCTTTCGTCGCTGGAGGCTATGCCGTATTGGGTGGCGTCCTCAGTTTCATGTTGCCAGAACCCGGCCCTGAGGCTCACGAGTAGATCCGTCTATGACTGCTCTTTCTGGTGAGCTATTTCAAACGCTAGAATCGGCCCGCTCTCTGGAGCAATTGCTCCAGGAACCGCTCGATCGATGGCGACAAGAATTAGGAACTCAAAACCTAGTCTTCATGCGCGGTGCCAAGGGTGCCTGGAAAAAAGTATTGCAGCTCGGGAAAAATTCTCCAGAACCACCAGATTGGAGTATTGCTAGTGATTGTTTAGACCAGAGATTATCTAAACAAAGTTCGAGCTGGTCTTACCTTCCGATCCTCTGTGATTCGCACAAAGACTTGGTGCTTTGCTTTCATCCTCCTTTGCCATCAAGAATTCAGAACCAAACAGAAACAGACACAAGTCTCATTGCGAAAGCCATTGATGTTTGGCATCGTCAGCAGCAAAAATCTCGCGACGTGATCCGACTGAATCAAATTCTCACGGTAACTGCTGATTGGCACACGCACCAAGATCTAGATCGGCTGTTACAAGATATCGCTCAAGCTGCAACACGTTTGCTGCGATGCGATCGTGCCAGTATCTTTTTGTGGGACAAAACGGCACGAGAACTGGTCGGGCATCCAGCCCTGGGCATCGAAGGAAAGCCTCTGCGAATCGCTGACGACAAAGGGGTCGCGGGTGCTGTATTGAAGAGTATGCAACCGCGACGGTGGGATCGATCGGACCCCACCGATGAAGTAGATCGACGCGTCGATACTAGCAGCGGATATCGAACGGATTCACTCCTTGCGGTTCCACTCGTCGACGTACGAGGAAAGCCGATGGGTGTGTTCGAAGTGATCAATCACACGGACGGCCGATTCGATGCACAAGATGAACAGGATCTTATCGAGCTTGCACGGCATGCGTCTGCTTCGTTGTCCAATACACAACAGATGCAACGCTTGATGCAGACGCGCGATCGATTGACCCAAGACGCACTTCAACAAGTGCAGTTGATTGGCGAGTCTGCCGAGATGCAGTCTCTGAAGGCAACGGTCAAGCGCGTCGGCGAGACGGATTTGGCAGTGCTGTTGTTGGGCGAAAATGGGACGGGAAAAGAAGTCGTCTCGCGTCAAATTCACTATCAAAGCAAACGACGATTCGAGCCCTTTATTGCTGTGAACTGTGCGGCCATCACAGAAACACTCTTGGAGAGCGAACTTTTCGGCCACGAAAAAGGCGCGTTCACGGACGCTCACGAGACACGCACGGGAAAGTTTGAACTTGCGTCGGGCGGTACATTGTTCCTCGATGAGATCGGGGACATGAGTTTGGCAGGCCAGACAAAATTGCTCCGTGTTCTTGAAGAGAAAGTGGTCGTGCGAGTTGGTGGATCGATAACCATTCCTGTGAACGTTCGGGTCATTGCGGCTACCAATCAGAACCTCGTGGAGTTGGTTCAGAACAAAAAGTTTCGCGAAGATTTGTATTATCGTTTGACCGTTGTCACCATCAAACTGCCTGCCCTCAAGAATCGAGCGGACGATGTCTTGGAGTTGGCGGATTTCTTTTTGACGATGTTCTGCAACAAGATCGGTCGGAACAAACCCAAGTGGACGGAGTCCGCTAAGAAACGACTCTTGGCACACGAATGGCCAGGCAATGTTCGAGAATTGCGGAACATTGTAGAACGCATCGCCTACTTGACCGCAGAGGACACGATCGACGACTCGCAAATCGATTTTGTTCGCTCGCCGCGAGGCCAACAAAGCGAAACTGAATCTTTTATCGATCTTCGAAAGTCACTAGCGGACGCAACCTCGGACTTTCAGATTCGATACATCGAAGAGCAAATCAAAGCAGCGCACCGAAACGTCACCCAAGCGGCTGAACGCATGGGGCTACAACGTTCCAATCTTTATCGCAAAATGAAACAACTCGGTATGAAGCAACCGGACTAGAGCTACTGCAATTGATAACAGATAGCCTCTTCCGCATTACGAATGTAAAGCCGATCGCCAACGACGACGGGATGGTTCCAGGTCTTGCCCTCCATCGCATTAATTTTGGCAAGCTCGTCGAACGCATCCGGTGAGGCTCGCAGCAGAACGAGTTCTCCCTTTTCGCTGACGACGATCAATAGATCAGAATCGGCAAGTAACAGCACTTGCCCTTTGCCGTATCTCCCGCCTTTCCATTTTTGGCTTCCGTCTTTCAAATCCACGCACGCGAAAATGGCGGAATCGAACCCATACAAGTACCCTTTGTGAACTACCAAGTCGTTGTAGTCAGGCTTCATGAACCTAGACGTCCATATCTCTTTGCCTGCCCAGTGGTCGTTTTCTTTGGTGAACTCCACCAACCGTGTTCCGGCTCCTAATCCTGTCGGAACCAACATCTGATTCGCTTCAACGATCTGAGCCTGTAAAGCACGATAACCTTGATGGGGCCATTCGTAGTCGTACACGGATTTGCCCGTGAGCGGCTCGTAGAAATGAGCACCCTCGTCCGACAAAAGGGTTAGGACTTTTTGAGCATGGATCGTCAAAATTTGCGGTGAGGAATACGATTGCTTACCCGCTGGGGCGGACCATTTCAATTCGCCGGTAGACGAATCAAACGCCACGATCCCTTTATCCCCTTTCCCACCGGCATGAACTGTTACAATCCCTTCGTAAACGAGCGGAGATGACGAAAAGCCCCACATAGGTGGATCGCATTCCGCCGCTTTTCGAATGTCTACCTTCCAAAGCAGTTCGCCGTTGGTAGCGTTCAATTTGAGCAACCAACCTTCCGCTCCCATAGAAAAGATAGATCCCTCGGCGATGGTAGGAGTGGCTCGCGGTCCGAGCCCCCCCAGTGCCTCGAAGAATCGAGATGGAGTTTCGTTAGCCCACACTTGTTTGCCCGACTCGCTTTCGTAGCAAACGACCGCTTCGAACTCGCCTCGTTGCTCCTGGGTTACCAGGTATTTGCCAGCGACTGCAAACGAGCTCCAGGCTGGTCCAAGAGGAATGCGCCAGAGTTCTTTTGGAGGATTGGCTTTCCAATCCGACGAGAAGCTCTTTCCGTGCTGAACCCCATCTTGCAAAGGCCCACGAAAACCGGGCCACTCTGGTTGAAGAAACACATCCCTCGAAGCTTCTATCTTGGCTGCGGACGGATCGGCTGGTCCATTTTTGCGACTGGCAAGAAATTCCTCTTCGGCCGTTTTGTTCCATCGCCAGTCCAACCCGAATGCAAAATTCCCCCAAACGCCGTCTGTCTTGGTCAGAGCAGACACCCCAGCTCCGATCAATGCAAGAACTAAAGCGATCGAGGTGCGACTGATCGAGAGCCTGCTGCCCAGCACAATCAATCCGATCGCAAAGCCTGCAATGGCCATTGGAATCGTCATGACGATCACGAGAGGCCCGCGCATCGACGGGTCGGATACTGCAATCACCAAAGAAATCACAGCGATTATTCCAACAAGACCAAGCAACCGTTCAAACCAACGTGCACGGCTGCAGATGATCCACCAACCCATGACCGCAACACTGATCAGGAACGGACCGAACGCACTAAACATCCAAGTCCCAGCCGGACCATCAGGAATGAGGTCGGGTACGAAGCGTGCGAGCACCATCAAGGGCAATAATAGAATCGGAATCCACACTCGCAACGGCTTGTAAGCATTCGAAGCAGCAGTGGAAGACTCAGTTTCAGATGGGCTCATAGTGTTTCATGTAACAAGAGTTTTGTTCTACCATTCGACTATTCGAAAGTTGTCGATCCACCTTGGATTACAACTTGCAGATGGCGACTCCAGCCATTCAGGACAAATTGGCAGTCGTTAGCTGTTGGTCTCTTTTTCCTTGACAATACTCATGAAAAACCGGTTCGATCGGGATCAACAAACTTAGCCACGGAACCAGCGGGAAATATTGATCGTGTCATTGAATATGACAAAGACCATCAAGCAAAGGAGGGCCAATACTCCGACCATCCGAAGACGGCCTTCGATTTCTTCATCAACCGGTTTGCCGCGAATCGCTTCGAGGATAAGAAACACCATATGTCCACCGTCCAAAGCGGGAATTGGCAAGAAATTGATAATGGCCAAGTTCGCACTGAGCATTGTCAAAAACATCAACAAAGGCGCGATCCCCTTCGAAGCGGCATCATTCGCTTCCATCGCGATCATTCCGGGGCCACCCACTGCGCCGAGAGAAAGTTTTCCACGGAACAGCAACTCTAAAAACTCGAGCACGTTTCCACCTCGTCGCCATATCTCCCAGCTACCGAGACGGAGCGCGTCGCCAACCGTCGCCACTTGATGCGTTCTCGATAGCGATGTCAACTGAAAGCCACGGTCAGGCCATGTTCGAGTTTCATCCTTTGCCACGTTGAGCGTGCTTTGATTCACTTTGCTATCGCGTTCGTAATGAACAATGACGGGCATGCCGATCTTCATCATCTGAATTTGATTGTGCCAGTATTGCAGATTGCGAAGCGAATCGACTGCCTTCGATTCCTTGAGGGACGCAGCTCCGCCGAACACTTCGTCAAAGTACTGTAGATCTTCTTTAGAAGTCGGTTTGAATTGGAACTGGGTAATCTTGTCTCCAGCTTGTAACCCCTTGGCAGACTCTGCTCCACTGCTGGCAACAATATTGCTGACAGAATAAACGATCCCGGATCCGGCGAGTTCCAACCCGAGAGGCGCAAACATACCTTCACCGCTCGAAATCGGAAAGTTTTCAGGTACACTCCATTCGAGAGTTTTTTCTGAACCATCAGGGCTTTGCACGCTCACGTTGGTCGACTTGCCATGCAATGCCGACACCCGGAGCCACAGACTGAATGCATCCACGATGGGTTTGCCTTCGTGGGCAACAATTTTAAAGCCGCTCGCGATTCCAGCCTTGGCCGCAGGTGAATCAGGCTGAATCGATACGACAGGCCCAACTTCTAAATCGAAGCCGAGTGTCTTCATCGGAACAGGATTGCTCGTAACATCGACTGCGATTCGCTCTTCGCTCTTCTTGTCGGCCGGATTCTTGAGTCGCATCACTTGCAACGTGACCGATTCGCTATGTCGCGGCTCGAGAATTCGGTCCAATTCGAATCCCAATGGATGAGGGGAATAAGAAGAAATCGGAAGAGTTATACCGTTCACTCCAACGATCACATCGAGTGGTTCCAATGGACAAAGGTCCGCTTTCGCAAACGCGGGATCTTCTGTGAATATCGGAGAAAGAGCCTTTACCTTGTTCACTTGCGCGACTGCAGTACTTCGAATACCCAACGTCAGGATCCTTAGCTTTCGCGAGGGATCGGAGTGCTGGGTTGTTCCGACAATCGATTGCTCGATCGACTTTTCTCCGCGCTCCATCGTGAACTTCACCGGTTTCGTCTCGTCACGTAAACCTGAAAAAATCACAGTCTGTTGCATATCGCGAAACGACATTTCGTCATCCTTCATGCTGTTCACACTCAAGACGCGGTCGCCCGGTTGAACGCCAGCCACCCACGCGGGGTCGCCAGGTACCAACGAACCGATAATTGCAGGATCATAGGGAACACCGATGTAGAACGCATAAGCGGCCATCAACACACCGAAGAACAAATTCATCACAACACCCGCGCTGATGATGACCATGCGTGCAAAAACGCTCTTGGCCAAAAACGATCGCGGGTTAATCTTGCTATTTCCCTCGGATGCATCCGCGTCTTGACTATTCGAGTCCCGGCTTCGTTCTGATTCCTTGACTGCATTCCGGGGGTCGTCGTCTTGGCCGAGCATCTTGACATAGCCACCCAACGGGATGATACCGATACCGTACTCTGTTTCTCCCCATTGGAAATGGAACAGCTTCGATGGCAATCGAATAGGTCCGATCTTGATCGGCGGATCGAATCCGACATAGAACTTGTCGCATTGAACGCCGAAAGACTTGGCGGCAAGAAAGTGTCCCAACTCGTGAACGAAAATGACGAAGCCGATTCCGAGTACGACCAGCATCGCGTTGTAAGCATAACCTGACCACTTTTCGATGAGCGTCGGTTCGGCGGCAAACAATGGTTCCATCCAGTCCGTCAACGAATACATCCCGCTCAACATTGAGTTTGTTAGCGGAAGGAAATCGAACTGAAAAAATGTATCGGTCATAAACCAGTAATCCAATTCTGAACTTCGTTTCGGCTCCAGCGATCGAGCTGTAGCAATTCTGTTAACGAAGGTGAGGGTGAAAAATGATGGTGATTCAACACGGAACGACAAATCTTGGCGATGTCAGTCAATTTGATTTTGCGATCCAGGAACAATTCTACGCACGCTTCATTGGCTGCATTCAGGACCGCGCCGCAGGAGCCTCCTTTGGCTGCCACTTCGTAGCCTAATTGAAGACATGGGTAACGCTCTGGATCCACGGGCTTCCAATCCAGTCGCATGGGAACGGACCAATCCATCGCGGGTGACGATGCTTGGTCGCGTTGCGGATAAGTCAGTGCATATTGTATGGGTAAACGCATATCCGGTGGGCTCAGTTGGGCGATGACCGACGCGTCACAGTACTCTACCATGGAATGAATAATCGATTGGCTATGGATGACCACGTGGATTTGTTCCGGTTCTAATCCAAAGAGCCATTTGGCTTCGATGACTTCGAGCGCTTTGTTCATCATGGTCGCGGAGTCCACGGTGATCTTTCGGCCCATCTGCCAAGTCGGGTGTGCAAGAGCGTCTTCCACGCTGGCATGTTCTAGTTTATCGATCGGCCAATCCCTGAGTGGCCCACCGCTAGCCGTCAAAATGATCCGTTTCAGTTCGGACTTTCTGCCGCAGGATTGCAAACATTGGAAGATCGCACTGTGCTCGCTGTCGACGGGAATCACCTCGGCTCCGCTTTCTTGGGCCGACTGCATGATCAACGCTCCTGCAACCACGAGCGACTCTTTGTTGGCCAATGCGAGTCGCTTTCCCGCTTTGGCTGCTTCGTACGCGCTTTCGAGACCTGCAATGCCAACGATCGCGCCGATCACGGTGTCGACTTCATCACCGGTGACGATGTCGTTGATAGCCTCGCTCCCGACGTAGCGTTTTGTCGAGGGAGATCGTTCATTGGAGGTGGACAACCAACGTTGCGACTGGGCATTCGACGACTGCGTCACGATCGCGTGAGCCGGCGTCACTTCGGCGATTTGCTGTTCCAAAAGTTGCAGTTGCGAATGGCAAGAAATTGCAGTCACTCGGTGGGAGTGCCGCATTCGTCCGAGAACATCGATAGCAGCTCGACCAATACTACCAGTCGAGCCCAACACAGCAACATTGCGAATTTGGCTCAACGAAACGCTCCAATTATTGGGAGTCCATCCCTAAGTAATGTACAACTAGCAGATCATGTGTAACCGGCAGAGTCGTTGCATTCGTCGCAAAACGTTTCTGCGATTGACTTTAACGGCGGGATTCTAGGCCGTTCCAGGAAAAACCTCAACGCCAAACCCTGCCCAACCGCTAGACACGGCGCATAATTACTTTACCAACCCCTCCGACCTTTCAACTTAGATAGCGTTTGCCAAGAATGTCCAAAGAGTCCAAGCAAGACAAGAAGCCATCCAGTTCTGGAAATTCGATTCCGCCACAGAATTCTTGGTTAATGTACACTCTCTTCGCTTTGCTCTTCGTATTCGGAGCAGCGATGCTCATCTCGAATTCGATGGTTCAGGCGATCCGATTCCCGGACCTTTTGGCTTTAATTGATAACACAGAGTATCTGGAACGAGGCAAAACCGATCTGGCACCTGGAAAGTCAGGCGAGGTTGAAGTTAACGCAGGTGCGACCAAGTACAAGATCCGCAACCTGAGGGATGTGCAAGTCGACGACAAGTCCGTCACGGGTACGATCGACATCATCCCAGTAGAAAATGGCAGCGAAGGGAAAATCACCACCAAAGGCTTTCAGTCGGTAAAGGACAGCTCCGAATTCACTAACAAACAGCTTCGAGAGAAGCTTGAAGCGGCCAATATCGCATGGAGCAATAGACCAGGGCCGAATATGTTGACCCAGTCGTTCATGTTCTTCATTCTGCCGTTGCTCATCGCGACGGCGATCTTCCTCTTTGTGATGCGCAGACTCGGCGGCGTGAACTCCCCAATGCAATTCGGCAGATCACGTGGGCGTCTTTACGTTCAAGAAGATATCGGCGTTACCTTTAATGATGTCGCTGGCATTGACGAAGCGGTCGAAGAAGTGCGTGAAGTGGTTGACTTCCTCAAGCATCCAGAAAAATATCAAAAGCTCGGCGGAAGAATCCCTCGAGGTGTTCTGCTCGTCGGCCCTCCGGGAACCGGAAAGACATTGCTAGCGAAAGCGATCGCGGGTGAAGCAGGTGTACCATTCTTCTCCCTTTCGGGCTCGGACTTTGTCGAAATGTTCGTGGGCGTCGGAGCCGCTCGCGTGCGTGATATGTTTCAACAAGCCACTGCAAAATCTCCATCCATCATCTTCATCGATGAATTGGATGCGTTGGGCAAGAGCCGCGCAGGCAACGTGCCTGGTTCTCATGATGAACGGGAACAGACGTTGAACGCCTTGCTCGTGGAAATGGATGGGTTCGATGCAAACGCTGGTGTGATTGTCATGGCCGCTACGAACCGACCTGAGACTCTGGACCCTGCATTGCTGCGTGCAGGACGATTCGATCGCAATGTACTAGTCGACCGCCCTGATAAGCAAGGACGTGAGGATATCCTCAAAGTACACGTGAAGAATGTGAAGCTGGGGACGGACGTGGAGTTGAAGCAAGTCGCAGCCATCACACCAGGTTTTGTCGGCGCAGATCTCGCCAACTTAGTCAATGAAGCGGCATTGTTGGCTGCTCGCAAAGGGAAGGAAACGGTTGAACAAGACGAGTTTAATGACGGCGTCGAACGTGTGACCGCCGGTTTGGAAAAGAAAAAGCGAATCATGAGCGAGGATGAAAAACGCCGTGTCGCTTACCACGAAGCTGGCCATGCCTTGGTCGCTTACTCGCTACCCAACACGGACCCCGTCCATAAAGTCTCGATCATTCCGCGCGGCATCGCAGCATTGGGTTACACCATGCAACGGCCGGAAGGGGATCGCTATTTGGTGACTCAATCGGAACTGGAATCGCAAATGCAGGTGCTCGTGGCAGGAACGATCACCGAAGAAATCGTCTTTCGCGATATCAGCACCGGGGCGCAAAACGATTTGGAACGAGCGACACAAATCGCGCGTGGCATGGTTATGGAATACGGTATGAGCCGTATGGGAAAGATCAACTATCGCGAAGGAAATCGTTCTCCCTTCTTGGCAACCGGAGCTAGCGATGCTTTTGGACGAGAGTACTCGGAACAAACCGCTCGCGAGATCGATCAAGAAGTAAAACGGCTGATCGACGAAGCAATGCAAAGAGCACGAGCCATACTAACAGAACGCCGTGCAGCACTGGAAGCGTTAACGGTTCGGCTCATCGAAGTCGAAGTGATTGAATCCGTCGAATTGAAACGGATCATTGATTCGACGATTGGCGGACCACGCGTGGTGCCTGGCACCGCACCATCAACCAACGCAACGCCGAGTACAACAAATGTGCCATCGCGAGGCGTCGGCGAAGCGTAAAGTGACAATACCGCCAGCGTAAGCAGCAGTCAGCGGTAACTAGCGGCTGTAATTGGCGGCTGTAAATGGCGGCGATGCGATTTAATCCGAACCTGAAGCGTGCGCGAGAGATCCGGATTCCCTAGCGGCAACCCTGTAAAAACGACAAACCTGTATCGACTCGCCGCACACCCGCTCAAGACCTATTTCTTGACTGGGCTTTGACTCGGCATATTCGGCAATCCGTAGGGGTTGCTTTTCTGGCTGCTCGATAAAGGCTCTGCAAGTTCTGCTCCTGCAACCATGGCGAGTAAGAATGTGATGCCTAGATACAAAACGTAATGCAACAGGCTCTGTCCGAACTCTAGTTCCAAGCACGCCAAGGAGCCCAATGCACCACCTACAATCATGACTCCGAGAAAAATGGCAAATGAGATACCGTCGACATCTGCCAAAGTTTTATTCCCCAGATAGTACGCCAGGAACCAATAGAGCCCCCACGTGAGAGCAAAGATTGCCGAACAAGCTCCTAGCCGTACAGCTAACTCTCGACCAAAGTAACCACCTAGTTCGTCATCTTTCAAAAAAGTGTAACCTGCCCAGGCTACAGGATAAGAAAGTGCGATCGCGCCTAACGACAAATACCACCATGGAACAGGAGCGAAGGCAAATCTTCCGACAAAGGCCATCACGATCGCGAGGAAAGTGATTCCACCTGCGAAGGACAACTGAACGTTGGTTAGGCTAAACTCCGTCCGCTTGATTGGCTTTAGGACGGACACACCCTTGGAGTCCTTTGGACCAGTCGACTCCGGAGCATGTATGATGACTTCTTGCGATTTGTCTGGAACCGTGATCTCTTTTTTGCACTTCGGGCATGGCCCTTTCTTGCCCGCGTATTTATCACTGACTGAGAATCGGGCTAGGCAACTGGGGCAAGTAACTTGAATTGGCATCGATACAAAATCAAAGAGTAGAGCGGCTCAGTCCGCAGGGTCCGTGCTAAGTAGTGAACTTAGCAGTGCGCATAGGTATTGGACCGATTATAGCATCGACCGAGGTCCATTCGAAGCATCTATGATTCTTTCCATTGGAATGTTCGCACCCAATCTATTTTCGATTCGACTCTGGAAATAGCAGTTGGTAAACTACTGATTGAGTTGTCTCTCGACCAGGAGTTCGCCATGAATCTACCGGCTCTGCCCATCCACAAATACACGTACCGCGAATACCAGTATTTCCCGAACGATGGAATGCGTCATGAGATTATCGGAGGAGACCATTACATGAACCCGGCCCCGTCCACCAAGCATCAAACCGCTTCGCGACGGTTGCAGTTTCAACTTTATCGTCAAATCGAAGAAACGGGTCTCGGGTTGGTGTTTGATGCACCAACAGACGTCGAACTTGCAAAGCACGACATCGTCCAGCCCGATTTGATTGTTGTGATGAACGATCGTCGAGCCATAGTCACTCCCTCTCGTATTATCGGCGTGCCGAATCTGCTGGTTGAAATCTTATCGCCGTCGAATCCTGCTCACGATCGGGTTCTCAAGTTTGAGATGTACCAACGGACGGCAGTTCCGGAGTATTGGATTGTGGATCCGGATGAGGAGACATTGGAGCAATGGATCCTGGAAAATGGTTCTTATCGCGTGCTCACAAAATCGTCGGACAAAATCGACTGCTTTTCCATTCCCGGCATTTCCGTCACGTTGGGGTCGATTTGGAATTTCTAGGATGGCTCGTTGGATTACGGAAATCTGGTTATGATACCGGTTTCAAAATCCACCCCTCTTTTCCGAGTCCCATGACAACGCAAACAACCGAAAAGCTCGACCCCTACTACAGACGTGTCATCCTCAAGTTGAGCGGAGAGAGCTTGGCCCACACGGGCGAACGCGGGATCAGCATGGACGAAGTAACCGCGATAGCCCATCAAGTGAAAAATGCTCATGCCTTGGGCTGCCAAATTGCTGTCGTGGTGGGTGGCGGAAATATTCTCCGCGGTGCGCAATTCAAAGGCTCTAGCGGCGAGATGATCCAGGAAGCCACGGCTCACTACATGGGGATGCTGGCAACCGTCATCAATGCTCTCGCCATGCAGGATGCCCTCGAACATATCGGCGTCGCTACCCGCGTGATGTCCGCTATCAAAATGGACGGTGTCGCCGAACCTTTCATTCGTCGTCGAGCGATCCGACATCTCGAAAAAGGTCGAATCGTGATCTTGGCCGCAGGCACGGGAGCTCCATTCGTTACAACCGATACATGCGCTGCGAATCGTGGATTGGAATTGGACGCAGATATTGTCCTCAAAGCAACTCGCGTCGATGGCGTTTACAGCGATGATCCCGAGAAAAATCCACACGCCATCCTGTATCGCGAGCTAGATTATGATACCGTCATCGAGAAGAACCTGAAGGTTATGGACTCTACAGCCATAGCCCAATGCAGGACTCACCAATTGCCCATCCTCATTTTCAATTTCAAAAAGGAGGGTAACATCGTGAAGGCGGTGAGCGGCCAAAAGGTTGGCACTCGCATCAGCCCTCGAAGCGCATCGGGTGAACGCATTCTTATCAACGCTAATTGATCCCACCAACCAGAACTTGGAGTAATCAGATGATTGTCGATAACATCCTCTCGGACGCCGAAGAACGCATGGAAAAAGCGCTCGGAGTTCTCAAGAATAACCTAGCAGGCATCCGCACCGGACGAGCCAATCCAGGCTTGCTCGATTCCGTGAAAGTCACCGTTTACGGATCCGCAACACCTCTAAAACAATTAGCTAGCGTCGGTGCGCCCGAGCCTCAACAATTGCTCATTCGTCCGTTTGACCCTAGCACCATCAAAGATATCGAAAAAGCAATCGTCGCTAGCGAACTCGGATTGAATCCTCAGAACGACGGCAAGATCATCCGGATCAACATTCCGCCTTTGAGCACAGACGTTCGGAAAAAATTGGTCGCACGCATCAAAGAACTTGCTGAAGAGTCTCGCGTCTCGATCCGAAATGTTCGTCGTGATGCGAACAAAGCGATCGAAACGGCCGAAAAAGAAAAAACGATCAGCGAAGATGACCGGGACAAGTCCAAGGAAGAAATTCAGGAACTCACCAAGAAGTACGAAAACTCCGTCGGTGAGCTAGCAAAAAATCGCGAAGCGGATGTGATGAACGAGTAACCGTTCGCAGACCGCTGGCCAACATCGTTTACCCAGTTTACCCCGGAACTTAGGTTTTGAGTTGCGCCTTTTGGAAGCGCTGGAAGCCCGATAGATTGTCAGCCGGTGGCACAGCCACCGGAACCCAGCAAAAAATAGAATTCCAGGCCTGATGGGCCTACCCAGGGACCATCTTGCCGGCCCTTCAGGCCTCTGTTTGTGAATTACTGCAAATCGGCGGATCACTTCTCTGGCATAGAGATTGAAGCAACGAGCTCATTTGTTTCGCGTTGGAATCGAAAAGTTTCCTACCCGCTCATCTTTATCGACCGCGAAACCCGTCTTGCCATGAAGGGCGACAAAAGCCGACAATCATAGTAATCATTTGCCAAAGGATTGGCATAAGTCTCGTGCGTTCAGGCAATCCATTTATCGAAGCTTTTGGACAGGATGTCGTCAACAGCAACCATCGCGCAAGAAAGACCTGTTCGATGGGACCACCCACTCGACCCAGAGATGCTGCGACGTGACATTTCGTGGCTATTGATGCAGCCACCTTTTGCCTACTTGAACCCCGAAGTATTCAAGGCCAACGGTTCTCTCGAAACGATCTTGAAGCACGACGCGCGCTTGGTTAGGTACGAACCGGGCGATATTGTCATACGTGAAGGGGATTACGGGAGCAGCGCTTTTATTGTACTTCGCGGATCTGTTCGAGCCTTTCTCGTTTCACTCTGGGAAAAACAGATGCAACCGGTCCTATCCACGGACATCTGGCGCACCCTTCAGCAGTTTGTTCGAAGCAAGACCTCTTCTCGGAAACGAGCGGATCAAGGAACTGGGAACAGACGGAGTCGAGGAAGAGACATCGAATTGCATCCCAAACACACACCCGTTCAAAGCGTTGATATCGTAGAAGGCAAGAATCGGATTTTCTTGCAGGACATCAACGCCATCCTGAATGACTATCAATCAGAGTCTTTAGGAGTCGGAAACATCTTTGGCGAGATGGCCGCCATTACACGGACTCCTCACAGATTCAGCGTCATCGCGGATGCTCCGACTGTCGTCTTGGAGATACGGTGGCAAGGACTCCGTTTACTGCGCAGAGACACAGGTTTCCGATCTTATCTGGATGAACGATACCGCAGTACTGGCTTAGAGACGCACTTAAGAGAAACTCCACTTCTTCGTTTTTTGGATCAAGAGACGATTCAAAAAGTGGTAGAGGTCACCAAACTGGAGTCGTTTGGCGAGATGGAATGGTTTTCCGACTTTAAGGATACCAAAAACAAGGAGGTCAGCTCCATCATCGAATCGGAACCCACGATCGCAGCCGAAGGAACGCCGGCCCGCGATCTCTATCTGATTCGAGCTGGATTTGCACGCGTTAGTTTCCAACATGGAAATGGGCATCGCACTACGGCGTACCTCGGACGCGGGCAAATGTTTGGACTAGAAGAGTTATCTCATTCTTTTTTGAATCCTGTGTTGCAACCGTTGCCGTATCAATCGTCGCTGCGAGCTCTGGGTTTTGTGGATTTTCTACGGATCCCGCGAGAAGCCGCTTTATCCCTTCTTCTTCCAAAAGTTCGTCGGTCAGAGCTTCCATCGACAATAGAAAACCTTCGCTATGATGCAGGGGGCCGAGTCGTGCCCGACGCAACCGGAATGATACCCGAGCCTAACGTCGAGACACCGCTAATCGAGTTTCTTGTCGATCAGAGAATTATCAATGGTAAGCAATCGATGCTCATCGATTTAGATCGGTGCACAGGCTGCGATGAATGCGTCAAGGCGTGCGCTTCCACACATGCTGGTACACCTCGTTTTATTCGAAATGGGCCACAGTATGGACCATTGATGTTCGCGCATGCATGTATGCACTGCGTCGATCCCGTATGCATGATCGGCTGCCCGACTGGTGCCATCCATCGCAACTCCGATTCCGGCGTCATCGCGATCAACCCGGAAACGTGCATCGGTTGCAAGACATGCTCGGAGAGCTGCCCCTACGAGAATATCGTCATGATCCAAGTTACCGACAAACAAGGTCGAGCTGCAGTCGATCGGAATACCAACCTACCCATCCTCCAAGCATCGAAATGCGATCTCTGCCAAAACCACTCGACTGGCCCAGCCTGTCAAAATGCCTGTCCGCATCTGGCACTGTATCGTGTGGATACGAGCGATAGTTCCGCGTTGCAATCATGGCTCTTGAAAAGAACGGCATAGTATGCAAAAGACAGTCGCAAATACTATGGATCGTTCTTCTCCCATCGCCCTGAACCGAACGCATGCGAACTTACGGATTCTAGGCATATCAATGATGGCCAGTGCGGTCGTCGGTACCATTGCCTATCGAAACTGGACGATCTCACACTTAGGGAACGAATCCTTCGCGACTGGCTACGTTCTAGTAGCAACTTGCGTAGGATTGATCGCTCTAGGAATTCGCAAACGGCTCCCGCTGGTTCCACTCGGCCGAGTTGCCGTTTGGCAAAGCGCTCACCACTACTTGGGTACATTTTGTCTTGTCGCGTATTGTCTTCATGCCGGAGCGATCACGACCGGTTGGTTCGAGTCACTATTGGCGATATTGTTTTGGACCATTTTGTTAAGCGGTTTTTTGAGTTGGTATGTCAATAAAAAATCCCCTCGCATGTTGCGAGCTACCGGCTATGCGATATTGCGAAGCGACATCCCGACTGTCAAGAGGCGAGTGTCGGAGCAGGCCTATCAAATTGCATTACAAGCAGCTGGAAGCAAGGGTTCCATGGCGATTGCCGATTACTACCGAAGCGATTTGGCTTTATATTTTTCGAAACCCCGACGCATAGGGTATCGACTCCTGCCCACAGGAAAGAGAAAGAGGAATCTGCTTGCTGGTTTGGTACGAATTGACCGCTACCTGGACGAGACAGGTCGAGAAATGAAATCTCGTCTGAGTTCACTTGTTCAGGAAAAAGACGATCTTGACTTTCAATCAGCGATACAACAACGAGTGAGGATGTGTGCCGCTTTTCACACCGTCCTGCTGGGTGTGTTTGTTGTATTCTCCATATTGCATATCGTGTTGGCCCATCTGTATTCAAGTCATTGGTGAGCCATGGCAGAGCCAACCCAATTTTATCGCAAACCAGGCCAACCGTTTCGCTGCGGGCTTACCAACGCGGGACGACCCTGTCTCCATGGCCCCATTGGAAGCTCTTGCGGTCAAAGCAATGCCGCCGAAGAGAGATGCTATCCTGCAAGAACACTTGCCGGTTGGACCCGAATCGTCTCTGGCATCGGAATACTCGTGGCTATTGCAATGCTACTCATCGTGGTACCATCCACTAGTCTACAAACAACGATTGCTCCGGGCGCTCTTTCGAACCCGCATGCGCAACTGCTGAATAGCAAGGGATCAGAAAGCGATCCGCATCTCTTGATGACGATCAACCGTGAGAATAGATGCAAAGCATGCCACCCCAACTCCAAAGATGCAAACCCGGAATCAGCTAAGACACCTGGACATTTGATTGCGGCAAAGGTGGGGGCTCAATCTCAGCTCTGTATGAGGTGCCATCAACAAACCATACCTAATGGTTTTGATGGTTCGCCCCACGACTTGGCCGGTGAACCGTTGCTCGCAATGCAAAATACGTCAGCATCGTCGAATCGCCCTCGCATGGCTGGTCAAGTCACCGAATGCAGCCAATGTCATCGTGAGCATCGAGGTTCAGGTGAAGATCTTCAAGCGATCACATCGGAACGATGCCAGTCATGCCATAGTCGGCAATTTCAGTCTTTTTCGCATGGACATCCCGAGTTTTTAAACTACCCGAAGGCGAAACTTCGCAGTATTGCATTCGACCACGGACGCCACAAAGACCTTCATTTCCAAAAGAAAGACGCCACGTTTGATTGCCGAGCCTGTCACGTTAACACAAGCGAAACAGGGGCAATTGGAAACGTGTTTCGCAGCGTGTCGTACGAACAAGCCTGTACTCAATGCCACGATCAACCCCTGCGTTCTGCAATTTCCGAAGGATTGATTGTTCTTCAAGTGCCCAGTCTAGATCGTTCGAAGTTGAAGCTGGCGGGCTTCGAGCTAGGAGCATGGCCCGAAAGTGCGAGCCAACTCATGGATGGTAGTTTATCTCCACTGTTGATAGAGCTACTCCGAGGCCGACAGGATGGGGTCGATATTCTCGCGAAGCTACCCCCTTCCGGCAAACTTCGAGATGTCAATTTATCAGATCGCGAACAAGCGAAAGCCGTCGTGAAACTGGCCGAGAATGTTCGAGTTATCTTTGATCAACTAGCCAGTGACGGGCAGCCTTTGCTTCGAAACAGACTGGAACAACAGTTATCGGAATTAGCCATCCTGTCCATAACACCACAGAAACTAGTGAGTGCGAATACCGTTGGTCTCAACTCGGCGAAGATGGCATCGGTGAAGTTCGATGCGCCGAGGCATTCCATGATGTCGAACTGGCTCAACAATGTCAGTAGTGGATTCTCGCCGGATCTGGTTCGAACCGCACGCGAACGTTGGTTCCGTGCGCAGGAGAATTTAAATCCACAAAGTCGATCGCCACTCGCAGACTCGGTGATTCGACAACCCAGTGGCATCGTTGTCAGCACAAGATCTCAATCTCAATCCGATGATCTACTGGCTAGTCCGAGCCCACCCCTCAAGGGGACATCTGAAGATTCGGATCTTCTAGGAGGAGATTTATTGGGTAGCGAATCGTTGCTAACAACCCCAGCGGAAGGAGGACCGATTTCATCGCAACCGCACACGAAGAAGGACAAGCCAATTAAACCATGGGACCACCTGCCCTACGGAGGTTGGATGCTCGATGAGAGTCGAGTTGCGATCGTTTACGTGCCCCAGGGACATGGCGACCCGTGGCTTTCACGATGGATTGAATGGAATCAACTTTCGTCAGATGCACCTAACGGTTCAGCGGCAGAGCTTAACCCTGCACAGCAATGCATCCAGTGCCATACCATTTCAGGCGACCGAGTGCGTGCGATGCTTCGAGAAGATGGTAGCCGGATCGCCGCCACTCGGTTTGTATCCTTCGGCCACGATAGCGACTTCAAGGCAACGGAGCAACTGAATAGTTGTTGGAAGATCGACCAACGACCGAGTGCCGAACGCACCATCACCAAGTTCAGTCATACGCCACACTTGACGATCCCCGCGCTGAGTGATTGTCAGTCGTGCCACGTGCTGTCCTCCCAGAACTCCTCGGTTGCGGGAACGTATGGTTGGTCGCAATCAGGAATGATCATGCATCATGAATTTCAATCGATGCTACGCCACAATTGTTCGAAATGCCACACGAAAGAGTCAGCGGGGGATACATGTACTCAGTGCCACAACTACCACGTCGACACGTATCAAGGGGATGCATTGCCGCGGCCTATGGGCTCATCCAATACGCTGCAGATTCCGCGTTGAGCAGTGGAGGAGTCACGCTATAGGCAGGGTATCCGCTCTTATTTTGGAGAACCGCGTTGAATGGACGAATCCACGCAAAGCGGATTCGGCTTCTCGGGCATTGTTTGGCTCCAGGCTAGCGACAGAGAGGATAATTGTGCGACTATGTCCGGATGGCTCTTTGAAACGTCCATGGATTCCGAGCGGTCTTTCCGTAAATCATAAAGTTCAGCTCGCTTCGCATCCTCTGTGAGAACGAGTTTCCAGTCACCGAGCCGAATTGCCAGACGAGGCCAATAGTCTTGATCGCTCCCCTTGCCTGTCCACTTCCAAAAAATGGGGCGCTTTCTTGACACCATGCCACCTTGAAGGGCAGGTAGGAGATTCTCGCCATCACCTTTCTCCGAATCCAAGACTGAAACGCCGGCAGCTGCACATAGCGTTGGAAGCATATCCACAGCTGTTAGAACGGTATCACGGTTCTTTATGCCTGCAGGTGCCTCACTCGGCCAACGAACAATAAATGGAACACGCACTCCCCCTTCATAGAGACTCCGCTTGCGTCCTCGCAATCCATTTGTTTCACCTACACTGTAAAAAGTATCATAACCAGTCACATTTGCATGCGCATCGGTCGATAATGGTTTCTTCACTTTCGCTGTCCATTCAGGCCCGTTGTCACTGGAAAAAAGAACGATTGTGTTCTGTTCTAGTCCTGCATCTTTCAATGCATCCATAATCTTCCCAACGGCTTTATCTCCATCGGATATCACGGCTGCATAGACTTGCTTCTGCTCTTCAAGTGTTGAATGCTGCAACATCGAGTCTTTGGAAGGAGCATGAGGCGTATGGCTTTCATGTAACCAAACATTGATGAAGAAGGGTTGCGATTGGTGGCGTTGGATGAAATCGACTGTATTATTCGCAGTCTCATCGACTTTCGCAGAAGGCCACTCGGCACCTCCATTGAACACCTTCGCTTCGTTATAGCCGTACGCATCCGGAGTTGGTGCACCGAAGGTTTCGCGATTCGTTAAATGCCACTTCCCGAAATGCCCAGTGTAATAACCAGCATTTCGAAGGAGTCGAGGCAATGTGGTCGCTTTCGCATCAAGCCAGTCTGGCATGTTCCGTTGTCGATTCTGTTCAGGCGCAGCAAAGTGTTGATTGATACAAAACCGACTTGGGTACAGTCCAGTCATTAGCGCCGTTCTGCTTGGTGAACAAACAGGATTCAAGACGTTGAATTGTTCGAAATCGATGCCTTCACTCGCCAATCGATCAATGTTAGGCGTTTTCAACCAGGTACTACCGTGACAGGACAAATCCCCCCAACCCCAATCGTCCGCAAAGATAAAGACGATGTTTGGTCTCTCTGTGTCTTGAACGAATTGTCCTCGAACCTCCCCAAACCCCACGAGGAGCCAAGCAATTATCGGTAAAAGTGGCACACAAAAAGTTGTATACAACGGACGCCATTGGAACAACAATGGAACGCATGGCGATGGAACACATTTCAGAACACGGTGTTCGGCGATTGGATATGAATTTGTCAAGGTACTTTAGAACTGTGATGGAGGAACAGGATGTGTTATCAAGGCAATGGTTTTTTCGCAACTTCGGACAGCTGAGACTCTGTTGGTTTCCCAGCCAGGTATCCTTGATCGACAAGGAAACGGTCCATCTTCTGGATGGTATCGAGAAAAATCTCGCTACCTCCTTTGCTCCTGTTGAAGAAGCCATGGGGCTGCCCAGGATAAAGTTCTAATTCAGAGACTACACTCGCCTCTTTCATCCGTTGTTGAAACCGCTTGGCAGTGGCGACAGGAATCAACGCATCTTTCTCCCCTAGGAAGACGATTGCTGGCGGGCAATTCTTATCAATGTTAGCTGCAGGTGAGATCTCCTTCCAATAAGACTCGACGAGCGCATGATTCCAGCCCCCCTCCGGCCCGTTGTCATATACAGGGTTAAACAGAACCAATGCGTTCGATTTTGAAGAAATCGATCGGTCGTCAGTCGGATCATCCAGACCAGGAAGCGTTCCTGTTGCAGCCGCAACGTGGCCACCCGCCGAACCGCCTCCGGCTGCAATCCTGTTTGGATCGATTCCAAGTCGAGCGGCATGTGTGCGCAAATATCGAACGGCCGATTTGCCATCCGCAACACATTCTTTCGGCGAAGTCTTCTGTCGACTTTTGACGCGATAGTCCGCGACCGCAGCCACCATGCCTCGGCTCGCGAGATATCGGGCATGAGGCTCGAACTGAGTGGGGGAGCCGCCCGACCAGCCACCGCCGAAGAAGAACACAATTGCCGGTCTTTTGTCTTTCAGCGGATCATGACCATTCGGAGAGAAAATGTAAAGATAGAGATCGTAATCTGAAGCCGTCTTGTAGATTTCGGGAACGGCTCCATCGATATCGAGTTTTGGAGTACCCGCTCGAGTGATCGGTTCTTTCGCCGTCTGTGCCGGAGCTTGAATCGGTTGATTAGGATCACGAGCTACCGGTTTCTGGTCCCCTTTAGCCCTGGCATTGGCTTTCGTTTTTTGTTTTGCTTCGCTGCCTACTTCGTCTTTCCACCAGTCAGGTCCATCCTTCAAAACTGCGGTATCGTGCGCAATGAGCTTTGCCCTGAGCTCATTGAATTTGTCTGGATACTTCGAAGCTAGATCTTGCGATTCTTGCCAATCTTCTTTGAGGTTGTAGAGCTCAAAAGAACTCAAATCCTCGGCTGCGACAATCTTCCAATCTCCGTCTCGCATCGCAACTCGATACTGCTCTGCGGCTAGATGATTGCGCCAATAAAGGGGTTGAGTGCGGACAATGGGTTCGCTGCGAAACATAGGCGTCATGCTAGCGCTGTCGATCACTCGATCGTTCGGAACCACTACTCCAGCAAGCTCACAGACAGTCGCGAAGATATCAGTACCGATCACAGGTGTGTCGCTGGTCGAGCCAGGTTGGATCGTGCCTGGCCATCGGATGATGCCCGGAACTCGAATGCCACCTTCATGAGAGTGTCTCTTTCGTCCGCGAAGCCCACCGGTCGAGCCGCGCGTCCGTCCCTTGGTCCCTTCTCCTTCGGGGCCATTATCGGCAGTGAACACAACCAACGTATTGTCTCGATATCCGAGAGTGTCAACAGCCTTCATGAGCTTTCCAAACGCGGCGTCTACCTGGGTGATATTGCCATGATGTTGTCGCAAATCTTCGTCTTGGATATCGCTATAGAGCTTTAGATACTCTTCGGCCGTTTCGATAGGCAGATGGGGCTCATGTGTCCAGACGGTCAAGAAGAACGGCTTAGATTTGTCTTTGAGGCCTTCGAGCCAACCGATCGCTTCTTGAACACAGACACCACTGCTCGGGCCTTCGAGTTTTCCAACAGGCTGTCCGTTGCGAACGAAATTGGTCGGATTCATATGATTCGGGGCCGCATTATTCTGCGTTGCCATCCAATGATCATAACCATGAGCATCCGGTTGTGGTTGATCCTGGGAATTGAACAGACCGTTCAAGTGCCATTTTCCAACATGGCATGTCTCATAACCCTTCTTCTTTAAGAGCGATGGCAGCGTAATCTCGCTGGTCCTCAAGTGATATTGGCTACCCTCGGGAATCCAACGCCATACTCCATTGCGATAAGGAGTCCTCCCCGTCAGAATCGCGGAGCGAGAAGGAGAACATACCGAACACGCGGAGTAGCACTGCGTTAGCCGCATGCCTTCCGTTGCGAACCGATCAATGTTCGGTGACTGAATCCTCGGATGACCATAGCAACCAAGATCGCCCCACCCCTGATCGTCTGTCAAGAAGACAATGACGTTAGGCTCAGCTCCGATGGCAGAGTTGTTCACCCAAGATAGAGTTGCTATCAACACCAAGAGAATGAACGCGCGATAGGAACTAGAGAGTCTTCTATTCATGAGAGCTATTTCCATTGCAGGGGATTTGCAGAGGAGGAGGAGACGTGAGGAATGAATGCGAAGGGAAGCCGTTGACTTCCCTTCGGGGGGGCGTCAGGCCTACCTTACATTGTAACGTGAGAGGATCGACCTTTGTTTGTGGTAGAATAATTGTTGGCGTGGATCTTTAGGAATTCATTTGAACTAGAGAGGTTATCGTATGAAGATCTCCACTGGAACATTTTTCGCTTTCTCAATTCTATTTTGCTTCGCTCCGCGATTGAGCTTGATTGCATTGTCCGACGAACCATCTCCATTGCGCCCTCGATTGGCGATCCTCACTGATATCGGCGGTGATCCGGACGATCAACAATCGCTGATTCGATTGATGGTGTATGCGAACGAGTTTGAGATTGAAGCCTTAATCGCAAGTGCGGCCGGAACTCGTGGCGAATTGAAAGAGTCTGTGACCCGCCCCGATCTGATACGTAAAGTCGTTCAAGCTTATGGTCAAATTCTCCCCAACTTAGAACGGCACGCGCGCGGCTGGCCCGCCGAGAGTCATCTAATGAACATTATCAAAAGTGGAAATCCGCGTCGAGAACGTTCGCACATCGGCGATGGTCACGATACCGAAGGTTCCCAATTTCTTTTGGAACGCATCGATGCTGCCACAATCATTCGTCCATTAAACATAGCGATTTGGGGCGGACAAACGGATCTAGCTCAATCGCTTTGGCGGGCGAAACAAAGTCGATCCGAAACCGAGTTTGCAACATTTGTTTCCAAGATTCGAGTCTATGACATTAATGATCAGGACGGTATCGCGGATTGGATTCAATCGGTGTTTCCAGGACTCCATTACATATTAGCCAAAGCGCCGGTCGGTCGAGATAAACGAGAGGGAACGTATCGGGGAATGTACCTTACCGGTGATGAATCGTTTACCAGTCTCGAATGGGTGCGGGAGAACGTTCTTAACATGGGTCCTTTGGGTGCTATGTATCCTACCAATACGTACACGGCTCCTAACAAACATGCGTGTATGAAAGAGGGGGACACTCCATCGTGGTTCTTCTTCCTGCCACTCGGTGGTAACGACCCGAACGATCCAGCGGTTCCAGGATGGGGCGGGCAATTCGTCCGCAGCCCCGATGGTTGGTGGCGAGATCAAACACTCACCGACAGTCTTGATCCACGAACATCGGTGAGTCGATGGCGTCCTGTCTTTCAGGCGGATTTCGCCAAACGCATGAAGTGGTGTTTACCCTAGCGGCTTGAAACAATCCAACGTGAACGACTCAAAATCAATTGCCCTGAGTCGTCGCCCATAAGCCGAGCAAGCATATCATGTGTTCGATCGCTTGTTCGATCATGGTGATCGACGCGAATTCGCGAGTCGAGTGGATGTTGAATTGCCCAATGGAGAGATTTGGTGTTGGTAATCCAAGAGCGCTCATCAATGCGCCGTCGGTACCGCCGCGAATAATGTCTCGCTTGAATGGGCGACCTAATTGAATGAAGGCCTTCTCCGCCAATTCTACTGCAGTTGGATGGTTTCGAAGCACATCCCCCATATTGCGATACTGCTCGATGACAGCTAAGTCATACTCCAAGCCTGGAAACATCTCTTTCGTCTTTTCTGCAGCGGTTCGAATCGTTTCTGCGTACTCTTTCAACTTGTCAGTGATAAAGTCACGCAAAAGGATTTGAACCGTAGAGTTGCCAACGTTGCCATCCAATCGATAAGGATGTAGAAAACCCTCACGATCGCACGTGCTTTCTGGTGATAGAGAGTCTCTAGGAAGCAAGCTTACAAAGTGAGACGCGGCACGTAGCGCGTTGATCATCACTCCTTTCCCTACCGATGGATGGGTGTTTCGTCCACGAAACGAAACCGTTGCCATATCCGCAGAGAACGTTCCGACATCGATGTTCCCGGCCCCTCCTCCGTCTAGCGTGTAACCAGCGCACGCGTTCGCTTTCGCAAGAGAAAAATGCTTGGTTCCGCGTCCAATCTCTTCGTCGCAAGTGAATAGGATTCGTATCGGCCCGTGAGGTAACTCCGGGGAGTAGAGTAGTCGCTGTGCAATCTCCATGATCGCAGCGACACCCGCTTTATCGTCTCCGCCAAGCAGTGTTGTTCCATCGGTTATGACCAAGGTATGACCGACCAGACTCGCAAGCTCCGGGGTGTCAGCGAGTGTTATGCTGTTACCATTGGCGAGCAGTATATCTCCACCGGCGTAAGTATCGATGACAACCGGCTGCACCGAATCTCCTGACGATTCGGGAGAAGTGTCGAGGTGTGCATTGAGTAGGATCGTAGGAGCGTTCGCAATGTTGCCTGGAATCGTTGCCCAAACGAGCCCGTTTAGATCTTGATGCGAGTCCACTGCACCCATCGCATAAAGTTCATCGGCAAGCATCTTGCCAAGAAGTAGTTGCCCTGGTGAGCTAGGATACTGATCGGTGTCAGGGTTCGCGGTCGTACCCACTTGAACATAGCGACAAAATCGATCGACCAATCTTTGCTGAGGAGTCATTACTTTCCGATCTCCGCCAAAAGCTCTCCCATTTCTGCTGCCGCATGCAGATCTTTTTGGGCTCTAGCTTCATCGATCCCATCGCGAAGGAATGTTCTTGCCGACTCGATATCTTCGCTATCCACCAATTGTTGTGCCGCCATGAAAAAAGCTGGCACGTAACGCGGCGATGCAGAGTAGGCCAGCTCACGCAGCATTTCAATGCTCTTCTGCGAGTCGCCCATTTTTCGATACTCCATGGCCAGCGTATAGCGCAAAAACGTATCGTTTGGTTCTGATTCCAGCATCGCTAGGATTTTTTCTAGGCGAGACATCGCTTGTCCTTGTTGATCGTTTATCTCTTACGAATTGGATGCAACGAATCCAAAAAATCCAGCGAATGCTGGGTTCGTTTTTGAGAGTGTTAAGCCAACACTCTATTTCTATAATGACCCGAAGGGGTCAGAACATAGCGGAAAAATGCAGGGAATCAAGGCTTCAGATGGTATTCTGCCCCCGCAGTCGCCCCCATCAGGGACCACCCTCCCAGATGGCTCGTACCTCGCCATCGACCCTCCCGCTCTTCGGCGGGAGGGTGAAAGTACCATGCATTGTGCTTGCACATCTCCACTACCGATTGGAATTCACTCGCTCACCTATAGAACTGCTCTCTAGGTATCGGTAGGATATCCGAGCTTGACCTGGATTTGCTTCAGGGTGTTCCGACGCCAACCTGCACCGGTTTGGGTACTTCGATAAGCGGATTTGAATGGAAACTAACTTTGTCGCAGAGACGCTTCGAAGCTTGTCAGTTAAACTAGGGAGTGTATCCTTTCAGTGTGGAGAGCGGGCCTGGCCAGATTACTGATTCAGTGCTCGAACGAGAAACGACAGTTAGTTGAAGGGTCTTACGTCAAAAGAAGGGCTAGCCGCAATCGGACGGAAAGTTACGACTTTCCTTGTCCTGGTGTGTTTTTGCGCAGCCACAATGCCGATCCCAATCGCAACTCTCGACCTTCTGGACAAGGACAGTTCTCAACCTTTTCCCTGTCAGAGCTGTTCTTGTGGATGCAAGACCGCTGAACAATGTTGGACCAATTGCAGCTGTTTCACACCGGCTGAAAGACTTGCTTGGGCCGAGAAAAATGGCGTCACTCCACCGACATATGCCCAAAAACTCCTTAGTGACGAGAAGGTCACGGATAAAAAGCTGAATGGCACCAAAGTTGGTGAAGATTGGTCGCAAGCTAATTCCACTTGCTGTGAGCCTCGAAAAGCGTGCTGCGAAAAGCATGCGAGCAAGACGGTTTCCAATCCAAAAACAAGTGGTTCTAGCAAACCAGATTGTTGTGCCGCAACGAAAAGCAAATCCTGTGGTTCCTGTTGCCAAACTGCAAAAGCTGACAAAGTTGAATCAAGGACAATGAGCAACTCCTCAAAACGTAAGGTCGTTTTGAGTATGTTCGCTTTGAAATGCCAAGGCAAAAGTTCGGCTTTCACTCTGTTGCCATGGACGATTCTGGCCACCATACAAAAGGTGGTAATGTTTGAGCACGAATTTGGGCCTGCTCATCAGGCAATCCCACGGGACCCAGCGCCGGTGTTCTTTAAGCCGGACACGCCGCCACCCAAGCAGATGCTCTCTTAGCATCTTTACGCGCGCGACCCTTCTGCACGCCTATTGTTTGGCATGCCAATGACCAGGGCGAGTCTGAAATCGTCGCGCCGCGACATTGCAATTGCGATTGGCGTTTCGTCGTATGTGTGTTCCGTGCCTTTAGGTTTCGGCAATCACGTATGTGAAACTTGAAATGCGTCAGCTTTGAACTGATGCGATTCGATATGGCGCACTTGCGCGGTCACGGGCCCGCTCTCCACAAGACGGTTTCGTATCACCGCATCAAGTGCGCCGTCTTGAGTCGCTGGATCTAGTTGCGCGAATGTTTTTCATACATACAACTTCAATTTGAGGCAAAACTAAAATGCGAATATCTCTTTGGCTCATGGGGGGAATCGCGATCGTTTGTGGCAATCGTGGCTTGCACGCGGAGTCTCCCTCCGAGATTTACCAGCGACTGGTTATCCCATTAATTCAGTCGGCGAAGTCCAGCAGTTGTTCGGAATGTCATCTTCAAGGCGTCAAGCTGGACGATTTTCTGACTTCCGATCCGAAGGCTTCGTTTGCATCGCTCAGGGCTCGCGGATGGATTGATACCAAACAGCCCTCAGAGTCAAAGCTGTTACAGTTCATTGCAAAGAAGCCGGAGAACTCAACAGCCTTGATGGACCAAGTGCGAAAGTCGGAATTAGAAGGGATTGGTCAGTGGATTCGCGCATCAGTTCAAGACCCCGAATCGTTGAACACTTCTCTGCCCGAGTTAAACGACCTCAAGCTCGACGAAAAGCTGATACGACATGCCAGGAAGGACCATGTCCTTTCGCGATTTGTCGATGTTGTTTGGTCGCAATTCGAACGATGTGCCAATTGCCATTCGCCTGATCGCAATGCAAAGCAAGTGGAGAAGAATGGCGAACAAATGAGTTGGATCGTTCCCAATTCTCCAGGTGAAACGCTGCAATTACTGGAAGAACGAAAGTTGATCAATCTCGAAGATCCAATGGCGAGCTTTCTTAAAACGAAAGCGTTGGGCCAAGATGAACATGGCGGTGGTGTTAAGTTCCCTATGGATGGTCAAACAGACCGCGAGTGGAGCCAATTTCTGAAGGACTACGCGGCGATCAAACAAGGTAGATACCTCAAGTCGAATGAGATCCCAAACTTTGAATCCATTCGAACTTGGCGAACGGGACTTCATTTGCGGATTCAAGAACTGCCCACGCTACCGGCGGGGCAGTACGCGGTCATCTTAGTGCATCGCATATCTCCGGATGGCAAGGTGGACGAGGAGTCGATCGCATTCGGCGAGGGAAGAGTTTCGAAAGACGGAGCCAGTTGGAGCACATCGTTGATGCTATTGGAGCCAACTCGTTTGCGACATACACATGCATCCGTGGATTGGAATGCATTGTTGCCCGACGGCAGGTACCAGCTTCGATGGATTGTCGTGGAACACTCCAGTTCTCCCATCGAGGAAATTCTTGCAATGCGATCCATCATGCGAACGGAAATAGATTCACTTTGGAAATCAGGACATAGCAATGCCAAATCTATCTCGTATGGAGCGTTCAAGTCGTCTTACGCTTCGAAATAACGGATGTGGGCTTGAACCAAGAAGATAAAAGCACTCAATAACTAATAAAACGAAAGAATTTGAAATGACACGGAATTATATCAAAAGTAGCTTTTCCATTCGCTTGGCTTTCACCTTGGTGGAACTCCTGGTGGTGATCGCCATCATCGGCATTTTGGTAGGCCTGCTCCTTCCTGCCGTTCAAGCTGCTCGTGAAGCTGCGAGGAGAATGCAGTGCAGCAATAGTGTCAAGCAGATCGCGCTGGCGACCATGAACTACGAATCGGCTTATCGCAAGTTCCCTATGACTGGGACTGTCGATGTTGACTTTTCAGTACAGGCTCGCATCCTTGCCTTTATTGAACAAGGAAACCTAAACAATTTGCTTGACTACTCGAAGCCAGCATTCTCAGGCCCCTTCAACGCAAAGGTCCCAAATCCCCTTTTTGCTCAGGCGTTCGCTACACCAGTTCCAATCCTCCTTTGCCCAAGTGACCCTGCTCCTTCAATAACGACGATGCAAGTAAACGGCTCACCCGTTACGTACGGCGGGTTGAGCTACATGTTTAGCAATGGAAGTGGAACGGGAACAAACTACGATTGGCGTTGGGTTACCGATGGGATCGTCTGTCAAAATACATCACGCGCCTTTCGTGATATTACGGATGGTACGTCAAACACAGTCATCATGAGTGAGACCGTTCGTAGCGTCGGCAACGACATGACGCTACCTGCTGGAACATTGCCGAAATTCCCATATCAATACACGCTCAATGGTTCTGGTGGAGTGAACTCGGCACTACAATCGAGTCGTGGGCTAAAATCCTCCGGCAGTCCTTGGGGGTCGTTCGTCGACGCAGGCGGCTACATTTCCAACCCTCAAACCGACGCGATTTGGTCGACGTTCACGGGCTGGCGAGGCGGCAATAGTACCGCCATTCGTGGACGTGGGATTTCTTGGGCCTTCAACGGCTCGATCAATTCGTTGACGAATGGATACCACACACCAAACAGTCGCACGCCGGACCTTGTTATCCATCATACGGGCTTCTTCGGTCCACGAAGCTATCACACTGGCGGTGTAAATGTAGGACTTGCAGATGGCTCTGTACACTTTTTGGCAAATGGCATTGATGCAACAACCCATAGGGCTTTGCACAGCTGCAATGGCGGTGAAGTTGTTGGAGCGTTCTAAGTATTGACGAACTAGATTGGTCGGGATTGTTTTGTTCCTTCGTTCCTAGACGCATATCTAGGAACGACAATCGGTGCGACTTAACGAGCCATGTCTTTGGAGTTTTGGAGGGTTGTTGGCCGTTGGTCGGTCTGGTGTGAAATCGATTTTCCATCCCCCGCACGACGAGTTGGTCGACAGCCGCCTCGGGAACAGTCTCCGTTGCTGCAAGGTGAGCGACACATTCATTGGATTACGGGGACACACGGGATTACGGGGACACAGGATTACGGGGACACACGTATTTGTAATCACGGGGATGCCTTCCTGCCTGCGTGATTTCAAGCGAACAAGGAATATTTCTGGAGT
>CAIOHR010000367.1 GCA_903858115.1 uncultured Pirellula sp. | reverse complement strand
TCTATGTCCCTTACGCGACGGGTTGGCCGCGGCCTGAAGACTTCTCGCTCGGCGGTTTCAAAGCTAATCCGATGCCGTTGCAGATTGCCAAGGACTGTGTTTCCAATGGGGGGCGATGCATCGCCTTCAATCGCGATGGTAAACGCGCCACGGGTGAAACCGCCGACATTATGGTCCATGAGGAGCCAACCGGTTTTATGTATGCTGGCAAGCTTGGACGAGCACCGGGAAAGATGTTGGTTCTCTGGAACATGGCGCACTTTCCAGGCCCGCACGACGGATACACCTACGTGGTTCGTTGGAAACTGCGATCCGATGGCAGCCTATGTGCTGAGGTCGGCGCAACGGGCGGATTGCAGCATCTCAATGTCGGGGCAGAAACGGGGCGAGGATTCATTGTTGGCAAGGATGAAAAGGGAGACGATGTGTTCGCCCCCTCGCACATTCACAATTACTATTTCCGAATCGACTTTGACATCGACGGAGCCGACAATAACGTGGCCGAAGAATTTGCATACGGTATCGATGAAAAAGATCGCCGACTATCAAAAGTCCATTGGTATCCCTTTGAGGTCGAATGTGGTCGAACGCGTGCTGAAGACGTGTTTCGTTCTTGGCGGGTCACCAATCCAACTTCGAAAAATGCTCAAGGCCACGTGCGATCGTACCATCTCATTCCAGGTGGCAATGGAGCTTGGAAAGATGGTCTGAAGTTTGAGAAGGATGGCAAGGCCGTCGATATGCTCAAAGAAGATTTCTTCATCACCAAGTATCATCCCGATGAATTTCCGTACACGCTTGGTGACAATCGACGAATGCTGACGGCTTTGTCGGACTATCTCGACGGCGAGAAAGTCATGAACACGGATGTTGTGGCTTGGTACCGATTGTCATTCGTGCACCAACCACGCTCGGAGGATTGGGCTGCCCAACCGATCGTTTGGAACAGTTTTGAGTTGATGCCTCGCGACTTTCTAGACGGCAGTCCGCTCAAAGTCGAAAAGTAGAATGGCAATCCTACAAACTATTCGACGGTGAACAGCGTGAAGGAGCAGGCCCAGTAGATGACGTCCTTCTTGCGAACGAACGCTGGAAATTTCAAGAAGACATCGGCGTACTCTGAGCCTAGAAACGCTACGGCAATAACGATCTTTCGTGGGCACTCTCGATGCGATTGGAAGATTCTCTCTAAGAGGCCCTTGAGTACGATTGGATCAAAGGGATTAAAGAGAAAGAACATCGAATCGTTGTCGCGGATGTCGTATTGCAGGATGTCCGAGCAAACGATCTCGCAGTGATGCGATTGGTCGTCTGAGCGATAGACCCTTTGCCAGTTGGCACGGGCGATATCGCAGAGTTCGTGAGCAAACTCGACACCGCATACTTGGCGGACGCCGCATTCCGCTGCGATGAGAAGAACTTTGCCTTTGCCACACCCGCAATCGACAAAGGCAGAGTCGGCTGCGACCATGGATCGCATGATGGGAATGAGGCAGCGAAGGGGCATGACTCGGCTACCTTCGTAGTAGTTGCCAAGTTCTTTGCTTCCGCTAGAAACCGTGAGTGTTTCCAGCTTTCGAATGGAGAGCGTGTCGATGCCTGTTCGCCATTCGTAAAAACGGTCGAAGGCTTGTCCGACGATTTTGGTGAATACGGCTTTGAAACCGTATTGACGAACAAGGTTGTTGACGCGAGTTATAATCCCCACGCTAGACCAAAGCTGGATGCGCTTCTTCGAAAGCGGTAATCTTGTCAGCGTGTTCGAGGGTCAAACTGATATCGTCGAGGCCGTTGAGCAAGCAATGACGTCGGAATGGTTCAACACTGAAAGATGCCGAGAAGCCTTGATCGTCTGAGACTGTACACTTCTCGAGATCGACAGTTAGTT
>CAIOHR010000366.1 GCA_903858115.1 uncultured Pirellula sp. | reverse complement strand
TATCGGACTGCTGTCGGGCAGCGATATGTCCAACCACAGTAGTTTCGAAATACACCGATGGCTTGTTCATGTCGATGGTTTTTCCAAAAGGCTACAAAATAAAAGCGGATACTAGCGAAACGAGACTCCTCGGCGAGCTGAAGGTTTTTCACATTCTACCAAAACATCGTCGACGAGTTCGTACCCCGCGACATAGTCGAAAAGCTGATGTAGAAGGCCAACCCTGCTTGGCAAGTGATCCTGGGGCTGAGTCGCTATCGCGTTTTTCTTAACCACAGAACACACCGAACACACGGAAACAAATCCTCCTACCGTTATGTCGTACTTCCGTGGTTTCGGTATGTTCCGTGGTTCTCTGCTTTTCGGCGACAAGAGCGAGTATGTAGTCGCGGCTCCACAGTATCGTGCGGCAGCCAACACAGCGATAGGCTGGCTCAGTCGTTCTCGTGCTCAATGAAATGGTGCTCGTGCTCGTAATCGACGCGGTTTGTCCGAGCACGAGCACGAGTACGAGCAGGAGCACGAAAATCCCAGTCAATATGCGAAACAGAACTCCAGCGCGACTTCCCGCTGCACATGCTCTGCTCTTACACCAGAAGGTCAGGCATAGTGTTTCCAGTCCAGATACCCATTGCCATACACTACCTGTCCGATCGTTTCGGATCAGCGGATCGCGGCCGTGGACTTTCCATCAGGACTGATTTTATCGCGAGTCCGCTGCATTGCGTAATTCGGCGCTCTCCGCAGACCGCATCCGCAGGATGAACTCGCGTCCGCAGGCGAGCTTGCCTGCCAACTCGCTGTCCGGGTCGATTGCCCGCCAGAACGGCGTGACTGAGTCCGCACCCTCCTGCATGCGCAGATACGCTCGCTCAGCCACCACCCGCAGCGCGATTCCGGTCGTGACCGGGCACGTGTGGTCGGCCTCGTGAGACGCAGCCAACGCCCGGCGAAGCACCCCCGCCTCGACGACCGCCCCGAACGGGATTTCAGCCACCGCTGCGTCGACAAGCGGAGGGGTGACGACCAGCATTCGAGCGGCTGCGGGAATACCGGCGAAAGCCTTCTCGAGCACCTTTACCTCGGGCTCACGATTGCAGTGGAATCGCGCCTCCCAGTCGGTTGTAGACTTGCTGCCGCGTGGCTGCTTCTTCATGACGTGCACTCCTTTGGCGAACAGCAGCGTAACCGGGCCGCCGCCAAAAGACTATGATTTCAAAACCCGCGTGATCGGCGGCTCCGGGCGAGTAGTTTGGAGTCTCTCGAGGTTAGGTCGAAGTTCGTGTTCTCAGTTTGCCGCCTAGTTTCCTGGCGGTGCCACAATATCTCGGCCATGCGCGATGGATATTCCGCACCCTCTCAGAACCGTACGTGCGCAGTTAACGCATACGGCTCCCAGCTATCACCTGTCTCCACAATCGTACCTCCTAACGCCTTGCTTAGCGATACGCGGCTATCAAATCCGTCAGCTTCACTGGGTTGGCCAATGACATGCGGTCCAACCATCGATAGAAACTTTCCCAAGTCCAGGCCGTCTTGCCCGTCTGGCTGCGGCGACGCAACCATCGGAACAATAAACACTTCGTCGCTGTGCGGAATTTCAGCAGCCAGGGCCAATTGTCGTTGATCCCATAATACTGATAGTGACCTTGCAGCTTCCGCTGCACGGACTCCCACACGATTGACAGCGGTGTTGTCAGTTGACCGCGGAGCCAATCCGACATCGCTTGCACCTTGGCTCGGAATTTCTTCTTCGACGTTCGCCTCTTCAGTTTGAATTTGCCTTCGCGGCTAAGACCGCAGTAGTGGGTAAATCCTAGAAAATCAAACGTCTTCGGTGCCCCTTCGTTCATCTCCTTGGAGTCGCGAGCGGCAAAGCGGCCAAATCGAATCAGTTTGGTCTTCTCGGGAGCTAAACTCAAGCCGAAGCGTCCCAGTCGTTTCACCAACGTCGATTGAAAACGCTTCGCGTCATCCGCCTGTTGGAAACAACAGATGAAATCGTCTGCGAATCGGAACAAGTACGCCTCTCCATCAATGTGATTCTTCACCACCTCTTCGAACCATTGGTCCAAGACATAGTGCAAGTACACGTTGGCTAGTAAAGGACTCAGTACCGATCCCTGCGCTACTCCTTCGTCCGTTTCGTGGAAACGACCGTCGATCATCACGCCTGCGTCAAGGAATCTCTGAATCAATCGAAGCAGCCTTGGGTCCGCGATCCGCTTGCTCAACAACTCCATGAGGCGTTGGTGATCTACGTGATCGAAGAAACCTTGGATGTCTGCGTCGCTGATCCAGTTGACCTTGCGAGTCGCAATCACCTTTCAAGTTCTCCCAGCGCCTGGTGGCATGACTTGCCTGGACGATAACCGTACGAGTTGGCATAGAAGTCAACTTCGTAGATCCGTTCCAGGATCATGACAAGTGTCCTTTGGACTATCTTGTCTTCCACACAAGCCATTCCCAGCGGTCTCGTCTTGCCATTCTCTTTCGGAATGTCGCGACGAAGGCTAGGCTTGGGTCGATAGCTGCCTCGATGAAGTCGTTGGAGCAGGCCTTGAAGGTTTTCTTCCAAGTTCGCTCCGTAGTCTCCGACCGATTGGCCATCGATACCGGGGGACTTATCGCTCTTGAGTCGTGAGAAAGCCATGTGAAGCATGTCCAACGTGATCAGCGTAAGCAGATTGTTGAACTTCTCTTCGGAATGGCTTTCCGCTCGTTGCGAGATGCGTTCCAGTCGCTTGATCACTGCGATCTCACCGCTGAGTGTGAACAGTGTGCTTCTGGAATCGCGTGATAGCTTGACCGCCTTCCCTCCCTCGGAATTACCCGAGTTCGCAGGTACTATTCGGTCATCCGACTCCCTCACGTCATTTGCTTGCCTAGCCTTTGGGGCTTGTTGGGCATACTCCGAGCCCGACCGACTGGATGTCGGGTGGTTCGAAGAACGGGAGGGTCTCACTGGTTGCCTTGAAGACATGGTGTGTAGCGCGAATGGGCCTAACGACTCCGGGTCTTCGCTCGCTTCTCGCCGAATCGAAACGAGCGATGTTGCCTTCCAGCATGAACACACCTTGGGCAGGATCCAATAGTTACAATCTTTCGGAGCTCAATACCATTCAGGGCGGGGGTAGCTAGCCCCTGCCTTTCATCCTCGCTACCTTTCTGTGTACGCTTCAACTGGGCACTTCAAGTTGGCGAGCCAACCCTTATAGCCAAGCTGCAACACTCGATACTGGGCTCATGGCTAGTGATTACCCAGGTGGGAGTCACTCCCACTTGCCTTCAAGTCATTTCCAGTACGCACGTCCATCGGATTGTTCGTCGATATTTGATTTGACGCTCCAGATCGAGAATCGATCCACGGATAAAGCTGATCGAGTCGCTGATCCCGCTCGTGAGTAAGTCGCTCATCCTCTTTGTCGGCTTGCATCTTAAGTTTAGGCAAAAACACAATCCCGAGCGCAGAGAGCAAAAGCATAACAGAAATGCCCATAAGGTGTTCTTGGTTACGAAAACTGAAATCGCCGATTGATTGTTTGCTGTTAAGGTAGGCAAAGATTCCGAATCCGGAATACACGACACCAAGTAGGATGGAAAAGCTACGAACTGACAAAAGCGGAAAACGTCCGTGCAATCCAAATTGTATTGATCCGAACCATACAAAGTACCAAAGCAACGACAGTACACTGCAAGCGATCGCGGATACGGCGTCAGCAGCCAACATAGCCGGTTGAGTAACTGCACCCAACGCAGCAGGGACGAATCTCAGCAGAAGCAATGCCCAATATGCACCCAAAATGAAGTGGGTTGCGTGTAGGATTCGGAAGAGTTCAAAGAAGCTCATCGTATGTCGACGAACATATAGTATGCGGAATTTACCATATTCCGCCGCGGGGTACCTCGGGGGACCGCTGGCGGCGAGATTGCGGTGTCTCACCGAAATCCTAGCGAATGACACAGGAATTTTCAATCAAATCAACTCATTTCCCCCCTGCTA
>CAIOHR010000365.1 GCA_903858115.1 uncultured Pirellula sp. | reverse complement strand
CTGTGGATCTTTCTTAGTATCGAGCCAAGCTTGCCGAGCAGCCTCGAGATCTTCCCGGAGCATGTCCGGCATCGTGCACGCATGGGGTAGATGGAAGACAAGCGCCCCTCGCAGCTTCGTCCCGACAAGCGATTGAAGCTCCCGGGCAAGTTCGGGTTGGATGTATTGCCTCGCCGTTCGCTTGTTCTTGGTCGAGCCAGCATCTGCCATCACAAAGGGAGGATTGGACGTAAGATGCAGCTTGCCACGGGTCAAGGATCGAATCTCACAGGATCGCAACCCTGTCTGGATCGCCAAGCTGTACAGCAACGCTCGTTCGGTCCCAGACATTCCAAACCGATTGCCTCGTTGCCTTGTGATCGCATCCAGCCACTGCCATTCCTCATGACTGAGGTAGCGCCGCACGATCCGTCGATCTGTTTCTGTGGAGGGCTTCGATAGCGTAATCAGGCGATCAAAGGAAAGCTTGCCGTGCCTGGTTAGCCAACGCGATAACCCCTTGATGGCCTGGATAAGGGTTACAACAACCTAGCTCGACACCTCAGCACAAATGCCAAAGACCTGTAAACTAGACGGATTTACAGGAAATCGAACGGCTAGAATGAGGGTCCGATCTCGAGTTATCCAAGCAGTCGACGGTCTTGGCTGTCGAGACAGATCGAAGACCAAGCCGGCTAGCTTTTGAGGTTTCTGGAAAACAGCGATAGATATCGAGGACACGTCAACGATGAAGAAAAAAGAATCTACCTCTATTGAACACGATCCCCTGATCGGTATCTGGTGGGATGATGGCGGTACCATTGCTGATTTTTCCCATCCGTATTCCGTGAACTCAAGCAACGTAGCGGGCCGTGTCGACTCGAATTTTGCTCACGTAGACCTGTGGAGAGATGCGGCTTTGAGAATGAAAATCGATCACAGGAATGAGTATTTCTCAGTTCCGCGGGGACGAGTCCTCTTCGATCGACGAACTAGGACAGGAATCGTCCTTCATGGGAACGCAACGAACGCAGAACGACAAAAGAAGATCGCAGAGCTATTTCGACTTACCAAGTGGCGTGCCGAAACAGACCTTCACTATTCCATGGGGGCTGAGGCGGATCGCCTCTTCGAGGATGACGACTAGCAGTGGTTGCGAAACCCATCGGTTAACCAGGAAATCTCCAAGTGCAACAGACCGCTATGTACTCGAACTGTCACGATACCATTCACAACAGTTTCTCATACAAAAGCGTGAGATGTCCGCGAACCTCCGTTGCCCTTTCAATGCATTTCAAAGCTATATCATCCCAGTAGATCTGCTTGTTCAACTCAATCATCAGGCTGTGGTAGGGAACATTCGACTCGGGGGTTATCGAATTGGAATAAGGCTCGTTAACTCGGGTTCGATATCCGCCGCTAGTGAAGTGATCAACGACTAACGCTATCGTTTCTTCGGACGGCCTACTCGCATCGTCGTTCACGCCTATACAAATATCGATTTCTGTAGCGATGTCCCGTGGAAACGAGTGGCAGTCAATCAAGAGAGTATTTTGGGCGATCGCTCGTGAGAGTTTGTCTCGATACGCATACCACTCTGCCATAAATCGCTTGCGAGTCTCATGACCCAATTCCCGCAACGCTCCGGAATGGGATCTTGTATACAGAATCCCTCGCCCTTCCGCCTCAAGCGGATCATCCATCAATCGCTCGAGATCGCAGTCAAATCGCGACACAGTACCTAGAACGGCTTCGATACGGGGGTGCGTGACGGAAAACATGATGTCCGTATCCCAGTCGGTCCAGCGATCCGCGTCCTGATTGATTTTCTCCTGGTTGTCCCACTTCGTGAGGATCGTTCTCGTTCCGTGAGGAATCGCTAAAACGATTTTCTGATACATGTTTCAGGGCCTTCGTAAAAGAACATTAGCGTTCAGAGGTGAAGTAGGGATTAGCTATTTGTGGCACATGGCCGTTGCGATCGTATTATAGGATTACAGACCAGGTACCCATCTAGAGGACGCCCAGCCCGCCTGACCTAAGGGCAATCAGGCGGGTCAGTCCATTGATTTTAGGTTCTCGCAATCAGTCCTAGGAACCGGTACTTGTTTCCGATTGCAAGGCCTTCAGTTTTTCCTCGAGAACCTTGGTTACAAGCGGGTGATTCGGCAGATCCATTGGGCCAGTTTCGCCCCGTTGATTCACTAGGATTGGAGCATCCACTGCAAGTCTCTCCCCCAATTCAGCAAGCGTTAACTTTGCCGATTCACCCGTTCGCAGATTATCGATGCACAGTATCGAATCAGGTGCAAACGATTGCTTTTTGAGTACCTTATGGATTTTGGCCAGTAGCTCCTTCAACCCTTCTTCAACATGAAACTGAACTGAGATTCGATCGTAGTAGTCCCGGACGCGGACCATCCCTTCCATGATTGCCGCCATGCGAATCAAGTCAGCATCCAATGATTTTGCGATCATTTTTTGCGTGTCGAGACTGATCCCCAGTTGAGTCGCCTTCGCAGGATCCCTTAACCACTGATCGTGTGTAATGAATGAAAAAGCAAACGCATCTTCTTGCTTTGGGTTATACCAGAGCGCTATTCCCATCGGCATTATAAATTTCCCTTGAAATTAGGTGTTAGAAATTAGGTATTAGCATTCGAATCGGACCATCGTGCTTGCACCATGGATTACCAGTTTGTTGAAGCTTCCCTTAGTACCAACTCAGAAGTCGGGGATGCTCGATAAAACCAAGCAGTTCTGTTTTTACGACGCAAGCCGTTTAGATCTTAAACTTGCTCCATTGATTTCCCTCTCGAACAACAAAGGCATTCACCATAGCTGACCGGATCACACTTTCACTTATTCTTTCTTCGACCAGAACCTCGCGGAGCGATGTCTGCTGATCCTTGCCGAGTAGGGACTTGAATGATTGTCTGCCTCGTTCCTTGGCATCGTAAATTGCGGCCCCAAGATTGAATTGAGAGAAGTACCATTTCTTCCAAAAATCGTCACCGACTGCTTTGCATAGTTTTGACGTATCCAATTCGACTACCGTGAGACT
>CAIOHR010000364.1 GCA_903858115.1 uncultured Pirellula sp. | reverse complement strand
ACGGAACTCAAATCACTGGCCCGAGCGATGACCAAGAATCACATCGTTCCCGATCAAAATGGGTTGCTGAATGTTCCCGATGCTCCTGGCCTTGGCATCGAACCGGACCTAAAAGGTATTGCGCCCTATTTGGTCGACGTCGAGATCCAGGTTCGAGGCGAACGGATCTACACCACACCTCCTCTACGATAGAATCAACAACGAAGCGAGCGACTCCCCATGCGTCGAATATTGATCGCCGAGTGCAAACAAGAAGTCTCCACTTTCAATCCGCATTTGAGCCAATATGCTGACTTTCGAGTCCGCTACGGCCAAGATCTGCTGAACTACCACCGCTCGGTTCGCAATGAAATCGGTGGAGCCTTAAGCGTTTTCGATAAGCTGGCCGAGGTTGAAATTGTTCCCTGTTACAGCGCCTGCTTCATCACTTCTGGTGGAACTCTGGCCGCTGACGCTTGGCAAAGAATTGCTCGTGAATTCATCGAGATTATTCGGTCAGCTCCGCCAGTCGATGGCGTTTATCTGTGTATGCATGGTGCAATGGCGAGCCAGGAGGAATTGGATCCGGAAGGGTTTCTGATTGCTGAAACGCGCCGAGTGCTCGGTGATGATGTGCCAATCGTCGTCTCTTTGGACTTGCACGGCATACTCACGGATCGAATGATTGAACACTCGGATGCGATCGTTGCCTACCATACTTACCCGCATGTCGACTTTTTTGAAACGGGCCAGCGTGCTTCTCGCTTGCTGTTGAAGATTCTCGATGGTGCTAGGCCGGTCACGGCGAAAGTGGCGATACCGGCTTTGGTACGCGGCGATGAGTTGATCACCGCGACGGGACTTTTCGGTGACAGCATACGCATTGCACAGCAAGTGGAAGCAGGTCCCATGGGACTATCCGCGGGGATGTTTATCAGCAACCCGTTTACAGATGTTCCTGCGTTGCAGACCTACAGTTTTGTGGTGACAGATAACGACAGCGAGTTGGCGGAACGCGAAGCGGTCCGCATTGCAGAGAGTTTTTGGCCGAACCGTCACCGCATGAAAGTGCCGTTGGTGAGCTTAGACGAAATGGCCGCTCAGATGCTGCAACCAATTCGGGGAACGGTCGCACTGGTCGATGCCGCCGACGCGACCAGTTCGGGAGCTTCCGGGGACAGCAATGCCATCTTGAAAAAACTCGTCGAGTGTGGGTACCGTGGAAGAACGCTGCTACCCATGGTCGATGCGCCGGCTGTGCAGCGGGCCTTTGCGGCCGGCGTAGGTGCAACGATTTCTACGTGCGTGGGGGGAACTCTGGATGCGGGTCGGTTTCAACCGCTCGCGATCGAAGGCAAAGTCCGCCACTTGGCTGACGGCTTGTTTCGCAGCGAGTCGTTTGGTGAAGTCTGGGATTCGGGGCCCTCAGCGGTCGTCGACTTCGAAAACTTCACGTTGGCGATCAGCAGTCGGGCGGTGAGTCTTTATGATCGATCTTTTTTCTATTCCCTCGGTCAAAACCCTCGCAGCTTCGATGCGGTCGTTGTGAAATCTCCTCATTGCCAACACCATATGTTCGCCGATTGGTGCGAAGCAATGATCCATGT
>CAIOHR010000363.1 GCA_903858115.1 uncultured Pirellula sp. | reverse complement strand
GTCGCTTCGCTCAACCCCCGGCTACCTTCTATAACCCCTACCGGGGTAATGAGGCGATGATGCGTGACAACGAGGTTGTCGATCTCTCGAGAAATGCTTGGGGTGAATGATCGATCGAGGAACCATCGATTGGATTGTTAGCAATCGTTCCATCGAAACAAATAACGCTCGACCCGACGAACAATTAGTATACGGAAATTACCATAATACCATTGGGATTTTTACCATATTCCATCTAGCGTTCGCAATCTGGCTCTGACGAAGAGTCGAGTATTTCGAATTTTCTCATCCTTGCCCCCCATCTGTTGGACGTCCGGCTGCCACGATATATTCAATTTGGGTTTGCAGGAATATGTTGAATTTGCCTTTTCCAGGATATATGGAATTCCATTTTGCACGACTCAGAACAAAATCCACAGTCGAAAAATGCTAGCTTGATCAGCCAAGTTCGACGCCTTGCACGAACCCTACACATCGCGAAACGCACCGAAGAAGCCTACGTCGGATGGATCACCCGCTTCCCAGCCTTGTCTTTGGGGTTCGGACAAATCATGAGCCAACGACGCGAGACTTCGCGATCGCCCCAAGTGTCAACGACATCAGGTCTGGAGCGCAAGACCTCGGGTTAATGCAAAATGAAATGCAGTCCTTGCTTCCACTCCTTATTGCCCATGTTTCCACTCCTTGTTTTCCACTTTCGAACTATGCCCAAGCAACTCTTCGATAGCCTCTCTGCACCAGCATTTTGGATCGCGATTGCCCATTCCTTTTTTTGCGGTTCTGTATGGTTGGCCGGACCAAAGAGTATCAACGCTTTTGAGACCATTCAGGATGCAGATCTGAAGCGATTTACGAGCGAGATAGACAAACTGACTGCCAGGAAAGCACCTGTCGACGATGAAAGCCTGGACGCTTGGTACAAGGCCAATACGAGTCGACAAAACACCGACGCCTGGACTAAGCTCTACCAAGAACTACAGCGGCCGGCTGTTTTGAAGCTCGCTAAAAAACTCGACGATGAGCTCAAGGTGCAACCCAATCTTCGCGATGGGGGCGTCGAGTATTTGACGCTGGCGCGTGAGCTTGTGCGGGAATGCCGCGACAATCTCGACACGATCTATAGGCTATGCGTAGATGCAAAACCAATCCAAGCGCCGTTACAATTCGAATCCTATGATACTTTGCTACCCCACCTAGAAGCGATGCAGTGGGTATCGCGTATGCTCGATGCCGAGTTTGCTGTTGCAATGGCGGACGATAATGCGAAAGGGAGAGCGCGTGTGATTGCCACGCAATTCCGATTAGGATCGGTCATGCAAAACCAGCCAGGTTTTGTGGGAGAGTTGATTCGAATACGTTGTCGATCCCGCGCGTTTGAAAATCTCCAGTGGGCTCTCGAAGCAAATGTGCTTTCAAACCGTGATGCGAAGAATTTGCTAAACCTTTTATTGCAACAACCGAGATCGATCGATGCGTGGAAGAACGCCGTCGCAACCGAACGTGCCTTCGGGCTCGTTGCGTGTGCCAACCCAAAGTACCTTGAGATTCTGTATCCTGATCTAAAGAATTTTAAGATGGTTGCGACGTTCAAAGATCGATTGAATTACCTTCAGCTCATGAGCGACGCGGAGAATATTGACGTTCAGTCGCCGGACAAATTCCTGAGTGAGCTCAAACGAATCGAAGATCAGATTTCCGCTAAGACAAAGCTGCGAGACAAAGACTGGGTCTTTACTGGAATGCTTATACCCGCTTTCAACGCCGGCGCCGTCCCAGCCATCAAGGATGCGATAATGCAACGACAAGCTGAACTCGCACTTCAAATTCGAATGCATCAACAAACGAAAGGCGGCTTTCCTATAAGCTTGAATGCGCTGCAGGAGAACCAATCTACGACACGGTCTTTTACCCTCCCTGGCGACAAGGATTTTGGCTACAAGGTCCTCGGTCGTACGGCTATTCTGTGGGGGCCAACAACATCGAAGACTAATTCGTTTGTCGCCGTGGTTCCTCGCCATACGTTGAAAACAGCTGATGAATCAAAGAAGGACCCTGGCGCTGCTTGGTCGATCTTTGTATTAGGCGAATGATGGACTCCTGTGTGAGGCTCGATACAAAGGGCTTGCCTGGCACCGAGCGCCGTGGCATTTGAAGACTGCGTTAGAGGCGCGCCGCTTCCTTCTAATCCTCGCTAATCTTCACTAATGAAACCTTTTCCGCCGATTGTCGACCATCTGGATTAGTGGCAATCAGTGTCGATTAGTGTTCCAATAAGGTTTCCGTTATGCGATCTCGCTTCCATTGGCTCGTGGATGTTCGAAGCCGAAACGACGTTCTAAGCCTTGTCCAAAACCACCGGTGCGATTCGATGCTGGAAGGGTTCCTATCGCCCCTTCAGGGCTTGGTAGTCTTTTTGCTAGCTTACCCGGGGTTGCACCCCGGGCTATTGCATGCCGCCCTACCCGGGCTCAAATCACGCAAGCCTGAAGTTAGGGAACAGGTTTAGACACTCGCAGAGATCGCGGAAGAGACGGTTATAAGGCACGCCGTTCGGAACGCCGGAGTCGTGGCAGATAATAGCCTGGGGTATCCACCGTGTTGATATCGCAAGAAGTGCGATCAAGAAACGAAAAAGGTCATGGTATGCCGCTCCATCGTCACACCATGACCATTATGTCGGAGGATCCGTGGGTGCGAATGATCCGACTTCCCAATCCGTGCTGTAGTTGCTATCGGAACACCCCACATGGATCGAGAAGAAATTTCCTTTCCGCCATTACAATCACCCCAGATGGTATTATCTGGTCAAGTTGAAGAGTTTCGGCTGTATGAAAGGCCGGTTCGCAAGTGGATTATTGGGAGGTGCAACCATGCTAGCAGACGGAGATGGAACGTTTCCGTAGCCATTGGTTTCATATTGGCTTGGGTAACCGGGGGCCGAGTTTGGAGCGCAACTGTTGCAATCAGTTGCTGGCATTGCGTCATGAAGCCGATGACCAATCTTGCTCTTTCCGGTGTTACATTGCACACACGGAACGGAGTACAACGTCGAGAAAGGTTCTTTGTATCGGTTGATCTTGGATGAACAAGTAGCGGACTTTACTTTCGAGCAGCCACCTACCTCGCAGCAATCGCATTGCATATCTACATGCTTCATAACTTTCGCGGCAAGCGCGGCGCGTTCAGCGGGATAACCACACCATAGATTCGGACTCGCGTCACTGCAGCTCATTCTAACGCCTAGCTGGGAATAAGGCCCATTGCATGCCGGCTGCGTGTATCGGTTATCGTTGTGCCCCGATTCAACAGTTGCCGCCCCACTCTCCGAGGAAAGGGACTTTCCTGCAGGAGTCCCTCCCACCTCGATAGCCGTACTTCCAGCTTGATCGGAATTGATATCTGCAAACAACAGGGATGAGGTCGTTTGTTGAGCATAGGCAGGTGCTCCGAAACATACGATAAAAAAAAGCGAGTGCATCATGCGCCGCATAATCTGTTTAGCCTTGTTAAAGTGTCATCCATGAACGAGGAACCAATCCATTCGGGTTCCTCAAGAAAACCTGCAAGGAGGTTCTCTCCTTGCAAGAAAAATGAGAGGGGGCGAAGCTACCCTATTACGGTGACAACGTTTAGTCACATTGACCGCGAGACTAAGTCGCAGCGGGATTCGCCCGTACATTCTCATGCTGCTAGAGGATTGCTTGCGAAACATGGTTTGGCAAATGAAGAAAAAGTATTTTCTGAGGACCGCTCTGACTTCATTGTCATCCGAAACGTCTTTGGCACTTCTACCGATTAGGTAACATTGCGCAGCGCTACGATGTCCAGTGGATCAAAGTCGGCAGGTCCAAATCCCAGATGTAGATGTTTGGTCCAACCCTCCGCGTATCGTATGGGATGGCCCGACATCGAACCCACTTCACCACATAGGTCCAGCATGGTCTGCAAATAGGAATTCATTTTCTGCGTACTTTGCAACCATTGTTGCTGAGACTCATGGCATGCCAACATCGCAAGCTTCGTTTCGATGACTTCATCAATGCAGACTGTACACTGTGGTTGAAAAACGGTTCCATCTGGCAAACGATTTCCGTGAGGCTGTGCATGGTAGATGACAACGTCCTGCTCGCACGTTGAAACAGGTGGATCCGTTCTATAGTTTGGGACAGACCGCGAAAAGGCCGCTGTCACCGCTAGCCGACAGGTTTCCATGTGATCTTCCATGTAATCCTGCCTCGCATGCGTTAGGATGATGCTCGGCTTCGCTAACCGGACGACGGAGCTGACTTTTGCTAAATTTCGACGATTGTAGAAAACGTCCAAATCATCGCAAATCGGCGGATAAAACGTCGCCCCCAACAACTCCGCAGAACGTCGAGACTCTTCGAGCCGAATGCTGGCCGTTCGTTCGCGATCGGTGATCGTCGAACCGCAACAACCATTCGCTACATTCATGTAATGGATCGACCAACCTAACTGCTTGAGACGGAGCAATGTACCCGCTGCAACGAACTCAATATCGTCAGGATGCGCAAAAATCGCTAAAACGGAATTCATCGTATATCTCTTTCTATCGCTGTTTGTTTCACTCTCCGCGAACGATCGCCGCGGCGGCCGGGATCATGGCCATCAATTGACGCGGGCTAAGCAAATAAATGGGCTGTCCCAGTTCCTTTCGCTTGGCCACCTCCTCTACCGCTCGTTCCGATGGAGACTCTCCATTCTCCTCTTCCACACTCAACTCGAGTTCCTGAAACAAGTATCGTTGCTGAGTAGGTTGCGCAGGAGCACCGAGCACAACAAATTGCGTTTGCATGTTGACATTGGTTTGTACAATCGCGCCGAGCGTCGTCAAAAAATCAATCGCATCCTGCCGTTCCAAATTCAATATTGTATTCACCAATACCATCTTCTTATTGGCCAATGGTTTCTCGTTGCGACAACTTTGCAAAATGGAGTCCACAACCAAATTGGGTCTCTTGGCAGCTGCGCGTGTTGGAATGCCATCGATCCGGAATTGCTTAGGCTCAATTCTCCCACTTGGTTCATCGATGCGATCCGTTCGACGCTGCCGAATGGTACGTGGATTCCGAACGATGTCGGATCGAACCTTTCCTCGCACCAGCCCCAGCGATTCTTCAAGCTCTTCCATCGATTTCGCGTTGAGTTTCTCCGCCGCATGGATGGCAACCAACGCACAAGCGCGTGCATCCTCGAGTGCGTCGTGGTGTTTGAATAGAATTCCGAGATGCTGCGTAATCTTCGCTAGTCCATGGCCATCATTGCTCGGCCATGCACGCTTCGCAATCAACCTGGTGCATTGAATCTCCAATTCAGAAATGGCAATATCGTAATGCTGGTTGCACCCGAGTAGGACGTTCGCGTCAAAGCCCACATTGTGTCCGACGATCAGTTGGCCTTCGACAGCCGGCTGCAATTCTGCCCAAACGCGATCCCAACCTGGACTCTCCATGCAATCGCGCGGCGTGATGCCATGCACACTGACGCACATCGGTGAAAAATACATCCTGGGTGGTCGAATCAACCAGACTTGCTCGTGGACGATCTTCCAGTCTTCCACCCAGACGGCTCCGATTTGACACGCGGAGTTAGAGCGGTTGTTTGCAGTTTCAAAATCTATGGCTACAAAACGCCCCATCCATGTATTCCTGAAATTGAGCCCTAGCCGAAAGTCAAGCTGACGCGAGTTGGTCGATCATGTCCTTTGTCGCTCGTTCCACGGCATCCTGCCAATCTGTAGCTGCCGCATACTTGGGATTTTCGTAAGCGAAGATGATACCTCGTGAACTGTTGATCACAGCCCCGAGTCCGTCTTCGTCCATTCCATGTTTGACGTCGCGAGCCGCGCCCCCTTGGGCTCCATAACCCGGCACAAGAATCCATGCATTGGGCATTCGATTTCGCATCGCAGTCAATTGCTCAGGATAGGTTGCACCCACAACACAACCGATCGAGCCGTAGCTGGTCGCGTCCTTGGCTGTCTTGAGTGCATGAGATTGCACATAATCGGCAACTCGTTCGGAAATGGTTTTCCCTTCAACCACAAGGTCTTGCATAAAACCGCTCCCGGGGTTCGAAGTCTTGACTAGAACAAAGATGCCCGCATCCGATTCATTGCATCGTTTGACAAACGGGTCAAGCGAGTCTGCTCCCAAATAAGGACTGACCGTTAGCGAATCCGCGCCAAACGGACTGTCTTTGCCGAGATAGGCGTTCGCATACGCGGTCGCGGTGGTACCAATATCATTCCGCTTGCCATCCAGAATGACGATGAGCCCTTTGGAGGTTGCATAGCGAACCACTCGCTCCAATGCGACAACTCCCTGCGGTCCTAGCTCCTCGAAGAAAGCACTCTGCGGTTTGACCACAGGAACCAATGATGCCACGACATCAATGATGGAAAACGAAAACGCTTCAAACGCGTTTGCCACTGCCTCGAAACCAAGTTCAGGCGAAACGCGAAGTAGTGCAGGCAATTGATCATGTCGAGGGTCGATGCCAACACAAACCGGATTCTTCTTGTTCAATACGGCATGCGTGAGTCGTTCACCAAAAGTCATAACATCGTCAGGTTGTAAGTGTAGCAATCGTTTTGTAGGAAGCGTCGTTGGCGAGTCTGGATGCTAGCGGGTGGAATTGTCGATAGGCATGGGTTCCAGCCACTTCAATATATCCTTGGGAACATCTGCTTTGAGAAAAGAAGGTGTCTCTTTTTCGTGATCCGCTTCAGCCCCAAACGGTGGTTCGTCCGACAACGACAACACAAGACGGACCGGGGTGTTGCGCCGAGGTATGCGTTCGGTGAAGGCATCAAAAACGAGACTCGCGTTTGCTTGCTCGCTCTTAACAACCAAATCCATTGTGGATGTTCCAAAATTTGCAACACAGATAAGTTCCCCACTATCGGCCATGTACTGACGTTCTTTGGTGATCTCATCGACATACTCTTTGCTACCTGCGAAAACCCAATCCCATTTCAAGCAGTCCTTAGTCCCTGTCTTGCGAACCCACTTCTGCGCAATTGTTCCCTGCTTTTCCCCTTTGGCATCCAACCAAAGAACATAGACGCGAACGGTGGTTCCTGATGCGGGGCGAAACGGTTCAAATGCTGCCGGCGACCCAGGCTTGGCACCGATCGCCAGCAACGCGGCATGGACCAACTGCGACTTGGAAAAAACCGAAATGATCGATTCATGCTCTTTCGTCCCGGACGGACAGGCAAACATCTCGAGTTGAGCCTCGCGCTGCGCGATGACTCCATCAACGATGACGATTTGTTCCTCACGGTTGATCCAAACGCGATTGCTGGGATGAAGGGACTTTGCTTCTTTTGGCGGCGCAAACGCTTTGGTGACCCGTTCCTTGAGTTGCGTTGCGTTCAGCCAAACCTCCTGCTGTTCCTCAGGTTTTGGCACCTCGGGACTAGTTGCTTTGGCTTGCTCATCGGCCAATGTCGCTGCAACGGACGATTGTTGCTGGTTGACAGATTGGGCTTCAACTCGATGGGAAACACTGCAAAAAACGATGCTGCCAACGACAACAAGGCACTTCACAACAAGACAATTATACAGGGTTGCCTTTGACAATCGATCTTCCGTTTTCAGCATTCGCTTTCCCGCGTCGAGCTCATGGAACAAAATTTTCACGGATGTCTATACCCTTCGACGAAAAAACTTCTTTTTCGAAACTGTGGCCAGAATAGCCAACTCGGCGCTTGCATCTTGAAAATCGGCAACAACAATTGGCCCTCAACATCTTATCACTATTCGCGAATCGGGACGAGAGACCTATGGACTGGGTTAAACCCAAATATCGTGCTAGGCAGCTAAAGAAAAAAGAGCAGCCTGAAAACGAAATAGCCGCTGGTGCTTGGTTGCAGCAGCTTTGTGAAGACAAAGTTGCACTGCTTCAAGCTTCTCTGCCAAACGGTAACACGAAACAAAAACGGACCAAAGATTCCCTAACCACAGAAATCTATGTCGATTCTGTTGCCTGGGGAACTGGGCTTTGGGAAACAGAGTCGGACACCGGTTTGGGGATGCTGCAGGATTTAGTGCACTCCTTTGGCACCAACTCGATACGTTCGAAAACGAACCGGGTTGTCCAATTTGGCCAGATCGCGCCCAATCAAATAGCGCACGCAAAGAAAATCGGCACTTGGATCACACAAAACTTACCTCGCGCTAGCTACGATCCGTATGTCGCCCTAACGTGTGCTGGCTGGGTGCACGCACTTCCAAGCATGGGACGAGAGATCTCCCCTACGCTCTGGCTCGAAGTGTTGCAGTCGATCATGACGCAGGTGGATCGCGGTTGGGAAAGTGGACCGGAAGATGGACTCTTCCCTTGGATTATCTGGAGCTGTGAGATTCCACTTGCATTGGCAAAACATCTTTCGCACCTTGGCGGTAAAGACCGAATCGTAAGCGATTCATTGAATCGAATTGCCCAACTGCTTGAAGAGTCGGCAGAGAACCCAACCTCGGTAATGCACCGCGGTGGCCAAGATCTCCGTGCGATACTCGCTTCTGTGGTGCGTAGCCGTTGGTCCGCAACCGAAGTTGGCGCTCGCAAGTGGTTCCCGCCACAACGCAAAGCCATCATCAAACTGGCTACACAGGCGCTAGCGTTGACCGATCCGTTCGGAAGACAACTCTTGTTCGATCAGGCCGACACGCGATTGGATACCGATTTTTGGCTGTCCATTTACGAGCTTTCCGAAAAGAATGCCAAATTTGCGACGACGCTCGCATGCGCTCTGCCGAATGAAGTCGGTCGTGGTCTAGGACTGAAACCACAAAAACTGCGCAAAGACAAAACGATCGACGTAACACTCACAAAGCATAGCCAATACTGGGAGAAGTCGTCGGTCGCCACCATGCGCCGCTCCTGGCGAGATCACGGCTGTCGAGTTGCCATCGATTTTTCGACCGATGTCATTTGGCTCGACGTGATGGCGGATGATGGGACTCGCATATTCTCAGGCGACTGGGACGTTACCGTGGAACGCCATGGGAAAACCGCATTGATCGACCATGCATGGCAGGAGTTATGTTGGTTCACGGACGATGATGTCGATTATCTAGAACTGGAATGCTCCGTCGGTGATGAATGCAAAATCCAACGTCAAATCATGCTGATTCGCGATGAAGGGATGATCTTTTTTGCTGACGCGCTGATCGCAAAGGAAGCCGCACAATGGAAGATCAGTTCATCATGGACACTTTCCCAAGGTGTTCGCTTCATGAACGATCCAAAGATGAACGAATGTCGTTTGATGCGCGCGAACGCCGACGAAGATAACTCGGCAGAGGGCGCGACCAAGGCATTGTTGATTCCTGTCGCAATGCCGGAATGGAAGCGAGGTACCAAAGGGTATTCGATGGATTGCCATCGTGACCAATTGCAATTGACCGCATCGACGGCGGCAAAGAATCTCTACAGTCCACTCGTGGTTCCACTTCGCAATCTCGACAAACCACTCTCGTTTACCTGGAGACAGCTTACCGTCGCCGAAGAGCTTCAGATCCAGCCTAGGGACATCGCGGACGCGTACCGATTGCAAATCAACAAAGATCAATGGTTATTCTATCGCTCCTTAACTCCGTGTACCCGTCGCACAGTGATGGGATTGCATCTCAACACGGAGTTCTACGCGGGTAGATTCTGTTCCAGCGATGGCCAATTCGAGTCGATCGTTGAAGTCAATCCAGACGAATAAGTAGGTCGACATCGCCGACAAAAGTAGCAGGTATGCTCCGTCGTGTCGTCCGCTCGTGGACATCGCAGGGATTCTAGGTGGACAGCACATGGAATGTGCCTACTACTTGGAGTGATCCGACTACTTTGATAGGGCTTTGCGAAGGACGGGTTCGAACACATCCGCTTGGCGCATGAAACCGAGATCGTTTGCGTGCGAGGCATCGGTCGCCCCTTCGGTGTCGTCGCCATAGAGGGAGTCGCCATTGATGTAAAAGAGCTTCTCGATGCCCTGAGCAACAAGAGAATCGTACGCTTTGCGAAGGGCGGCGTGGTTGTCGGTATGAAACTGACGCTTCTTTGGTGTGATCCAATCATTGGTAAATCGTCGATCTTCCACTAGCACGATCGGCGTGTTAGGCTTCGCCGCTCGCAGCTGCTTTACAAGCGGTTCGCACTTGGCAGTCACATCGGCAGGCTGCATGTTTGGCAAACAATCGATTACAAACACCGCAGCATCCAGTTGTACCAGAAACTCACCGACCGCTTGATCCATCCGCCCGTTTCCGGAAAACCCAAGATTGACGATCGGCATGTCGAGTTTTCGTCCCAAGATGTTGGTATGAACCATGCCCGGTCTACTAGCACATGCGCCGTGTGTGATGCTCGTCCCATAGAATACGATCGGCTTCCCACGCGGAGCCAAGCCTTCGAAGCTTGCTCCTTTCTCGACGCCGATCTTTAGGAACTCAATTCCGTTGTAGAGGGGCAGATAAGCGGCATACTCTCGAACTCCAGGCTCTAACCCTTGGATGATTTCTGTTTGCACTTCTTGGGTGGCAGGCTTGGTCACTTGGACCCATTTCCATTTTCCGTCGTTGTCCCGTGCGTAAAGATCGATACCCGACACACCGGTCGCAGGCATGTGGGGCATGCCAAGCTGAGATTTACGTACTTTGTAGTGAACAGAGATTGCCGAAGACGATGTTTTGAATCGAGCCATCATGCCCGCACTATCTCGGCTCAAATTCCAAACGGCATCGGTAACTTTTCCCTCCGCGGAACTTGGTAGGCGATCGAACCATAGCTTTCGATCTTGATCGGGAAGTATTCGACCTTCGATACCCCACTTGGTTACGTCATACCAGTCAAGATTAGGATTGGAGGCCTTGCTAGCTGCCATTGCCGGATCAAGCTTGGCCGTACTTTCTTGGGCAACACTTACGGAGTTTGAGAAACTGGCTATCCAGGAAGCAAGAAGGCCAATTAGCAAAACGGTAATTCGCATTGATAAATCTCAATGAAACGATGAAAGGATGACACAACGAAGTGTTGCTCGCCAACGGTGATCACCATTCTATACCAGTGAATCACGGGATGGGAGCCTATCCCTGGTTCGCCAACAACACTAGCCCAGATGAATACGCTGCTCGTCAATTGAGGGCCATACTACGCCCGCCTAAGAGTCTTTTTCGCTGCCAGCATGGATAATCGCGACTTGAGCTCTTTGCATTGCAGTTGGATTCTTGTTCGCATTGCATCGAATAGTCGGAAGTCATCTTGGTTCAGAAAGGCTGCAAAGCAACAGACCATGGATAACGTGAAATAGGTGACATTCGGAATTAGAAGGGCAATACCAATGTGCAGTGATGCAATTGCTACAATCGCGAGACGCCGCGTCGGACGGAACCATACAGCCAATGGAAAGAGTCCCTCCACGAAGACTGTCCCGAATGTCAAGAATTTGCGAATCCAACCGTCCAATGCCAGTGTCAGCCACGGATACTCGCTTGGTCCCCACATGTCGCTCGCGATGGTCCAATGCAATGCATCACCGGTAACCCAACCTGGATCTTGGACGAATTTGTACGGGAGGCTAATCCCATACACCAAAGCCACGTTGATCTGCATCATCCGAATCGGCCAAGCTGCGACGGATGTAGGATTTTTCCATCCAAGCCGTCGTCGCAACCAAGCATCCAGCGAATAGCTTGCCCCTAAGTTTGTCCACATCAGATAGATCAGGCACATTTGCATGACCATCTCTTCACCATTTGCAAGGTAGGGATTTCTCGATAATATCGATCGGATCAACAGCAACAAGCAAACCGTGCTGGTTCTGGTAAAAAGACCGACAGTGAAAGTAATAGAGACTAGTACTCCCACGTACCAATATACATCAATCGGAACGAAGCCTTCCGTCCAGTAGAAAAGCCCCATCGAATCGTTTACGCGAGTATTCGTAAGCTGAGGCGAGTTGAGGGAGATTATTCCATCTGCATGAAAGAAGCGACTCCAGTTCGGACCGGAGGCTAGCATCATACATGTCAAAAGTACACCCGAGAGTATGCGAAAGATCGCGGTTGGCCGCGGGTCCAGCGGTGTAAAGAAAAAATGATTCCAACAACTCCAAAGCCGGCCTAACACGATACTATCGCTTTCAAGAAAAATGAACTACTTAGTTTTTTCGATTGCATGGGGTCGATTTTCCATCGTCACATCAAATTCGCTGATGACCATCTTCTCCACACGATCTTCGAGAACTTGTTGTTCTCGTACGGCAATCAAGGGTGGTAGAATTTGTTGTGTAACCAACGTGAACCGAATATTTGCAATGGCCTTGCCATCATAGGAAGCGAACTGACGGGCAAGGTATCGTGCATAGGTTTCGCGTGCCAACTCATCCGAATAGATGTTCAAAAGAAACTTGACTTCTTTGAAATCGAGCCACGTTCGCTGAATATAGGTGCGCTCCGTTTGGCGAGGCAAAGGCAGAACGCGTTCGGTTGAGGCACCGGAACTCGAGTCAACGTAGATTCCGGTGATGACGTACGACCAATTGAAACGGCTTTGCCCACCATACATCTGCCATTTCCCGTTCAGCCCAACACAATACGCAGTGTATCGAATTATCCAATCCACAACTCGGAATCGATACCCCGTATCGCTATCCGATTTCTCAACGCGGTCCATCCATCGATGGACCGTTTCGTCGGGGAGATTGCACCATCCGATCTGTGCGAACACAGCCAGACTTACGGCACTCAATCCAAGCCGTTTCCACAACGGCATTTTCATTGTCGATTGCATATTCGATTACAGCTGAATTGGTGGTGGTGGTGGTGGTGGTGGCGGAGCCGGTGGTTTCGGCGGAGCCGGTGGCGGCGGTGGCGGTGCCGGTGGTTTCGGCGGTGCCGGTGCCGGTGGTGGCGGTGCCGGTGGTTTCGGCGGTGCCGGTGCCGGTGGTGGCGGTGCCGGTGGTTTCGGCGGTGCCGGTGCCGGTGGTGGCGGTGCCGGTGGTT
>CAIOHR010000362.1 GCA_903858115.1 uncultured Pirellula sp. | reverse complement strand
TGAGAAGGCTGTGCCTGTAGGCTGATGCCATTTCGCGGAACGAGCGTTACGTTCCGTGTGCTTGGTTCCCTGATGGCGGACGAGAGTTACGGGTATCGAATCAGGCCTGTGATGCGCTGGGCATCGGGATGCTTTTGCCTGCGCAGTTCTAGCCGCAGCATCTTTTACTGTTGGTAAATCGGATGCAGTGGCCTTTGGGGGGATGTATGCCCTCGCGATTGCTAGCCCAATACCGGCATCATCAACACTCCCTGATTTGCATGCTATTTTTCAGTTACGTGGGTGGCACGTAACTAATTTTTGAGGCTTCCACGCTTTGTGGTATACTTGAAAATATAAATTGGTGGAGGGAAAAGAGATGAATCCAGCATTGACGGTGGTCGGAGATCAACTTTGGCAAAAAATCGGGGAATCGATGGATCGCGTTGAGTTGCGACTCAGAAAAGCCGTAAATATTCTGGAATCTACCTCGATTCCTTTTGCGATCGTAGGAGGCAATGCAGTCCGAGTTTGGGTGGCTCAGGTCGATCCCGGAGCCGTACGTGCCACGAACGATGTCGATATCTTGATTCGTCCTGAGGATCTTGAGCAACTCAAACAGGTCATGGCAGCAAATGGATACCACTATCGCAAAGCGGCTGGGCTGGACATGTTTCTCGAAGGAAAAGACGATTCGGTACGCTATGCAATTCATATTGTTCTGGCGAATCGTATGGTCAAGCAAGGCGACTTCGAGCCGAACCCCGATGTCGAACCAATTGAATACGGGGACGGCATTCGAATCTTACCATTGGAGCGGCTTGTTCGAATGAAATTGAATTCCTTTCGACTAAAAGACCGTGTTCACATTCTAGATATGATCGAAGTTGGACTTTTGGACGAAAGTTGGGTTGCAAAATTCCCCAAACCGCTTGGCGATCGACTCAAGTCGTTGATCGACAATCCTGATCAGTGAAGACTGACACGACGATTGATAATATTCACGCAAAGCGTGTCGAAATCTCGGATCGGTTCGGAAGAGACTTGTTTGCCATCGCTGAGGATGTGGCTCGTCGGCAATCGCATTCCAATCGTCCGTTGTGGCGACCCAAGGCGACGAACAAACCGTCGCAGCCAAGCGACGAATCGAGCGTTACACCAATGGATACTTCTTTTCCCGCCGCTGACTGAACGTTAGCGTTCATCAGAGGAATGAAGCAGGGAGACGCACTATTCTCGATAAACTGTACCAAGTTCTTTCAAACCCAAGACAGTTGTTGCTTCTGCTTCATAAGAATACAAGTTGGCTCGGATACATGTATTTTTGCGTTGAGTGCTTGATTGTGATACCATTATCCTGGTGGGAGTCGAGGATCGCATTTAGATCGTGAAATTCAAAAGGCTTCCAAGTCCCAAAAACGGTACATGACGAATATTCGCCTGCGCCGAAGTTGCGGTCCGGTTTCGCAATGGTTGCATCACTTGCCGCAACTCGGTGATGCGGGTCGTACATGCAAGGCTCCGAGATGAACTCCAACGACGTTTCGAGCCAACGTACGTCGCGATTCGGACTTCGGGATCTGCTGATACTTACCACGACCGTGGCGTTCGCGTGTCTCGCATTCCTGGAACCGCCCGCACTTCACACGCTTGTTTTTCTAATCGCGACGCTGGTTTGTATCGGAATCGGGGCAGCCTTGCGGACAGGAGCATACGGTGCGATCCTATTTGCGATACTTGGCGGAATTGTGGGTTTTATTATTTGTGAGATTTTCTTCGGAGGTCCATTTCCATACGGTCCTAGTCCATCAATATCAAACTGGTTCATACTTTGTGGCGGAACCTGGGGAGCCTATTTTCGTCCCATCGATATATTCAAGCAAAAGGAACTCGGGTAGCGTAGGAGTGAGTCGTTACCAGGCATTCTCATTTATTCCACAACGGCGGGTGCACGATCAATGCGATGGACCTAAGTTGCGGGTCGGCCCTTCGTCGCCTCGGGCAGTCATAACGGGAGTGAACTCCTGTTCCTCGTTCAATCTCGTTCAATCCGGGCGTTACGTGAAAAGCTTAGCATGAATGACGATGACTCACCATATCGACCGCCAACGTCGGTTGTCCAACGAGCCACAGCTGGCCATTCGATTGCGTCGCCTTCTGCTTATTTAACACTGGCCTATTTAGGCCTGCCGATGATCGGCGGAGTCGCCGGATTCGTTGGATACATATTCGCTTCGATAATTCTCGAAAAACGCGACACAGAAACGGAGTCAATTCTTACGTATGGCCAACAAGCAGGCCTCATCTCTCTTCCGATGTGTACGCTAATCAGTGCAGCGACCGGACTTGGTGTTGCCTTCACGATTGCCCGGCAATATGTCACTTCGATTTTGCTCTTACTGGCCGTTTCGATTTCCGGCTGGGTAATCAACAACTCATTCTGGAACGATCAAATCAAGAGGTACGGCCCTGACCCATCGGAAGCTGTACTGTACTATCCTCCGCTCGCTTGCTCAGGGATCTCGCTATTTACTGCCGTGATAGTTGCAGTTTGGGCAATACTCGC
>CAIOHR010000361.1 GCA_903858115.1 uncultured Pirellula sp. | reverse complement strand
TTCCATCCCGAACGCGTTCGAGGAACGCACAGTTTTTTCTTTCTAACGAGGATCGCATTATGCAACGATTTCGACAATGGACGATGGCGGCAGCAATTTTGGCAACCTTCCTTTTTACTTCTTCCTCTACTCACGCTTCGGATTGCTATTACGGCAAATCTCAATACAGAACGGTGACAGTCTACCGAACCGTCAGGATACCGGTCTATTACTACGTAACGAAATACAGCTACTACGGAACCCCCTACCGAGTCCAATTCGTTACCTACCGTTACTCAAACGTACGTTTCCAAAAACAAGTGCGAATCGGTTACTGACCCGTTGGTTTTCAGATCTGCGACCATTATCTTAGGGAGATGGATATCCGTCCCCCTAACTTCGACCCGCAAACAATCGCCAGCTTACAAGCTGGCGATCATGTCGCCTGGGACCGCCTCATCGAATCCTTGGGAGCGGATATGCTTGCCTTTGTTCGCAGCCGGCACGCGGGAAAAGCCGAGGATCTTTGCCAGACCATCTGGCTGAAAGCTTGGCGTGCGAGAAACGACATCGTTGACGGCAATCCACGAAGCTGGCTCTTTCGAATCGCAAGAAATTTGCTGATCGATGAATATCGAAAAACCTCAATTCTCACCAATACGGATCTGGTCGATCTTGCGGCTCAATCGAACGATCTACCCGACTCCCGTATCGATGCACTTGCCGACTGCATGAAGTTACTCGACGATCGATGCCGCCAACTTGTCCAGCGGTTCTATTTCGACGGACTTTCGACAACGGAACTTGCCGAGGAACTTCTCGTCGCGCCCGGAACGATCGGATCGAGGGCGAACCGATGCCGCGAAAAACTCAAGGAATGCATCGAGAAGAAATGACATGAACCCGCTCGCATTGGAACTACCAGAAGATCAATCGCTATGGGCTACTTGGTTGGATCACCAAGTCGTCGGCCCAGATCTGCGTCTTTTGGTTCGCCAATGGGAACTTCTCGCTGGCATAAACGCTGAGCTTTTTCCCGAGGAATCATGGGAACAAAGACTTGTTGCCCAGTTCACCGACCAGCTTCCGAAGATCCTCGCCTTTGGACTTGGTGCACTTTCCAGTGATGAACTTCGAAGATTTTTGCGCCAACCAAGACTGCTTTTGGCCCTCCAAGAGCAAGTCTTCATGAACGGTGGCCCTTATTGGGAGCGTTTATCCCGGTCTGCGATGCACTTAGACGAATCCGCTGGCAGTTCTTACAAGGTGCGCGCTGCTATTCGCGAAACTGCCCAACCAGCAGTCAAGAAAGAGCATCAAGTGGAGGCTTCAGCCTCTTTGGCTAGAAACTCCACTCCAAAGCCCAGTCGCAGTCCCCTGCGCACGGTACTGATGCTTGCTGCCGTGGCCGCCAGCGCTCTTTTTGCCGTCGTCTATTTGCAGCCGAAAAGCCAAAGCAGGTTCTTTGACCGAACAGGATTGGTCGTTTCCTCACTCGAAGGTCGTGAGTTTACTAAATCACTTGCATTTGCCATTCGCGATGATTGGAAAGCCGATTCCTCTGACGCGGAATTCCGAAACCAATTGCGATCGCTAAGAGATTCCTGCGAACGACTCCTTGCTGCTGACCTGCATCAGCTCTCCCCTGCTGTCGCCCAGGATCTGAAAATCCGTTGCCGAAAGTGGCAGACGTCATTCTCCCAAATGCTCGATGCGTTAGATACTGGCCGGCCGGTTTCCAGAGTTCGGCAGGAAGCGAACCAGCTTGTCGATCGATTGGTCACTGTCCTTAGCGATTTGGGTTGATTTCGACGATTAGATGGGAAGAAACTCGCGTTGAACTCGTTTTACAAGCTGAATCCGGAAGTGCTTTTGGCACTTAGGTTTTGTAAACAGCGTTCTTTCAGCCACCTCTTAAAAAACAAAAAGAGCCCAAAAATGACATCGCACGAATCATTTTGCCAGTCAAACAGCTCCTCAAGTTCAGAGAATTCGCTCCATTTTCGATCATCGCCTTTGCCAGCACCGGATGATAACGGCCGTCAACCGACCCCCCAAATCCAATGGGGACTCGTTTTTCTTGCCGTTCTGATTGTTTTTCTCTTACCCCAACTACAACTCTCAACCGTCGCGGCGAAAATCTTCTCAGCGATGCCTGTTGCCATGTCCCCCACTGATAAACCAACTTCCAACGATGACCCAGCAAGAGATGGCAAAGCGCGAGTATTTTTGATAAAAATTCGTTCTGAAGTCGAGCTCACGAAACGGCCAAACGTCTCGTGCGACTCCCAGCGCTCCCAACGGATCGTTGCCCGAGTCCCAATTTGTAGATGATTCCAGGTTCTGTATGATGATTCACGAAGCCTCAACCACAAAGTAATCTATTTAGGTGTTCCGTATAAGGTTCCAACATGCTCAAGCCCACTTTGCGAGTTCTTTTGACTGCATTTGTCACGTTGCTCGGATTCGCAGGCACGGTTCAGGCTGATCAGTACTTGTTTCTGGTTGGCGTTAAGGACTATTCCCAGACGGGTGAACTGACAGACTTGAAGTTTGCCGAGGACGATGTTCATACGCTTGCTAAACTCTTTTCTGACATGGGCGTCCCAGGCACCAACATTGTGTTGATGACGCAGCGCGTGGCAGCAACGAAAGCAAGGTTCTCGCCTCGGTCCGAGTTGATCCGAAAGGAATTGGATTTGATTCTCAACTTATTGCGGCCTGAGGATTCCATCATTGTTGGTTTTTCGGGTCATGGTCTGCAATTCAAGGGAGACGACAACAATTACTACTGCCCAATCGATGCAAAACCAGACACCGACCACAAGGATACACTTGTGTCATTAACGGAGGTCTATCGAAAGCTCGAAAAGTGCAGAGCAAACACCAAGCTATTGCTCGTCGATGCCTGTCGCAACGACCCTTTGAGCTCTACCGCAAAAGCGGCTCGACGCATTCAGATCGAGCCGGTCTTCTCTCGACCTGCACCTGTGTTTAATGGAGGGACTGTTGCAATCTTTAGTTGCAGTGAATCCGAGCAGTCTTTTGAACACCCTGACCTGAAATCAGGACTGTTCTTCTACTTTGTGAACCGAGCGCTGGCCGGAGAAGCAGATACGGACAAAGACAATGTTATCGATCTGCCTGAACTTGAAAACTTCACAATCAAGAATGTCCAAAGGTGGGCACAATCCGCGTTGGGAAAATCGCAAACCCCGGAAAGTCGAGGAACCAGGCGAGGCGCGATGCAATTGGTTCGCCTAGATCGCAAAAAGGTTCTGAAGCTACCTCCGGTCAACATGTCCTCCATGGATCGTAAGCCAACCAATCCGATTCCCGATTTAAAAACAACGGAGAGTATGATTACCAACAGTATCGGAATGAAGTTGGCACTGATACCTAATGGTACTTTTATAATGGGCTCGCCGGAAAGTGAAGAAGGTCGAATGTCAAAAGAAACGCAGCATTCGGTGACCATCAGCAAGGATTACTACTTGGGAGTTTATGAAGTCACCCAGGCGCAGTACCTGCGGATCATGGGGACCAACCCGAGCAACACACAAGGCCTAAACAACCCTGTCGAAAAGGTGCCATGGGCAGACGCCGTAGCGTTTTGCTGGAAACTATCAGAACTTCCTGAAGAGAAAGCCGCAGGCCGAGTTTACCGTTTACCAACAGAAGCCGAATGGGAGTACGCTTGTCGTGCTGGTTCGACGACTCGTTTTGGATTTGGCGACAGCGATTCCCAGCTAGGATCGTACGCCTGGTTCGATGGGAACAGCAATCGAACCACCCATCCGGTGGGCGGAAAACTTCCGAATGCATGGGGGCTCTACGACATGCACGGCAACGTGTACGAATGGTGTTCGGACTGGTTTGGAGAATATCCAACTTCGTCTGTAACCGATCCAGTTGGCTCACCCAGAGGTGCGGGCCGCGTGCTCCGTGGCGGCAGTTGCCTAAATGGAGCCGCGGATTTCCGGTCGGCGGACCGGCGTAGCCACCAAACATCGTCGTTCCGCTACGACTACGGCTTCCGCGTTGCCCTGAGTTCCTCCTCGTCCCCATAAGTTTGGTTGAAATTGTTAAGGTCAAAATATTTAGGTTAGAACAGAGATGATCTACACGACGTTTACGCAATTTTTCAACTATTGGTATTAATCGTTTATCAAAGGTCCCAGCATGCTCAAGCCCACTTTGCGAGTTCCTTTGCTGGCGTTTGTCACGTTGCTTGGATTCGTAAAAACGGTTCAAGCTGAGCAATACTTGTTTCTGGTTGGCGTTAGGGACTATTCCCAGACCGGTGAACTGACAGACTTGAAGTTTGCAGAGGACGATGTTCACACGCTTGCGGAATTGTTTTCCAAGGCCGGTGTGCCGAACGACAATATCGTGATCATGACCCAGCGCGCGGCAGCTGCCAGTAAATCCCGTTTTAATCCGCGCTCAGACTTGATCATGAAGGAGTTGAGACTGCTACTCGAAGAGTTGGGAACGGAAGATTCGATCATCGTTGGATTCTCTGGTCATGGGTTGCAGTTCAAAGACGATCCGACGAACTACTTCTGCCCTATGGACGCAAACCCAGATCCGGAGCACAAAGAGACCTTGGTATCGTTGCCCGAAGTTTACCGCATGTTGACGAAATCCAAAGCTACTGCAAAACTGCTTTTGGTCGATGCGTGTCGGAATGACCCACTGAGTGCAACGGCGCGTGCCGCAAGACGCATCGAGATTGAAACGGTTTATTCACGACCGCCTGATGTGTTTGATGGTGGGACGGTAGCGATCTTTAGTTGCAGCGAATCGCAAAGGGCGTTTGAGCATCCGGATCTCAAATCCGGAGTGTTCTTTCATTTCATCAATCGTGCATTTTCAGGTGAAGCCGACACCGACAACGATCAAGTGATCGATTTGCTGGAGCTAGAGCTCTTTACGATTAAAAACGTTCAAAAATGGTCCCGCGTGAACCTAGGTAAACTTCAGACACCGGAACGACGAGGCGATGCTAAAGGTGTTGTCGAACTGTTGCGAAGCGTTGGCAAGTCACCAACCATGCCACGTTCAACTCCGACCAAAAGTGTCGAGAAATTGATTACCAATAGTATTGGAATGAAGCTTGCTTTGATACCCAAGGGTACTTTTATGATGGGCTCTCCAGAAAGTGAGGAAGGTCGAGACTCCAACGAAGGTCCTCAGCATTCGGTAACGATTAGCAAGGATTACTACCTGGGGATTTATGAAGTCACCCAGGAGCAGTACCAACGGATCATCGGTACGAACCCTAGCAACTTCAAGGGGGCAAACAACCCTGTCGAAATGGTTTCATGGGACGACGCTGTAGCGTTTTGCGAGAAACTATCGGAGCTTCCCGAAGAGAAGGCCGTAAACCGCGTGTACCGTTTACCGACCCAGGCTGAATGGGAGTACGCTTGTCGTGCAGGTTCGACCTCTCGCTTTGGATTCGGAAACAGCGACTCACAGCTAGAATCCTACGCTTGGTTCGATGGGAATAGCAAACTAACCACTCATCCGGTGGGAGAAAAACTTCCGAATGCCTGGGGACTCTACGACATGCACGGAAATGTAGATGAGTGGTGCGTCGATTGGTACCAAACGGACGGTTTTTTCCGCGTGAGCCGTGGCGGCTGTTGGAACGGCGGGGCCCGGTATTGTCGGTCGGCGTCCCTGCTCTGGTTCGTCCCGTATGTTCGCACCTCCCGCGGATTCCGCGTTGCCCTGAGTTCCTCAGGAATCCCCAAGTAGGCGGAGCCGAGAGGCAAGGGCCAGTGTGCGGAGCCGGTGGACGAAGGCACGGAGCGAGCGAAGCAGAGAAGCGACGGGAGATGCCGCAGTCCCGACGGCTCCGCATGCGACTGGAAAACAATGCGAAATTTTGCTAGGTGAGAACAGCTAGTGCGCTTCGATCCGGTTCCCAATCGT
>CAIOHR010000360.1 GCA_903858115.1 uncultured Pirellula sp. | reverse complement strand
TCGATTGGGACGAGCATATCGATCCGGTCGAGGAACGCGTTCTCCTTTTCACGAGCGACCGCATCCGCATCCAACGTGATTCCTTGCTCGGCCGAAAGCATCTCAATGATGCGATGGCTTGGCATTCCTCCGAGCGAATAGAATCGATCTTCAGGGAAGACGATTCCATAGCGGCTCATGGTCTCATGCCATGCCAGAAAATGGACTGGCATGGAATCAACCAACGTCCCATCGCAATCGAAAATAATGGCCTTGCAGTCAAGTACAGCGGCGTGATCGTTAGATTTCAAACTGGGAGCTTTCGACAATGTGGTTCCAAAGATTCTGCGGGCAGAGCGGGGCGTCTAGCCAACCGTCGATGCCATGTTGATTGGCAACAGCCAACTGTTCAACCGCACTTTTGGAATTAGTCGTCACAAATATCTTGGCCCCATCCAACTTCGGATTCGCACGAATGGATTGCACCAACTCGGCTTGATCGAATGAGTCCGCATTGCCATTGCATACGATATAGTCGATGGGTTCGTCTGCATCCAAAGCCCGCATGGCAGCTGCCTGGCTATTGACCGTGCAAGTTTGGCATCCGTGAACAGCTACCCCTGCAGACGAGTCAGCGTGATTCTCATCGACGATCAACAGGTAACGTGGCTTTGGCGATTTGGGAGACGAAAACACATAGTCATTTTTCGATTCGGATACGACCGCGTGGGATGTTCGACGATCCGCAACTTCACCATCGAGTTGACTCTTCAGCCAATCGTTGTCGAGTGTTGCTAAGTCATGAAGCAGTTCGGCGAGAACTTCGTCAGCGCCGGCTTCGTTTCCAGCAGCTCGCATTTGTTGAAAGATGTGCAAGCTGGATTTTAGGTCCGACAAGCGTTGAGCAAATTGCAACATCGCAGGCCCCGACTCAGGCGCATCCGCTTGTTCATAACCAATGTTGTTAGGAGAGACTGAGGAGGTTGGCTTACTGGAACTAGCCGCAGACATTGCAAGCTCGCCTCGCATGATCTCAACCGAGCGAGGGGCTTCGATGCCTACCTTTGCAACACGACCATTCACATCCAAGATTCGGACCGTAATTCCGCAGTTTGGAAATACAATCGACTGATTCGCACGACGACCTAAAATCAACATAGGACCGACTCCATTCAAAAAGCGATATATGTACGTTGTTCTAAAAACTGTGTCGTAAATTTAACGCACAACACCCATGGTTTGTGAAGCCCTCGGCACGCCGCAAGAATATTTTTCCGCAACAAGGATTGCTATCAAAACCCCACTCAAGCCGTAGCAGGACTGGCCACAGTTCGGTCAGCATGTGCTCCCGAAGCCTGGCGACTCCGGCTACGCATCATTGGATGCTTTCAGCATCTCAATGGCTTTGATGGTCTCGACTACTCTGTTGTCCCTAGCGCTTTCGCAACCAGGCGAGATGAATCGGCATAAAGCATGGTGCTGGTTGGATTTGCACACTTTTTACACATGTGGCTAAACGTCCTTTCTAACGTTTCGACTTGGAAGACCTCCTTTTTTCTGCGATACTCTTCGACCCGCGACTTTACCACCCATTTCGGGGTGGTTTTCGCTCCTGACTGACTCGATGGGAGTCATCCAGTTCGTGGCCACGAAGGATTCGCTTGGCCTTGCAGACAATTTTTGCGTGCGTTGACCCCTGGATCAACCAGTTGTCGAGCCGCCTGTTTTATTTTGGAGATTGGCTGAATGTACAAGAATTTGAACGCAACTGTATTAGGCGTTTCCGGAC
>CAIOHR010000359.1 GCA_903858115.1 uncultured Pirellula sp. | reverse complement strand
GTTACCATTCCATTGCCACAGGCCACCAGCCAATGGTAACCCGAACCGTCAGGGAGGAAATGCTCTACACGCTCCATCGCCCATCAGCACGTACTGCGTAAGAACCACGCTCAATAAACCGATAGTCCTCGGCAACTGTTGCTAGTGTATTCAACCGTCACTCCGCTGCTGCCTCGTTTACACGTCGGGTTACCATTCCATGGCCGCAGGCCATCTCCAAGCGCAATGGTAACCCGAACCGTCAGGGAGGAATTGCTCTACACGGCTCATCGCTCATCAGCACATACTGCGTAAGAACCACGCTCAATAAACCGACAGTCCTCGGCAATTGTTGCTAGTGTATTCAACCGTCACTCCGCTGCTGCCTCGTTGACACTTCGGGTTACCATTCCATGGCCCTCGGCTATCTCACCTCCCTCAGGAAGTGCTACTCTTCGAGTCGCTCGATCTCCGCACCTGCAACCGATGCGATCGATTTTAGAACTCGCATATCGGCCGTATAAGGAACCGTTCGAACTGATCCGTCGGCCATCACCGCATTCCAGCCAGGTATGTGCGTGCTACCGAAATCGTGACAAGCCAAGCAGCTATCGGCTTTGTCCGATTCAGTTCCGCGAGCGACATAGCGAACGTAGGAGTTCGAAGCACCGTAATACTCTGGGAAGCCTGCGATTGGAGTGCGATCCCCGTAATCGGTTCCCGTCTTGTAGCGAATCGAGCTCATCGCTTTCTCGCCAAGATACAACGTATTGCTCGTCCCATCGAGAACCTCCTTCATCGCGGTCTTGTGACCCACAGCCCAGACCCCTGGATGCTCCATGTGAATCGTTGCGTTGTGGATATCGGTACTCAACGCCGCTCCTCCACTCATCGCGTAGTCCGTACGAGCACCATAAGGACCAAACTTATCGCTAAAAGGAGCTACCAGCGGATACGACTTCGCATCTCGACGACTTGGACAATAGTAAGACGAGACAACCGATTCAATGCTTGGATAATCCGCTGGGCTAAGAGGGGTCGCACCAGGAATCGTATCTTGAATGCGGACCAAATTGGTAAACAACTGATTCTGCTCCATAAATGGCATGATTTGTACCATCCATGGAACACCGCGCATGTCCAAGCGAGCCGTAGTATTACCCATATCAACCGCCAAAGGAGCGAACTCACCGGCATACCCAGGGAAACGCTTGTAAGCCGACTCATAGTTGTGGCCAGCTAACACGATCTGACGCATTCGGTTCTGGCAATCCATCCGCCGTGCAGCTTCTCTGGCCGCCTGAACCGCCGGCAACAACAAACCAACCAAGACCCCGATGATGGCAATAACAACCAACAACTCCACTAAAGTGAACCCTGTGCGATCGCGACGCGAGCTGACTTGGCGTGAATTCAAGCTGTCAAAGTTCGGAATCGACGCAATGAATAAAGACATTGGCGAACTCCCTGAATAGGAAAGAAAGGAAAAGAAAGATTAGTCCTCCGAGAGTTTAGCGATTCGAAAAACCATCCCGCAACCAAAATCTAGGTGTCTAGTCAAAGAATTGGTTAAATTTTGGGGGTGAATACCCCCTTTAAGTTACCCTAAAGAAAGAAACTGCCGCGAAACGCATTAAAAAGTGGGATTGAACACTGCCAACGCCATTTGCTCCAAACATCCCCTCAGGCCCCCTCTCGGAACGCTTCCCAAGCACCTATTATCTCTCGGCGGAGAATCTCTCAGGAGATCCTATCTGCGCCCCCCCGCGCGCCGGACGCCAACCCTTGAATCTCAAATCACAAATTACTCATTACGTTTTCACATAACGTTTTCACATAACGTTTACTACTTACTCAATTTTCGTTGCTGTACAGAAGGATCTCAATTATGTCAGACTGGTTAGAGGTAGGAACCAAAGCCCCGGCGTTCTCCACCGCCGATGCCGATGGCAAGAAAGTCAAACTCTCCGACTGGAAAGGATCGCCAGTGGTGCTGTATTTCTACCCCAAAGATGACACTCCCGGCTG
>CAIOHR010000358.1 GCA_903858115.1 uncultured Pirellula sp. | reverse complement strand
TCACCGCGTTTGGCAGCTTCAAGATATTGAGTTATTGGTGTGCTCAAGATTGCCCGTGCATGTTTGACTCCATCGGTTAGCCAGCGTGGCGAGAGTTTGTTCCTAGAGAAGCGAACCCGACACCATTTTGATCAACTTCGCCGAAAGATACAACGAGGAACCCAGGTGGCTTGTTGTTCCAAATATTCTTCAGATCTTGTGAGGGAGAACGCCCGCCGTTTTCGCATTTACTCCTGGCTAGGTATTTTGGGCCCGCCGCTACCGGTCGGTTGGCTCAACTCAGCAATGGCATGCTTGCATGCGAAAAGTGGGAGACATAAAACGTGATTGGTTTTGGTTCCATTGACTTTGTCCAAAAGCGACGCCAGCTTTCCAAGGCTCGGACTACGTACTTTGCATGCCAAGGGATTGCGGTCATTATCCTGCTTGGTCGCTTGCTCTTGTCTGAATCGCCGTTGGGGGCGCAAGAAGCAAGTCACGATTCGATGTTTCGTGTCATTTCCATTGGAGACTTTGGTTTTGGAAGTGTGATTATTGACCAGAATGGCATCGTCCGGGCCGTGTGTACACGGGGCGAAGAGCTAGACGCTACGCTTGCAGAGATCTTCTCGGAAGACGCAAGCGATCGCTAACTGTCTTAGGAAACACCTATTGGATTTTCATCAAAGTGAGTTTTGTACAAATGAATCGATCGCGTGTTCTTAGTTTCATCATGTTTGTGTTAATGGCTCTCCTCGGCATAGACACTGCATTGAGTGACGAGTTTGATGCGCCTGGGGCTTTCAATCCGTTGTTACCTGGCTACTTTGCTGATCCAACGATCAAGAAGTTTGGCGACACGTACTACCTCTATTCGACAACGGATGGCAACGGTGGAGGACGCGCACCATCGCAAGTGTGGGTCTCGCGAGACTTCGCTGATTGGACAATGATTCCCATGGACTGGCCGCAAGAAGGTGAAGCTTACTGGGCACCCGAAGTGATTGAACGCGATGGGAAATACTATTTGTATTTCAGCCAGCCATGCACCATTTTTGGAGCCAGCAGTGATTCGCCGATTGGCCCTTGGACGCCTCTCAACGAAAAACGCGGCGAAGTGATACCCAATCTCTTGGTCGACAAAGTCATTACTTTGGACGCACAGACCTTTCAGGATAAAGATGCGAACACCTACGTTTACTGGGGCACATGGGGCATTTACCCTGGCCATGGTTGCGGCGTTGGCAAGTTGAGCAAGGATATGCGTTCGGTAACCGACTTGGGGATGATTCCAAACACACAAGCGGTCGACTTTTTTGAAGCTCCGTTTATGCTTCAACGTCGAGGCAGATACTACTTTATGTATTCGTCTGGAAGTTGCCACGATTCGACTTACCGCGTTCAATATGCAGTCGGTGATCGACCCGATGGCGACTTCGTTATGGGAAAGAACAATCCAGTTCTTTCAACCAACACAGGAAAACGCATCGATGGCCCTGGGCACCATTCTATTCTCGATCATGGTGAGCAAGCGATCATTGTGTACCACCGACATGATATCCCACGGACGCCAAACGGTCTCTTGCGACAAGTTTGCGCGGACAACATGAATTTTGATGCCGAGGGAAACATTGAGCAAATCAAGCCAACGCACCAAGGTGTCGGCC
>CAIOHR010000357.1 GCA_903858115.1 uncultured Pirellula sp. | reverse complement strand
TCCGTCGTCTTGGAGGAGCCACGCGGAACGTACGCATCTGGAAACCAGATGATACCAGCGAGTTACCTTCGTATCCACAAGCCGAAATCGAGCGGTAGTCATAGATTCATTTCCCGAACTGCAGAGGCGTCAATCGTCCCAACGAGCCAAATCATACCCCAAAAACAAACGCTGGTCAACAAACAAATGCCTGTCCTTTATGTGTGCTCTCTGGCTTCCCCACAACTCAATTCAAGTCTCCATTTCCCCGAATGCACCCTCTGAACGCACCTGAACGGTTGCACCGCTTGAGCGGCTTCTTAGTCAATCGTGTTGATTTGTCGTGTCGCGAATAGCAATGACGCCGTCTGTTGCAACGTCATTTGGTTCCGAAGTCTTAATTGAGATCGAGTTAGGCATTTCTGAAAAAAACTTGGGTGAATGCTCGGCGAGAATCCAAGGAATTCTTTTTGCGAGCAAGTCCCTAGTAATAAGCCGCGAGTGAATGATTGCCTCGCAACCATCGCTGCGACAAGTGAACGCACTACAGATTGGTCGAAAAGGGACTCAGAAACATGGTCGGTTGCAACATCCAACGCGAGTGAGTGTAAATCGGACACAAATACGGAGCTTTCGCTCCGAATCTCGTTGCTCAAACGGTGTGACTCATCCCTCCATGCTTGCAAACATAATTTGAAATTCTCGTTGAAGAACCAAAGAAGTTGTACGGTTGTCAAGGAATGCTCCTCCCACATTGCCGTCCAAGTGCTAATTGTTGACTCTATACAAGTCGCACAAGCGTACTGCCTTAACTCAGAATTGTCTGCATCAACATCGAACTCTTTGGCAAATCGAACGACGGAATCGTGCAGGACATGTGGCCAATCGTGAGCTCTCATTGGACAAGATTCCGGATCATATTCTTCATTGCATCTGTAAGTCCACCTGGAACGGGAAAACTCCCACTTCCGAAGACCATAATTATATCATCGAGGTTTTTCCCGACGGTAAAGGCGATCGCTTGGCCGTTGTCTGCCATGTGTGTCAAATTTGAAACAGTCAGTGCGAGTGCTTCATGTCCGAGAGTCTTACTCGCCGCAAGTAGCTTGCCGCCTCGCGTCATGAAGCCAGCAGCGACCTCTCCTCGACCAAGGCTTTGCAACACTTCTTCACATGCATTGTGCACCAGCAGCCCAAGCTCGCCGACTTGATACACATGCTCGCCATGAACTTCGATATTGTAGACGGGAACATTGGTGCTGACGATGGCAATCGATACGACGGTTGCGATTCCATCGGTGGCTTGAAGGCGTTCGCCTACTTCAATTTCACCGAGTTGGATCCAATCATTCCGATCTACGGACCAGATCGGGTGGACGGTGGTTCCTTCTAATACCTCAGCCGTTCCATCAGGGCCTGTGACGGTTAATCGGACAATCACATTAACGCGACTGGTTGTGAATCGCCCGGTAATGACACTGCCATCACCGCGCGCGATGGGACCGCAGTCTTCTACCGTTTGTATCGTGGCATAGCCCGATAAACCCAATTCCTCGATTGCAAGCGGCATGAGTTCGCCCGCAGCAATTCCGTTCTCTTCAATCCACCAATCTGGACGAATGAACTCTGCTTCGACAATCGCTCCTTCGTCATCCCGCGCAGTCAACGAGAATCGCTTCCATGTCGATTCATTCGGTTCCGGCAACGCGAAGTCATACTCCCATCGACGCGGATTCTTGGTCGGGACCCGCGAGCCTATCGCGACTTGCTCGATAGGAATCAACAGACTTGAGGTTTGAGTCGTGAGGGATGAGGCAGAAAGTTCCTGCCCCTCATCCCCCGGCCCCTTCTCCCCGAAGCGGGGCGAAGGGGAGAAAGAATCAGCTGACCTATCATACCAATCGGGTTTGGACCAAACATCTGACTCGCGTGTTTCAGAGTACGGGATCTCTGATAAGGTAACTTTCGTTCCGGCCACAAAACATCGCCCATGCACAAGCTTGGTGAGCACGCTTGCGCATTTGCCGGAGTCGTCGAATTTGTTGTAGGCCTTCCATACGAGGGTCCCTTGTTTGGCGATCGAGCCTGGAGTAGGCATAAATGCAGATGCCATCTCTCCACCGAAATATTCATTGCCATCGTAGTTAGCGCGATCCTCAAAGAGGCCAGCGTTCTGACGGATTAATTTCGACAATCCAAACGATGCACCGTCGCCAAAGCCATAGGCCACGTTAAATACGCGATCGACGCCATCTCCGTTCGTCCCTCCGAACCAGCCGATCCACGTATTACCGGTGTACGGATTCGGTGGGTATACCGTGGGTGGAGCAATCGGTGGCTCGCCTCCGTTTGGTGGTGGCGGATTCGGATCGGGGCTGCCGTCGAGTAGATGCTCGTAGGAGTTGCGTGGGTCCCAATTCGTTGTGTCGTAGTGATTTATTGTCGGGTTATAGACTTCGCGAAAAGTACCTGCACCCGTTACCAAATCAGGAATGTGGTCCCAGTTGTGGTATTCCAGTTCGCCAGTTGTTGGCGAATAGCTCCAAACATCGAACAGCCAATGCCCAGTTACCGAGACTCGATCATCGCCGCTCGACGATTCCGAGGGTGTCACTGTCCCCGTGGTAGCATCCAGAGTCGCCCCATTTTCGTAAGTCTTGTTGTATTTTCCAATGCGAAGGTGGTCGATCTTGTCACGTGAACCAGAAGGATACGTGACGTCTTCATCCTTTCGAATAAACGAGTTGTAGCTGATCGTTTCTTTGGACTTGGCACTTCCAGTTCCAGAATTCGATGCATCCCCTTCTCCAGCGACCGATGTCGTCGTGTCTCCATTTTCAGATCGTACGAACTTCCAGATATCGTGATCTCTGGTAACGTAAATAGAATGCCCCGTAGCACCTTCAGGTGGACTCTTGCGAATCACCAAGGTTGATTTGATATCTTGGAGATTGTATCCGTCACCTTTCCATTGCGATTTAAGTTCGCCGGAATCCGCAGTGTCGTTCTCGACCTCGATCGACCCGCCCGAGTCTCCTTGTTGAAAACTCGCTTCAATCAGAGTCGCATCCGAATACGTCACTATGGCAGGTGTGGTGGAGCGTGATTGGGTGGTGATGTTGAGAATCTCAAAATCAAGTCCGTCTTCTTTTCCTCCTCCAATGACATTCTCGACTTCTTCGCTTGGGTTGAGTTCAAGTTCCTTGTCACTATTCATTTGGAACGTTTGATCAAGTTCGCCCAAAACATCCACGAGTTTGTCATCTTTGATCCCATGACCGGTGATGATTTTTCCTGTCCAAACGCTGTTATAGCCTGGCGATTCCGTTTTCTCGCCCGTTGAGTAGACCAGGATCTCGTTATCATGATCGCCATCCCCGTATTTGTTATTCAGCCCATCGCGAAGTGAGCCAGCTAGGCTTTGAAACTCGGAGTTGTTCCGAATCTTTCCGGCGAATCGCAAGCCGCTAGAGGAACTCGCACCTGCGTTCGCATTAAAACCTCCCGAGGAGCCGTGTTGATGTCCTTGGCCTACCGGTTGATCGATGGGGACATCTGTTCCAATATCTGGGTTTCGTAAATCGCCCGAAGATGGAGACGCTCCCATTTTGCCATCAGCTGGGACATTTACCGGACCGGATCCGAGCGATGTCGGAGGTGAAGAGGGTGGCGTTGCTCCGTCTAAAGCGTCTTCTGTTCCCTCAGGCGGTTCGATTTCCGACGGATCGGTTGGAGTGTTCAGATCGCCCGAACCCGACGAGCTCTGCCAGTTTCCACCGAGGAGGACATCGACTCCTACTCGGACCGTGTCTTCGTAGGTAAACGATGTATCGATTGCTGAAACGGACTCCGTCCCGATCATAACAATCTCGGGTGTTGCGCTCAGGGAGATACCACCGCGGGCCCAAACTGTGACAGAAGCGGAGATTCCAAAACTAGATTCACCTTGAAAATCGTCCGGCACATCTCCTTCGCGTCCACCTCCACCGCCGGAACCATCACCACCATCACCCCCGGATCCATCTCCACCAGATCCGCCGCCGCTGGAGCCACCGGAGTTTCCGCCATCTTCGTTCTCTTCCTTGGGAGTAACGGTAGATTCCGCACCAGCTTCAATCCCGATGGTGATCGCATCGGAATAGGTAAAATTGAGAGACCATTTTACGCCAGCCGCCGCAGGTGTAGTGATGCCTCGTTCTGCATGGAATACGAGAATTACAAATCCTCTTCGAGAAATAGTGGCACTGATCGACGTTGTCGTCTCGACGTCGTGGGTTTCGCTCAAGTCAGGTGAAGAATTATTTGTACCGTCTCCACTGGAGCCGCCGCTACCCGACGATTCCTCGTCGGATTCAGGAAGTGCCATTCCTACGGATACATTGAACGCGAAGATAAGAGACTCGGTAACACTCCAATGTTGCGAGTCGATCCATACTCGGCTGATCGTGTGTACGGAGTTCACGCCTGGAATCGTCAAATCGGATTCTGCCGTTGTGTTGGCGGTAAAACCACCCTGCGTGGTTGTCGATTGACCGTTGGTGTAATTGCTGGGCTGATAAGTGCTAATCGAGCCTGAGTGATTCCAAGCTTCCAGTTCCGGCAACATGACTTCTGGAACGAGTGATTCGTCGCCTTCTCCTTCGGCAGTCAACGTTGAATGGCTACCAACAACGGGTTGACCGTTAGAATCGATGACTAAACCGTCCGCCGTGCAAAACCAACCTATGGCACTGGCCGGTAGCATGGCGAAGCTACTCGCGGACTCGGTGGATGCAGTTCGTTGTGATCCATTGAACAACGGGGCATTGAACTGCTGCATTACCAACTGGGTTGGTGGAACCACGGGACCAAAAGCGGCCGATGTATCCAACGGAGACCTGTCGATAGAACGAGCACCGAGGTCGTTGTGAAGTAGTTTCGATTGAAACGGGCTTGGGTTATCCGCAACGCTTTGAACGATGCCAAAAGAAGCTTTGGACGCATCGGGCACATTGACTGTTCTCTGATGGAAGTCACTCCATGCTGCATCTACTGCTTCATCGCCTGAGACTTTTGCACCATCTTGAACACCGGCGATGAGGGTCGAGAAGTAGTTTGAATCGGGAAACCGCACCGCATTGCCCGCAGTGAAGGCCTCTTTGACTCTTAGCAAACTCTGCTTCGGCTCTTCGATTTGGGCAGGTTCTGCAATAGGCCCGGCGTCGTCCAGGTGCTGTGATGTGTTAAGGATGTCGGCTGCGAAAAGAGATCGTTGTTCAAGTGTTTCGAGAAGTATTGTTCGAAACGTCAGATTGCTTTTCGATTTACGTTGCTTGTTGCTTGTTGCTTGTTGCTTGTTGCTTGTTGCTTGTTGCTTGTTGCTTGTTGCTTGTTGCTTGGTGCTTGGTGCGTCGTGCGAGAATTGGCATGAGAAGGACCTTCAAGCGGGGGGAGACGGTTTAAGACGGAACGTTGTAGTCGATTACACGGTTGAGGTGATCAGATTGCAATAGGGGGTATCTGACATTTTTTATGAATTTTTCAGACCATTGCATGCGTGCGTAACTTGGCGGAAAGCCGTTGAGCCACTTTCCTATCGCCCCTCCAGGTATGAGCCATTGGACAGCTAACCTTGGGGGGGATTGCGAACGGGTCCGGCATAGCCTTTTCCGTATGCGGTCGACGTTCCATTCTTAAATCACTTATCTGCAGGCTGATTGATCAAGATATAGGTGCCGCTTTTGCCTGCGACGGCTATGTCGTTTCGTTTGTCTTGATTCAAATCACCAACAGCAATTTGCAAACCGACACCGACATGCCCTTGTTCGATGACAGATTTGGTGAAACCTGAACCGGTCCAGCGATAAGCATTGATCTCAGGCATGTCTTTTCCACCTGGATCGCCTCCATTGTGTGCGAAGTACCTTTTGCCAGAGACTAACTCATCGACGCCGTCGCCATCGAGATCGACCAACGCCAGGGCATGGGGTTGTGAAAAGGATTTGTCGATCACGATTTCTTCAAATGCCAATGCCTCGTCTGGTTTCGTTTGCTTTCGTTTCCACCAATAGAGCCCATAGTCATGCCCAGCACCTAGTAGCATATCGTTCAATCCATCTCCATCCACATCTTTCACGATCATCGGGATACTACCCTGGATATTCCAGTCGGCATGATACTTCCATGGCTTCGTCCAAGAATCAGATGCTGGTTGCTCGAACCAACCTGATCCGATCAGCACATCGATTCGACCATCGTTATTGATGTCACCGACACCCAGTCCATGTTGGTTTCCTTCCGCGCCGACGACTGCCTTTTCCAATTGATAGACGGCTGGATTCTCCTTGGTCGGTTCTCGTTTGGTAAATCGCCAAATGACTGTCGGGTTCTTTTTGTTCCAACTGTTCACGACCCATTCTGGTTTTCCATCTCCGTCGATATCGGCCATAAGTTGGGCTTCGTTCTGGCTAGCCCCCGTATCGACCAACAAGTGTTTCTTCCACGTTTGACCAAGCCGCCAGCCTTCGGGACCGGGATTCTCGTACCAGTGAACTTGTGCGGGGAGAAAAGAGCCTGCCACAATATCCAGACGGCCATCTGCATTCATGTCCATAATGAAATCGCCATTGGATTCTACGTATCCATTCCAATCTTCGATGGTCCGAAGAGGCCGCGGCTTGAAGTCGGGCGCTGCATACCAATTTCGTCCTGCGACTATATCGTTTTTCCCGTCCCCATTGAGATCGCCGATGGCGCATCCTTCGTTCGCGTCAAGTGCCAACATTTCAACTTTCCATCGAAAGCCAGTTTGCTTTGGAGCCGCCTCTTGAGCAAAGATCGAGAACGAGGGGGCAACCGCGATTGCCAACGTTCCAAACAGTCGAATCAACATGTTTGATTCCTTACGGATTGAATAGGTGGGAGGTAAAGATCACATTATACTCGCAGAAGAGCTGTTTGGGATCGATGTGAACAAGAGAGCAAAACGACCGAGATCGTATCTTTGCGAGAAGAAAGGTACCAACGATGTTAGATGTCAGGCAACGGAAATGGCTTTGGGGTCCGTGGGGAGTCATGCGTTTCGAAGCGTTGCGTTCGTTGACTTTTTGGCGCGTCATGGTTTGGTTTTCGTTGACATTTTTTCCAGTAATTCTGTTGTCCGTAGCTATCTCACGTATATCAGGAAGGATCGTAGCCGATGTACCGCCCGGAGATTTGGCGTTCGGAGTCGCGTCGCTAATCTTTATTTTGTTGCCTCAGGTCGTCACGATTCTTAGTTTGCTTTTGTGGGCGACCCCGGTCGTCCATTCAGAGCTTGAGGGACAAACCTGGGTATATGCCGTCGTTCGACCGGGCGGAAGACGTTCCGTACTTTTGGGAAAATACGTCGTCGCAGTGGTATGGACGATCAGTGCAACCTGCGTCGCGGCCACATGTCTTATTCCAGCCATCTACCGTTTGACGGGAGAGCATACGATTCGAATCTGGGCGGTAACCTGCTTATTGAATGTTCTGGCTGCGTTCGCCTATGGCTCGGCATTTGTACTCATCGGGACTCTTCTACAACGTCGAGCCATGGTGGCTGGTTTTCTTTTTGCATTGATTGTGGAAGCGTTGCTTTCCTTGGTTCCAGCGGTAATCAGTCAATTCACCGTTAGTTTTCGATTGCGGTCACTATTGATTCAATGCCTTGATATCACTTTAACAGAAACGGATTCGATCAAAACCTTTTTCAATTTGGATCATTCTCCGATCGTTCATTTCTCGGGTCTTCTCGCTTACGTGGCGATTACGCTAGGGTTCGCATTGTGGCGAGTTCAATCAAGTCAGTTCGCTTGGCAGAGTGAGTTGTAAGCAACGAATGGGAAGCCGGTTTCGAAGTAGCAACAGTTGTCGCTGTAATGACAAGCTGGAAGCTCATTCCACACACATCCTAAAACAATCGTTACATTTTGCACAATGCATGAGGGTCGGGCAATCCGGCGTGGTTAGGCAAGAAAGTTGTAGAGGGCAAACTCTTCCTTCATGCTTTCGGGATGGAGTTTCGATAACTCAGGTGTCAACTCGCCAGATCTTGAGAATGGATCTTTGGTCTGGCGGTCCTACCCAAAGCACATAATCCTTTGCTGTATGACTCGACGTGGCCACGGACGGCTGATTCAGCTTCCGTGCGGAGTCAGCTATTCTGGACACCCGATTCAACACTGTTTCGAGGTCCCTAAATGCGTTCCCATCCCATTCGCAATGTCTTGCGCGGCCTGATTGCAGCAGGCCTCCTCGCCGTCGGTGCAAATGTCAGTTATGGTCATTCCGCAGTGCGGCACTACTCATTATCGCACGCCTGCTTTCTCAATGACTTCGACTCAGATTCGCACCTGGGGCTTCCTAGAAACAATGGGCAGGAATCGCTGCTTTCCGCGATTGAAACCGAAGCGTTGGATCAAATCAACGAGATTGAAGAGTGTGAACGATTTGCCGCGCTGCACGACGCTCGTTCTCATGTGAACGCTTTTCTCAACCATCGAGTACCTCGTATCAGCAACGAACTGTTATTAGGATTCCGGACCGGCTTTTCCTGGGTCGGACTGGTCGCGAAGAAACGGAATTCCATCATCAGTCAATGGAATGGAACACTCCTCAAGCTTGCGGATATCGTTGGTCAGGCACAATCCACAGAACTAGAACCAACGGCAGTTGGGATTCAAGCAAACATTTTTGTCTATCGGTTTGAAGATGAATCCAATGCCGCAGCGAGCGATGTTGATGGGATCGCAACCAATAGCTTGCCGAATAAGCCTGCCGTCGCAGAGTTGGATCCAGACAACCGAACTGCTTACAACTCGCTGCAAACGGGCATGGATCCGATCTGCAACGAATGGCAAAAATGCGAGCCCGTGGAGCCAAAGTACTCGTCGATCGCCAATTCCTGTTCCATTGTCGAAGACAACTCGTACCTTGAGGAGATCACTGTTGTTCAATCACCAACCCTTGATGCTTCCGAAGTAGTAGCGAAGAGTGAAGAGATTGCTGAGGGCGTTTTCGTAGCGGAGTCAGATCGCAATCGGGAGGAGCAATCTCGACCACCGATTCTTGAGGGTGACTCCATGCCAAAGGTTGCGTCTAACGCTTCGACAGACTACGGACATTGTGGTCTCGGACACTGTGCTCTTGAAAACGGTGAACCGATTCTCGCCGATAAAGAAAACGACTTGCTGTCGGGTGTTCCCAACTACCTCGCCAATGTGGAAAGATTGCCAATCGATGAGCCGCTAATGCCACGTGCTGAATCCCCTCTGTTGTACGACCGAAATATCATCGATAGCTGGACGGCAACAGATTGGAACGTCAAGCATTGGTACTTCAAATCGCAATCGCACACATCGACAGGCTTGTTCTACTCGAGTCCGCACAAGCGGATCTACAACGATCTTGCGATGGTCTCAGGAAGCCCCATTTTGGGAATTCTCGATCATCTACCAATCGATCCTGCCTTGTTTCCGAACGATAGTCGAATCCTGTACCCAGAGTCTGACGTTATTGAGTTTCCCTCGTCAACCACGGTGTACACACCAGGTCCTTGGTTCACCGACTTGATCGCTGCGACCACTGATTTCGCGAAATCACAATGGAATCTCTGGCGCCCAGCGATGGAACAATCGCGAAAACAAACCAATCGAATCACGGCGAACCAACTGCGAAACATCGGAATGTTCTTCTTAAATTCGGCGTCCCTTTTCGATACAACTGGCTTTGACGCCGAAGTCGCAGGACGTGACCAGACTCAACGCTAAACCGTAGATCCATAAAGCCGCAGATCCATACACTAGTGAGAAGGAATGAGATACAGTGATTCCCATTAGGTTTCGAGAACATTTCGAAAACCTATTTCGAGTGTATGATGAGTTCTCCACGCACACCAAGATTGGCGTTGTTGATAATTCCTCCCTCAGATCACCATGATACCTCTATCACCCAAGCAGTTAGCATCGGTTATTTTGCTGTTTCTGGCGATTTTTTCACCAGTATTTGCTGCCGACAAAAAGCCCAATATTCTCTTCATTCTCACGGACGATCAACGCTGGGACGCTATCGGCCTCGGTGGAAGCAAACACCTCAAGACGCCGAATATGGATCGCCTTGGCCGAGAAGGGGTCTATTTTAGAAATGCATTCTGCACCACATCGTTGTGCTCCCCAAGCCGCGCCAGCATCCTTAGCGGTCTCTATGCCCACGCCCACGGTGTCACCAACAACTTCGCTGAGTATCCTGCGGGCTTCAAGAGCTTTCCGATCGTTCTGCAATCTCAAGGCTACGACACTGCCTATTTCGGCAAATGGCACATGGGTGAAGAAAATGACGAACCACGTCCAGGATTCAATTGGTTCGTAACGCACAAAGGGCAGGGCAAGTATTTTGATACCGAGTTCAATATCAATGGAACCAAACGAGAAGTAGTCAAGGGATACTACACCACGGTCGTTACGGACATGGCCGAGGAGTGGCTCAATCGGCCACGCGATGGCAAGCCATGGTGCATGATGATAGGCCACAAAGCGCCGCACAGTTTTTACTTTCCTGAACCGAAATACGAAAAGTCATTCGAGAACGTTCGGGTCTCCTATCCAGAAACAGCCTTCATGCTGGAGGATAAACCGAACTGGATCAAGCAACGACTTTACACATGGCATGGCATTTACGGACCGCTTTTCGACTGGCGAAAAAAGTTTCCTGACGACTCGCCTGAAGCGGTGAAAGACTTTGAAGCCATGACACGGGCTTATTGGGGCACTCTTCTCTCGGTGGATGACAGCATTGGGCGATTGTACCGCCTTCTGCAACAGCAAGGCGAGTTGGACAATACGATCATCGTCTTCATGAGTGACAATGGTATTCTGAATGGTGAGCATGGGATGGTCGACAAACGAACATCGCACGAACCGAGTATACGCATCGTTCAAGTGGTTCGCTTTCCTGGCCTTACCCCTGTCGATCAGCCAAAAGCGATCGATCAACAAGTGCTCACGGTCGACATCGCTCCAAGCTTGCTCGAACTTTGTGGTGCACCTGCACTTCCCGGTATCCATGGCAAGTCTTGGAAGAAACTAGTCCAAGAGGGAGATGACTCGTGGCGTAAACGATGGCTCTATCACTACAACTACGAGAAGCAGTTTCCGTACACACCCAATGTGCGGAGCGTCCGAACTGAAAGTTGGAAATACACTCGCTATCCACATGGTGACGGATCAGCCGATCGACATCCTGGTGAGCTCTATAACATCGAATTTGATCCGGAAGAACGACACAACTTAGTCGCCAACCCGAAGTATTCGGGTGTCGTCAACGAGATGAAACTCGAACTCGTCAAGGCGATGGCAGAGGTCGGTCTGAACGAATCAAATGACAAAATGCCGCTCGACGAAGGGATCAAATCCGAGTTGCCTGACCAGAAGATTCGATAGTCAATTACTTTGGTTTTTTGTTCGGATTAGGAAGCCGATTTATCTTCGCGAGCAACTCCTTAACAGTAGCAGGATGCTCACTCGCAAAGTTTTTTGTCTCGTCGAAATCAGATTGCATATCGAACAATTCGACTTGAGGAGCCGTCGCATCTTTCGTTGGCTGAGTAATCAATCGCCAACGGTCCGTCCGGACGGTTCGTTGTCCGCCGGACCAAAACCCATGCGCATCTTTGAACGATGGAGCGATAGGATCCTCCAACTGCGGCCTTAAGCTCTTTCCGTCAAGATCAATCGGAGTTGGCAAATGACAAAGATCGGCCAGCGTCGGCAGTAGGTCTACGGTTTCAACCGTTGCATGGCTTGTTTGGCCAGGCTGCCGAATGCCTGGGTAACGAATCATCAAAGGCGAACGCAGTGCATCCTCGTAAAGGCAGTGCTTTCCCCAAATCGAGTGCTCTCCCAACAAGAAACCATGGTCACTCCATAGCACAACGATGGTGTCTTTTTCACGATCGAGTTCCCGCAATGCTGACAGGACTCGTCCAACCTGTTCGTCCATGTAACTCACGCATGCCGCATACGCTTGACGAATCTCTCTGGCATATTCGATATCCGTGTCGGGGTTGCGCCCTGGCGCATGACCGTAGTTTCCTCGAAACTCGCCACTGTTGTGCCAACCCGAAGGCCATGACGGTTTGGCAGCTATCTCAGCAACCAGATCTGGTATACCACTTCGATGAAGATCATGCCATCGCTTCGGTGCAGCAAACGGTAAATGCGGCTTGAAGAAGCCGACACAAAAAAACCAAGGCTCTTGTTGGGCGGATAACGTTTTCAACGTATGAATGGCTTCCGCAGCAACCCATGCGTCTGGATACGAATCGTCCGAACCCTCGAACGCTTCTAGTGGCGGCGACTTTCCTGGGTTTCTCGCAACGCCATTTGCATAACCGTGCATTATCGATACCGGTGTTTTCCATGGACCGTTCGGTATCCACGCACGATCCCACGCACCCGGTAACTCCTCGTCACCCTCTGCCCATTCTTTGCCCGTGAGGCCACCGGGATAGTGAGTGATCTTACCAAGCGAATAGGTTCGGTAGCCATTTTGGCGAAACACAGCGGGAAGGCTTTGTTGCCCCCATTCTTTTTGTGTTTGCTTGATTCCGTCGTTCCCTACTTGCGATGCGACCGTTGGATAACGACCTCGCATCAAGGCGCAACGAGACGCACCGCACGTTGGCACCTGGACATAGTGACGATCGAATACGCGTGCGGTGGCGGCAAATGCGTCTATCTGCGGCGATTTTGCATATGGAACACCGAATGCCCCAAGATCGTTGCGCAGATCATCCACTGCGATAAAGAGCACGTTCGGTTGTTTCTCTGCCGCGTTTGTGTTCCCGTGAAAAAGCAATACAACAACTGTACACACGGCACGCCAAAAATAGATCTTCATGAAAAGAAGTCGTTTCTTATTCGAATCGAAGGAGGGCGTATTTTCTTTTCCCGCTGCGAAGCACGATAACACTTTCGCTTGCCAAGTCCTCTGGCTTCAACACCCGATCGATGCTCTCGCATTTTCGATTGTTGACATAAGCTCCACCGTTCTCGATCGTTCGACGCGCATCACCTTTGCTCGTTGCCAAGGCGGCGGTCACCATGGCATCGATCATAGTCACCCCGGCATCGAGCGATTGGCGTGGCATGGAGCAACTGGGGACGTCCGCAAAGATCGATAGAAGCTCGCGATCCACCAGCTTATCGATCTCGCCACCGAACAACATTTGCGAAGCACGTTCGGCAGTTGCTAGCCCCGCTTCACCGTGAACGATCTCGGTAACCGATTGTGCCAAACGTTTCTTCACTCCCCTCGGATCGGTCGCCATTTGCGTTTCAAGCGTTTTGTACTCGTCATGATCGATATCCGAAAGAAATCGAACCGTCATCAAAACGTCGGCATCATCGATGCTGATGAAGTACTGATAGAACTCATAGGGACTGGTTCGTTCTGCTGAAAGCCAGACGGCCCCTTTTTCGGTCTTTCCCATTTTCCGACCGTCTGAGGTGGTAAGAAGCGGGTTCGTTAGTCCGAAAAGACTCTTGCTGAGCATCCGACGCCCTAAATCAATGCCAGCCGTGATGTTTCCCCATTGATCGCTGCCGCCGATTTGGATTTTGCAGTCATGACTCTTCGCCAAATGCACGAAATCATACGCTTGAAGAAGCATGTAACTGAATTCGGTGTAACTCAGTCCGCTGTCGGAACGTTCCAAGCGGCTTTTGACGGAGTCTTTGCTGAGCATCACGTTGACAGGAAAATTTTTTCCGATGTCCCGCAGAAAGTCCAGGAACGAGAAGCTGTGCATCCAATCGAAATTGTTAACCAATATTGCGGCATTTGGGCCAGTGAAGTCAAGAAATCTCGCCATCTGTGCTTTGATTCCTACGACGTTTTTGTCTAGCGCCTCTTTCGACAAAAGATTGCGCTCGTCGCTTTTTCCGCTCGGATCACCCACCATGCCTGTAGCACCACCCACCAATGCAATCGGTCGATGACCAGCCAGTTGGAATCGACGCAACATCATTAGCGGCAGCAAGGATCCCACATGCAATGATTCCGCCGTGGGATCGAATCCTGCATAAACGACGGTTGGGTTCGCAAGAATTTTTGTTACCGATTCGAGGTCCGTGCACTGGTGGATAAGTCCACGCCATTGCAATTCGTCAATTATAAACATTGGCTAGATGGATGGTGTTTGAGTGGGTTGGCGACGTCGATTCGGCATTATAACCCTCTTAGCCGTTAAATCTCACCCCGAATACCAAGGTTGTGTTGGGTAATTTTTATCAATCAGCTTGCTTTTTCCAATTCAGGATGAATCTCTAGGGGTAGAGTTCGCGTCTACGCCATCAACTAGGTTGGCGGCTGGATGAAGGCCAGGATGGTCAGGCAACCAGAATGAGTTGGGCGCGGGAAATGTAACCATGTTTTTAATTTTGGAGATAGATCCATGCGTCGTTTAATCGCTTCCGTGGCAGTTGTTGCCGTTGCTATTAGTTTTTCTTCGTCCGCTTCCGCTGGCCTCTTCCACAAGAAGAGCTCCTGCTGCGAACCAGCACCAGCTCCATGCTGCGAGCCAGCTCCAGCACCTAGCTGCGAACCAGCTCCAAGCTGCGAACCAGACCCATGCTGCAAACCAGCTCGCAAGCACATCCTCAAGGGATTGCTTTCGAAGCTTCATTCGTTGAAGTCAAGCTGCTGCGAACCAGCTCCAGCACCATGCTGCGAAGCACCAGCTCCAGCTCCTTGCTGTGCACCGGCTCCAGCACCAGCACCCGCTCCTTGCTGTGCTCCAGCTCCAGCACCAAGCTGCGGTTGCGAAGCAGCTCCAAGCTGTGGTTGCGAAGTTGAACCAACTTGCTGCAAGCCAAGCCTCAAGGACCGGTTGGCTGCTCACCATGCAAAGAAGATGGCAGCCATCAAGTCCTTCTTTGGCAAATTCAAGAAGGCTGACTGCTGTGAAGCTGCTCCAAGCTGCGGATGCGAAGCTGCTCCTAGCTGCGGTTGCAAGTAATTGATTTACGAAGCATGCCTTACAGGCAGGCTTTCATAAAACGTTGACTTGGACGCTTGGTCCAATAAAAAGGCCGTTACGAAAGTGGCGGCCTTTTTTCGTTTGACTCTGTATCCCTCGAATGCGATCCCGATACCGTTCCTCGGAAGAACGAAGGCTATTCCCCTAAGAGAGTAGATCGTAACGATAGTGAATTTGGTCTATACCATCCTCGTAATAGTCCATCAATCGCCCAGCGATTCGAAAACGAGCTGCTGTTACCAGAGCACTTGCGTTAGCGACATCCGATGGAAACGCCATATAGATCGTTCGGCCGCCCCAGGACTTCACCTCCTTGTAGAGCCGTTCAAAATCGGCAGGCTTGGTACCGCTACCGTTTTGAACTAGTTCCCAAGCAAGCCAGTACGCATTGTTGGTTTCTGGAATCTCGTCCACGTCGGTTATCTTGACATCGTCGAGTTGTAGAGGGACTTCACGCACCTCGCGTGGTACCAGTCGTAGACCATAGACCAGCATCGACTCGCCGGGCGCATAGAAGTCAGGTTGACGAACCTCCTGCATAAAACCTGCGCGTACGTACGCGTCGCGTGCGTCGAAGTAGATATCCCCTTCCCCGGGATCTTGATAGTCGCTCGCATGTACGAATACTTTCCGCCCTCCCATGTCTCTCATGATCTCGATGATCCATTGAAGCATCTGAGAGCCCTTGCCTGATCGTCGATCCGCTCGCTGAAGATAGGTCCAAGACAATCCCATCGAACCATCCGTGTCTTCGATCGGTTTCGCTCCAACAACGCCAATCACCTGCCCCCGCTCGCATAAACAGTACTGACCATCAATACTCTCCTCATAAGTATCTCTCGCCTCCAATGCGTCGTCTTCATCGTATTCGTTGATGATCCGAAGTGCATGGGGCACATCCGATGGCAACATGGGGCGAAGCTCCAAAGTTCCGTTCGATCGTCGAGTCATATCGATTTGATAGGTAATGGGATAAGGTCAATCGGATCCGATGAGTATAACCATCCAAAACTCGATTTCCTACCACACTACCACATCTCGCCTATCAAATCACTAAGCCGCATCATTACGATCCCATGTACTTTTTGCGCGGGATTTGAAAGACGTCCGTTGTTCGCGTGTAGCCTCCCAGTCCTCCCATGCGGCCGATCAACTGCATTCGTTCCGACGCAACTTGACATTTGGAGACATCCAACACGACCTCGTCCAATACATGAACGCCTAACACTTCGCCGAAAACAATCCGGTTCTCGCCAATCATCAATACCCGCTCCAATCGACATTCCAGCGACGACGGACAACCGTCCAGTCTCGGCGGCTTGACCCATTGCGAGGACGAAGTCGCTAGTCCTAATGCATCGATCTCAGACACATGCGCTGGATAGTCGGTCGCCGAATCGCTCATCGCTTGTGCCAGTGCTTCAGGCACCAGATTGACAACAAACTCTTTCTCCCGTTGGATGTTGACCGCCGTATCCTTGGGCCGGTCTGGATGGTCCCCTATCCCCAGAACGATCAGCGCGGGATCCGTCCCAATAGCGTTGAAGAAACTAAAGGGTGCTGCATTGATCGACCCGTTCACATTGATGGTTGTGATCCATGCGATCGGTCTCGGAACCACCAAACCGGTAATCAATTTATAGCGGCTCGTTGCATCCAACGACTTGAAATCAAACTGCATCATCGATCCATACTGAAATCGGGTACCCCCCTGACGAGCAACCCTATGGTCGCTCTCCCCAGCAACGAATGTTATCAAATATCGTCCGAAAAAGATTGACCAGCCGGTGCCCATTGTCTCGAAATGGAAAGCGTGCCAACAAATTCTGGTAAAATCCTGACTCGCTTTCTCTCGAACCAATTGCTATGCACAATCCAATGAAAATACCATTTTTCGCTCTTGTCTTACTGACTGCTCTCTCGACCAGAGATTTGCAAGGTCAATCGCCTTCTGCAACCGTGCGACCAAACATTGTCTACATCCTGGCCGATGACTTGGGATATGGCGACATACGCATTTTGAATCCTGATCGCTGCAAAATTCCAACCCCCAACTTGGACCGATTGGCATCTCAAGGAATGCGATTCACGGATGCTCATAGCGGTTCGTCCGTTTGTACACCAACACGCTATGGATTGCTTACAGGACGATACGCTTGGCGTACGCGACTTCAACGTGGCGTATTGGATGGTTCGAATGACCCACCATTGATTGATGCTGATCGCTTGACCGTAGGTTTCTTTCTCAAACAGAACGAATACACGACTGCTGCCATTGGCAAATGGCACTTGGGTTTTCATTCGACCGAACCGGAATCGAAGGACTCAACTCGCACATCGAATAATGCGAAAAGGAATAAAGCCAAGAGCGGCGATGCGGGCTTGCCCGTGGGATCGAAAATAATCGAAGGGCCGATCACACGTGGCTTTGACTATTTTTGGGGATGCTCGAATGCTCGAACCATGTCCGGACTGATCGAGAACGATGTCGTCATCGAAAGCTTGAAACCGATCGAGATGCTCCCTCGATTGGGTGCAAAGTCGGTTCAATACATCGATCAACAGAGCGAGGCTGCGAAGAATGGCAAACCGTTCTTTCTTTACGTCCCGCTAACCTCTCCGCATACACCAATCGTCCCTTCCGAAGAATGGCTAGGGAAAAGCGAACTGGGTAGCTACGGAGACTTTGTCATGCAGACGGACGCTGTCGTTGGCGATATCTTAAATGCCATCGATCGAGCAGGGATCGCAAACAATACCCTCGTGATCTTCACTGCAGACAATGGCTGTTCGCCTGCCGCCAAAACAGAGTCGCTCGAGAAACAAGGCCACTATGCAAGCGGTCCATTTCGTGGATACAAGGCCGATATTTGGGAAGGCGGACACCGTGTACCTTTCATCGTTCGTTGGCCAGCGTTGATCCCAAAAGGATCGGCAAGTGATCAACCCATATGCCATGTGGACTTGTTGGCCACCTGTGCAGATATTCTAAAGTCGAAACTGCCGATCGATGCGGCAGTCGATAGCGTCAGTATCTTGCCTGCATTGCTCGGAGAAGACAAAAAGCTTCGCGAAGCAGTGGTCCATCATTCGATCGATGGAAAATTTGCAATTCGGCAAGGAAAATGGAAACTGATTTTTTCTTCAGGCTCCGGTGGTTGGGGAAGCCCCAAGGATGCAGAAGCGACCACCCTGGGAATGCCCGACGTTCAACTCTATGATATGCTCAACGACCCAAGCGAATCGACAAACGTTCAGTCCGCCCATCCCGATGTCGTCGATAAACTCACTCAGTTGATGGAGCAATACATCGAAAACGGTCGGAGCACTCCCGGTCCGAAACAGACAAACGATGCCCTCGTTCAACGGATGACCAAGAAGAACGCGCAGCCCAAACAATGAACCCAACCTATCCTCAATCTACCGACGAATTTCCTTACTATCTGAGCTTTCGCCATCCGCAGAACTTCTTTGAGATCGACTATCCTGCGCATTGGAATTTGGAGACAGAAGAAGATGGAGCGGTCGAGTTTTCCGCACCTACAGCCGAGAGTTTTGCTGGGTTGATGCTCTTTCGTGCGCCCGTATCGGTCGATGCCGATCAGATCTTGCGATTGGGGAAATGGAAAGAGCTGGCGACGATCATGTTCCAGCAAATCCAATCCAGTCCAATGGAGCAAGATCCCACGATCATCTACGACAACTATCGAGTCGAACGTCCCGAGACTGATCCGTCAGGGTACCGTTGGTTTATCCTCTGCTTCGATTTGATTTTAGGGGTTTCTTCCTCGTACCGCGATTCGTCCAGGCCGCTATTCGAACCGATCATCGAGCGGATGCTTTCCTCGTTGCGGATTCATCGAAACGAAGAATTGCTCGCCTCGCAAGTGTTATCGCGTGTGACGCAAGCGATCTCAGATAACTTTCCCGATACAGAGATCAAGGTGAGTGGGATGACGGTAAACGTGAACCAGTTTCAACTCTCCATCGGAAATCTGCTCTCCCAAGTGATGCGCAATCCATCTGGCATGGAAACCATGGTGGACCATTTTGTACAAGGGATCGTCGGGCTAGCGAAACGGAATGGCGAAAAGCTTGGAAGCGAATCGTGGGAATCTGCTCGCAGTCGGATCCAGCCTTTGCTTAAGACGGACAAGTATATTCAGGAGGCGAACCAACGCACGCAAGTGAAAAGCGACGATAGCGAGGGTTCTTCGCCGCCTCGCACGGCCCCGTTTCTCATCAGTGCTCCGTGGTTGGCGGAGTTGCGCATTTGCTTTGCAATCGACAACCAAGATACGTTTCGGTTCATTCACAGTCTGGATCTGGAGCGATGGGGCGTTTCGTTAGAATTGCTCTTGAATACCGCGATCGAGAATTTGGCAGCGTTACCCGAACCGGAGGTGTACACGATGCGTTTATCGGAAGACACGCCAGCGGTCGGCTCACTCCAGCATCACGGCGGCGCGGCATCCAGCTACCTATTGCATCCCAAATTATACTCGATCGCATCTAAACAATTGGGTCGGTCCATCGTGGCGGCAGTCCCGTCGAGGGACACGTTCATGATGTTTGAGTATCGAGACAATCGATCGATGCTACAACACGCAGTCGAACGAGATTACTCCACCACAAACCACCCAGTCTCCGACCGACTCTTTCGAATCACACCCGACGGCGTTGCGTTGCTCTAAATTCAAATTCGGCAACAATCGAACCATCGCATCCACCGTATTATAGTATTCACAACAGTTTTAAGTGCCAGGCACTTGCATTTTTGGGTGGGTATGGTAGGATTTAGAGAAAAGGAGAAATTTGACATGCCTAGACCATTACGTTCGGAGGTCTTTAGACCCCAGGAAATCGCCATTTTGCATTGTGTCCAGAGATGTGTTCGCCGTGCTTACCTCAGTGGCGTGGATTC
>CAIOHR010000356.1 GCA_903858115.1 uncultured Pirellula sp. | reverse complement strand
TGGATCGCCCAAGGAGCGCAGCTGGCAGCAACGCTGATCAGTGTATCCCCGGCGTGGATGCATTTCGACCCGTTGTCGATTATGCCTAGCCTCGATGACAATCGGGGCAAGAAAGAAGAACTCTCCGCTGGTGAGAAATTGTTCGATAAATGATGGGTCGCGTTCTAGGGAGCGTTTCGTCGTACGCTATCGGGAAAGGGGATGTCGAGATATCATACGGATTGGTTTTCTATTCTATGGTGCATTGAATTGGTTAAAGGGATTTATCGATGAAGGTCGTCATCGTGGGTGGTGTTGCTGGAGGTGCGTCCGCGGCTGCTCGGGCTCGGAGGCTTTCCGAGTCAGCTGAAATCATATTGCTAGAACGAGGGCATTATGTTTCCTTTGCCAACTGTGGCTTGCCATACTATGTTGGCGAAGAGATTAAGCAACGAGAAAAGCTCATTGTGACCTCTCCGGCACGACTGAAGGAACGGTTCCGGATAGACGTTCGCGTCGGTAGCAATGTGACGGAAATCCATCGAAGCAACAAAACGATTACCGTGACCGACGCGGGGACTGGGAAAACATACGAGGAATCGTATGACAAACTGATTCTCTCTCCAGGTGCATCTCCGTTCAAGCCACCAATACCTGGAACTGATTTGCCTAATGTTTTGACGCTGCGCACGCTTGGGGATGTTGATCGCATCAAGCATTTGGTGGATTCTGGAATTCGTGAAGCGATCGTAATCGGAGGAGGATTTATTGGGCTCGAGATGGTGGAAAATCTGGTGAAGCGTGGTGTGCGAACGACGCTCGTTCAGTTGGCCGATCAAATCATGGTTACGATGGATCGAGAAATGACAACACCCATTGTCGCCAATCTGAAGAAGCATGGAGTGGAGCTATTGCTGAAGGAACAAGCAGAGTCGGTTGAGAAGACTGACAATGATCGACTGCGAGTGAAGCTAGCGGGCGGAAGTGTATCGGAATCGGATATGGTCCTTTTCGGTGTAGGGGTGAGGCCGGAGAATCGGTTGGCGATCCAAGCGGAGTTGAGCGTTGGCAAGCGAGGTGGCATCATTACTAATCAACACATGCAAACGAATGATCCAGACATCTATGCGGTTGGGGACGCGGTCGAGGTCGAGGAATTTGTGCTCAAGTCTCGAGCTCAGATCGCTCTTGCTGGACCTGCCAATCGCCAAGGGAGGTTGGCAGCTGATCATATTTTTGGTCGGACGGTTCCGTATCGTGGAACACAAGGGACATCGATCGTTCGCGTTTTTGACACCGTGGCAGCTTCGACGGGAGTAAATGAACGTACTCTGCGGTCGGAGTCCATCCCCTTTGAGCGCATATACATTCATCCTGCCAACCATGCTGGTTACTACCCTGGTGCAGAAGCGATGTCGATCAAGTTATTGTTTCGAGTTCCGACAGGAGAAGTGCTCGGCGCTCAAATTGTTGGGGGCGAAGGGGTGGATAAGCGAATCGACGTCTTTGCGATGGCGATCCAAGGTGGCATGACCGTTTTTGATTTAGAGGAAGCGGAGTTAGCGTACGCACCCCAATTCGGATCGGCGAAAGATCCGATCAATATGGCTGGTTTTGTTGCTTCGGGTGTGCTTCGTGAGGATCATCCGGTTGTTCACGTGGATGCGTTACCAGAACAGCGTGATGCTTTGGTGGTAGACGTCCGAACCTCCGATGAACACAAACTAGGAGCAATCCCTGGTGCAGTGAATATTCCGGTGGATGAACTGAGGGAGCGACTTTGGGAATTGACCAATAGTATCAAAGCCGGACAGTTAATCATCACATATTGCCAGGTTGGCCAGAGGGGGTATCTGGCGACGAGGATCCTGATGCAACGGGGTTTCAACGTGAAAAACTTGTCCGGCGGCTACCGAGCCTATCAACTCTTCCATCCGGATTGAGCGATAGAAATCCGAGTGAATCCGTGGCGATACTGCTACATCTGGGGAAGTTCTGGTATATTCTGTCGGCAATAGATTCGCAGGGATCATTGGTCAAGGCTGACCGGTCGTGCGCTTCGCTGATGAGCCGTCGGGCGCTAGCCCCGGTTTCCAATGACCAGCGGTCGGCCGTGGTTGACATCAAAGCTACCAGTTGTCGTTTCATTTATCCGTAATTGAAAGTAAGAAAATGCGTTGGGAAGGTCGTGAAGAATCCGTCAATGTGGAAGATCGTCGAGGCATGGCCATGCAAGCTGGCGGAATGGTCCTCGGTGGCGGTTTAGGTTCAATCGTGCTGCTGATCATCCTCTTCATGCTTGGGGCGAATCCCCGACAGTTGATGGAACAGGCTGGACAATCCTCGGGGCGTGCTGCTGTCAACAAACCGTTGGATCCGAACAATGACCCAGATGCTTCGTTAAAGAAGTTCGTGTCGGTGGTCATGAAAGACACCGAAGATGTGTGGAACAAACTTTTTCGCGAGAAACTCAACGCAGAGTATCAGGATCCGAAGCTTGTGATTTTCAACGATCAAGTTCGTTCCGCGTGTGGTGTCGCCTCTTCGCAGTCGGGGCCTTTTTACTGCTCGGGTGATACCAATGTCTATTTGGATTTCTCGTTTTTCCGTCAAATGAAGAAAGAATTGAATGCACCGGGCGATTTCGCGATGGCCTATGTGATCGCGCACGAGGTGGGCCATCATGTTCAAAATCAATTGGGAATTTTGTCCAAAGTCCAAGCGATGCAGTCTCGAGCCTCGAAAGTTGAATCGAATGGTCTCAATGTTCGACTAGAGTTGCAAGCAGACTACCTTGCAGGCGTCTGGGCACACCACAACCAAAAATTAAAGAGTGTTTTGGAACGTGGCGATTTGGAAGAAGCGCTGAATGCGGCTGCCAGTATCGGCGACGATATCCTCATGAAACATCGCAATGGCAGGCCTAGCAAGGATCTTTTCACCCACGGTTCATCCAAGCAGCGATACTATTTCCTCAAAAAGGGAATGCAAACCGGTAGTGTCGAAGGGATGATGGAGATGTTTGATATGACTGCGGAACAACTGGACGCGATCGATCGTATAGCCAAATAGGCAACTAGCACAACTTTTCTCCATGAAAATCGTCCTATGGCCGTAAGATTACCTGTCGTCCTTTGCCAACATGAGCGACGCAATGGCAAGCAAGCCGAACACGAAGAGCAATGGATCACGAAATTGCTCTTTGAGGATCGGCTAGACGCGACGTTGGTTGCGGATCTGGCTCTAATTCAGTTAGATTCGACGGACCATCTCTGCCTGGAAGGCCTTCGCGGCGATTTTGTTTTAGTCTCTTGGTATTCGAAAAAGTTAGTCGCGGAGCAATTGACACGACTTGGATTTCTTTCGCTGGAAATAGTACCAGTGGATGGCTCTGAGAAACTAGCGATAACGAACGAGAAAGCCCCGACTCCGAAGAAGGTGTATTTCCTATCGTTCGACCTTGGAAAAACTGTAGACGATGGATTGTCGAGGATTAAAGAGCTGCTGGAATCACGGTCTACACCCGTGTTTCAATTGAATAGCAGTTTATCCAAAGTTCGGCCACGTGTCGGCACGCCGATGGACTTGAGAACACTACCCGTGATCGAGACGACGAAAGCTGCCATCGCACCCCCAACTTCGCCCCCCGGGGAGACAACTCCAGTAGTCGCGAACGTGCGATTTGATGCACATCGTGCCTCGACGGAAACCGCTGTCGACATCAGCGAGGAAAATGATTTTCCTCATATCGATTCCTTGATGAGCGATCTCGACAAATTTGATGCTTAGGCTTACAAAGCCTTGGAAAAACTTTGACCTTAACTGAAGAATGATTTCATGACGCGATGTAAAAAACTCTTCGTTGCCGGTTTGCTTTTCCCCTTCTACTTTGCAAACGGTTCGGCTGCGATTCGTGCGGAAGACGCTCTTTCGTCAACTTCCATTCGGCTGGCTCCAGCGGATGCTGACTTTTACGCCGCCACGTATCGGATGAAGGAACAGTGGGCGAGTTTTGTTAGTGGTCCCGTCGTCAAGAAGCTTCTTGATCTGCCCGCAGTTCAAGAGAACTTGGAAACATTTCTCGATCAGTGGAAGAACCGTGACGGCAATGTCGCGAACCTTCGAATGGTATGGGAGAATCCCAACGCAAAAGAGGCAGTAAAATTCGCAACGGAGCTGGTTTCCGAGGAGTGTTTTTTTCTAGGAGACAAGAATACCAGTGAGTTTGTACGGGCTTACACACGAGTCATCAGTGCGATCAATGAACTCGCGGCCAATGAACTCGCGGTCGAATCCTTAGAAGATGATACTGCGACCGACAAGCTGATGAACCTGTGGATTGATGAGATTGAGAAACTCGCGGTCCCGATGATGGTGATGGGTGCGAAATGCAGAAACGAGGACCTTGCAATCACCAAAGTGGATCAATTGGAGGCGTCACTTCAGTTGAGCATGGGTTTTGTTCCCGAATTGGCTCCCGTTACCAATTCGATCAAGCGGATTGAAGACGATCGAGGCTCTCGATTAACGGTCGAGTTCAATGGCAAAATGATACCGTGGGATGTGCTATCTTCCGCGAATCTGCTGGACGAAGAGATCATGGAAGTGCTTCAGAATGCACTCAACCAAAAGACGATCGCATTGACGATTGGAACACTCGACGGATACTTCATCGTTGGAATTTCATCCAAGCGAGGGGATCTGCTGAAGTTAGGAAAAGGGGCGAATTTAACCACACACCCAGATCTCGCGCCTGTCGTAATGAACGCGAGCAAACCTATAATGAGCGTTAGCTATCTGTCTGATAACTTGGCCAAAGCCAACTACGACTCCCAGTTCAAAGATTTCTTTACCAAGAACTTCTCGGCTCTTTTGAATCAATTCATGGGCGTCCAAGTCGCCGTGCGAGGCCTCAATGGCGATGCTGGAAAGGTCGATAAAACAAGCGAGGTTTTCGAGTTTTCCGAGAGCATCAAGAGCGATCTGAAGTGGATGGATGAATCGATAGCAACGTTTGTTCCGGAAGCCCGCGGTACGACTGCTTATTCTTTCTCGACCGTTAACGGGTGGGAGCAGGTTTATCACATTCGTACCAAGAATGTACTGCTGGATGGCAGCAAACCGCTTGCGGCGCTCCAGCATATCGGCGGTGATCCGATGATGATGGTTGTTACGCGACTACAGGACCATCCTGAGTACTTTCGATTGATGCGTCAAATCGTTCAAAGATTCAAGAAGCAATTGGATCGTGCTTTCGAAATCGACTGGAGCGGTACGGGCGTAGACATGGACGACTTGAAGAAAGCTCGATCGGAGATCGAATCCCTATGGCCATTGCTTGTAAAGCTGGCGGACGCATGGGAAACGAAAGTGCTTCCAGGACTCAATGGAGAACATGGAATCGTGATGTCGAGTGGTAGTTTGGCAGCCAAGCAATGGGCGAAAGAAATGCCTCCCTCGGACGTGCCATTACCTTTGCCTGAAGTCGCATCGGTCTCTGGCGTTCGTGATGCAGCAAAGCTGCAAGATGCAGGTCGCGATTTCTTTACCGTATGTGATTCGCTTTTGGATTACGTCCGAACCAAGGACCCTAATTCGGTACCTGTGAACTATTCGATACCTCGACCCATCGAAAGCAAATCCGATGGCAGAGTGAAGTTCGGCTATCCCATTCCTGACGATTGTCCAGCTCCCAAGAGCATGATGCCTCATGGTCTATTGAGTGGGAGTTATCTTTACCACGGCTACTCTGAGAAGCAATCGGGGACGCTTGCCAAATCCACGCGACTAACGATCGGTGCAGGAGTGATCAATACCGACAAACCGCTAGCGAATGCATCCTATTTGAGTATCGGACGCATTATGAGCGCTGCAAAACCTTGGGTTTTATACGGTGTCAAGCTGGGCGTGCAAGATTTGGATGCCCCGATTGAAGATCCGTCGCTGGAGGCACTTGAGGGATACGCTGTGACCACGAATGATCTATTGTCGATGTGGGACGTGTTAGAATCGATCGGGGATTTTTCAAGCACGACAGAGATCGGAGCGGATGGAACCTCGACTACGCGTGCAGTCTATAGGTCGATATCGCAGTAGGTCGATTTCATAGTAGCCGTTGCGTCCAAAGCAGCCGATGTGAATTTGCGATTTGTCGCTTTCGTGCCAAAAAGAAGGGTGACGGTTTCTAGATTTAATCCTAACCCGAAGCGTGAGCGAGGGTTGTCGCCTACGGCTACAGGTTAAACGAAACCACTCGTCATGTTGCGAACTTTCCCTATAGCAGTAGAGCGACAGCTTGTCTCGCGGCTTCGGCAGGTTTCAGTGCTGTGTTTGCTATCCCTGAGACTACCTTTGTCACGTGGTGATCTACCGATCCTGGCGTACTCCACGATCGTGCATCGACTGCGGTCATGTAGATCGACATGGTTCGATGACCACTACCAGGTCGCTCACCGATGATGTGCAATAAAGTCCCAACCGTTCCTTTACCAACATTTCCATTTCCATCTTTCTCCTTAGCATTTCTTTGTTCACCGAACAATAGACTACCGATTTGGTACCCAGCTCGCACACGTCCCGAAGTCACTACGATCCTTTCTGGAGCAACGACGAATTTGTTTTTCTCTAGTTCTAGTTGCAAATACTTCACTAGCTCCAAGAGTTGATCGTCGCCCGTCAGAGCTGTAGCATTGAGACCATCGGATATAACGATCTGGCAATCGTAGTTCTTCGTTCTGGCATTCCTCAATGCCTCCAACGTTTGTATCGAATCGGCGGAAAGGGACTCGCCGCTTGCGGGATGCAGGATGTAGTCATTCCTATCTTTCGAAAGAGTTTGCAACGGAATCGCTCGTGGAATCGATTTCACAAAAGCTTCGTTGAAATCGGCCCAAATACACTTCTTGGCATCTTCATAGATATGGTTGACTTCTCGATTCAATGCTGGAGGTAGTTCGGTTATGGACTCACCATACCCTGAAGCCAAAAATACGCCTCGACCGCGAACCTCCACCATCTTGTCACGAGCTTCTTCGCTCAATTCTGCAACCGATCGAGTATCTCCCTTTCGCTTTCGGTATTGGGTATACACCCAAACCGGATCACCAAAATGGGAGGTCGGTTTGCCTGAATTATCAATAACACCTAAGGATTGATAAAAATTCCACATGGGTCGGCTAACTCGAAATCCGAACTTCTCACGAACCCGCACATGGTCATGAAATCCAGTGGTCAAATAGCCGAGCATCGGATCGATCCGAGTGGGCAACGCCATCAAGTAGGCTGGGCATGCAGGCATGATCTGTTCGATGCACCAACCAAGATCTTGCAACGTGACATCCATATGCAACGTCGTGCAGATATCTAAACCGATGGTCAAACCATGAAGTTTTCCCATGACAATATCTTCGAGGCAACATCGAACCAATTGTTCTTTCGTCCGAAAAACCTCAGGCCCAATAAAGCCCGCCACATCGTTGACATGAACCCATGGGGGAATGCTCGAAGACGCGCCATTGGCTTCCGCAAGTGTCTTGGTAAGAGCTCGAGCAAATCCATATTTTCGCGATTCGAATAGAACCATGTCGACACCGAACCCATGCCCATTCGTGAAGTCTGCCCCCTGTCCGGTCTCAAAATAGAGTCCAAACTTTCCTTTCTTGTTGCGTGCATGATCGATCATCTTCTGAACGGAAATATCGAACGTCGCGTTGCATGCATCATTGCCGGCGATACTCTGAAACCACAATGCCGTGCTGCCAGGAGACTGCCGTTCGACTTGCGCCTGAACATCGATATGCGACAAAACACAATGTGGGAGAATTGCAGTGAGTTCGAACGTCTTCACAATGTCATGTAATGCGGCTTCTACTTTCGCCACAGATTCGGGAGTACTCGATACCGGGTTTGTCCCGAGCAACACATCGCCAACGGCGAACGCAAACGCGTTAAAAACTTGCCATTGAATATCATCAACGTCATCCGTCGGAGAATTCGGCTGAACTCTCGCTCCCATAAACCCTCGACGGCCGATATCACTTCCTGGAAGTGGATTAAAAACTTTGGATGCAACCGCGATCAACTCTTGGTTGCTCATTACTCGGACCAAACATGCAATTACATCGCTGCTGAGTCCTCGCTGGATCTCTCGGATCTCTGATTCGTCCTTGCTGCTCAAGAAATCCTTGAGTTGCTGCAACTTCAGATTCTTGATTGCGTTTTGCTTTTCCATGTCCAACGCGGAATTGCAGTATCGCAGCAAATCGTCAACGTGAGGAGGATGACTATCTATCTCCCCCACGGTTGTATTCAACAAAAGCGAACGAGCGAACTCTCTTTGCGCGTCCCCTTCCGCAGTAATCCCCAGACTCAGATCTCCCTCTTTGAACTCATTCGCATTACCTAACAGTTTTCGATACAGATCGGCATCGAACTTCCCTTTCGATTTCAGAATATAATCGAAGATTCCTCCGGACGAATCGGGAAACGTGCTTGCGGCCCACGAAGTCGTTTGCGGAAAGAGACATGCTGCAGTCGCTGCGCCTGCCAGCACACGTCGTCGATAGATCATAGTTTTCGCTCCACGCTACAGAGACCCTTGTTCCAAGATTTCCTGAGGCATATCCAATCTCTGATTATAACCATCGCTCACCGTTGTTGCTGGAATAATCACTTCACAACAATCATGATATCAGCCGTCCCTAGATCCTCATCCTAACCTAGGCCTTCAGCCATTTATCAAACCAAACAAACGCATCGGCCTGCATTTGTTGGTCGAATTTGTGAGGGCCGGTGTAGAATTGGCAACGATAGCGATCCGAGGCACCGGCCTTTGCATACACTTCGGCAAGGATCTTATCCGCGCGATGCATCTCGTCGAGCGTAAAGAGGGAATCCTCATTGTTGTTCAAGACCATGGTAGGTAAAGGCACGCGCAATCCTAGCACTTCGGGGTAATCAAGATCGACAGGCAACTGTGGTATGTAGATCATCCACGTGTGGGTATGGCATTTGTGAAGCAAATAGTCTCGCCATGTGGACATCATTCCCACGGCACACGCACATCGGATCCGATCGTCCATTCCACCCAGATAGACGGTACGCAATCCACCACCTGACAATCCGGCACAACCTATTCGCGTTGCGTCAACATCATCCCGTGAACAGAGGTAGTCGAGAGCCCGTTGATCTTCAGAGACGAACACTCCCGGCCAAGTTGTTCCAGCACAAAACAAACTCTTCGCCATCAAATGTTCGTGGTCTGCTGCGAACTTGTTATAGATTTTGATCGACTCCTCGGAGTCGTCATCGACGGGTGGAACTTTGTTTCGAGCCCGTTCTTCTACGTCCTCCATCTTGACACGTCGACTCGCAAACGTAAACGTATCGTGCACCAAGACAGCATAACCTCGCTTTGCAAGTTCATTGGCCCACGCTCTCCCGCCATAATAGTGATCGTGATGATACGTCATCATGGGATGCTGGGTAGAACCGAGCTTGGTAATCTTTTGGTATCCAAAGTACTTGTTTCCGCCGTGGTCGTGCAAACCCAATACCGCCGGGAGCCGCCCCTTCGATTGTGCTGGTTTCAATAACACAGCGTTGGTGCGCGCCCCATATGGCAATTGCCAACTGACCTTCTCTATATGCAGACCATCTTGGAACTCGATAGACTCTGTCTTTACATCGGCGATAAGTGATTGGTTTGGCCGTGCAAGACATTCCGACACGCGATCCCTTGCCGTTCGTCGCCATGCTTCCAGATCTTGAAACGTCGACTGTCGATAAGAGAGTCTCGCCGGTTTATCTCCAACAATCTCTGCCGCCCACGGTCCATAGATTCCCATCATGTTCGGCTGTACCTGCGAACCTGACAAGTTCTTTGCGTTATCAGCGGTTGGTACGATCAGTTCGTTGGACAACGCCTGTTGTACGATACCCAAATCGGCCACAATGACTCCTGACGTCAATACGGTCTGTCGGAGGAATTGACGTCGCTCCACAGGTTCCAAATTCGATTCACCGTTTTGCATGTGTGCCGTCCCTTACCTTTAATGTTTCTCGCTCGACAATTATTCGGTTCCATTCTGGTGTGAACTAAGAGGTTGCCTCTGGCGTTATGGAACCTGGATTTGTCAGTTTGGGTTCATCTTGCATCGACTCTTCTACGACCTTTGGCTTGCGAAGCACTCGACCGAAGTCGCGAATTTCGTCGTTGGTAACAGGACTTGTCGAGTCTTCTTGCTTCTTGAACTTTGCGAGTTCATGACGCAGGATACCCAACAATGTCTGCAACAACACAACGACCATGGGACCAACCAAGATACCGATCGGTCCGAGCGCTTGAATTCCTCCAAGTACACTCAGCAATGCCAATAGTGGGTGAAGTTGGCTCTGACCATGCAACACCAGAATCTTAATGACGTTGTCAACGTTGGCCACCACGACGATCCCCCATAAGGCCATCCCAATGGCAGCAACAATGTTCTCCTGGAAGACTGCCAGGTAGATCGCGACAGGGACCCAAACGAGCGATGGCCCGACGAAAGGTACCAACGCGCAAATGCAGGTAAGGGAAACGAGCATCACCAATGAAGGCATACCCACAAAGTAGTAAGCAATCCCAGCCGTAAGCCCCTGAGCAAGTGCCGATAGAACCGTCGCCAACACGATGGCACGAGAAATACGATCAAACTCTGCGAGCAGTTCGAGCTCATAGCGATCATCCAGTGGACTCAACTCCATCATCGAACGTACCATCACTGGTCCATCGCACAAAAAGAAATACAGCGAAACTAGAAGGATGACCGTGCCTATGACAAGACGGAACAGAAAGGCAGCCGAATCGCCCGTAAACGACAGCAGTCGAGGCCGAATGTAATCGATGACCGACTCTGTCATCGACTTTACCTCTTCGGGTGAAGGATTGGCAATCGTTTTCAACATACCAATCCACGGCCCGCCCGACAGCGTATCACGAACTTTGGTCCATTCTTGATTTAGCAGAAACACCGCTTTCTGAAACTCAACAACATCTTCAGGTTGATCTGGCTTACCAGGTTGCAGCTTGTCGAGTGCTCGGTTGAAATTCTCGATGGAGTTGCTCCAGCTAACAGCCGTATCCAGAAAACGATCGCGAGCTATCTTGGTTTGCTCAAGCTCGGTTTTCGAATCCTCGGAACGAGCTAAACTTGGTAACAAACTAGGGACAGGCTGCAGCTTTGCGTTCGCCAACCGCTCGTCTCGCTTCTTGAGCTTTGAAACCTCATGTTCTGCAGGATCCATTTCGACCGCTTCGTTTGGCGGCGGAACATCGGCGAACACGTCCTTCAACTGTTCGTTGGCTTCTTCTAAAATCGCTTCGAGATCAGGTCGCACAACTACTTCGACGTTCTTTTTCTTGCGCTCGCTATTGAACTTGCGCTCCATCTCAACGATCGACTGTTTTGTCAATGATGGAATCAAGTCCGGTAAACGCTTGCGAATCTCTTTGATATCACCTTGGAGGTTTCCCTTAGGGTCCACCAGTTCATCAAAGCGTTGTTCGGTCGCTTGCTTTTGGATATCCTCCACTTTGCTCTGTATTTCGCGCACGATAGGAGCGTGAGGATATTCAAGATTCACCCAATCGTTAGTCCGCAGCTTGGCCAGCCCGTATTGAATACTCGAAAAGTTAAAATCCTTGACAAATCCTGCACCTTGGATGGCTGCCATGGTGAGGACCAAGGAAGCAGGGATAAGCACAATCAAAAGAATCAACGTCGTCGTGATTCCAGCCGCGATATGATCTCGTTCGCCAACTTTGGAACCGACCCAACGATGCAAGGGTCGAAATACGACAACTAATACTGCGGCCAAGAATACCGGGACAAAAAAGCCAATCATCACCTTGTAAAACAGGGCACCAATGACGACGATGATCCCGAGCAGAACTGCAAATGAAATATAGCGAGCCATGAATCTACAAACTATCCGTGTGAGTCGAATCCCAGTACTAACGATGACAATTTTATCGCATTACGCGGGTCGGCTCTACGCCAGCCGCATCCGTTCGACAAAAAGCTCGTCCTGTTTTCCTCTTCCCAAGAAATAAGATCTTCGATGACGACTCCTGCAGGAGAAACGAAAAAGAAAAACGCGGAGGAGTCACCAACGAAAAAATGGCTTCGACGGTTCATCAAAATCGCAATTGTGTTGATTGTGGCGGCGTTTCTTTACTTAACGGTGAGACGATCGATCGATGAACTGCGAGGCAAAGAGGAGTTTCTATCCGTATTGGCGGAACGCTGGCATTGGCTCGTCGTAGCTCTTTTTGTCTCTATCGTAGCGATGTTTCCTGCAGCGATCGCTTGGTATCAGGCGTTACGATCGTTTGGACAAGCCGCGCCGTGTCTTCCCGCATTGGATGCCTATTTTCTTGGCCATTTGGGCAAGTATGTACCCGGAAAGGCGATGGTCATCATCATGCGAGTCGGTCGACTTCAACCGCTAGGTGTTGGGCTTCGGCCTGCGATTGTGAGTGTTTTCGTCGAAACATTAACAAATCTATGCGCCGGAGCGGTTTTGGGAGCATTGTTACTGGTGTTTCTTGAGGTTCCGGTCTGGCTCAAGGTTACGGCCCTCGCGTGTGTTCCGATCGGATTGCTTTTCTTGACCCCGCATTTTTTCCGCATCGGATTGACTATTGTCGCCAAAAGCAAAATTGGTCGGATGCCACCGGAAATTCCGAAAGCCTTTACTGCGTGGTTTATGACCCGCACAACAGCATGGATGCTATTGGGCTGGATCCTACAAGGGACCGTGGGATGGTTAGCGATGCTCGCTCTGACCGATCAGCCATCGTTGATGACACTGAATGCGTGGTTATCCATTACAGCCGCCGTTTGCTTGGGGGCCGTTGCCGGGTTCTTTTCGATGCTACCAAGTGGAGCAGTCGTTCGCGAGTTGGTGATCACATGGCTCTTGACGCCGCTCGTCGATCAGCCGACTGCCTTGGCTGGTGCCATCCTATTGCGGTTAGTCAATCTGCTTGGCGAATTGATTTTGATTTCCTTCATCAGTGGATGGAATCGTGTTGCCAGCAAAACACCAAACGCCACCAAGAGCACCTGACCACCACTCCACGCAGGCAAGCTGCGTGGTAGCCAGTGGCTGCAATAGTCGCCCAGGGCAGGAAGAGCTACGACATGGCTTGCCAAAGTGAATAAAGTTACGACGTGGCTTGCCCACGTTGGACTGTAGCCGTAACCAGCAACGATGGCACGCGAAAGACATCACCACGCGGCTCGTCCGCGTGGGATGGTGGTCAGATAGCGCATCCTGACCACCGCTCCACGCAGGCAAGCTGCGAATGGTGGCGTCTGAAAATCGACGGTCGCGATCTGGTTGCGGCTACGGCTCCACGCAGGCGAGCTGCGCGGTAGCCCGTTGCTTCTTGGTTACCCGACTACTCATCGATTCGATAGGCAGTCAGCATTTGCTGCTCGAAAGGACGACTCTTCAAAATCAAGATCGGAGAGCCATCCGCCCCTTTTGAACGACAGCTACCCACTTTTTGCTTGAGCAAAAAGAAAAATCAATTGGTGGACCAACGAGCGTCAATGGGGCACTGAAGTTTGTTGTCACGATTGCGTTTCGATGCTAAAACAGCGCTAAGCTAGGACTGCTCACGTATCGCATGTCAATTTCCGAGCAATGGGGAGTTGCCAGCAAGCTTATGATAGTGATCGGACCTCTTAGGAGTTTCGATCAAGAGCACGCGCACCGCCGATGGCTGAACACGAGCAAGCGGTGATGCGTGAGAACTTTTACTCATGTGTTCGTTCCCATTCCTATCGCATAGTCGAATACGCTAAACATGAACTCCGAAGTCACACCAGTCGCGAAAGAAGAAGTCGTCCGAATACGGCCGATAGAGGTGGGTGATCTCGATGCTCTGTTTGAAATGCATGTGGATCCGGAATCCAATGCTATGGCTGTGACGATTCCACGGACCCTAGAAGCCTTCTATGAACATTGGTATCGATCCCTTCAACAAGACAACATCACACCTCGTGCGATTTTGTTGGACGAAGCGTTCGTGGGCTGCATATCTTGCTTTCTGATCGACGGAAAAATGAGCCTCGGTTATTGGATCGACCGAAAACACTGGGGGAAAGGAATCGCAACACGCGCTGTCAAGTTGATATTGTCGGAATGCACCGTTCGGCCGATTCACGCGACTGCCGCTACAAGCAATGGCGCTTCGATGCGAATCTTGGAGAAAAGTGGATTTCAGCTTGTATCCGTCCGCTTTGCTCCAGCCACCGATCGCTTTCCGGCGTGTGAAGAAGCCTCATTTCGCCTCGACTGACTGGGACCGTCTCTTGACGAACTGAAGCAGCAAAGGGAATCCAGGTTCGGCCATGCCTCCATGATCGTAGCCTTGAAGTTCCAAGAGTTCCACATCGCTATGTCCGACCTCTTTGAGCATACGCCACATATACGCTGTCTCTTCGTAACGACCTACCATCTCTTTTTCGCGGTCACCGGAAATGAACAGGATCGGAGGGGCGTCTTTGCGAACGTGAAACAGCGGTGCCATGTTGTCTATGATCGGCTGCTTTTCATCGATCCCCCGCTCTTTGCGAATGGTAAAGTGGGTAATCGATTGACCACTGAACGGAATCAATCCAGCAATGTCGTTGGCGTCCAATTGATGATGAGCTAGCCACTGCTTATCCAACCCGATCATGCTCGTTAAGTAACCACCTGCCGAATGGCCACTCACAAAAATGCGTTTGCGAGATCCGCCATAGCGTTCGATGTTTTGAAAAACCCACGCAACCGCCGCCGCTGCGTCTTCGATATAAGCTGGCGAAGTTGATTGCGGGCTCAAGCGATAGTTCGCAGCGATGACCGCAATCCCCTTTTCCTTCAGCCCATCGGGGATCGCTTTGTTTCCTTTGGTCAACCCACCGCCATGAAACCAGACAACCGTAGAAAAGTCTTTCTTGTCCGTTGGCACATAGATATCAAGCTTGCATCGCTCGGCCCGATAAACCAACTCCTTGCTTTCTACTTGATTGTTGGCACTTGGATCGTTGGCACTGCGATAGGCAATATCCTTTTCCAAACGATATGAGCCTATCGGTTTGGTCGCTTTCTCCTGCGCAGCCGATAGAGTAAACTGAACAAGGATACAAACGCATGCAATCAAAAAAGTCGAAGTCAATCTACGGAACATTGTTTCGCATTCCAGGGGTTGATAAATCTGGCAACAAGGCAGAACGAACGATTGTAGCAGCACACGTAGAACTCTGGTGGCCTATGATGGTCTATGCATGGGGCTCGCCGAGCAAATAGGCCGACATGGTTTTTCGATCCGATCGTATTCGATACTCTCCGTAACAGAGCTTCTGCAGAATGGAATCGGGGCGCAAGTACCAGCTTCCCCAGCTTAATGGAGTTTCGCCATTCCTATCTTTGGCATCGATGATAGCACCGGCGTTTAGTAGCAACTGAATCGTTTCTTCATTGCCAAAAGCGGCAGCGCGGTGCAGTGGCGTCTCCCCTTTCGTACGGCAATCTCGCATGAAGCCACCCGTTTCCGCAGAAGGCTTCGTCACGCAATTTGGATTCGCTCCGTGTGACAGCAAGACTCGTATCACCAGATCGTGCGCCATTCGATTCGAAGTACACAAGGCAGCATGCAGAGGTGTCTCGCCAGTATCAGGTAACGCTTGATTCACGTCGGCACCATTCTCGATCAAGAACTTGCATAATCGCCAATGTCCGTGAAAAGCAGCGCCGTTGAGATCCAAATTGGTGCCTAGTGATTGCAACGACTCGCCATTCAAAAGTAAGAATCGGATCGCGCTGACGTCGCCGTAGTAGGAGCACCATTGAATCAAGCTAACGCCATTGTCGTCCTGATGCGTTGCGGCCATCCCGGCTACAAGTGAATCAAAAACCAAATCGGTACGTCCGTCGAAGATTTGTTTCAGCAGATGGCTGCTCATGAGTTCGTGCTCAATAAAAATGAAATAGTGGAGCTCTTCGTTGTCATTGTATACTTCGACGTGGCTTGCAATAGACCTGCCAGGACGCGCAACCCCCCTATTGCAGCTGCCTGGGCAGGAGCAACTACGTGACACGACGTAGGTGCTAGCTCCGGAGTACATGAAGAACAAATGCGGATGAAGGCCCCAACTCGGCCAGCGAGGCAACACCATAACAATCTTGAAGAAATCTCAAAAACTCGCTTGAATCTCGCCCTAATTCTTGTATTATTGCATTAATACAAAAGGCGCCGCAATTCGAAGGGAGGGGCCGTGCAGATTCATATCAATACGCACGATGGTGTTCCGATTTATTTGCAGGTGGTGAATCAAATCAAATACCTCGTGTCCGCAGGTCGGTTGTCTTCCGGAGATGAGTTGCCACCGATTCGGGTACTCGCCGAAAGGCTGGTCGTGAATCCAAATACGATCGCCAGGGCCTATCGCGAACTAGAGATGGCTGGTGTTGTTGAGAAACGCCGTACGGCGGGCACGTACATTTCTGCCGAAGGTTCACGATTGGCACGTCGAGAACGGACAAAAATCTTGTCGAGCCGAATTGACCAACTGTTAGCCGAATCGGACCAAATGGATTTCGCTTTAGAGGACCTTATCAAACTGATCCATCAACGGAGCGAAGCGCTCCAAACTTCGAGAGCAAAGGAACAACTCCATGATTGATACAACATACTCGACATCTGCTGCGACGAGCGACCGTGTTTCGTCCGTCATTGAAATCAAGAATGTCTCGCGTCGTTTTGGGAAGAAACTGGCGTTGGATAACGTCTCCTTGACCGTCTCGCGCGGTGGTGTCTTCGGTTTGATCGGTGGTAATGGAGCTGGAAAAACTACGCTCCTGAAACATGTGATGGGCATGTTGAAGGCTCAGTCTGGGAGTGTCAAGGTGTTTGGAATGGACCCGATTGCCCAACCCGTCGGCGTATTGAGTCGGATGGGATACCTTTCGGAAGAACGGGATCTGCCGAGCTGGATGCGAGTCTCCGAACTGATTCGTTATACCCAAGCCTTCTATCCAACATGGGACGAGCGCTTCGCGGAAGAACTGCGAGAGATGTTCGAGCTTGATCCGAATGCGAAGGTTCGCACTCTTTCTCGAGGCCAGCGAGCACGGGCAGGATTGTTGGTGGCACTGGCGCATCGCCCTGAGCTATTGGTACTCGATGAGCCTTCGTCTGGCTTGGATCCTGTGGTGCGCCGCGATATTTTGGGGGCGATCATTCGCACGATCGCCGAGGATGGCCGAACGGTACTGTTTTCTTCACACTTGCTCGATGAAGTGGAGCGGGTCGCGGACCATATCGCGATAATCCACGAGGGGCGAGTCGTTTTAGCCAACAGCATGGACGATCTCAAAGATTCGTATCGTCGCGTGACGCTGCGTTTCGAAACACCCGTGGTCGATCCACCGAAACTATTGTGCGGTAGGAACACCCAAGGAGCAGGTTCGGAATGGACATACATCTGTACTATTGTCGATGGTGACATGGGGCAAGTGCGTGGAGCTGCCGAGTCGATGGGTGCCCAGGTTGTTGATGAATCTACGTTGTCGTTGGATGAGATTTTCGTTGCGACGATTCGACAGTAGATTTGTCATCACCCGACGCGTGAGCGAGGGGCATTCAATCCCTTGCTCACGCTTCGGGTTGGGATTAAAGCAACAAGCGCGAGGGAACTATCATTTCCCTACTGTTTATCTTCAATTTAATGCGGAACAGATCTATGAAACCCGTTAGTCAGGCTTTGCTTTGGGAAATGTCGCGGCATTGGTATTGGTTGGTGATCGGATTCTTTGCTGCTGCGTTGTTTCCCTTCCTGTCTCTCTTTTCGTTGCGATCACTGGGGATACCACCGGAGTCACCGGAGATGATCCGCATTCACGCCTTCTTGATGACGTTCCACTTTCTCATTTTTTTCTTTGGAGTCATCGGAACGCAAGGACCTATCCAGCGACTGTATGGTTATCCACTTTCGAACGCTACCATCGCGTGCTGGAGCATGTTCAGCGGGATCAGCTTGATGTTTTTTGGAGTCGCCATCACGCTCCTCTGGTTCAACGTTCAGTTCCAAGCCAGTTGGCCAGTACTCGGTCCTGCACTCTATTTCACGATGGCATTCGCTGTGCTCCAGCCTTTCGCCAGGATCGTTTATAAAACTGTCTTTTCGATTCTTATGGTCCTAGTATTGGTGATTCTCTTGGCGATCGGCTTTGTGACGCGTTACGCCGCGACGTCGAAGAATCCGATCCTGTGGGAGCAGCCAACGTCGATAGAGGTACTGATCATGGTTGGACTGACGATCATCTCCTCCATCACGTTGGTCAAAGCGATTGCTCTCGATCGGCATGGCGAAGATAAAGTCGATCCAATCGCCCAACAGATTATCGCTTTCCAAAAATACCTTTGGACTTTTTGGTCAAACGATAAGTCTAGTACGACAAGACTGGATGGAAGTGTAGGAGCACACGTTTGGTACCTTTGGAAGCTTCAGGGACGATCTTATCCTGTCATCATGGCAGGCATGCTGATCATTGGGAGCATAGCCTGTTTGACACAGGGTGATGTAGGCATGGCACAGTTCAAGCCCGACCCACGATTGCGACTCGAGCCAATCATGGCGTTGTGGTGGATGACACTTTTCGCGGCAGCGCTCGGGCTCGGTTTTGGGATGTTGAATCCTGATGCGGTGACGTCGGTACGACGCAAAAAGACGGTGGAAGAATCGCTGCGCGATTTCCATGTTCTTCGGATGGGATCGTTTCTATCTTCGCTACCCATCAGCAATGAGCAACTTTCCAGAGCGATCCTCCTCACTGCGGCCAAGGGGTCAATCATCGCGATTGCGTTGTCGCTGTTTACCTTTGTGGTCATTTCTATCGTCAAGATCGATTTAGTATCGGGACTGTGGCAATCTAGTTTTGCGGGTTGGTATTGGCTCGGCCTGTTCTTTATTCCCTGGGCTGCGATGGGTTGTTCAGCAACGGTTTGCTTGTTTGGACGAGTTCCACTGGTTGTCGCCGTCACAGCGGCTTTGGTTGGTGTTATTGTTTTGGTGGCAATTCCATCCACGCAAGCATGGTGCATCCTTTCCGTGTCGATCGCTTCCGTCCTGGTCGTTTTAGCAGCGCTAGCGATCGGACTTCGAAATGGTCAATTGAGTGCCAGAACGGTTGCGGCTGCGGTCGCCGGTTGGATTGCGTTGCTTGTGCTGAGTTGTCTAAGCGCTCCGATGGAGTTGACGAATTGGATATTAAGTTGGTTAGTGCTACTAGCAACTGTCGCGATTCTGCCCATAATCGTGATGCCTGTCGCTATCGCCTTCAATCGCCATCGGTGAGTCCATGACTCTCGCTGCCATTGCTCGCGGATTGCGTCTGGCACGATCGAATGGTGGCTTTGGCGATTTCTCTGGAGTACGGCAACATGAATCACGGGTCCTGGCGACGATGGGTAATCGTGTCCGGATTCGTTTTAATCGCGACCACGGCTCGGAGCGCATCGCAAGAGTCTGATTTAGACCAATCGAGTTTCAGCCCTGATCGATTCACCTTCGTTCGAATCATGTATGACAGTTCGGGCGGCCCTGGCGAAGCATTCTACCGGGGAGACTCGGGCTGGATTCCGCGTTGGGCTACAGATCATCCAGTTGCAGCCAAGAATCTGACTTGGCGATTGCAACAGTTGACAACCATCGAAACGAATCAAGGAACCTTGTTGCTGCGATTGACCGACTCGCGTCTCAAGGATTTTCCATTTGTCTTCATGAGCGATCCGGGTTGGCAAGTACTGGATTCCGACGAGCAACGCGCGTTAAAGAGCTACTTGGACAACGGCGGCTTCCTTTGGGTAGATGATTTTTGGGGCCAAGCGGAGTGGGACAATTGGGAGGCTAACATGCAGTTGGTGGCACCTCGATGGAAGTGGTTTGATATTCCCTCGAGTCATCCCATCCTGTCCACGGTCTATCCACTTACCGAATGTCCGCAGGTGACCGCTATTCAATTCTATCGACGGGGTGGTGCGACGTACGACCCATGGCAATTCCATCGGCAGCCGAACGGCGGAGCTGCCGATATGATGCAAGTTCACTTTCGTGGATTATGCGACGAGAATGGCCGGCTCGTCGCAGTCGCCACGCACAATACCGACATCGCCGATGGCTGGGAACGAGAAGGGGAGGACGAAGAATTCTTCAATCGATTCTCGGTAAAGGCTTACGCACTGGCGATCAACATTCTGACCTATGCGATGACGCACTGACTTGGCGCTACGACTCGCTAGAAATAACGAAGTTTCCGGTTTTTCTGGCAACCTCATGGCATTCCGTGACCTACATTTCCTAAATAGACTCGGCTCGGCGCTTCCGAGTCCAAGTGGAATCGGATGGCAAGAATCACAGAGGTGTGCGGTATGAAGAACAGAAAGGAAGAGTATGAGGACTTGCAGCCGAGATCTCTCCCGTACTTCGGAATTGTGCTTCTGTTCCTGTTGGGCGCTGGCATGGGTCATTGCTGGTGGGTTGGCGATGTCATTGCGCTCGGGGCTCTTTTCGTACTACTAGTCGGTTCCCTCGTCGGTTACTTCTGTGGTCTTTGGCGATCCCTAGCATCGACGGTTGGGATGTTCATCGGCTATCAATTCGCTTTGCCGATTTCTGTACGTCTGATCCCTTTTTTGGAGGGACAAATCCATCAAAGTATTGAGCCAACGATTGGAATTGCCATTTCGGGATTCGCTGCGGGGAGCGTTGCGACACTGGGAATCCTATGGATTGGTGTTTTTCTGCGCCGCAATACGATGTTTAGAATCGTGGATCAATACGCGGGTGGGGTCGCTGGACTTTGTTCCTCCGTGGTTGGTGTCGCACTCGTGTTTTGGGTAGTGCTGGCCGCGGAGCCTACGATCCGGCAGTCTCGTGAGATTGCAGATAGAAGCGAAATGCTTTCACTAGGGAAAGACACGCGGTATGTCGCTTTGATTCGGCTAACAGAATTCATCGACGCGACCAAGAAGAGTTACGTAATGGTCGGTTTACGTTCCTGGAATCCTTTTGTAGAGGTTGCTTACATTCGCGACTTGAAGAAGCACATGGAAACAAGCTTGGATCCTGCGCGATGGAACTCCGAAACTAACGGTGGCATGCTGGGCTCTATTCCAAAATTGATTCGGGCACCTACGACTCCTCCGGTTCGGCAGCCCCAGGTAATGGACAAGGCTCCTGCACTTCGAGGATCATTCCCATGATCCTCGAAGTTTGAAGAAAAGAACTGATCGATTGATCGCTAGGCTTATCCTGGGTGTCGTTGATTGTTAGGCCTTAGAGTTTGCTTTCGCGACAGCCGCATTCGCGACGGCGAAGCATTCCTTGATTTCCGCGATCGGGTCTTTGGGATTCTCTTCATATTCGAGAGAGAATGCTCCATAAGCTGGGAAGTCGACGGCGAGTAACGCATCCACGACCCCTTGGCAATCAAGATGCCCTTTCCCCAAGACGACTCCCTTTGTTTTGTCCTGCATTTCCGCGAAATCTTTGAGATGAATTCCGTAGAGCCTACCCTTGAGCAGACGGATGACTTCCGTTGGTTTCTCTCCTGAGCGAATGTAGTGACCAAGATCCGCACAAGCGCCGATGCGAGAATCATACTTCTCGACAGCGTAGAGAACGTCGAGCGCTTTGTTGTAGCGATGCTTTGGGCCGTGGTTATGAATAGCAACTCGTATGTCAAACTCTTTGACAAGGTCATTCAAGTTTGCAAAGGAGTCCGGATCAGGATCTGCAGTAATTGTCGGAATGCCAACCGCCTTGGCAAACTCAAAGAGCTTTCGGTTTGCGGCGGCATCTTTGGTAAAGCGATTGACCCCGTGTGCGGAGATCGAGAGTCCACGATCGGTGACTTTCTTGCGAACATCGGCAATCTGCTCCGCCGTTGAATCGATCGGCAGCATTTTGCTGTAGAACTCCACTTGAGTGAAGCCGATTTGTTTTGCGTAATCTAATGCCGCTTCGAGCGAAAATTCTCGAAGGGAGTAGAGTTGGATACCGAGGCTAATGCGTTGTTTTCTGTTCTCAATAGAGTTGCCAAATGCAGTATTGCCAATCAATCCTGCATTGCCAATCAACGCGGTGCTTGCAGCAAAAGCGGAAGCGGTGGTGATAAAATCACGCCGAGAAATAGTTCGCATGGTAAAGTCACGTTTGGTGGGAGGATACTCCTATCGAGAGATTGCTATTGGCATCGTCAAGAGGAGATAAACTGAATCGCTGATGGCAGATTATAGCAACATCCTACTCGGAAAGATGCCTCGCTGGGCTACGGAAAAACGTACCCATCGGGTTGGATTCTGGGAGAACTCGCTTCTGTGCCGTGAGTTAACCGACAGGCGAGGCGTTTGGAATTTTCCTGTTTTGAGCAGTAAAATCAAGTCACCCTATGTTAGCTTCGGCCGTGCTAGCCAGTTGTGCCGGCGATCCAGTTGCGGAGAAGTGTTGCGGCGGCATCGGGATTCTCGCGAACCATCGACGTCAAGTCTGTCTTTAGTTCACCCCCAGAAAGTTTGAAGCGGGGCGTTCCTTTACCTTCTTCTCCCTCTTCACCTGCGGCGGCAAGCTCTTCGTCGTCCGTTAGTCCGGTAAGATCGATATCTGACGCATCGTCTAGGGGCAAATCGAAACCTCGCTCGAACGCTGAGTCATCGGACGACGGTGCCGATGCAACGAAGCCTCGCAAGGATACAACTGCGACGAGCGCGATGAGAGCGAGTGCTAACGTCTGCCAAGATTGGGCGAGCCAATTCAATGCCATGGTCGATAGCGATGGAGCAGGAAGTTCGGGGGGTGGGAAATCCATGTAATGGCTTACGGAAACGCGTGGGAATTTGTCTTCCCCTGGTGTTGCGGTTTGGATGATCGCAGTCAAGACTTTCTGGATCTGTGTTTCAACTTTGGCTTTCAGCGAGTCCAGCAATGTTCCTGTCATCGCCGGTAGCTTGGACAAATCTTTTTCCGTCGGATTCTGCTCTCTCCATTCAGCCTCGTGAATTTTCTTGTAATAGGAATACGGAACGACAACTGAGAAAGACACGTAACGTGTTTGCAGTCCGGCCTTCTTGATGTTCGTAACGTTGCTGCCTACAACTTGCTTGACGCTTTCTGTGGATTCTTTGCCTTTGGTGGATTGATCCGGTGCGCTGACCGATGCGCTTCGATTGGAGAAGGCATTCGGATCTGCACCGGGTCTTCCCTGCGTGCTAGTCTTGGAGGAGTCCATGTCTTTCTTGCTAGTGCTCGATTGAATCATGGTCGGTTTTGGATCGTAGTTCATCTTGCTTTGCTCTTCGCTCAGCGTATTGTCCAGTTCGACGTTGACCTCCAATCGAATTTCGCCGTAGTCGGCTAGCAGTTCTTTCGCGCGTCGCTTGAGGTCGAGTTCTTGCTGTTTCTTGACTTGGTAATATCGATCTTGTTCGATCATGAGCGGATCGTCGTTGCCGAGAGTGGTTTGTCCGCTGGCGAGATCCAGCAATGCAATGTCAGAAGCCCCGAGTCCCGCCATCGACTTTTGCACATAGTTCATGATGCTGAGCGTTTGTTCGCGAGAAAGAGGTATACCCCCTTTGGCTCTGACTGCGATGCTAGCCGTTTTCTGTCGTCTGGAAGCGAATCCTTGCCGATCTTCCGCGTGTGTTACAAACGCATCTTCAATAAAGGCCATAGCCCTGAGTGCATTGGAGATGTCTTTCAGTTTGGCGTGTTGTTGTTTTGCCTCGGTCACTCGCGTCGATTCCAAGATATTGCCACTCTTCATGGCTTCGTCGACGGCCGCGTACATAGTATCGGGTTGAACTTTGGCTTCGCTGATCGCTTTGTAATAGTCTTCTTTCTTGTTGGCTGGAATTTTGACACGGTCTCCATCGCGTTCCCAATCTCGTAGCGAGGCGTTGCTAAATGCAATGGAGAAGCGATTGATCTCGTAATCGTTAAAGCTCTGACCATCGAAAAGGTAAGTCGTTTTCCCGTTGCCGACGCTGGCACTATTGAACAAGACTGCAGCGCTAATAGCGATCGCAGCGGCGAGTAGCACGGATAACAATCGTGCTTGCGGAGTCAAGCCTTTGAAGAGGGCTTGCAACTGCTGTGCGAATTGTGTGAATTGGTTCATTCGTATTTCGTGGCGTCAGGGAGTTCGCTATCGGAATTGGAAAAGGATCGAGGAGCCGAATGGCTGGGATCAGACTCGAATGGAATTCAGTTCCTCGTAAGCCTGCATCAATTTGTTGCGTATCTGAACAAGCAATCGAAAGGACATGTCGGCTTTTTGTACACTGGTAAACACCTCGGCTTGGTTGACATCGCCACCGGTCAGCAATTGTTCGACGAGTTGTTGCGAATCATGCTGCATGTTGTTGACGCGTCCCACGCCATCTGCGAGCAAGCTTGCGAACGGCGATACATCCTGTCCTTTGTTCTCCAAAACGTTATTGCGTTCCCCCATCCGGTCCATCATTTGAAGGACTTGTTCGTGATGGCGAGCAAATAGGTCTTGGTGCGTTATGTGGGTCATTAGGCCAAGATGCTAAGCGTTTGCCGGGACATGCCTTTGGTGACTTCGATGACACCGACGTTCGCTTCATAGGCTCGAGATGCTTCTAGCGCATCAACGAACTCCTTGTTCATGTCGATGTTTGGATAAGCCACATAGCCTTTCCATTTGCCTTCGGTAACTGCCAGTGGGTGGTCGGGCTGGTAGCGATACTTTGGTTCGGATTGATCGATCTCGACTTTATCTACCTTGACCCCTGCGGCACCACCTTCCGCTTTCGCTTCGTCGGTTTGGAAGACGACGAATCGAGGCTGGTACGGTTTGTTTTCGCCGTCTTCGTTCTTTATGGTGGACATGTTGGCGATGTTGCCAGAGATGGTGTTGAGCCGCACTCGCTGGGCGACCAATGCGCTCGTGCTAATATCGAGTGATGAAATCATTTTGGGCCTCCTGCCGCAATCTGGTTCTCGGAAAGATCGGGAATCCCGAACTCGTTGAGTATGGCTTTAGCAAATCTTGAAAAATTTTCCAAGTTCTATTGCCTGTCGTTTGGCAAGCTGGAGGAATTGCGTTGCGAAAAGGTGAAATCTGTTCGGAAAGCAGAACTTTCGAGGGTAACGGGGGCTCCCTGGGCGCGAGTAGCTTGAACTCTTTGTCGCGTATCCCGCTTAGGGGCATTTCCTTGGATTTCAGGTGGACGGCAATGGAATGTGCCTAGTGCTTTATTCAGATTCCATTTGGGGTTGTTTTTCGCATTGGAGGAACGATGCTAGATCGGTATGACTGAACAAGAATTCCTCCTACACCATAGCCTGACTCGAAATCCATTCTCCGATGAGGATGCGCAGACGGATGCCGTGTTTCGAGACTCTTGCATTTCTGGCACATTTCATCCCTCGTGGAGCAAAGTGGTCGGCGACCCTCGACAGCCTGCAACATCGATTGTGTTTGGCCCCAAGGGATCGGGCAAAACCGCCATTCGATTGCAGTTAACACAGCATATCTTGCAACACAATCGACAATCGCCCGATACCAAGGTCTATTTGGTCGAACTAGATGATTTCAATTCGTATCTAGGACCATTCCAACAGAGCCTACCGCGTCGCGTGCAATCCTCGCCTGACAAGGTGTTGCAATCGCTCCATTTGTGGGATCACATGGATGCGATACTTTGCGAAGCTATCACACCTTTGGTCGATCGTATACTAGGGACATCCTCGACCTTGAATGCCATCGATCAAAGCATCGACATGCAGTTGGTAAACAAACTAGATCGTGGGCAACGAAGAGACCTATTGTTGCTGGCTACGATATACGATCGCTCGGCGGTTGGCACACACGTGGATCGCATTCGCAGTCTCCGGATGAAGCTGAAGTTCTTCTCGCTGACAACGTGGCTCCCTTTGGTCTTGGGAATGCTATTGTCGTTGCTGGCATTGGTGGTGATTGGATATCTTTACGCGGGAGAAGCAATCTCGCTTAGGGCAGTCATGTGGCTCGTGCCAACGGGACTGGCTTTGTCGTGGGGAGCTTATTGCTATCGTTGGGTAAGGTATCAGTTGGTCGCCTCCAAAATATGCAAGCATTTACGAGTCTTAACGCGCGATCGAAGCCAGCTCCGAAGTTTGCTTTTGTCGTTTTCACGTAAAGAGTTGGATGAGCAACCGCTACCATCTTCGAATCGTTCGGACGATCGCTATGCATTGCTGGAGAAACTGCAACTACTTTTGCGTTCGCTGGGTTATCCAGGATTGATCGTCATCGTGGATCGCGTCGACGAACCTGACTTGGTCAACGGGATGTCGGAGCGGATGAAGCTTTTGGTATGGCCATTGTTGGACAATAAGCTTTTGAAGCACGAGAGTTTCGGGATCAAATTGTTGTTGCCTAGCGAATTGCAGTACTATACGGACCGAGAGACGAGGGAGTTTCATGAGCGGGCCCGATTGGACAAGCAGAACGTGGTTCCATCCTTTGATTGGACGGGAGAGGCACTGTACGATTTGTTGGCGGCTCGAATGAAGGCCTGTTCCAGTAGCGGTTCGGCGAGCACTCCGAAAGGGCTGTTTGACCCCCAAGTTTCGGAACAACGTCTTGTTTCCGCCTTTCAATCGTTGAAAACGCCTCGCAATCTTTTTCGGTTTTTGTATCGGTTGATTACAGAACACTGCAAAAAGTACCGTTCGGAGTCTCCGCAGTTTCAAATTGCGAGCGACTTGTTTGAGAGCACCCTGGCGGTTGCACAATCGGAAGAACGCCGCGCTTAGCGTAGAGAGAAATCGTCGATTCGTGTATCCTGGAGGGATGCTGAGTCCCGGTTGTTCCGGTATGGTTTGCTTTCGCTCTCTAAACCTAATAGTGCATGATCAACGAATCTGACGACGAGTCCGAATTAGAGTTAGATCAAGCGTTGCTCGAGTTCATGCGTCGATTCGATGCAGGGAATCCCGAGGATCGAGATACGTTTCTGCAGCGATACCCCCAATTGAGTGGACGGCTCAGCGAATTATTGGATACTGCGGATTGGATCGAAACTATGGCCGGACCTATTCTGGCACCGAATCCGCTTCCACTTCCCAACCCCGCGAACCCCTCTTCGGAGAAGACTCCAGCAGTCTCGTTTGATCCGAATGCAATGACGATGCCTGCGAAAGGATCCGAACCTCGCATCATCTCACCGGATGAGTCCACGCTGCCTCCCCCGACGCGGTCGAGAGACTTCAGTTTTTCCTCGTTGCCGAGTGTCGACAATACGCAGGGAGTACTTCCATGTCGCTTTGGAGAATACACTCTCGAAAAAGTTCTTGGGCGAGGAGGGATGGGGGTCGTGTATCTGGCGACACAGACCAATCTCAGTCGTCAGGTTGCGGTCAAGATGATTCGTTCAGGCGCGTTGGCGAGTGACGATGAAGTCAATCGGTTTTATGCCGAGGCGCGAAGTGCAGGGAGTTTGATGCACTCCTCCATCATCACGATCTATCATTGCGGAGAGCACGAAGGGCATCATTTCTTTTCGATGGATTATGTTCCTGGCACCGATCTTGCCAAGAAGCTCGCAGAAGGACCAATGGCAGTTCGCGATGCGGTGAGGTATACATGCGATGTAGCCAAAGCGATCGATTATGCCCATTCGCAAGGAGTCGTACATCGCGATTTGAAGCCTGCGAATGTGCTCATCAATGAAGACGACGAAGTGGTGCTTACCGACTTTGGTCTCGCAAAGCGAATGGATTCGAACGAAGGCCTTACGGCGACGGGTGCTGCGTTGGGGACACCAAGTTATATGTCTCCTGAGCAGGCGGCTGGCAAGAGCGAGGAGCACAGTGCATCAACGGATGTTTATGCCATCGGTGCCATTTTGTACGCACTCTTGGTTGGCAAGCCCCCGTTTCAGGCCGAATCGATTATGCAAACGATGATGCAGGTCATGAACCGCCCTGCCTCGAGCGTTCGAGCATCGCGTTCGGATGTTCATCCCGATCTCGACACGATCGTCATGAAGTGCTTAGAGAAAACACCGAGCCGACGTTACGCCTCGGCCCGTGAACTAGCCGACGATTTGCAACGATTCTATTCCGGTGCCCCTATCCAAGCTCGGGCACCCTCGTGGCTGCGAAAAGCAAAGCATTGGTTGGCCAATGTTCCGATCATTGCCGCGTTGTCTGGACATAGAAACGTCGAACCGTCCGTGTCTCAGCGACGAGCCCAGAATATCGGCATGCTGGTCCTTTTGTTAGGAATCTCGATATGGTTGATCGGTCCATCATCCCTACAGTACATGCGCGATCACTCCGTGCCGCGTTCATTTGCGATTGCATCCGGATCGTCGGGAGGGATGTATTTTCAAATGGCGGGCGAGATTACCAAAGTGCTGGAGTCTGAGACAGGGATGCATGCCAATGTGATTTCTACCTTTGGCTCCTTAGAGAATCTCAAGCATCTCTTGGAAAACCGCGCCCAAATGGCGATCATGCAAGAGTCGGCCGTTCGGTCCGATCAAGTCGCCGTGGTTGCACCATTGTTTTACGAAGCGGTCCACATTCTCGTTCGAAAGGACTTAGAGATTCGCAATGTGGAGGCGATCGCCAACAAGCGTGTGATGCTCGGTTCTCCTGAGTCAGGTACACGACAAGCGGCAACACGATTGCTTTCCCATTTTGCGATCGATGTCGATAAACTTGCGATCGTCAACGGAGATTGGTTTGAAGAGGAATTGCGAAAGCAAGCTGAGGTAGTCGTTGCGGTTATCAAGGTGGGGCAACCAGGAATGCACAAGATGCTCGATAATGAAGGATTTGAGTTCTTGTCTTTGACCAATGTAGGATCGCTCGCTTTGGAAGAGCCGATGTTCCGTCCCTACGAAATTCAACCCGCAGAGTATTCGCTCGATCGAACGACTCCCATCCAGACCTTGGCAACAACAGCCTTGTTGGTGGTCAGGAAAGATGCTTCGTCGCGATTTGTGGGAGACTCTCTTCAAGCCATCTATCGTAAAGATAGGCCGTTGGTGGGGATGATCCCGTTCGAGTTGGCTTCGAATTGGCAAGGGCTGCCATATCACGAAGCCGCTCGCAAATTCTTTACCTCCCCCGATCGGTAACGAACGTTTAGGAACGTACACGATGCCAACCAAACGTCAAAATCGCTGGTATGGATTGGATGGACAATCCCAGTCTAGAGCGAAATCGATGGAAAAAAGCAGCGGCACTCGCAAACTGATTTCGCTATTCGTGCTGCTCGCTTTGATTCTTATCCTGATTCAAAAGGTGAGCGACACCAGACAAGTGGAAAAGGTCGGGAAGGCAATCGGGTTGTTTGAACCGAACGGCGAGCGAAGGACAGAGGCTGGAACCGAGACGATACCCGAGTCTGGCTCGAACGACGAATCTAGTACGGCATCGAACGATTGGTCGTTTGAGCAGTTGCAATTGCGATCGACTCAGAGTTCGCAGTCGCAGATGCAACAAGTCATAGAGTTCTTGATTGCTAGTGCGAGTTCCAAAGAAATGGCGGCCTTAATTGAACAACAGTATTCGCAAGTTGAATTGGCATCCTCTGCTGCCATCGATGAGTGGCTTGCGAATTCGCTGGAGCAACTTGGACGTTGGGAAGAGGCGTTAGGTAACGCCGCGAACGATGGTGCCGGCAGCGAACTTGAAACGATTCGCGCGATCGAAGATAAGCTTCAAGGCTCATCGTCATCGCTCAAGGAACTACCTGACGATGCATGGGGGCGAGCATTTCGACTCGCATTGGACCGTCGGCTCATCCTTCAAATGCAAGACAATCAAACGTGGCGAGAATCCGAGCATCTGATCAGTCTGCGAACATGGCAAAGAGTATTGCAGTTGCGAACGGAGCTAGAGAGAGGAATCCTAAACACTTTTGAAATTCCTCGCGTGGAAGTGCTGCAATTGGTTTCCTCTTCGAATAATGCGGTGCGAGGTGTACCGATTCGATTTCGAGGAACGATCGCATTGGTCGATGAACGAAACGGACACATCGAAAGTAAAGGATGGCCTGCAGTCGATTATCGTGTGTTGTGGTTGAAGCCTGACGAAGCGAATAGCCAACCGGTGACCGTATATGTTCCTGCGGAAATCTTGGAGAAGGCAAGCTTCGCAAAGCTCGACCGTACCGTGGAGGTGGTTGGGTTCTTCACGAAGAAAGTCGCCTATTCGTCGCAGCGCGGTCCTGAGACGGCGCCAGTTCTTTTCGCAGCGGCACTGCAAGATCCGAACGAGATCACCACAAAGTATAGCCAACGATTCGCTCGATGGTTGCGAGGTTTGCCAAGTCCCCAACTATGGCAGCCACCACGCGACTTCAATGCTCCGTTCTCGCTCGTCATGAAAACGGTAAACCAATCGGTGGGGGAGTTTGCTTCTAACGACTGGGCGTCTACTGCAGAATCCGTGTCCGAAGTCGCGGTGCAATTGTTGCTAGCGGCGCAGAAGCTTGCTCCAGAGATTCAACAGCTTTGCGAATCAGACTATGCTTGGCCAGTGGCCGCCAATATCAAGTTGGGGGCATTCGAAGGGCTCGCGACGCGTGTAGAACGGATCGATGTTCTGGAACTTCTCAAAACGAATCGCTCCCCGGCGGTCCAAGCCATGCGACGTGCGGAACAGTCGCAATTCTTTCGCGTAACTGTAGCAGGCGAGGAAGACGCGACCGTGATTTATTGCAATCGGCTTCCCAAAGATTGGATGAACCAAAACAAACGAGATACATTCCTGCAACCATTTGTCGTTTCAGGATTCGCGTTCGAGGAGAATGCGGATGGAAAGACACGCAAGGCAATTGTGGTCGATGATGTCCGATGGAAGATTCGGCCAGACCGAATTGGCGACATTGCAAGAAACGAATGGAAGCCGGTGTTGCCGGAGCACTTACGGTACTTGCTCACATTGGGTTGGGATCTTTCCTTTCGCGATGAGCTGGAGAACCTACAGTCGCCGATTCGTCCATTAACATCAAACGAACTAGAACCACTCTTTTCTTTGATACGCTTGGTTTCAGCGAGCGGTCAAGATACGAAATCGTCCGTGCCGCAAGTGACGGCATCGTTGACGAAGTTGCTAGAGAATTCGTTGGCGAAAGGAGCAAAGGGGCGATCGAAACCATCCATGGAGTGGATCACTGGCAAAGCTCGTGTGGTTCGAGCTACCAAGATACCGGTTGAGAAAGTACAGGTCCAGAGCTGGTTGGGTAGTGATCACTACTATGAACTAGACTGCATGGCAGACATCGGCAACGTCACGCTCGAAATGCCAACGGAAAACGAGCCCATCATTTACAATGGAGAGTATCCCATCACGATATTGACTCGCGATTTGCCCGATTGGTTGCAGGATAGTGAATTGACGAAAGGGGCCTCATCCGTGGGGAGCGATGAATTGCAGGTTCAATACCCCAGGATGCGTGTTCAATATAGTGGATGGTTCTATCGATTCTGGAGCTACAAGACGCAAGAGATGACTCAGGCTCTAGGTAGCCAACACCGGCAGATTACTCCACTCGTTGTTTCGCATAATTTACAGCTCAGCACAGAGATTAGTTCAGTAAAAAATACGACTGTCCTTTCTTCGAACCTCCCATGGTGGATTGGTCTAGCCGGAGTAGGGGTAATCTGGTGGTTTGCTAGGAATCGACTCACGCAATCGGGCCGCAAAAAAATTCTACAAAAGTAGCATTGGCCAAAGGGGAGCCAACGATGAAATTGGCCCAATCATGAAATCCTTCCACTTTCCATTTTGCGTTGAAACGGGATAGTGTAAGGGTGCAGAGACGAAGCATGACTATCTTTTTGAATGTCGCATGTAACGGTGGCACTCGATGCATTGGACCGTAGTATTCACGTACGCTAAAGCGGCCCGGTCCAAATTCTTTTCGTTGGCGGCTTCTGTCATCATTCGAACGGCTCTTCGGAAGTCCGTGCTCAACGCCAAATACTCTGGCGTCGTATAGGCATCCCAACTGCTCTCCAAACTCAATGTTGCTAAGCCTTGTGCGTTTTGGGAAATTGCGTTGAAGTCTTCGTTCGAAAGCCCTTCGAGAATTCCTTTGGCATGATCCAGTTTCAACTGCATGAAGCCATCGAGCCGATCTTGCCCAACTCTCTTCTTTTCTTGTGTCGTCCCCCATCCAACCCACAAACAAACGATGGCTAGGAAACCTACCCCTATCCCGACGGTATAGCGATGCATGAAAATACTCCGATTCTTGGATGCGACGGAAGACACACGGAAATCGTCTGTCTTTTGCTGAGAAGTAGTAACTATGCAAATCTAGTACGCAAATCTAGTACCGAAGAAATCGCGGGAGTGACTGTCTATTGTTTCGATGGGCAGGGCCGACAAAAGTCGAAGTAGTGGGCAAGTCAAAGTGATAGGCATATTCCATGTCCGTCCACCTAAAGTCCCAGCAAATGTCAATGAGCGGACGGCACGACGGAGCGTGCCTGCAACTTTTGTTGATTGTGTCTCGATGGTCATCTGTTTGAAAAGTGGGGCAACCGCACTGCGCAAGGCGTTACATACTGTGCCGCTGGGCCTCGGTTGTGGCGCGCCACCGCAATTATTGAGGCATTTCTCGATTTCTGGGCTTTCCGCCGCTCGACTCTTTTTCTTGAGAGACCGCGTCTGGTGTGACCAACCTAGTCCCGGCAGGTCTTCTAATCAGAATCCTTTGGACCTTTAGGCGATGGAATGCTAGCATTAGCCGATAGAGCCTTCAGGATTGCAGCTCTATTTTACCTCGGCGGTTTCTATGTCCCAAACGCTTGATTTCCCCAAACCATCGCAAATCGTTCAGTCTTTAGGGCTGCAAATTCGCGATATGGAGACACGGACAAGGCCTCGCGGAATCACCATCTCCAGCGGTTGCCCTGCCATCGATCGTGTGTTGCCAGATGGCGGGTACGCGAGCGGCAGTTTGGTCGAGCTCCTGGCCAACGGCGGCCAACCGCTAGGCAGCACCACCATGGCGTTGAGTACGGCTCGACACGCTTGCGAGGCTGGTAAGTATCTCGTTCTGATCGACACGCCAACCCAGTATTACCCACCGTCTCTAGAGCGTCTTGGTCTGCCGGTTGACCGGATCATTGGCTTGCGTCCGAAAACGTATGAAGACATCGTCTGGTCCATCGATCAATCGTTGCGAAGCAGCGCGGTGGGATGTGTGATCGCATCGATCGATCGCCTCAATGACCGGACTGCTCGCCGTTTTCAATTGGCCGCCGAAGCGGGTGGCGGTTTGGGCATACTGCTTCGCGATGCGACGATCGCCAAGAGCGAACCGAGTTGGGCTGACGTGCAATGGTCGTTTGCACCCTACTCGTACAATCGTTCCTCAAGCCAGCTTTCGGAAATGGATGCGTATTCCACTCGATGGTTTGAAATGATATTGCGACGTTGCCACGGTGGACGATCGGGTGCGCGCGTGCGAGTCGGCATGAACGCATCGGGCGAGTGGATCGACATGCCCTCCATGGAGGTTCCATATGGAAAAACGAGTCATGTGCATTTGGCTGCCGAACTGGCCAAGCCAACGCGCATTCGTCGCGAAGCGGCAGGCTGATCCTCAGCCTACGGATATCGCAAAAGATTCCGACCAGAAGAAAGAGCCAGTTGGGCCGATCTTGTTGTATCGCCGTGATCCTCGGCGAGGAAACATCATAGCCACCGCGAATCAGATGGCGCGCCAAGCGGGCATACTACCTCAAATGCCACTTAGCCAATGCGGCTTGCTCTGTCCCTCGGCAACCGTTGTAGAACATGATCCACAAAGTGACATCGAAGCGCTCGTACAACTGGCCGAATCTGCGCAATGCTTCAGTCCAATCGTCGGACTTGAATCGCTCGATACGCAGATTTGGGCTGGGCGATCTCTGCACGAACCTCAATCCATCTACATGGATGTTACTGGAGTCTCGCCACTCTTTGATGGCGAAAATCGACTCGCTGCGGAAGTGATACATTGGTTTCGTCAACGAGATTTGATAGTCACTGTCGCGATCGCAAACCAAATCGGCCAAGCGTGGGCTATGGCCAACTATTCCTTTCGAGCGAAATTAGCCCAAAAACTTCTACAGATGGAGCTAGGGCAATGCGATGATTCTGAAGAGCAACCATTTGTGGCGATCAACGATGAAGCGATGGAGCAACACCACCGTTCGCTTTTGTTCCTTCCGATCGAGGCCTTGCGAATCGATTTGGCCACGACCGCCAAACTGCATCGACTTGGCATTCGAAACTTAGCACAACTATCCGAACTGCCGCGAAATTCATTGCCTTCTCGATTTGGTGATAGTCTATTAAGACGACTGGATCAATTCTTTGGACGTGAAGAAGAACCGTTCCAAACGATTTGCTCGACACCTGAATTGAATGTGAACGCGTCCTTCGAATATGCGACACCCAACCGCGAAGATGTTCTATCGCGATTGCAGATACAGCTTCGACTGTTGTGTTCACGGCTCGATTCTTTAGGGCACGGAGCGCTCCGAGTCGTTTGCCGCGTAAGTCTCGAGAAGAACGCACTCGATGTTTCCTCGCTTCCAACAGCGGATGCGTCCCTAGATCCGTCCTCGCGCCAACAGCTGGCCAGTGTTCTGCAAGTCGGGCTTTTTATTCCATCGAATGATCCTGAACATCTCGAATGCCTTTTGAGAACCCAGCTAGAATCTCAAGCGTGCAAGATTGGCGGTGACTATTGGGCCAAAGGTCTGGCGACGCAAATCACAATGTCGGCTCCTGTGGTTTGGCAACAGAACAGCCTGTTCGAAGTAGAATCGTTGAAGCATCGTGACTCGATCGCGAAACTGATCGACAATTTAAGTGTCCGACTCGGACGCGAGAATGTGGTCGCTCCAACGATCTTGAACAATCCCCTTCCGGAGCTGACATACTCGTGGCGACCACTGACAGGCTGGCGCAAAGATGGACAGCAACAAGAGATCAAAAGAAAACTAGGCCGTGCACCAAAGCGAGACTACCAATCCGAGGAACGAGCGATTGGTCCGAAGAAAGAAGACGTATGGCGTCGGCCGACTCGATTGTTATCTCCACCCATCGCTTTGAACGTTACAGAATTTTCGAACACAGGTTTGCCTGCCATCGTGCGATACCCACGTGCCAATAGCAACGTTCTTCGCTGTACAGGCCCGGAGCGGCTAGAGAGTGGTTGGTGGGAAGGTACCACGCAGCAGAGAGACTACTATCGCATCGAGTTAGAAAATGGTGTCTGGCTTTGGTGTTTCCTCGACCATCGGAAAAAAGGCTGGTTTCTGCATGGCATTTTTGATTAGGGACAACACAAAAAATAATTCAAAACAAAAACATGCAATAAAAAAAGGCGAGCAGTATTGCTCGCCTCTGTTTTTTTGAAGATTTGCCAGTCGTAAAAGACTACTTCTTTTTCTTCTTCTTGTCGTCGGCTTCGTCTTCCTTCTTGACCTTCTTCTTCTTCTTCAAGGAAATCTTAGGAACGCGGACTTTAGCCATACCGACAACGATGCTGTCCTCTGTCCACTTATCGAGGTCTTGAAGTCTCTTGATTCGCTCAGCACGAGTGAGCACATTTCGGGACTTGATCGATCCTGCGCGGACTTTCAAGCTCTTATCGAGGGTCATGGAAATTCAACTCCTGAGGACAGTTAGTCATGGTTCTCCAGAACCCGACTTTATGTTTAATTCGTAAGGGTGAGGATTGTAACGCTGCTCCCATTCCCCGACAAGGCAAAAAGAGCAGCGAAAAACATTGCTTTTGGATTCTGGAGCGCATCCTTGCGGTGGAACAAAAACCCCTTGCAAAGACAACATTTTCCCTACGTTCCAAAAGTGCTATAATCGGGCGAGCACCGCTCAAACCGCTTGTCATTGTCAGATTTTTCTTCGATTTTGGGGTCCGTCGATCCTCTGAGGTTCCAAAGTGTCGCAAAAAACCTCGGATTCCAAATTGATTCCACCCATCGCACCGCCGATTTCGCCTGCACCGCCAATTTCGCCTGCACCGCCAATTTCGCCTGCACCGGCAATTTCGCCTTCTGCACCGGCAATTTCGCCTTCTGCACCGTTGGGGTTTCCTCCGGCCGTGACCAATGTGCCCAGCCGGTCAATGACCCCTACCCCTCCTTCACCGCCACTTGCCGCGCCGTCGCGCCAGGCATCTCCCGCTCTAAGCAGCCAGCCGCCTGCCCCAAAATCGCCAGCGCCCGACCAGGAATCGGAGGCTCGGGAGAGTCTAAAGCTGTTCGACTTCAAAAAGTGGCTTGGACTTGTTTGGGAAAAATTCGCCATTCGGGAGACCCCATCGTGGATGGCGAGCTTGATGGTCCATTTGGCGATCATTCTGCTACTCGCTATCGTGCCACTCTCTCAGAAGCTCGGCACGACCATTCGGATTCTCTCCGGCGAGTCAGAAACTTTGGGAGAAGAGGATATGATCTCGACTCAGCTTGAATCACCCGAAGACACCCTGGAAGTGATGGAGGTACCGTCGGACCAACTCACACTCGATACCTTGAAGCTCGACGAAGCGGTCCCAGTAGTCCAGACATTTTCGACCGACGATTTGAAGATCGAGGCTCCGATTCGAAGCGGACTTACCGGCCGGGCCGGTCCGTTGAAACAAGCGTTGTTGAAAGCATACGGCGGTACCCAAGGGACCGAGGACACAGTTGCATTGGGACTGAAATGGCTCGCCAAACAACAACGTTCCGATGGATCATGGTCGCTTGTCGGGCCTTATCGTGGCGGTGCATCGAGCGAGAACAAACCTGCAGCGTCGGCCATGGCGATGCTCGCCTTCCTCGGTGCAGGAAGCACGCACAAATCTGGTGAGTATCAGAACACCGTTAGCAAAGGACTGAAGTACATCCTTTCCTTGCAAGATGAAGACGGCTTCTTTGCACAAGCTGCCGTCGGCAACCAACGAACATACGCTCAAGCGCAATGTACAATTGCGATATGCGAACTTTATGGAATGACCGGGGATGCGACCTTGGAGCCTGTGGCCATGAAAGCGATCCGTTACGCTCAAGATGCCCAAGGAAAGAATGGCGGTTGGCGATACGCTCCCAAAGAACCTGGCGATATGAGCGTTACCGGTTGGTACGTGATGGCTCTGATGAGTGCACGCATGGGAGGACTGTTGGTCGATAGCGAAGTCCTAGAAAACGTGCACAAATTCCTGGACCTAGTCCAACGTGCAGCTCGCGGAAACAATCGCGATCCCGAGGGTGATCGCTATGCGTATCAGTCCTATGCCGCTAGCACCCCAGCGATGACCGCCGAAGGAATGCTCTGCAGACTATATCTAGGCTGGCCGGGCAATGATCATCGAATTGAAAAGGGTAGTGAGATGCTTTGCAACAATCCCATCACGCGCGACCAAAACCGAAGATCGTTTTACTACTGGTACTATGCAACGACGACGCTCCACCACATCGGCGGAGATTTTTGGAGGCGATGGAATGACGAGATGAAGGTGGAGTTGCCTGCTCTGCAAGAAAAGTCTGGCCCGAATCAAGGGAGCTGGTCCGCAGAAGATGACCCTCATGAGGGAGGTGGTGGGCGTTTGTATTCAACATGCTTTGCTATCTATTGCTTGGAAACCTATTATAGACATCTCCCGTTGAACAACATTCAGGCAGAACGCGAATAACTTAGACAAAGAAACGAATGACAAAGATCTATCAAGGACTCGGTTTATCCTGCATGTATCCAGAAAACTGGACGATCACAGAGGATACCGATGCAGGCAATGTCACTGCCTTTACTCTCGAAAGTCCGACGTCATCCTTTATGACAGTGACCGAGTTCCCCTGGACCGTGGCGCCTCGTGAAGCGATCGATCAAGCTCGCGAAACGATGGTGGAAGAGTATGACGAAACGGAGTTCGAGCCCTTTGAACCGGATCTCATGTTTCGCGGCGAAAAGATGCAAGATTGTCGAGCTGGCGACGTGCGTTTCTATTATTTGGACCTGCTCGTCATCTCTCGATTGATCTCCTTTACCGTGGATAAGAAAACATTTCTCGTCCAAATCCAAGCCGAGGACCGAGACTTCGATACGCTGGAGATGGTCTTCCGAGCGATGATGGTCAGCATGCTCAAGTCGCTTGAGTGAGTATTCAACCAGCCGAGCATTCGAGCGAGCAGAGGATGATGGCGAGCACAACCCAACGATTAATGGAAAAGGGGCTTGCCCCGGATGCCCCGAACTTCTTACGTAGCAATGTTCACTACGAAACGATTATGGGGTCACACGCGTACGGTGTTGCAGACACGTCCGTGAAAGAAAAAGTCGCCGATTATGACCTCTATGGTTTTGCCATTCCACCCAAAGAGATGATCTTCAAACATCTTGCCGGTTGGATCCCCGGATTTGGTCCCGAACCGATCGGATTCGATCAATGGATTCGACACCATATCCTCGATCACGAAAGTGGTGGTCGAGGCAAAGAGTGGGATCTACAGATCTTCAGCATCGTCAAGTTCTTTGAATTGTGCCGCGAGAACAATCCAAACATCATCGATGCTTTGTTTACTCCGGAAGAATGTGTCGTCCACTGTACGCAAGTGGGAAGACTGGTCCGAGACTCGCGAAACCTATTTCTGAGCAAACTATGCTGGAAGAAGTTTCGAGGTTATGCATACGCGCAATTGAAGAAGCTACAAGACAAGCAACCCATCGGCGGCCGATTGGAGATTATCGAGCGGTTCGGTTACGATGTGAAGTTCGCTTACCATATCGTTCGGTTGTTTGATGAGGCAGAGCAGATATTGCTCGAAGGGAACCTCGACTTGCGGCGATCGAGCGAAGTGATGAAGGCAATTCGACGCGGAGAATGGACCGAAGAGGATCTTCGATCATGGGTTGTCGAGAAAGACCGAGCGTTGGAGGTCGCTTACACGCGTTGTCAACTTCCTGACCACCCCCCCATCGAGCCGATCTATCGACTGCTAATGAATTGCCTTGAACAGCATTATGGTTCCATTCATGATTGCGTCCAAGAAGTCGGTTGGGCCGAGAAAACACTGAAAGAAATCGACGCTTTGTTGCAAAACAGACGAGGTAAACTTTACGCTTAGTGCCAAACAAGGCACGACAGAATTAAACAAGGCGTGTTCCGGACTTGTTGCTTAAATGGGAATTCGTAAATTCGAGATCAGATCCCGTCCAAGCAACACGCCGTCGCGCATCGGACAACGATTGCTTACCGAACTTGAGATTTCGCTCGCAATTGCTCTAGTCGGCGAGTTAGTTCTGCAACCTTATCGGGCATTTCTGTATAGAGATTTTTCCGTTGCGAAATGTCTTCGCGAAGATTGTACAACTCGCCAGGAGATGCGTGCGATGTGTAACCGTTGGCGGAATCGAACCAATCGGGCACTTTGCTCACCGCGCCCGTTTTTGCTGCGACAAGTACCCAATCTTGATGCCTGAGCGCATAACCATTGGCGTTTGTGTTGTGCACCAACGTGTCGCGCGCACTCTTCGCATTGCCTTGGATCATATCGAGTTGATTGTAACTATCTTCCGCAGATCCAGCAGGGATGTCGGCATTCACTATCGTGGCGATGGTTGCATACAAATCGATTTGACTCATCAATGCATCGCTGACTTTTCCCGCTGGGACTTTGCCTGGCCAACGAATAATCATCGGGACTCGATGCCCACCTTCCCAAATATCACGTTTCAATCCTCGCAATGGACCCATGCTTCGATGCCCGAATTGTTTGACCCGCTCGTATGCATAATGTTCTGGCCCGTTGTCCGCGCTAAAGATAACGATCGTGTTCTCCGCTAGTCCGTTCGCTTCGAGAGCTTGGAGAACGCGGCCGACCGTGTCGTCGGTTTGAGTCATGAAATCACCATAACCACCTGCCTTCGATTTGCCAATGAACTCGTCGGTGGGAATGATGGGAGCGTGAGGCGACGTGAATGGAAAGTATAGGAAGAAAGGCTCGTTCGCTTTTTGTTTGCCGATCCAATCGACCGCTTTCGTGGTGAGCGTGGGCATAACCCCCCAAAAGTCCCAATCCTTGACCATCGGACCTGGACGCGTTTCCCAGCTCCCTTCTGCTGTGGGTTTCGGATTGCTCATCGCCACCGTAGGCTCTGTAATCACACGATCATTCTCAAACCATGCATAGGGAGGAAAGTTTGGAACATCGTCGCCAAAGTAGTAGTCAAAACCATGCGATAGTGGTCCACCTGGAATAGGTTTGCTCCAATCGAATGCGTCCGGCGCAAACACTTGAGCTTGCCCCGCCGCTTTCTTCTTGCCGTTTGCCGCCACTGCTTGTTCTTCGGCACCCCCCTTCTTGATCGCATTCCAATCCCACCCAAGATGCCACTTGCCAATGCATGCTGTTTTGTATCCTTGTTGCCGCAACAGTTCTGCCAACGTCGTTTTCTCAGCATCCAAAATGGGTTGATCAAAACTATTCACGATGCCATGAAATTTCCGCCAGTGATACCGACCTTGGAGCATGGCATAGCGACTCGGAGTGCAAACACCGGACGAGCTATGAGCATCAGTGAATCTTGTCCCCTGACCAGCCAATCGATCAAGGTGCGGCGTCGGAATCTTCGATTCGGGATTCTGTACACCCAGATCACCATAGCCCATGTCGTCCGCATAAAGAATGACAATGTTGGGCATTGTTGTAGTGTTGGGCAGAGCCTTACTATTGGGAGTCGTGGTTCCGCAAGGCTTGGGTTCGGCTCCGTCGCTCGGTACGCACACCAGAGAGATAGCGAATATCAGCCAGTACGGCAGGATCGATTTTGTCATGAACATTCTCACAGAATCGTGAGCTCAAAGAATTCCAGCAACATAGCAACTAGACGCATTCTAACCGAACTATCTTTCGAATGTTTGCTACAATACTCAGACTGCAAACTGCGTCAAATTCCCACTTGGAGGCATATCAAAATGCGTCTTTGGCTCGCTTCTCTCTCGATGCTCGTGGCATTGACTGGCCCTGCGTTATCCCAATCACCACCTGATACCACTGCTTCGTCCAGCAGTTGGGTTTCCCTTTTCAATGGCAAGAATTTGGATGGTTGGAAGCCTGTCAATGTCGCACCCGACACCTTCACCGTACGCGACAACATGATCATTTCGACGGGTAAACCAACGGGAGTCTTGCGAACGGATCGCATGTATGAAAACTTTATCGTTGAGCTCGAATGGAGGCATATGAAGCCCGGTGGCAACGCGGGCCTGTTCTTGTGGGGAGATGGCATTCCCTCGATGGGGATTCCCTTCACGCGAGGAATCGAAGTCCAAATACTTGACAACGGATATAACGCTACAGGAAAGAACGAACGGTTTACAACGCATGGTGATATCTTTCCTATTCACGGCGCAACCATGAAGCCGTTGAACAAATCGGCCAAGAACAGTCAGCGTGCCTTTCCAACACAAGAGCTTTCGAAAAGTTCACCCGAATGGAACCACTATCGAGTTGTCGCACGGAATGGAGAAGTGACATTGAGCGTGAACGGTGTAGAAGTTACCAAAGGACAAGATTGCAAACCGCGCAAGGGTTATATCTTCTTGGAGTCCGAAGGAGCGGAGTGCCACTTTAGAAACATCCGAATCCAAGAGTTACCAAACTCAGGAGCGACCGAATCGGAGACTGCTTCTTCGGGTGATGGATATGTACCATTGTTCACAGGCATCAACCTCGACGGCTGGAAAATTCCCGAAGGGGACAACGGCCACTGGAAGATCGTGAACGAAGTGCTGGACTACGACGGTGAAAGCGAAGCGAAAGGGGAAAAATCGTTGGTGTCTGCAAAAGAGTACACCAACTACACCTTGATTGCGGATTGGCGCATCAAGGAAACACCCTATGTCAACCCACGCGTCGCGAAGATCTTACCCGACGGTTCCGAAGCGGTAGACGCCGAGGGAAAACCGATCACCTTATCGATTCCAGATTCCGATTCAGGGATCTATGTGCGCGGCAGTTCAAAACATCAAATCAACATTTGGTGCTGGCCCATCGGCTCGGGGGAAATGTACGGAGTGCGCCGCGATAAGAATATGCCACCCGAAGTGCGAGCTTCCGTTACGCCAAAGATGAAGGCCGATAACGAAGTGGGCAAATGGAATCGCTTTGAAATTACCGTGATCGACAAAACCGTTTCTGTCACATTGAATGGCAAGCGTGTTATCGAAAATGCAACGATTCCAGATCTTCCGCCAAAGGGCCCTGTCGTATTACAACATCACGGGAGCAAGAAAGATGGGAAATGGAACAGTCCTCCTGCATTGGTTCAGTTTCGAAACATCATGATCAAAGAACTGTAATACACATTGTAGAAGATTTAATCGCACCAATCCTGCCGAACTACTTTGCCCCCGTATGGGCCAGCCATCGGTCCCATTTCGACAACATAGTCGGCAGCCTCGATCAACTGTTCATTGTGCTCAATGACCACAACGGTATTGCCTCGCGCCAATAATAAATCAAGGCAATCCAAAAGCCGATCGACATCGATAAAGTGTAGACCGGTGGTCGGTTCGTCGAGCACGATGAGTTCCCCTGACCGAACGGAAGATGTCCCGGCCAGTAAAGAAGCCAGTTTCAATCGGGTCGACTCGCCCGCCGAAAGGGTAGAAAGACTTTGCCCCAAAGGAAGATAGCCCAAACCAATCTCGATCAAAAGCCGAAGTCGTTCCTGAACGTCTTTGTCACCTCGAAAGAACTCAAAGGATTCTTCCACACTCATCTGCAATACTTCGTGAATCGTTCGATCTCGGTACCGAACCTCAAGCACCTCCGAACGGAACCGCTTGCCGTCGCAATCCGAGCACGGCAGTTGGATATCCGCCATGAATTGCATTTCGACGGTTGTCGTTCCCAATCCTTCGCAGGTAGGGCATCTCCCATGCTCGCTATTAAAACTGAAGTGGCTCGCGGTCATCTTTTTGTTGCGCGCGTCGGCAGTGGAGGCAAAGGCTTCGCGGATCGCATCCATCGCTTTGCAATACGTTGCAGGTGTGCTTCGTGCTGATCGCGGGATAGGGCTTTGGTCGATGGATTGACATCCCGTGAGATGCTCCACTCCCACCAATTCCTGATATGGTAGACTCTCAACTGATTTGCTTTTGCTTAACTGTAGATCAATCGCTGGTGCGAGCGTCTCCAATAGGAGCGAACTCTTGCCCGATCCGCTTGGGCCGCTCACTGCGGTGAAGCATCCGATCGGCAATCGCAGCTCGGGCACTTGTAGGTTTCTGCCAGAGGCGCCTCGCAGGGATAACCATTGGTCCGATCGACGCTTTGCTTTGGATCGCGGCGAGTCTCCTCGCAGATAACGACCGGTGGTCGATTTAGACTTCAACAACGTCTCGACCGTTCCATCGAAAACGACTCGGCCACCTCGACTGCCCGCTTCTGGTCCTATCTCGAGAATTCGATCGGCGAGGTGCATCATCGCTGGTTCGTGCTCTACCAAGATCACTGTGTTGCCACGATCGCGAATTTGAAGAATGGAGTTGGCAACGCGATTGACATCTTGGGGATGCAGTCCCACTGTTGGCTCGTCGAACACATAAAGCATATCGACCAAATCAGAACCCAAGAGGCTCGTCAAATTCACTCGCTGCGCTTCGCCACTACTCAGCGTGTGTATTGGACGATCTAGAGTTAGGTAACCCAGCCCAACTTGCTGCATACTTTGCAACCGGGCGATCGATTGCCGTTGAGGTTCCGACGCGTTGTATTGGGAGTGCGATTCCGCTGCCAACCACATCGAGTTTGCCGGAACGTCCAACTCCGAGATCGTAAGCATGTTCGTTTTGACAGGATCATTCGATAGCAACGGAATGAGCGTATCGATCTCCATAGCGCAAATGTCGGCAAAGGTATGAGCATCCAGTTTATAAGACAGGGACAATTTACTAAGTCGTTTGCCATCGCATTCCGCACACTTCGAGTAGCTTCTCCATCGCGACAGGAAGACGCGAACATGCATTTTGTATTTCTTTCGCTCCAACCAAGCAAAGAATCCCTTCAATCCACCGAAATTGCGTTCCGGCACTCCTTCCTGGATAATCTTCCAATGTTTGGGTTGAAGTTTCTCTACTGGGACGGTCGTTGGAATACCGAAATCCTTCGCCAGCGCCAGCAACTCTTCAAGTTCATGCGAGTAGCTTGGCGTTCGCCATGGGGCGATCGCGCCCTCTAAAAGCGACAGCGATCGATCCGGAATCACTTTATCCTGATCGATCGCGACCGTTTCTCCGAACCCTTCACAGGAGGGACAAGCCCCAATGGGATGATTGAAATTGAAAAGGCCGGTATTTGCATCGGGAAAGTCAATGGCGCATGTCTCACAGCGGAGAAACGGCGAGTAAATACTTTCTTGAAATATCTTGCCGTCAACCATGACATTCCCTGTACTGCTTTCACACAGCACGACGACCTTGGCCGTCTCATGCAGCAGCGCTTGATCTAGCGAAGTCTGTACAGACTGGGTCCATCGTTCATCGATAGTCCCTTGCCAACTCAATCGATCAACAACAACCAACGCCTTGTTCTGGTCGTTCAATACCTCTGCCAGTTGAGATCTTTCTGTCTCTGCCAAGTGAACCGATTTCCCATTCACGACTAGTCGAACAAAACCAGTTGATTGCAAATCGGCGAGCAACATTGCCAGATCGTTTTGCGTCTGCCATTGGATCTCGAAGCCGACTAAGCAACGAGCGTTGGGGGCTTCTTTCAAGGATTCAAGAATAGAGCTAGCGGTGTGCGCGATGACTGACACGCCACACTGGTAACAGAAGAGTTCAGCTCGATTTGCAAATGCGAGCCTCAAGTATTCGAGGATCTCGCTAGCTGTCCCGACGGTGCTGCGGTTGTTTCTGGACCTTGCGTCACGTGTGACTGCAATAGAGGGTGGGAGTGGATCCAGTCGTTCGAATTTTGGTTTATCGAGCCGTTGAAGAAATTGACGGGTATAGGCCGAGAAACTCTCGATGTATCTACGTTGTCCTTCGGCGTAGAGGGTATCGAAAGCGAGCGAAGACTTTCCGCTGCCGCTGACCCCGCAGATGACGGTCAATTGACCTATCGGAAAATCGATATCCAGTCCCTTCAAATTGTGCTGTGTCGCACCTCTGAGTTCGATCGACCGTTTTGGGGCCGCTATTTCGGCCGAGGAAGTCCCTTTTTTCTTTGCCATGGAGGGTTAAAGCGTATAACCGACCTTGAAACATGCCAAGTGCCATTGAGTAGATTCGAACCCTTATGGGGACGCGTCTTGGCGCGTCTTGGGGACATTCCACTTTGTAGTAATAAAAAACAAGCACATCTCGTCGAGAGGCCGTTCATTTATTCATTCAGGCAGAGACTCAACATGGCCGCGTTTCATAAACATGTCCTTTTCATCAAAATACGAAGCGTGAGGGCTTGTCATAACCAGATTACGCTTCACTTCACGTTTTTGCGCAGTTGCTGAAGCCATTGGTAGAGATCGGCTGGCCATGGCATCTTGAACTTAAGGTCTTCGCCCGATATGGGATGTTTGAATTCTAGCGTCGCCGAATGCAACGCTTGCCGAGGCGCATTGCTGGGATCTTCGGTTCGCGTACCATCGCGATTGCGACCATAGATCAGATCTCCACAAAGCAAATGGCCCGCTTCGGAAAGATGGATTCGGATTTGATGAGTTCTGCCAGTCTCCAATTGACATTCGATCATGGAGTAATCACCGATCTTCTCGATGGGTCGAATATGAGTTACAGCTCGCTGCGATGATGGGTCATCGATATCGGCCGACTTACTCCCACGCACTCCGTCCCCACGATCCCGCACGAGGATGTTGTCAAACGTTTGAGCCTTTGGGTGCCCATGCACGACAGCATGGTATTTGCGTACCACTTCATGCTTGCGAAACATAATGCCTAACGCTTGGGCGATAGACGGCGTCCTTGCAAAGATCATCAACCCACTGGTGTCGCGATCCAATCGATGCACTGCAATAACAGAGTACCGCTTCATGCGATGTTCTTTTTGTCTCGCCGTTTCTTGGATTCTCATTTTTCGCGTCGGCGTCGGCGGCTGAGCTTTGCGAAATGACTGAAAGTGATGCATCAACGCGTCAGGGATCAGCTCCTCCAACGTTGGCTGCAGTTGTCGTCTCTTCTTCGGTAGGTCGCGCTCTTCGATGTGACGTGTCGAAGTTACCGCCGGTGGCTTCTCGACCACGACAAGATAATCATCGACATACACTAGCTTGATAGCCGTCGGTTCAACCGGCTTCGGTAGCGATTCTTGCCAAACCTTGATTACATCCTTGCCGGTTACTTTGCGGGCAGCGTCGAGGCACAAGTTCCCATTTACCTGTACTCGACGTTTCAGAATCATTTCGCGCACGTCACCCCAACTGCAATTCTCCAGCCGGCGTTTCAGCACATTCGATAAGGTCGATCCTGCATCCTCTTCGACGAGGTGAATCAATTGGAATCTGGAACCAGAACTCATAATGCGGAAGGATCTGTGGATAATCGAGGAAGTCTCTCACCCCATTGGCTGCAATTGGGCGGTTGGCTGCAATTGGGCAAATGGCTGTAACATCGCGGCGGCGGCCGTTTCTTTGCCTTCGCTATACTTCACCAACGTAGAGAAGATAGCAAGACTGTACCGCAACCCCATGGTAACCCAATTTGCATCATTCTTTTAGTACAAACAATTCGAATGAACGAGACCATTGCTCGGCATGGAGAAATTTTTTAGGGCAGAACCATGACGACACGATTCTCGTGTGTCCCGATGCCGGCTTTGGCGATCATAATGGTGCACATTCCACGCAATTAACGGGGTAGCGTGGATAAAGTGTTGACTAGGCTGCAGGCTAGTATTAACCTCATCTCTCCAAAGTTTCGTATCCTCCCTCTTTACCTAGTTCCTCCCATGAAAGAAAAGTTGTTTCTATTGCTCGGATTGGTTTTGTCGCCAATCTTGATCGGATGCAAAGGGGAGGCTGACAAATCGCAGCGTCCTGCCGAAACAGGAAAGGTTGCCCCCGGTCCGTCGGGCGATTCCGCCAAGCCGATCCAAGTGGTCGGGTTTGATGAACACGACGAAACCCTTCAAGCCATCATCGACGGCGAAGTGCATGGAACCGTGGTCCAGAACCCATACATGTACGGCTTTAGTTCGATCAAGCTACTCAAAGAACTCCAAACGGGCGGCGCTAAGATCGACCCCAACAATGCCTTTGTCGACAACCCCGCCCGTCAAATTCGCCGCGACAACGCAGCGGATTTCTGGAAGGAAAAGAATTCGAACCTCGCTACTGGCGAAGGGGAGCCTGAGTTCAAAGAAGGACGTAAATCTGTAGCCTATGTCACCAACGGGATCGATCCATTCTGGACCATCGCTGCCGCAGGGGCCAAAGCTGCCGGCCGCGAGTTCGATGTCAACGTATTGCTTCGATTTCCACCCAAGGGTGTGGGGGACCAAAAGTCGATGCTCGAAGCTTTACTCGTACAAGATGATGTGACGGGTGTTGCCGTGAGTCCTATCGACCCATCGAACCAAGTGGACATCCTCAACCAAGTCGGTGAGAAGAAGCACTACGTTACACATGATTCCGATGCCCCGAACACAAACCGCCTCGCGTATATCGGGATGGACAACTACGATGCAGGACGAATGGCCGGCCAGCTTGTGAAGGAAGCTCTTCCCAACGGTGGTTCCGTGATGATCTTCGTCGGTCGACTCGGTCAATTGAATGCGGAACAACGTCGCCAAGGTGTAATCGATGAATTGCTCGATCGTACGAAAGATCCGACACGACGCGATCCTCCTGGCGATGTAATCAAAGGGGAGAAATACACGATCGTTGGTACTCAAACCGATGGCTTCGATAAAGCCAAAGCGAAACAGAATGCTCAAGATGCGATATCGCGATATCCCGATCTGGGCTGCATGGTCGGCTTGTTCGCTTACAATCCTCCTCTCTGCTTGCAAGCGATCCGTGAAGCAGGACGCGTTGTCAAACCTACAGGGAAGTAAGCCGTTATCTTGTCCAGTCACAGCAAACCACCCTTGTTAACTGTCGATCGAGTTTCCAAACGGTTTGCTGGGGTACAAGCGTTACAGGATGTCTCGCTCTCTTTGGGCGAAGGCGAAGTGCTGGCTGTTCTCGGCGAGAATGGTGCCGGCAAATCGACACTGATGAAGATTCTCGCCGGTGTCCAACAGTCGGACACCGGATCGATCAATATCCACGGTGAACCCTTACAACTGGATTCCTGTCGAACGGCGATGAGTCACGGTGTCGTATTGATTCATCAGGAATTGAACCTAGCCGAAAACCTCGATATCGGCGCTAACATCTTTCTCGGTCGTGAACCTCGGCGATTTGGGTTGATCGATCGTCGTACCATCGAACGGGAATCACGCCGGTTTCTGGATATGGTCGGACTCGATGAATCTCCCAACAAACTCGTGGGCGAATTGACGATCGGTCGCCAACAAATGGTGGAGATTGCCAAAGCTCTTTCAACCGAAGCAAAAGTCCTCATCATGGATGAGCCGACGAGTAGCCTTTCCGGTCGCGAGACCGAAAGACTTTTCGAAGTCGTCAAGGACCTGCGCAAAAGAGGTGTGAGCATTATTTACATTTCCCATCGACTCGGCGAAGTGATCGAGCTTGCAGATCGCGTCACCGTTTTGCGAGATGGGAAAAATGCAGGTGATTTGGCCAAGGTGGAAATCACCCACGACAACATGGTCCGTCTCATGGTCGGTCGAGATGTCTCCAAGATCTTCAATCGCAAACCGACGACCGCACACGAGGTTTTGTTCAAAGTTACAGATCTCGTAACTCCAACTTGGCCGCAGCACCGCATTTCCTTCGAAGTTCGAGCAGGTGAAATTGTTGGAATATCTGGGCTAGTCGGTGCCGGTAGAACCGAATTGCTTCGTTGTTTGTTCGGGATCGATCGCGCCGTGTCTGGCACCGTCGAGATGGATGGCGTTACACTGCAGCTGGACAAACCCTACGACGCCATTCGACACGGAATCGGATTGATTCCCGAAGATCGGAAAAAAGAAGGATTGGTACTCGAGATGCCGATCAGCTCAAACATTGGATTAGCTGGGCTGCGAAAAAATCAGTTTGCATTCGGGTTCTTGAACCAAAGACAAGAAAGCGATGATGCCACCAAAATGATCGAGCAAATGCGCATTCGCACCCCCAATGCTGCGCAAATCGTGCAATTCTTGTCAGGTGGTAATCAGCAAAAAGTGGTGATTGGCAAATGGCTCGCATTAGGCCCTCGTCTACTTCTGCTCGATGAACCGACGCGTGGCATCGACGTTGGTGCAAAGCAAGAGATCTACCGATTGATGGAAGATCTTGCAGAACAAGGACTCGCCATTTTGTTTGTGTCGAGTGAAATGGAAGAAATCCTCGGCATGAGCGATCGAGTGCTGGTCATGCATGAAGGCCGAATCTCCGGCGAACTTGCTCGCAAAGATCTATCGGAAGAAGCGGTGATGTACTTGGCGACTGGAAAAGAGCTTTCTCAATCGTCAGCATAAGCAAAGTGTACATTTTTCAGAGTTGGTTTCTTTTCTAAAGTCAATTCGTTCGAAAATCAATTAGGTGATTCGGTGGCTAATTCGAAAATGCAAATCCCTGCCGCTTACAAGAAGCTGATCGGCATCTTCGGATTGCTCGTTGTCATTTGTATGTTTACCGCTTGGCAAGCGCCAGACTCATTCCTCAAAGCGGCCAACATCGAGAATACGATTCGCTGGACAGCCTTGTTCGGAATCATCAGCATTGGCGTGTCGTTTGTTATCATGACTGGCGGTATCGACCTTTCGATCGGCTCTGTGGTAGGGCTGATCGGTTGTCTTTTGGCCATGAGTCTCAAGACGACCTACCTGCCGCAAGATCTCCTACCCGTGGAAGCTGTGGCAGCCGATCGAGGTGAATTAAGCGTGACCTCGCCAGGTCAACTCTATAAACCTGGTGAGTGGATCTCATACTTGGATCGCGAGTACCAAGTGAAATCGGTCAACGACAACCAGATCGTAACGGAGCAAGCGATCAAGACAGGCGAAGCCAAAGGTAGCTTGCGGCGAGTCTATCCAGCGGGCACACTCGGTGAAGAAAGTGCAGACTCGATCGGTGTCGGTAGCTATCGAATGCACATTCGAACGATTGCCGTTGCTTCTCCCGTGAACAATGTGAATGCTGGCGACAGCATCGAGTTACTGTACGACGTCGGGCTCGATCAAAAGATGCCCGTTCATCGCATTGAAGTAAAGAACGAAAGCACAGAGGTGCAGTTCCTTGTCCGAAACAACCAGCGAGTCAATGCGCCTCAGTTCGTCGCATTTCAATCGCGTAGCCAAAGAATGCCGACGATTGTTGCGATATTGTTGATCCTGAGCATCGCGACGTTCTTGGGATGGGTCCACGGGATGCTTATCACCAAGATTCCACTGCAGCCGTTTGTGGTGACTTTGTGTGGGCTATTATTTTATCGCGGCTTGGCTCGCTACATTACAGGCGATCAAGAACAAGGCTTCGGAAGCGAACTACCGGAAGTCAAAGAGTTGGCCAAGGGTGGCTTTTTTCGAATCTTGACTGGCGACACCTATAGCTTTGATATTCCGATGCCCTTCATCTACATGACATTGATCGGTGTGGTTGCGGCAGTCTTTCTCAACAAAACGATTTACGGACGTTATATTCTCGCCCTAGGTCGAAATGAACAAGCGGCACGATTTAGCGGGATCAGCACTGACAAAATGAAGATCGTGGCTTACATGATCTGTTCCTTTTGTGGTGGTGTAGCTGGAATCCTCTTTTCCTTCGACTTGAACTCGATCCAGCCGTCGGGCCATGGAGAGTTCTACGAGTTGTACGCCATTGCAGCCGCAGTTCTCGGCGGTTGCTCACTTCGTGGTGGCGAAGGTTCCATTCTCGGTGTCATCATCGCAGCCGCGGTCATGCGAGTTTTGAACAACGCGATCAATCTGGTCGAGGGAATCGATACCACAATGGAGTTCGCCATCATCGGCATGGTAATCTTGATGGGAGTTATCGCCGATGAGCTCGTGAGGCGTTATGCCGCCAAACGTCGAGCATTGGCGAAGATCAAAGACACCACCGAGGGAACATAGGCAGCGATAATCATTCTGTGTTAAAACGTTTCCCAAGCGCCGCCGTTGAATCGTGCGGAGGTTAGATCAGGCAACTCTCGAAATGACTCACGCAGGTCCGGGGAAAAATTTAGAAGCTCTGGAGCCGGATTGATTAGCGTCACTGGAGATGATTGTCTCCTCAAATCCTTCGTGTATATCTTGTACAAATTCAACGATTCACATTGGAATAGAGCGGCGATTTCTTTGCATTCGGACGCGTCTAAATGAGAATTGACGATTCGCAGATGTTTTGTTTTTGCCATGTTCTTGAACTCGTCGACGGTAACTGTGGGCACTGATGTTAAACCGCTTAGTTCGAGTGACTCAAGTCCGAGTCTCGCGAAGGCTTTAATGTCATCAGGATCTAACCCACCAACTATTTGCATGTAGCCGCTATATCCCTTCAGCTCAGCTATGGAATCCTTCGGCAATTGACGTACCTCCAACCTCAATGCCCTGTGCACAGCCCGTTTCGAAACATTTCGTGCAAGTTTCTCTGGAAGCGATCCTCCAACAAGATAAAGCCATTGCAGTTTGCCAAGAGAGCCAAGTCCTGCAACCGATTCACAATTACGAATCGTTACATGCACTTTCGACCCATCCGCTAGGTGGCTTAAAGCCACGCCATCTTCTTCTGAGAAATAGCGAAAGTCGAAGTTCAAACTGTCGATATTCGAATTCTTATTCAGCCAGTCAACAAGTTCGATGGTAACGTGACTATTTTTCGATTCTAGAATGAACGTGACTGTATGGGCTCGCGACATGTCAAGCTGTGCGTACGCGATCGATTGAAAGGCTCCGAGTTCACCTTGAATACTGCCTATTTCTGAAAGGCAAAAACAGAATACATCCGCTTGCCATCAGCAATGGTAAAACGAAAATCATCAAGGCAAGTGAAATCTTCCCACGACGTTGAATGGTCTTGCAAATAATGTAAACAACCACCGCGCCCAAGGCCGCTCCGAATACGGCAAGCGATTGCTGACCGATAAGTAGAAGTATGCTCAAATAGCTGATCGGGATTACCAGCAACGAAGCGAAATAGGGCAGATATCTGCCCCACACAACATTCGTTTGCTTCATCATGCTACGACCTTGGGTTAAGGTTTATTCACCAGTCAGCGTTGGCTCGCCGTCGAGTAATTTGTCTGCGGGGCGAACACTATTGCCTTTGACTCCGGTCAAGGAATCACCGAGCTCGGCTCGCCATCGATCTGCTTCCGACTTTAATTGCTGAATGACCGAGGGATTCGCTTCCGCCACGTTTTTCGTTTCCCCTACGTCGGCATCTAGATCGTAGAGTTCGATAGACTCGACTTTCTTGTTGACATAAGCGATCGGGGTTCCGTCCGATTTCCCCTTCTGATTGTCAATGCTACGGTAAGTGTGAGGAAAGACAAGCTTCCAGCGATCATTGCGAATCGCTTGCAATTGACCGTCGGCGTAGTAGCAAGGAATGCTGGAATGTGGCGACTTCGCATCATCAGTCACCATCAGCGAGCGAATATTCTTTCCATCGATCATATGCGAAGGGAGTTGCGCATCGATGGCTGCTGCGACGGTTGGCAACAGATCGATCGTCGATGCCAATTGATCACATCGACTGTCTGCAGGGATCGTTCCCTTCCACTGCATCAGTGTTGGTACACGAATCCCACCTTCCCAAGATGTTCCCTTTCCTTCACGAAGCGGACCGGCGGATCCTCCGTGGGAACCGTAACTTAACCAAGGTCCATTGTCTGTGGTGAAGACAACCAACGTTTGCTCTTCGAGTTTCAACTCCGCGAGAGTATCTAAAACTTGCCCGACAGACCAGTCGATTTCTGAGACCGCATCTCCGTATGGTCCCGCACCGCTTTTGCCAGCGGTCATCGGCGAGCTATAGAGAGGAACGTGAACCATGGAGTGAGGCATGTAAACGAAGAAAGGGTCAGCCGCATGTTCCTTGATGAACTTCACTGCCCGCTGGGTGTATTCCACTGTCATCAAGGTTTGATCTTCACCTGTAACTTCTTCGTCGACGATTCGTGTCCCTTCGATCATGGGTAACGGTGGGTAGTTAGGCTTCTTCTTCGGATTCTTGGCACGCGCTGCAATGTCCTCAGGATGGAAGGGCCACATGTCGTTCGAATAAGGCAGTCCATAGTAAACATCGAAACCGTGACGAGTCGGGAGGAACTTCGGGTGATGCCCCAAATGCCACTTGCCAAAACACGCCGTGGCATATTCCTTTTGTTTGCAGATCTCGCCAAGAGTTACTTCACTCGCAGCAATACCCATTTTCGCCTGAGGACCTAGCGCACCGCGAAAACCGATTCGTTCATGGACGCAACCTGTGAGCAACGCGGACCTCGATGCAGAACAGACCGCAGACGATACGATAAAGTCCGTAAACTTGCGTCCCTGTTTCGCCATTCGATCTAGATTGGGAGTTCGAACGCTGGTTGCACCAAACGGGCCGATGTCCGCATACCCCATGTCATCGATAAAGATGATGACCACGTTCGGAGTCTTGGCCGACGCCGTCAAAGGCGCACTCGTCATCGCTAGAACCAGCGATAGAGCGATACACAGAGCGTATTTGATGGATGAAATAGGCATTTTGCATTCTCAAAAGTTATGTGCGGACAGAGAGCACCTATTGGAGAGGTCACAAACAGTCCCCGGTAGTGCTTGCCGTCTTTTTGGGTAATCTATCAATATACCCCGAACCTCAATCGCTTGCTTTGTACTTTATGTGCCAGGGTACTTAATGTGCCAGGCACTTGCATTTCTGGGAGGGTATGGTAGGATTTAGAGAAAAGGAGAAATTTGACATGCCTAGACCATTACGTTCGGAGGTCTTTAGACCCCAGGAAATCGCCATTTTGCATTGTGTCCAGAGATGTGTTCGCCGTGCTTACCTCAGTGGCGTGGATTC
>CAIOHR010000355.1 GCA_903858115.1 uncultured Pirellula sp. | reverse complement strand
GCTTGGTGCTTAGTGCTTAGTGCTTAGTGCTTGGTGCGTAGTGCTTGGTGCGTAGTGCTTGGTGCTTAGTGCTTGGTGCGTAGTGCTTGGTGCGTAGTGCTTGGTGATGGGTGATGGGTGATGGGTGATCACATGGCTGACTACTGACTACTTCTTGTTTTGACAGGCTGGAAGCCTATCCCACTTTCGCATATCTTAGAACGTTTTGGTCCGAAACCTTCTGCCTTTTTCCTTGAAACACGATCATGATTGAATCTATTGTCAGAAAAGCGGAGGCGAAACTAAACCTGGGTTGGCTGTCTCCAATAGACATCGTGTTTGCGATTGCCCTGCTGAGCATGGCACCGATGCTCTACATCCAATGCAACAGCCTTTGGGAACGGCCCCATTTGCAGTTCTTTCCCATGGCCTGGGTTGCGTTCGTCTATTTTCTGTATCAACGGATGGGCGTGCCGGAGACGGCAGGATCCACGCTGAGGCAGTTCGCGGCTTTGGGGATATTCGCCCTCAGTCTGGTTGCGGCAGTCGAGGCCGTCTTGATTTCCTCTCCCTGGTTAACTTACTTCGCCGGAATTGGTGTCGTGACTTCTTGGCTCCTCTGTCGCGGTGGAGGGTTGAAATGGACCAGTGCGATTGGCCTCACAAGTTTGCTTTGGATTACTTTGCCGCTCCCTGCTGGGTATGACAATAAACTGATCCAATACTTGCAATCTCAATCTAGTTTTGCAGCCAGCTCCGTGCTCGACTCGCTGGGGATCTTACACTTGCGCGAGGGCAACATTTTGCAGCTGGCTAGCAAGCGGCTATTTGTGGACGAAGCGTGCAGCGGAGTGGATAGTTTGTATGCGCTTATGGCGATCTCGCTCACCATCGTTCTTTGGCTTCGGCAACCAGTGGTCGTCGCCGCGAGTGCATTGTTGATGGTGCCGGTTTGGGCATCGTGCAGCAATATTGCTCGACTCATTACCATCGTGTTGTCGTTTGAATGGTTGGGGGTTGATTTGGCTTCCGGCCCCCCCCACACGATCCTGGGGCTCATCGTCTTCGCTGTCGCGTTTGGCTGTGACTATGCGTTTATTCGATTCCTGAGCGCTACATTTGAGCCAACTCCTAAGAACGCCTCTTCGAGGCAACGTGTTTCGGCAACGACACCATCGGCGCCATCAGCAACTGGATTGCTATGGGGAGTTCCAAAGAAGGTGGGGCTGGCTATGTCTATTTTCTTTTGTATTTGTTTCTCTGGAGTAGGTGCGTATTCGACGAAAGCACTTTCGCGAGGCACGATTTTCCGATTTCCAGAGTTTACGCAAGAATCGCTTGTTACATTGAGGAACGATCTGGAATTACCTCCGGAGCTCGGAAATTGGAAGTTTCAGGATAAGCAATTGCTTGAGCGAGAAATGGACAGTTCGATGGGGCAGTTTTCGCACGTCTGGCTCTATCAATCACCAACCGGTGCTGGAACGATTTCGGTCGATTTTCCGTTTCGTGGATTCCATTTGCTAGACATCTGTTACGAAAATGCTGGGTGGAACGCTGCGGAGTCGCATCAAGTCCAAGAGATGGATTCGAGTACTGCCAATGAAGCATTCAAGAAGTTAGGGCCGCTGCAAGTTCACTTTTTGGATCTTGAAAAAGACACTGGCGAATACAATTTCGTCGCATTTGCTCAATTTCGACTCGACGGTACACCCGTCTTTTCGGGTGCAGGTATACGTGGGTTTGAACGGTTTGAGCAGACAATTTCCGAACCCATCACTTACCAGATTCAAAGCATGGTAACTTCCACGCAAAGGATTTCCCCTGAAGCGAGGGAAGCCATCTTAAAGAATCTCTTGGCCGCAGTGGAGGTCGCTCGGCCCGCTTTCGTGGCGTTGGAAGAACGGAAGTAAGGGTGGCCGCGAGAAGTGGCGAGCAGCGAAGAGAACTCGCTCCTTGAACCGCGAGACGGAATGAATTGCGTTCAAAAGCCGCTCGACTCTCTATCATTTGGAATTACGATAAGAGAGGATCAATCTCTTCTCTTCTCTGATTTGGTGCATTATGGAACCGCTAGACCTCGACTTGTCGTCAAATACTCAGAAGGCACTGGCCGTTCAGTTGGGCAAGGACGCGGGAACGGAAATCGCGATGCTTTTGCGTAGGATGGCCGCGCAAATCGACGAACTGAAAAAGACGAAGGTCACGGTTACCAGCGTGGTTCCAGTAACGGATCATTCCGACTCTACTTGGAACTTTGTCTAACGACGATTCTTTACAAAAGATCGTTACGGAACGCTCCGACGGTCCTTCTTGCTTCTTGAGGTCAGTAACGCACGAAACATCTAGTTTCGCGTTCTTCTAGGTCAGGACTTTCGTCCAGACTCTTTACTGTCTTACCGTGCCTAGTTGAATGGCTTGGTGCCCCGCTTTACGGGTGATTCTTTATCGGCCGATCTTCTTGACGGCTGATGCACGATTCCTTTCTGAGCCGAAGGCCTGCGCAAAAATTGCCAAAAGGCGATTCAAGAGAGTATCACGAATGGGGTGCCTTGGGCTTTCTTATTGGTGACATTGGTGTTATTCGTGGTCAAATGGCTTCGACCTCACGCGAAGGCGCTAAGACGCAAAGGAAGGGAAGAATTAAGTGTTCTTGTTCTTCGTGCTTGGTTCTTCGTGCTTGGTGGTTCGTGCATTGTGCTTGGTGCTTGGTGCTTGGTGCTTGGTGCTTAGTGGTTCGTGCATTGTGCTTTGTTGGAAGAAAAGTTGGCGGTTTTCGGTTAACAGCCAACAACCAACTGCCTAGAGAGGGATCTTCTTGAAGTGAATGGTGCCGTGACGATATAATCTACTGCATCATCTGCTATGGTGCTTGTTACTTGACCTTTTGGGAATTGTCTGCCTTGGATCGTGAGACACTTGTTACGATGAACGATGGCTCCTTCTACGATATTCCTGACCATAAATCGGCGATGGTCGATAGTGCTATCTGCTACGTTCTGACCCGCAGCGAGAACGGAAAATTGCAAGCGGTTTGGCTTTCTTTGGTTCGTATGGTCAAGGTCGAGAGGATTACCACTGTCGCGGCGTAACACAGGCCTTTCTCCATTTTCGGACCACGAATTGGACGATTCACCCTACAGACTATTTTTTCATTCGTGCTTTGGTGTTATTCGTGGTCAAATTCTTACTGAAATCCCTCGCTCACGCTTCGGTTTGGGATGGAACGGAATGGAGAATGGAGACTGAAAAATGGAAGAATGGAGAAAACCGGGGCTAGGGCCCATCGGCTCAAAGAAGATAACCGGGGCTAGGGATATGCGGGTTTGTTTCGGGACAATTGTCCTTGACTACTGACGTTCATCGGATCTGCGATACAATAGTGAAATTTGTTGTAGTGATTACTACTGTTCCTATCCTTTTGTCGGGGCTAAGCCTGCATGTCGGCTATTCCTAAGTACCTTCCGCATTACACGCTGGCGGACTACGAAAAATGGCAAGGGGATTGGGAACTTTGGCATGGAGTAGCAGTCGCCATGACTCCGTCGCCATTCGGCCGGCATCAATGGATCGCCGGAGAAATTACATACCAGCTGAAATCCTCTCTTCGCTCTCACTGCTATGACTGCTTCGTTCTCATGGAAACGGACTGGATCATTTCGGATGACACCGTGGTTCGTCCAGATGTCGCGGTCGTATGTGGCTCTTTTCCGGAACGACATATCGTGGAAACACCTCGTTTAGTCGTTGAAGTCCTCTCGTCATCCACTGAGGTTAAAGATCGCACCGCGAAAGTTAACTTGTATGCGTCTCAAGGTGTCGAATTCTACTTGATCGTAGATCCCATCGAGAACAGAATCGATGCACTGGTACGTGATTCAACCAGCGGATCCTATCACCCCAGAGCGGATATCGCCCCTCTGGAATTCAACCTGCATCCGGGTTGCATCGCTCATTTGGACACCACCAAGATATTTGGGAAAATGCCGTAAAGGGCTGTGCTGTGGAAAATGCTAATATGCGGTGGCGGCAGTAGCGGCAGAGGATGGTCGACAATGGTCTCAGACTACTGACTGCTGACAACTGACTTTGGTATCAATACTGAGTGAGTCTAACACTTACGGCGAAATGTCGAGAAAACGACGAGAGTACTTTCAAGCCGGAGTCGAAGTCGTTGCGTCAAACGACCAGTTACTAGTGACTAACTACTAAGAATGACCGGCGGAGCGGTCAACGACTTAGCGGCGATTAGATGTTCTGCGGAAAACCGGGGCTAGTGCCCATCGGCTCATGGGGAGAACTGACCACTACACCTGTATTGGGATTGCTCGAATGAGGGTACCACTCGAGTCCAGGATTTGAATGCAGGATTCCTCCGTGTTCAATCGAAACTGAACTGGGAAGATGCGTGATGCTATCGATTCCGCAGACAGCTCACTACCATCACTGATCTCCAGCGATTTGCTCTCGGAATTGTAGCGATACATCGTTAGCTTCCAAGGATGACGGTCGATGACTAACAACTCTTGCGTACCCACCGCTGCATAAAAATCTAACTTGTCGAGCGTCTTGTCCCCTCGACTAACGATCTCTATCGCAAACTCCGGCCCACCAAGCCAATGAGTATCTAGATCTATCGCTTTCGTGTCGTTGGAAAACACGAGCACATCTGGAACGCGATAATTCTTTGTCCAATCATCCTCCCGATCACTGACGTTGGCTCCCACCAAAGTAAAACCTAGGCCTCGCCAATCTAAATGCGATCGGAGGATTGCACCAATCTCCGTTGCTAGCGATTGATGTTCGTTGTTGGCAATGGGCGACACCACGTAAACTCCGTTCCAAACCTCGTCATATCGATCACCACCCGATGCTTGCCGCTTGGCAATAAGCTCATCCGCGATCTGTTCGTCACAAACTAGGACTGGCATTGCTGATTCACCGTGTTGGAAATGGGTTCGAAACGATCCGCAGCAAGTATTATAGACTGACATCGACTTCCGTGGCCAGTGGCGCCTGACAGGCGGGGGTGCTTGGTGCTTGGTGCTTGGTGCTTGGTGCTTGGTGCTTGGTGCTTGGTGCTTGGTGCTTGGTGCTTGGTGCTTGGTGCTTGGTGCTTGGTGCTTTGTGCTTGGTGCTGGTGCTTGGTGAGGGGATCGTTTTTGTGTTACTTGTGTTTTTTCGTGGCTAGTGTCTTCGGTATTTTCATTCGTTTCTTTCGTGTTATTCGTGGTCAAACCATTTTCATCCCTTTGAGGCAGTTCCAATCGTCACTGGCCGTAACGATCTTTATTGAGATTGGTGCTTGGTGGGAAGAAATCCCTCGCTAACGCTTCGGGTTGGGCTAGAACTGACTACTGACTTACTGGCTACTTCTTTCGATGATTCTTTGACAGGCTGGAAGCCTATCCCACCTTTGGGGCAGTCCACTCGATGTATTGATTGGTTAGGGGATGCTGCAAAGCGATCTTCCAGGCATGTAGTCCCATCGATTGCGAAGCCCTGTCATTATCGGGAAGTTCACGGCTGCTACCTCCTGTTATGTAAAGGGGATCATTGACAACTGGATACCCCAAAGCGGCACAGTGCAACCGGATCTGATGCGTACGCCCGGTCACAAGTGTTGCTTCCAATACTGCATTACCATGTTGCACTCCGACCAATTGAAAAATCGTCTTGGTCGGTTGGCCTTTCGCCCCTATACGTCGCCCGCCATTGGCGAGTGTTTCATTCTCAATCGGTAATTCGCAGACATACTCGGTCCAGCTTGGAATCCCTTCGACTTCCACGATGTATTTTTTGGAAACCGCCCCCGATGTAAACTGCTTCTGTAGTTGAATCGCATACTTCTGCTGTCTTGCAAATACGACAAGACCTGTTGTGTTCATGTCCAACCGATGGCAAGGTCGTAGTTTCTCAGGCGCATATGCTTCTAGCAATATCGACAACAGCGTGTTCTTGTTGAAGCGTCCCGATGGATGAACCGGCAATGGAGCCCCTTTGTTGACAACGACCAAAGCACGGTCTTCATGGATGATCTCGATGTGATCCGATACGGGCCGCTCTACATAGTCGGTCATGATATGGAGGAATCGCTCCCCCTCGCCCGCAATCCAATTCACGTCCACCGGCGCAAAACCATGCTTAGGAGATTGGACCATCCCGCGCGCGATATCGCGACTCCACGTCTCTACACCATAGCCGGGAAACGCTTCACACAGAGCGTCGAGGATTGAACGACCTGCTTGTTGTTGCGGGATAGACACCCAACGTCGATTCTCGTAAGCACAACAGCCACGCTGCTCTTTGGCAATTTCACTCACTCGCTTTTGCCGCGATTGTCGCTTCGTCGCTGATTCTTGAAAACAATAGGGGCAGCTCTCATTGACCACGTAGAACGGAGACTCGATGTCTTGTATTGTCAGCGCATGTCGGCATGCAAAGCACTCATACGTCTCCGACGGGGCCAAGGTTGGATTGACCGCAACACGTTGATCAAACACAAAACAGTCGCCTTGATAATGCGACTGCTGACACTCTTCGAAATACTTCAGAATTCCACCTTCGAGTTGATAGATGTTTTCGAAGCCCAACCCTTTCATGTAAGGGCCAATCTTCTCGCAACGGATTCCACCGGTGCAAAACATAACAACCGGGTTCTTTTTCACTTCGTCCGGCAAAGCGGCTGCCGCCTCAGGAAATTGACGAAAGTTCTTCAATCGAAGATCGATTGCACCCTCGAACGTGCCCAAGTCGGTCTCATAGTCGTTGCGAGTGTCCAACAACGCAATCTCGCGCCCTTCGTCCAGCCAACGCTTTAACTCGATCGGTGGTAGCTTCGGCGAAGCATTCACGATAGGCTCGACTTGCTTCTTCCCCTGTTCGGTTTCGATCTCAAGCCGCCCTTCCTTACCGACCGGCACGATCTCTCGCTTGAGCTTGACGAGCAATCTGCGAAATGGCTGATAATCGGTAATGCTCTCTTTGACCTTCAAATCTTCTAAGGCTAATGAAGATGCTCGCAAAGAAACCAGAAAGGCATCGATCGATTGCCGTTCCCCAGCTAGGAAGAGATTGATTCCTTCGCTGCTCAAGAGTATCGTACCCTTGAGTTGCAGCTCACTCGTGAGCTGCTTCAACGCTACTCTTCTTTCCTCCAAAGCGTCGAGGGCCACGTATTTGTAAGCAGCGATGTTGACGATAGTGGACATAGGATGACGCGACGTTTCTGTCGATAATCAGTCGTTAAATCAAAAAGATCGTTTGCTCTCGATCCGGACCGACCGACAAAACTCCGATCGGTACAGATATCAACTCAGAAATCCGATCGATGTAGCGTCGTGCGTTGACGGGAAAATCTTCAAGTCTTCGAACGCCCGACACATCCACATTCCATCCAGGGAGCGTCTCGTAAATCGGTTTACACTTGCGCAAGTATTCAGCAGAACACGGAAACTTAGTAACACGTTCGCCTTCCACATCGTAGGCCACACACACTTGAATCGAATCGAAATGACTCAGCACATCCATCATCATGAGTGATAGATAATGAATGCCACTCAATCGAGCCGTGTAACGGACCGCCACTGCATCGAACCAACCACATCGGCGAGGCCGTCCCGTCGTGGTGCCGTATTCGCGTCCGATGTCACGAATCTTTTGCCCCACGTCATTGATAAGTTCTGTAGGGAACGGTCCGCCGCCAACTCGAGTCGAATACGCTTTCGCAACACCGATCACATTGGTAATCCACTTCGCCGGGACCCCAGACCCCGACGAGACTCCGACTCCCGATGCATTGCTGCTCGTTACAAATGGATAAGTACCGTGATCGATGTCGAGCAACGACCCTTGAGCTCCCTCCATCAGCAAGTTCTTTCCATCATCCAATGCATCTAACAAGAAGTTGGTGGTGTCTGCGGACAACGGTCCGATTACGCTAATCCAACTCTTGCATTGAGCAATGATTTTGTCTGCGTCGAGCGATTCCAAATCCGCTGGGTCGGCAGTCGAAGCCAACATACTTCGTTTTGCCGCGACCGTGTCGCGAACTTTGGATTCCATCTGATCGCTCAGCAGGTCGGTCAACCGAAACGCGTGGGTCCGCCCTACTTTATCTCGATAACACGGTCCGATTCCTCGATTGGTCGTACCAATGCTTTCGCCTGCCACCACAGTTCGGTTTGTTGCCTTGTCTTCGACGAAGTGCCAAGGCATGACGACGTGAGCACGTTCACTAATCATCAAGTTCCGGCGAGGATTGACGCCACGTGCTTCGAGGCCCTCGATTTCTCGGATGAGCATGTTCGGTTCGATGACTACGCCCGGCGCAATCACATTTGTAATTCCGGAGGACAATATGCCGGAGGGAACATGGTGAAGCTTGTAAACTTCCTTGCCGCAAACAACGGTGTGGCCGGCGTTTGCGCCTCCCTGATAGCGAACGACCACATCGTTTCGAGGGGCCAGTAAATCTACTAATTTCCCTTTCGCTTCATCTCCCCACTGGAGTCCAATCACGCAAGTTGCTGGCACAACATTTCCCTTAGTTTCGTCGGATACAGGCAAAGGGTAGAGTCTGGACGGAATCGAGTTTTTGGTCAAGGACTTACAGAATCGACGTGGAGTCTTCTTCCGGATTTCTACGGAATACGCGTCAGAATTAGGTCCATTCGTTACGCAATGATGCGAGACGAATTGAATCTCCCAAAAGAACCGCCCAGTGGCCCCGGAATTATGTTCCGGTCATGCACCAAAATCAACATGATTGTTCCTCCGTAAACTGCCACGTGAGCTATTACCACAGGTGTATTATTGAAGGGCACAATGGTAAAACAAATTGAATCTTCGATCCTGAAAAGTAGGTATTTTCAACCTAAGGCAACTTCAGTTCATCGATCCTTGCTGTGTTCTTGCACCATGCGGCAGCTCCGGTCAAGAGCGGATAGATCGCCAGTCCGCCGGTACCTTCCCCCAATCGCATCGACCACTCGAGCATCGGTCGTAGCCCAAGTTTTTGAAGCATCATCGCATGCGAGGGCTCAGCGGATTGATGGGCTGCAATCATCTTATCTTTTGTGCCTGGGCATCGCTGTTCTGCGATGAGAGCTGCTGCTGTTGCAATCATTCCATCCAAAAGCAGGAGCTGCTGTTGCTTTGCCGCTTGTTCCATAAAACCAGACATCGCGACGATCTCGAGTCCGCCAACCTCCGCGATGGCCCTGTCGTCTATGTTTTTCCCGCATCGCTGAAGTACTCGATCTGTTGCATCTTGAACAACGCTCTTCTTCTGAGCGAGCGATGTATCTGTTGCCCCAGCCCCGGAACCGACGACCAGATCTAATGGCACATCCCCTAGAAGCCGAGCAAGACAGCTCGCAGAAGTTGTGTTGCCAATTCCCATCTCTCCGAGAATGACAACGCGAGCGCCTCGCAGGTGTGACAATCTCGCTTCGTCTGCACCAATCTCGAGCAATTGATAGTACTCCTGCAACGTCATCGCAGGTTCTATGGCGAGATTACCGCTGCCTGGTCTTACTCGATTTGATACCAATCGTGAATGCTCCATACGAGGCGGAATTTTGGTTCCTACGTCGACGACCCGTCTACTGATTCCATAGGCATCGGATAACGCTGCGGATACAGAACCACCGCTCGCAATTTGTTCGACCATAACCGTCGTGACTTGCGGCGGCCATAGGCTTACCCCCTCCGCTACAACACCATGATCAGCCGCGAAAATCACAAGTTCAGCCGGTGATGTCACGGGTGCAACTGTTTGTTGAATCCAGCAAAGTCTCGCAGCCAAATCTTCCCAGCGGCCCAGCGAGCCCATCGGCTTGGCCAGTCCATCCATATGTTTCTTGATTGACTCTTCGGTCAGCAGCATTCCAATTTCAATTCAACTAAAGTGCGGTAGACTCTCACAGTCCCAGTGTATCGGAGTTATGCCAAAAGCCTAGTGAGAGGCTTTCCACCTCCTCCAATTTTGAAGGGACGTCCGTTTGGAGCTATGTGCTCTTTCGCAATATCAATCCCGAGCGCTGCAGCGATCGTCGTATTGAAATCTTCTACGGAAACACCATCTTGGTCGACAGATCGACCATCTTCGTCCGAGACTCCGTACGCTTGCCCCGTCTTAATCCCGGCTCCTGCAAGTACGCAACTGAATACACCGGGATGATGATCCCTACCTGTGTTTTCATTAATCTTGGGTGTTCGACCAAATTCTGTCTGAAGCACAACGATCGTCGACTTCAGCAATCCTGCGGACTTTAGATCACTCAGCAAGTAACTAAACGCTTGATCCAACTGACCAGCTCTTATCGGCATTTCGGTAAAGATCTGATTGTGCATATCCCACCCTCCGAACTCGACCTCCACGAATCGAACCCCCGCTCGAACCAGTCGTCGTGCGAGCAAGCACCCCTGTCCGAATTTGTTCACCCCATATCCGGTTCGGACCTCCTCACTTTCTTTGTTGATATCAAATGCAGCTAGCTCCGTGCTGCCCATAAGTCGAACCGCTTCACGGTAGAGTTCGTTGTACGCCTCCATTTCCGTGCCGCCATACTTCTTTCGAAAATCGCTATCGATCTTGCCCGCTAGTGTGAGTCTGCGTTTGAAATTGTCTTCGGATAAGTACGCGGGAGATTTGATATTCTCAAGCCCCTTGGCTGGATCGGCGATCGGTACAGGCAGCATTTTCGGATCCAGGAATCCTGCATTCGGATGGTCGTTGCCATTGCCCACCAGTACGTTTCCGGGCAATGTTTTGCTAATCTTTCCCATGGCGTTCAATAACCAGGAACCCATCGCTGGATGCTGAATGCTGTTGATCTTCTTGTAGCCCGTACGTAGGAAGTACGTTCCTTGTTCGTGGTCCCCCGTCTCGGTAGTCATCGAGCGAATGATTGCCAGATCTTCCGATATGGCAGCCAGTTTCGGGAGGTGAGCCCCGAATTGAATGCCGGGCGTTTTCGTTTGAATGGCTTTCGTCTCTCCCTGGGATTCTCTGCCAGGTTTCGGATCGAAGGTGTCGATGTGACTCATGGCACCTCGCATCGTTAGCATGATCACTTGTTTTGCTGACGCGTTGGGTGAAGCCGCAGATGCTTTTTGCTCGAAGGTTGGCAAGCAGTGAACGCCTAGCAAGCCTGCTGCCGCGCGGGCCATCCATTGTCGGCGAGCGTAGGGAAGATCCAAGAATTCGTTGTGTTTGTTAGTGTGCATAAAACGAACCGAGAGAAAAGAGAGTTTGATTTTGGAACGCAATTACTGAATGAATAGAAATTCGCGCGTATTGAGTAGCGCCCACAACACATTGCCATACCCGGCTTCAACAGAATTGGCCGATCGAATCTCCTTGACGGCCAAGTCTCTGTCCAATGGTGTAGGACGATGCGTGAGGATCGCCATGAACATCACATCCACCGCTTGGGCTGGACCAGCGCTGACGACGTTGTCGTAGATGACCGAACCTTTCTTGAGCATGATGTGGGTGATTGGACCGTTGAACATTGTTAAAATCTGTGGGACTGTCGCGACAGTACGTCCACCCTCGATCGATTCGCGATCGCTCTGACCGAATTGCCGCAAAAAGTGCCCGAGTGGCAAAGGAGTCGGGATTTCGCTCGCGCGCACCAGCAACTGACCTTCAAAGCCACTCAACGTTTGGCGTTCTTTGCTGTAGGTACCTGGAGCATAAGTGGCTTCGTATTTATCGGCTGCGGTTTGCGCCATGGCGAGATTTGCAGACGACCAATCAATATCGACGACTGGCGCAATGTCCTCAGCCGTAGGTCTTTGGAAAGACCACGGGTTGTAAGCAACCAAAGTTATAAGCGAATCCCAAATCTGCTCCGCAGTCATGCGTCTCAGGACAGGACCCGCAAAGCGATAGGTTTCGGCGGACGATGGATCATGAACCATCGCCAAGCGTTGAAACGCTGAAGAGTAAGCGATGATTCGTGTCAATTCTCGCGTATCAAATTTCAGACGAAGAATTTCGTCCGTCAAATGCTCCAAGAGCTCTGGGTTGGATGGTTTATTGTCATCGCGAAAATCATCGATCGGCTCGACGACGCCGAGTCCCATCATCTTCTTCCAAATACGATTGGCGATGTTTTTTGCAAATTGGCGATTGCTGGTATCCGTTAACCATGCTGCGAATTGTTCTCGCCGATCGGCCTTCGCTGCGGAGTCCGGGACTTTTTCCCATAGGACCTTTGGGGTAACGACATCATTCGGTTTGCCATCGGAATACTGATAATCATGGGGGAGTTTCAATGGGCGGTTCGCATGCTGCACGGAATAGGAGTTGGCCTGAACCAGGTTTTGGAAAGGTCCTTTGATTTTTCCATCCGGCGCCCTGTCGCGAGCCTGCTTGATAAGATCGTTCGGGGTTAGCCCACCCTTCTTCATCTCCGGATCGTTCTTGTTCAGACGGGTTCTAATGCCTGATGTAAATGCGGCGAGTTCATAAAACTGTTTCTGTGTCCATGAATCGAAGGGGTGATCATGGCATTGCGCGCAACCTATCTGTTTTCCAAGAAAAACCTTGACGGTATTGTCCACGTACGGCAGAGGCATACCATCGTCGCGGATTTGAAAACCAACGGCGGGATTGTCCCAGACCTTTCCATTCGCAGTCAGCATCTCATGAACCCACTTATCGTAAGGTTTGTTCTGAGCGATGGACTCCTTTACATAAGCCAGATAAGGCTCAAGGATAATGTTGTTGTTCGGTTTCTCGGTAAGTCGAAGAATATCTGCCCAGTAATTATAGGTATGGCTGACGTAATCCGGGCTCGCAAGAAGATCGTCGATCAAATCCATTCGCTTGGATTCGGATTTGGACGTCAAGAACTTTCCCGCTTCTACTAATGTTGGAATCCTACCTCCCAATTGCAGATAGACGCGTCGAAGGAATTGTTCATCCTTCAAGAGCGGCTGTGGTTCGACATTGTGGGCTGTCCAGTCCTTTTCTAGGATCGCATCGATCTTGGCAGCAGCCTCTTCGACCGAGCTTCTCGTCGTACTTTCTACACTTGCAACCGAAAAGGGAGCCTTGGTTGGTTTGGTTGTAACCGCCGCCGGCAGTTCGGTTTTTTCCAATTTGGTTGTTCCAGGCTTTGGAACGGAGGGTTTTGCAGGAGGTGTTTTCGGCTTGTCTTTCGGCTTGCTTCCAGGTTTGGTGGAAGTAGAACCAGAATTACCCGCGGCACCTGATTTCCCTGAGGGCGAGCCAGGTTTGCTCGGCCCTTGGAAAGCGAAGGACTGGGTTGGTAGAAAGACAAAGGCCAAAAGAGGGAATACGAGGAAGTTCTTCATGAAACCACCAAAACCAGACGAGAATGGAGAACCTACGAGCGCTAATGTGAAGAAGCATTCGAGTGATTTGATTGTACTCGAAAATTATCAGACTTCATGGTTTGGTATTCCGATTGATTGCAGACAAGCAGCTTCAAATCGATACAATCCGACGTTGTGGAACAGTGAGAGAGCGTGTAGTTGCCTTCCTTTCGCATGGCTAGGTGCCATCTGTCACACGCGACTGGCGTTGGCAGGTTATCGTCTTTTCTCTGGCTTTTCACAAACTTGATAGCTTTCCTCGCTTCTATATCGATCTCTATGTGCCCCTATTTGCCTGTCATAAACTCGAAACCAATGCCATCGGTTGGTTATGGTTTTTGGAAAGTCCCAAACGAACAAACAACCGGATTAACGGTCGATGCGATTCGAATGGGCTATCGGCATCTGGACTGTGCCTCCGATTATGGCAACGAACCTGAGGTTGGGCGAGGAATCGAATCGGCCCTTCAACAGAAGCTCTGTTCCCGTGAAGATCTTTGGGTAACAAGCAAACTGTGGAACACCAACCATCGTGCCGAGCATGTATTGCCTGCGATCAAAAAGTCTCTCGCAGATCTTCGCTTAGATTATTTGGATCTCTATCTGATTCACTTTCCTATTTCTTTAAGACATGTACCGTTTGAAACACGCTACCCTGCAGGTTGGTATTTTGATCCGGCGGTACCGAGCCCCAAAATGGAATACGATCCAGTTCCGATTATTGAGACTTGGAACGCCATGGAAGAAGTCGCGCGAGCTGGCTTAGCCAAGACAATAGGTGTGAGCAATTTCAACATTTCGCTGATCCGAGATCTACTTTCGCAAGGTTCGATTCGCCCAGGTGTATTGCAAGTGGAATCGCACCCCTACTTAACTCAGACCAAACTTCTTCGATTTTGCCAACAAGAGTCGATCGCCTTCACGGCTTTTTCGCCGTTGGGAGCCCCATCCTATGTGCCGATTGGCATGGCAAAGGAATCAGATTCCGTTTTGGAGATACCGTCGATTCGTGAAATTGCTTCTCATCATGGCAAAACGCCAGCTCAAGTTGTGCTTCGCTGGGGGATTCAGCGAGGAACGGCCGTCATTCCCAAGTCGAGTCGACCGAGCCGGCTCCAAGAGAACTTAGACATTGCCAACTTTGAACTGAGCGAACAAGAAATGACGTTCATTGCCTCACTAGATCGTGGGCAACGTTTCAATGATCCAGGTGTTTTTTGCGAACAAGCCTTTGGGAGTTTCTTTCCCATATACGAGTGAGCCATATACGGGTGAGTCCAACGAATCGCTAGAGCTCTTCATGGGTAATGAACACAAGATGTGTAATGAACACAAGATGTGTAATGAACACAAGATGTGTAATGAACACAAGGGCGGAGATGTTGCTCCGCCCTTGCCCATGAATTCGCAAGTCTATGAACTAGAACTTGCTTAGATTCGGTTCGAATGGAAACCGTTGGGGTAATATGCCTAAGCGTTAGTAGCGATCGCCGCCTCCACCACCGCCGCCGCTGCGTCCGCCGCGTCCGCCACCGTAGCCACCACCGCCGCCTCCTCCTCCATAACCGCCGCCACCACCACCTCCATATCCGCCACCGCCGCCACCATCTCGGTCGCCTCGATAGCCACCGCCGCCGCCGCCTCCACCGCGACGACCACCGCCGCCGCCGCCTCCACCACCGCCGCCAAACGATGGCCTTGGCTCGCGAGGACGAGCTTCATTGCAAGAAATTCTGCGACCAGCAACTTCTTGTTCATTCAAGCCTTCAACTGCGGCTTTCGCCTCGTCTGCGTTAAGCATTTCGACAAATGCAAAACCCCTGGAGCGACCTGTTTCACGGTCGACAATAATGCTGACTTTCGCGACCTCACCAAATCTCGCAAAAGCTTCCTTTACTTCATCTTCCGTTGCTCGAAACGAAAGATTTCCGACATAAATATTCACCACGTAACCAAACCCTTTTCGACGGCACCGTGATACCTCATACAGCATTTAGCAATAGGCAACGGCAAACAAACAAACAGCGAGCCAATCCATCAAGTCATTCTGCCAACACGCGATTGGTCCATCCTTGTTGAAACAGCTCCCATAAAACAAACCATTGGAGCGTCAACCAAATCATCAGAGCATGCCATGAAAACAAAACATCAGCATGTGGAACAGGTTGGCAAACCTAGGCAACAACGAATGGATTATCGGAACCCATCCATGCCAAGTCAACGGAAAAATCGGAGCGAATTCGACGATTCAAAAAATCCTTTTCGGGCCGTGATCGAGCTGAAGGCGACAGGATCCCCCCTTCTAGCGCCAATTGGCACAACTGACAAAAGATAGCAGGCACGCTCCGCCGTACCGTCCGCTCATGGAGATTTGCGGGGATTCTAGGTGGACGGCAAATGGCATGTACCTACTACTTTGATTTTTGTCGGCTGTGTCACAATTCCGCAACCCACCTTGCAGAGACATTACCATTCCCCAGTTTATTGCTCGTGTGGTTTGGGGTTGTTTAATTTTCCCTACCGAGTGTGCTGTTTCGCGTGTTGGAGAGACGCGATCACTTGTTTGTTCTTGCCAGTCCAGAGGCGAGGAGTAGGACGAGCAATGCGAGTGTAGTCCATTGCCATGGGCGGAGTTTGTAAAGTGAATGGAATTGAAGCTGCAACTCGAGCGGTGCGCTTTCGGCCACTTGGACGCTGCGTCGGAAACTATAGATGTTCCCTTCTTCGGGTAGACTGATGAGGATCGCTTGGGGCGCGGGCTCGGTAGTGCGTTGGTGTTGTACCAACCTCCCCGCGATCTTTTGAAGGGTTGCAATGTCTTCCTTCGTATTGCCTGCCAGTAACTGACTCATCTCTTGAGGACGATAGTTCATTTGCTCCTGTTGCAGTATCGGATTCGCCGTTGCTGCCTGTCTCAACTGCTCGTTATCAGTGATCGCTCCACCGCCTCGATCGTTGTCCAAGAGCAATCGTTGACGCCGCGTATTCAATCCTACGATGGCTTGCTGCGTCTGTATGTTCTCTAGCTGCACACGCGCATCTTCATTGGAAGCGGCATCGAGGGCGTAACGATTCGCAACGTTGTTAAACGCCCACTGAGCTTTGGACTGCTCGCCGGTTTGCAACAACTGATTCGCTTGTTGGAGCAACTGATTCGCTTGCTGGGCTTGATCTTGTTGCTTACCGCGAAGACTGGAAAGATAGGACTGTCGATCCCAATTGGCTCGCGTATCGCGGCTCACCAGTTCGAGATTGCCGTCGTTATGCGTCAGTTGAAAGCCACTCGGCGCAATCACGTTCCATTGGATATTTTCTAACGGCACATTGAGCTGCGGGCTGACCAGATCTAGCTTCTCCAAACCATCCCCTGTCAACGAATAGACAAAACGGACCTGAGCCGTTCGATCGTCGATTCCAGGCAGGATGTAGAACTGCCACGTGTTGCTGTTCCCTTTTTGTCGCACCGAATGAACACTTTCTCCATTCACAAAGATGCTAAACAATTCACCGCCCGTCGGTAGCTGGACACTCAAGCTACTGCGTTGAATCACTTCCATGCTGACATCGACAGCAGTCAATTGATCCCCAGTCGGTGAAAGAACTGTCGTCAAGTTCCCAGATGCGACGCGCAGTTTCAATGCGTCCGCTAAAGAATGACGAATCACGCGTAGACTCAACGGAGTCGTCGGAGACATGGCGCGCAGTGACAACGCTGGTGCCGTGCGATTGCCTACGTCGCGTAGCGACTGCGGTATGGTCCCCCAGTCGCTAACTTGCCAACCTTGTGTCATCGTGCCAGGTTCAATCTCCAATCGACCACCCGCGCGTACTGCGAAGTAGTAACCAATCTGGCGCGCGTCTGGAAACTGGACTTGGCTGAGGGATTCGCGGTCGCCTGCACGGTCCCCTCGTCGTTCATATTCGATTCGAAACTGCATAGGTCCAATGATGCGGCGTTTGAATCGCAACTCCCAAATATTCTCACCCTGCGTGGAGCGAACGAAGTCGCTAACGGTTTCTCCATTGGCTCGAACGGTCTTGAGTTCGTCATCGCCCATATTCGGCAACTGGACCGACAAGGTTCGAATTGCCGCATTTTGAACCGTAAAATCTGCTAGCACAGTTGATCGCGTTTGTCCCTCGCGCAACGTGACATCATGAAGCACTTGGCCAGTAACCCAAGAAGCTAACTTTTCGATCCCCAGTTGTAGACTCCAATCGCGCTGAAGCAATCGAAACGCGAGCGCCCCTAGGCCTTGCGCCCCAAGTGTTCGAGGATCTGCTTCGGAAACATTTTGTCGCGTGATGGTACGCAAGCGAATGCCGGTGATCGGCTGGATGACTAACTCTCCGACTTGACGTGTCGATTCATTCAGTTCGAAACGAGGGATCGCCCATTCGGTTGCGTCGGTCGGCACAACTCCGGCGAGGGAAAGTGAGAAGTTTTGAACTCCCATAGTCTTTCCTTTAAGATGCAGGACGATCTGTCGTTTTCCATTCTCGGTAAGCTCAGACCAATGATGCAGCGATTCGCCCGTAAGCGATTCCACTTCTAGCCCCGCAGGTAACGGAAGACTTAGCTGGAACAGACCGGTGCGAGTGATCTCTGCAACAAAGTTGATTCCCAATACGACGCGTTCATCACCGAAAGATAAGACCTGCTTGCTAGCTACGCGAACTTCGGGCGCAACCGGTGACACTTGTACCGAAAGACTGCCCGCTTCCGCGCCGTACCGATAGACACGATGCAGCGTCGTTTGCGAATTGCTAACCATACTAGCATCGAAGTCCCCGAGGTTGACCAGCGAGAGTGAATCGGATTGAACATTTTCAGGCTGTGCTTCTGAACCAAAGGCCAGAGCAATGAGTCCGACCTCGCCCCCCGCTCCTTCCACTCGAACAGGCGACAATTGAACGACGGTTGGTAGAGCATCCAGGCTGCGTTGTGTCTCGACCATCACTACGAAATCCGATGTTGCCGTTGGGGCAATCTGAAGCTGCAAACGATTCTTGTCAGCATCGAACTGCCACGAGGAAACGGGGCCATTGACGGAACTAACGGTGAGTCCGATAGGTATGACGATGCTTAGTGATCGCACTCGGCCTTGGGAGGTCCGAATCTTCAAGCGATGCTTGCCATCAATCACACCTGGGCCTGGAGTGTAAAGTCCTGCACCTTCGACAAAGAAATGAGTTTCTTCGGTCGAAAGATCACGGGTTTGCGGCCTAAGCACGATGACTGCTTCACCAGATCCGAGTAGCAATTGTGATCGTTGCGTCTTTGAATCTGCCTGCTGTTCTGCGACGATGGTTTCGATTCTCGCTGCGGAATCGCAAACGACCTCCCAATCTTTTTCGTCGTGCGTTAATTCGATGTGATTTAAGGCCGAGCGTCCGGTCAGCACCGGAATTCCGGCAGAGGGTTGAATCGCCTCCAATTGATACTCGATGGAGACAGTGAACGTCTTTCGCACGGGCGGTTTCTCTATCGTCGTTGTCTCGGCAGGTTCGGATCCGCCCGGAGTCTCCTCTGAAGGAATGGTGACAATGTAAGAAACGCTCTGGTCGGGTATCTCCGACTTCCCTAACCGCAAGCCAGGTCCACGGAACTGAGTCAAAACGGCGGGAGCACGAAGCAATAAAAACTGGTCGCCAGGTCGTCCTGAGAACGATATTTCAGCGGAAGCGGTAAGACGTTTGTTTCGATTCGAGACGTTCCATTTTTGAACAACGGAACTCGCAGGTTGGATGGTATTTTTCTCCGGTGCAGTCTTTTGCTCAAGTTGTGCTTTTGGTTTGACTTCTTCGGTAGCCAACAGTTGTTCTGACGAGATCAGAGAAAACAACCCGCCGAAGAAGACCAGAAGCGAAGTGGTCACGAAGCTATTTGAATCGCCATCCCGAGTTATCGAAATAGAAGCCTTCGAAGTACGAATACGTTTCTGGTTCCATTGCATCGCTGTTGGAATAAACTGAAATACACTAAGCAATACCGCAAACAAAAAGAGGAAAAGAGATGCGCCATTCGTTTGCAACAGGACACCAGTAGCCACTAATCCAAATGCGATCCAACGCCATTGCGATCGGCCGCTCGATGCTCGACCGACCCAAGTCAAGATGAGAAGCAATGCACCAACGCCTAGCATGGCCACGCCAGGCCAAGAGACAAAGGCTCGCCATGCTGGGGTGTTATCGACTTCTAAACCAACACTCTCACCGGAGGCGAGGACCGGAAGGCTAAGTTGTAATGGAGCAGCAGTAGTCATTTGATTCAAGGCATCCCAACCCGCTGCCCCGCCGACGAGAATGGCAATCGCCAATACGCATAGCCTGAGTGGTGTCGAGCGAATGAATATCCCTCCGACGGCCAATAGCACCAAGGCTACGAGGGAAACTAGCCCGCGACCTGCCATAAAATCGAAGCCGTTGGGCCAGACTGGTGGCGTCGTGGGTTCGACTGTTCCGCCAATCGGTAAGAGTACATGGTTCTCATCCCCCTTGAGGTTCCATTGTGTCTTGAGGACGGGAGCAAAAACGGTGGGTAGCACGACCGATGCTCTGTTCTTGTCCGATGCGGGTTTGCCGAGTCGCAAGCTGACTTCGATTGGCTCGTTGGGGTCAGCACCACCAGGCAATGGAATCAATGTGGCATCGCCTGCTTGCCTAGCCGTGACCGGACGCCCGTTGACGGACACTGCCCATAATCGCACGGGGGCGTCCGGCAATTGTAATTTCAGCGTGCGTTGGCCACGTGATTTGACATAGTACAACAGATCGGTCACCAACTCACCATCTTGCGAGACACGGCTATTGGCTTCTGAGAATTCGACCACTTGTGCCGCCGTTGTACCTGGGTCGAACCAATTGACTTTGAGTCGTAGATCAAAGGGGCGCTGCGTGTACTGCCAAGTGCCAAGCGCTGGTGCTGTGCTGAGCAATCGAAACTCTGCTGGCAACTCAAGTGAATCAAGCACCAGCAATTGATTGGAGACCAGAAGTGATTCTATCTCCACCTGGACTGGACTCACCACTTCGATGTAGCCTCGATCTCCCTGCACGCCCAATGGTGCAACTTGACCAGCCTGGAACGAACCGTCTGCAACATTCGGTTTCTCTTCATGTGTTACCAACAACGTGTAAGTACCGAGGATCGGTTGTTGCAGCGAAACAATCAATGTGTCGCCGTCACGACGCCATGTACGAACTTCTTGTCCATCGACAGTGACATTTCCCAACGACTCGGGAACGGTCAATTGCAACTCGGCAACAGGCGCACCCGTCACCAAGTAGTTGACAAGTGCACTGCCGTAAACGGTTCCTTGGCTAAGCGATACCAGATGAAATACATCCGATTGAATACTTCGTTCTAACTTTTCAATCTGCATCGTAGCTTTCCAATTCGGTTCACGAATGCGAAACGTTTGTTGAAGATTTGGAACGGGTCGTGGAAAATACGACAACGGTTTTTCGACGAGCAAATCGATCTCACCTATCGATGCGCGAAATCCGGGAGCGGCAACGACGCCAATGTCCCCTCGTACCGCTTTGGCTTCGGGAAATTGGATATGAGGCAAATTCCATGGGCCAGTCGCAGCGACTTCATTCTTTTCGAGACGCAAGCCCACCAACTGCCGACCCTGCACATCTTGGCCAAAGATGATTTTAAGGTTTCGTTGCCCTTCGATAGGATCAGAGTTAGCCATGTAGTCCGCGACACTTGCGCCGGTAACAGATACGATGGAGTAATCGGCCGGAAGACTTAGGTTCCATTCACGTATTGCCGCTTCCCGGATATCCAGCTCTATATCGGCCACGATGACACGATCGGATTCGGAGAGTTGATACAGGACCAAATGCGATATGCTAACCTCAGGTTGAACACGGTCGGCAGCAATCGTAAATGCGTAGTCTGCTGACGGAAAGCGATAGACGAACAATTGGCGTGCTTGGATGGCTTCGCCGGGAAACTGTTCGGGGGCAAGCTGCGTGAGGCCACGAAGTGCGGTCGGTTCCACACTCACCGAACCTGAGTTGGTGATGCGTAGATGTCCTGAACTGCGTATGGCTCCTTGCGGTTGAACACTGAGTCCTTCCACGCGTACCGGGAATGCCCCCAAGGGAGTTTGGCTACGAATCGTCACTTGGCTATTGGACGTGAGCGGTTGGTTGAGAGTGATGTCGAGCCGCCGTGTATTGCCTTCGCCAATCACCTTCCAAGCGACGATATGGTCTCCTTCTACATTCAATACTTCGCCAGGACCGACGAGTTGGATATCGAGGGATTTGAGTTGCCCCTGCAGTAATTGGAAAGTGATGCGATGATCTTGTCGGATTAGTCCTGGGCCGACTGTCGCGTCGATCGTTGCCGAGGTTGTAAAGAACGATTTGCCTTCGCTGGTTGTACTTGCGTTTTTCCACTTCAACAACACATGACCTGTTCCCGGCAAGAAGCCATTCCATTCTTGATTCACCAGAAGTGGAACGATAGCGTCGGGCTCTCGTGCAAATTCGATCTCCGCGTCTAACCCTCGAAGCGTCAAGGGAACCACGGCGCTCGCTGCAACTTGGAAGTTCAGAATCTGCCAGTTCGAAGCATCGGTCTTGATCGCGCCAACAAAGTTCAATGCGATAGGAAAACTGCCTGTTTTTGGGAACACAAGCTCATAAACTGGCGCGGAGTCCGACTGCAATAACTCTAGGCTATAGTCTTGGCTGGCTGGAAGTTGACTGATCGCTACATTGCCGGATAGTACTCGCAGTCGAGTCCCCGCGACGGTAACATTGGCTGTCCCGCGAAGTTCAAAATTGATTGATTTGCCAGTTGCATGGAGATCTCCAACGAGCGTGGTGCTGAGCATTTCAATCGCGGGTGGCAACGTACTATCACGGTCCAGACGCAGCTCCAGTCGGCCCCCTGTTGCCGATTGTAGTCGATCAACACGATTGCTCGAAACGAGCGGTGCAAAGCCGTCCGCAACAACGATCTTGCCAGCGATTCCTTTTTCGTATTGGATCTCCAGTTGAGAATCGAGGCCCAGTGCTTTGCCTGGCATCAAGTGGGCTAGTTCAACAGTGGCAGGCAACGTGGTGTGTCGGCTACGAATAATAATCGTGGCGACCAACTCAGTTGATTCATTCTTAAGTTTATCATCGCTCGAAGGCTTATCACTCAACAGATTGTTGTCATCGGCCTTTCGCAGTTGTAGATCGAGGAATCGCGATGTGCCCGTGGTTCGTACAGCCCACGATGCGATCGTCTCCCCTTTAACATCGATTACGTCACCCATTCCACCAAGCCCGAGGCTGAACGTTTCTTCATGGTTCCTCTCCCCTTGCACGATCCGAATCTTTAAGTTGATCGATTGCTCAATTTCTTTCATACCTACACGTACAACGGCACGTGAGCTAGCCGCGTACAAAAATGCGAGTGGCTTCGTTCGACTGGGGTTGATGATGATCGTGCGCGCTTCGTCTGCGACGGGCCCTGCGGACTCGGTGGCGTCGGCTTCTTGGGCGCCACACGGCTGGGCCGCACACAGCAAGCATAGGCCAGTGCATGCGATGCATTGCAATAGGAAGAGTTTGGTGAATGAGTAAGACTTCATTGCTGCGAACATGATGAGGACCTATGGAAATAACTAACGACCGATCGTCACCGCTTGATCAACCATTGTTCGAAGTTGTTGAACGCGAGGTTGGTTGGCGGTTTGTTCTGGTAAGTTGGCAAGTATTTTTTGCAGAGAAGCGAGATCGACGCTATCGGCTAGCGGGCCGCCCGTGAGCTTGGCTGCAAACAATGCGGAACATGCAGCGAGCTGCATCGATGGCTCCGATTGCTCTAATCGTGGAGTGTTCGATTCGAAAGGAATCGGCCAACGATTCTCGACCATTTGGCCTGTGGATAGATCGCGGAATCGAACGGAAACATTACCAACATCGCCAGTACCATTGGGTTTGATCTCGAATTGATAGACGGCCACTCCTGCTTCGGCGGCGGCCATCTCCGCGGCATCCACTTTGTCGTTGCGGAAATCTTGCTGGTTGAGTCGATGCTTCTCGAACCCGAGTAGTTTGTATCGTCCGACTCGTTGTGGATTGAACTCAATTTGGACTTTAACGTTCTGTGCGGACGGACGAAGAGAACCAGCGATTTGCGAGGCAAAGCTCTCGTTGGCGGACTCCGCAGAGTCAAGTAGGTAGTATCGCCCATCCCCTTGGCGCGTTAAAGCTTCTAGGACTTCATCGTTTAGATCTATGGCGCTGATGCCCGCCGCATCAAAAGCGATCCCAGAGTCACGCAATTGTGTTACCAGTTTTGCTAAGCTGTCCGGATTTGCGTTACCTAAATTGACCGCTCCATCGGTAAGCAACACGATACGATTCTGTGCACCGTTTAGTTTTTGCTCCATCGCTTTTTCACGAGCCAAAAGCAAAGCGGCTTCGAAGTTTGTGCCTCCTTCGCTGGGTAAATTCTCAATTTGCTGCAACAATGATTCACCTTGATTGCCGGGAACTTTGTCGGCGAGCAGGCGTGCGGTGCTGGCGAAGCTAATCAGCGTCACTTGGTCTGCAGCATTCAACTGAGTTGAAAGGGATCGAAAGCCTTGCAGTACCGCTTGGCGTCGATCGGGGCGTTCCATCGAACCAGAGTTGTCGAGGAGAATCGTCAGTCGCAGTGGGGTGTTTTGGGTTCGGCCAGTGGCAGCGGTCCGCATGGAAACACGCAGCAGATTGCGTTGCATCAAGAATGGATGGATCGCTTGTTCAGCCCGGCACGCGACTCGTTCATTCCCATTAGGCAATGTATCGCGATAATCGAGAGCGTTGACGAACTCCTCGATGCGGATCTTTGCAGCTTCGGGCCATTGGCCCTGATTGAGAGCTGCTTGAGCCAGTTTGAAAGAGACATCGCTCACATGAAGGGAGAACGTGGAGAAGGGGTCTTTGGATGCTGATGTTTCATCGATCGACGATTGCTTCTCGATTCGCGGCAGTTCTTTTTTCGCTTCAGCAAGTTCACGTTTTGCGGGTTCAGTTGCGACTGCTAGAAAGTCTTCCGATTTAGCTCCCGCTTGTCGTCCCTCGGCTTCTTTACCACTATCCGTCCCTGATGACTTACCGGCGACAATTTCAGGACTAGGTGGCGGGACAACATTTCTAAATCTGCCACGAGTTTCTATTCGGTCTTTCAACTCGAACGATTCGCGTGAAGATGACATGAACCTGCCTGTAGATTCACGACCATACCACTCGGCGGAAGACGCAGTACGTTTATCGATTGCATTACCGAATGTGGGGTCAGTCTCGATGGCTTGTCCCATTCGATTGTCGCGATAGCGTGATGTTGTTGAGTCCTCTTTTGTCTTTTGATTTTCGAATTCACTCTGTCTTCGATTTAAAAGTTGCTCCCATGTCTTTTCATCTGGGTACCTAACAGGTGGCTCGTCCGCAAACTTGCGTAGCATTTCTTCTTCTTCCTCCGGAATGATGATGCGTGGAGTCACTGTCATCATCATCGAATTGGTATCACGTCCGATGGCGTTGTTTTTGTACAGTCGAGTAATTCCCCCAAGCACGACTGTGCCACCATCGGGAACGTTGACTTCCGTCTGGCTTTGCTGTTTGCCTCTTCCTTCAGACGACTGCAGTGCCAATTCTGCTAGAACATTTTCCGGCTGTCGTTCGACCGCATTGCCCGCGACACCCCAATCATTGATGTGCAACTTTGGTGTCTCGAGACGCGTGCCGAGGTCGCCGGGACTGCTGCTCAAGCCAGGTTTGCTGAAATTCTCTAGCACTTGGCTTGCATCCCCGAATCCACCCATGCCACCGCTGGCGATTGAGACTTGCGGATCTTTACCAGCCTGCACCCCGCGGGCTACCGG
>CAIOHR010000354.1 GCA_903858115.1 uncultured Pirellula sp. | reverse complement strand
CAAAACATCCAACTTGTCGTCGTTCGATCACGAAAAATCGCGATACGTTCATCTCCGGTTTCTGGATCTATGTATCGATACGAGACAGTCAGATGTTTGTCGTCCGCCGACCCAAGATGTACACGCATTTCAGCGCCTGCTACAATTAGTTTATCGATAAACGCTCTCGACAGTTTTTTTGGATCCCATTCTTCCAACCCACTCGGATCCGTCGCATAGCTCGGATGGTTGCCTACGTAGCGATACAGATTCGTATCCCCAGCATCGAAGCTCTTCGGGTCTTTGGTCTGCCAGCGGCCAATCGTCGAGTCGAACACAGCAGCGTTCCTTGCATTTAGGACATTACATAAAATCAGTATACGCGCTGAACACGTCGTCGTGTTCTTGCTGAATCGTTGATTGATACCTACTTCGTAATATCCGCTGTAGATTCATGACTGCGGCACTGCTGCAAGGACTCGAATCAGGACCGTTCAACAGTGAGGACAATTCTCTCTCAAGGTGCTCAACTTCAGCGAGCATCGAACGTGAAGGGGTGGCACCGAGCACTCGAAAAAGCTCACGTGAGGAATTCGTGAGTGCGTACGCCATCGAAAACTGTGCAACATGAGGGGCTATCGTCTTGGCAAGATAATCCGCCTCGAGTGCCTCGTCGAAACGAAATTGCTCTTGTAAGCAATGGGATCGCTCTTTCGCAAAACAAGCAAAAAGTTCCTTGCGACTGAGGGATCTAAGGAAGCCAAAAGTACTTTCATCTTCTGTAGTCACTATCCTACGGAAATGGCGATAGTATTCGTGAGTGCGCTTGTCAAAACCCCTTCCGGCCGCCTCAAAGCAAAAGCCGTTCTGGCTGTTCCACACACAGTAGTAGTGTTCCCATGTGTGGGCGAGCTCAACCGGATAGCCGATTCGTTGAGCGAGCGCAGCGTAGAGCACCGGTAACGATACGCATGTTCCACCAAAGCCAGTGAGTACGCCAGTCAAAAAGAGATTTCGAGAATCGAATGCATTGTACTCTCCCTCTGCGAAAGTCGTGTTGTAATGGACACGTACCGCCTCTTGGACAAATTGAACCATCGCGATGGCCCTGTAGACATCTTCCGAATGATCAAACCACTCAGGGTCCTCCCGAAAATGATGGTGATTCCGTTCTGTGAATTCGAGCAATTGACAGGACCATTCGGACACCAAGTCTAGGCATTCAAGATAGAGATGATCGATACTTTCGTTGAGACCAAGGGAGCAGCGCAAGTTCACTGCTGCAATGTCTTGTGCATTACAGACATCGATCGAAGACGTAGTAAAGCAGCTGAACCATTGGCCCCATGCAGATAAATTGCGTCCTGTGGTCACCATCGAGAAAGCTCCCCATTGCTCCAGAGTAATATCTGAGTTCCATCATCGACATGCAACCAACCTCAAGTCCCCCAGTAGCCGAATTTCTCAGCGCGACATTCTCGTTCGACGCGCGTTGGTTTTTCCAGAAAGGAGGACAGGAGCACTCGACGAATATGGAATTGCCCCGCGAAATGCAATCGCCGTTGATACCGTTACCCTCTACCTTCTGGTTTCCCGACTCCACTTTCTCTGCTCCATCTACTGGCGGCCCAACGGCTGGCTGAGTTCCCGAACGCAGAGAGGCCATAAGCCCGTAACGCAAGGCTTGGTAAATTATTAGTGAACCGGGATTCGCTCGAATTCAATATTTGAGAAGCGGCGTTGCGTTGCTTCCATGAAAAAGTACTCACTACATACTGTCGCACCAGCGATCTGGAATAGATCATCATTCGGAATAAGCGATTTGCTTGCGAACGGCATGTTCTCTTGGTTCAAACGGTCGTCTAACGATCTTGATTGATACGCTTTGAAAGATGTATCGTCAAATACTTGAAACCATCTGGAGAAGTGGATTGCCATCGATTGTCCTATAATTGAACCCGTGGCATCGTCCAACAGTTGCACTGAAGTAAATGTAGTGCCGTCCGGCAAACGAACGTGGCGGCAGAACTCAGCAAGGAGACTAGAGACCAGAATTGGGCTGCCAATACCTCCGATGAAATCACCAGTTTTGGCTCCAGAAACGCATGCTAGGCAGAACTTGTCTGTAATGATGGAGTTTCTTGTAATGCCAGTAGTGCCTGAATCCGTCCTGATGAGAACTTCGGATGTCGAACAGGCAAACTCGCTACCCTTTTTCGTACGCAAGATGTATAGGTTCACTTTATCCTGCACTTCTTTACCTCGCAATGCATCGTCGCTCTACCATTCTCCTCTCATAACATCAAATGGCTTCCAAAACGATTCCATCCACTCGAACATCCCACTCCCACGAATAGCGGATTCCTGCTCCTTAATCCTCCCAGGCGCGGAGTAAGCTTCTTGGACAACAATCGCTCCACCTTCGATGAGTCGTGCAATGCCCGCTGGCGCGTCCTGCATCAGGTCCGTTACGACTACCACATCCTCGACTGGATTGAAAGAATCTGCGGCCCAGGCGCTCCATCGCGCTGCTGAAGAATTTGAGTCGCGAGCGTAGTATTTTGCGGTTCCGAACTTTACAATTGCATTTTTTTGACGATAGTACGACTCGTTTTCGATTTCCCTTTCGAGCCACTCCATCGTTGAGTTTTCGGCCGCCTCAACTGATTGCCCTGACGCGACGTGTAGTAACATCATGGTTGCCAAATACTGTTGCCGCAACTCTGGGGTGTCGAAATGATGCAACTTGATATCGCTACATTGCAACTTGATTCGAAGCTCAGACTGAATCAATTCAATCGCTTCCCGAGCCGACTTCCTAGCTTCTCCTCTTGCAGCGTCAGTGGTTGCTCTTGAAACGGCACCTTCGTATACATCCTTCTGTTCTAGTAACTTTTCTCTCACAAAATCAAAGTAGCTCGCGAGGTGCCCCCCATCATGAAGCGAAGCATTGCCGATGTCTATCCCGCTTTCGAGGGCCTTCCTCGTCGGGAGTACGGTCGTGTTCCTTGAGGCATCTCGAAGAATCCCCACCTCTTCAAGAAAGTTGCTAATCCCCGGATACTTGGTCGACTCGAAGAATTGCTGAGCAATTAAATGGTGTATTTGTGTTAGATCGTTGAGACCATCTGCTTTCAGATACTTTTTTATATAACTATAAAACGAGTTGCGTAATTGCTCTTTCGCATAGTTCTTAACAGCGTCCTTCCGAGCGGTCCTCAGGGTCTGCCGAATTGCCTGTCCAAGAATGGATTCACCGCTCGGATCCGTCGCGTAACTCGGATGGTTACCTACGAAGCGATACAGATTCGTATCCCCAGCATCGAAGCTCTTCGGGTCTTTGGACTGCCAGCGGCCAATCGTCGAGTCGAACACAGCAGATT
>CAIOHR010000353.1 GCA_903858115.1 uncultured Pirellula sp. | reverse complement strand
TTCTCAGTATGCGTACGTTGGAAGTCTGAGGCAAAGAAGGCAGCATCTTGGCGGCCATCTGAGAACGTCAGAATCTTTGGTTTTGAGCCGGAGGAAGTGCCTTCGATCCCTTCTGTTAGTAATTCAAAGAGACTATCTAACAGTACAGCCAGGGGCGCGTCCGTAAAGGAGACCACTCGACGCAAGGCTTGATCACCTCTCCTCGCACCACAAGCTGGACAACAGCTGCTCTGCTTTGCCGACTCATCAGCTTTCTTAGGAGGTCTTGAATACCAGCGAAGTGGCCAAGTCTTTCCAAGGGACATACTCTGCTGCTGAACAGAAAGATGCCATGTATCGCTATCCTTGCTGAGGTAAGCCCAGTCCACAACATAGCCTCCTGGCAAGAGATTCTCTTCTTGGCTGGCGTCTTCATCATCACCACTATCCTCATCATCACACATCGCATTGATCTCCCGCGGTGATAGGAGATATACGGACTCTGCTTCTACATCTTCCTGAGAACGTGGCCGTGGTTTGAGGCGATGGTCGGGAGCATAGGCAGTGCCAAAAGCCGTTCCACATTTTCGGCAGCTGGTCAGCTCAAGGACCGGAGCTGAGCAGGATTCACACTCACTCTTACAGTTTAGGTACAGCCTTCCATACATGGTGGGCTGATCACTTGAGGGATCCTGGCAGCAGTCAGGACATTCAGGATTGATGCATGCATAAAGCCCTTCAATACTGCGGAAGAGTAGATGCAAGCGAACTGGAACTAAAGGGAGTTCATCAGAGGCAAGTCGTGCGCGAGTGCCAAGTTGAATTAGATTTGACAGGGCTTGGTATAGGCGATTCTTCTCTTCAACAGGAATAGAGCCATCAAGCTTGCGCGGAATATTCCATAGACGAGAGTCAAGCGCAACTTCTCGCCATGGTTTCGGCCCGTGATCAAGAATTCGGATGAGGCTATGGATCAGTGGATGGCCTTGAAGAGCAAACCAAAGATATCGATGAATTATGTCTTGTGGCCTTACACTGGCTCCACGATCTTCTTGAAGTTCGGCTTTTTGCCTCGACTCAGCCAGCACTTGGCTTGGCACAAAAGCACTGATTTCGTTTTGCCAATCATCGATTGAAGTGCTTTGTAGTGGCAGATCTAAAGCCTCTAGAATTGCATAGACTTCCTCATTGGAACCAATTTCTGAGATCGAATATGGATCGCCCAATCGTTCATCAATGTCGGTACGTTGGCCACTGATAATCTCGTCAAACTCTTCGTCCAGTAGGTTCGATGCAAAAGAGAGTATCGATTCGCTTGTTTCAGGCAGGGAAAGGTCTCCGAGTGAAGCACTGGTGGCTATTCCTTGAATTTGTCCGCGCTGAGTAACGCCTACCGCTGCCTTGAAGCGACGGAGCAGGATGGCTACTTCACTTCCCGTCGAACCACTATACGTGTGTGCCTCATCCACTACAACCATACGCATATTACTGGAGCGTTCGAATATTGCTGAACGCTCGCGTGGGCGCACGAGCATGTGCTCGAGCATAGAATAGTTAGTTACAAGAATCTGAGGAGGTTTATCCCAGATCTCCTCTCGTGAAAGAGCTTGGATAGGTCGGATACGTTGAAGGGCGGCCTTGACAAGATCGGAGTGCCGCGCATTTTTCAACTCGTTTCGCTGCTCGTCTGTAAGCAGCTCCCGCAGCTCGTCTGGATCGGCTGCATCCAGTTCATCACGAAGCGATTCCTCTGCATCAGATGATTTCTTCTTGGTACGACTGGTATAAAATCCAAATCGAATAGGCTGAGCTGAGTTCTGACGACAGAGCAGCACGCGAAGACGCTTCACCTGGTCATTGACGAGTGCATTCATCGGATAGAGAATCAGCACCTGAACTCCAGCCGCCTTACTTGAAAGCAAAGTGTTAATCATCGGAATCGAAAAACACTCTGTTTTACCCGATCCCGTGCCAGTCACAACAACTATATTCTTGCCATCAACAGCACTGCGAATGGCAGATTCCTGATGGCTGTATAGCTTCCTGTCAGGTGGAAATAGCTGCAGAACTCCGGGATGCAGAGATCCGCGTTCAACAAGATCGCGTAGAGTGCAGCCTGGCTTATACGGTTGTGTACCTTCCAGATAAGGCTCTTGAGTGATGCAGCCAGGCTCTTCCAGTAGCTCGCGGAAACCTGCCCTTAAGTGGGGGTCTTTAAGTGGATATGCATCTAATAGATACCGGATTAATGTGCTGCGGGGTTGCG
>CAIOHR010000352.1 GCA_903858115.1 uncultured Pirellula sp. | reverse complement strand
TCGTACTCGTACTCAATGAAATGGTACTCGTACTCGATTCGACCGAAAACCGAAAACCGAACGAGTACGAGTACCGGCTTACGCCTGAGTACGAGTACGAAAATGCGGAAGAACTCTGTTTTCTATGACTGCCATCGACTTCTGCTTTTCTGTGTTGTTTTGCTAGGATGATTTAATTGCAATTGAGCGTTAGCCAGCCACGTAGCGACTAACATACTCGTTGGTTTCCGGTTGTTTGGGTTTTAGGAAGGGAAAGCGATAGAGGGCGACGTATCCGCAAGGGACCAATAGTAGTGCTTGGACGGTTGCTCCCAAGACTCCGTAGGAAATGCAGATTGCGAGTGGCGGCCAGAACTCTCCTCCCGCTAAGTACAAAGGAAGGAAGCCGGCGATGGTCGAGACGGTCGTCAAAACAACGTGTCTCGCATTGTCCAATACAACATCTATGATTCGTGGGATAGAACATAGTCTTGCTCGCTCATCAGCTTGAATGGCGGCGATGATGCACAATGAGTCGTTAACGGCGACACCCTTCATACCGATGATCCCGACAATTGCTATAAAGCCAAGTGGTAGGCCCGCAACCCAAAGAGCGATCAGGCTAAAACCGACCGAGGTTAAAGCAATGACGCAAACCAAAAATGCAAGTCGGAAGGAGTTGGTGGAAAAGACCAAAGTCGCGACAAAGGCCGTTCCAAGAATGACCGAATAAGCTAATAAGTTACCGATTGCCGTTTCTTGTTCCCCGGCAGCACCTTTGTACTTTAGTTTGTATCCATCCGGTAACTGAAATCCTGATGACTTGAGCCTGCTTTGGAAATCTTTAAGTACTGTCGCGGGTAGTGTGCCTGCCGGAATAAAAGCGTGTATTTCGTTGCAGCGTTCTCCATTCTCACGAAGGATCCCACCAGAAAACTGTGATAGCTGCATGCTTGAGATTGCGCTAAAGGGAATGCCTTGATGCGATGAGTTGGTGCTGACCAGTCGTTCCTGCAAGTTCAGCGAGAGTACCTCATTTAAGTTGTTTCGGTTTTTTTGCGGTAGGCGAACACGGATGGGGATTTCTTCCGTACCCTCCTGAATGGTACCCCCGGTCGATCCGTCGAGAGTGAAGTTCAAGATCTGTGCGATTGAGGTGGAATCGTAACCTGCCAAATAAGCTGCTTGATCATCCACATCGATCATCGCCTTAGGAATGATCTCTTGCATCTCGGAACGCGTGTGCGTGATCAAAGGGGTTTGGCTCAGAACCAATCGGATATCATCCCCCAACCTCTTTAGTTGTTGAAGATCATTGCCCAAGACCAGGATTTCAATGGGAGCTGCGAAGGGAGGTCCTTGTTCAAGTTGCCGAACGACACAGTGCGCTTGCGGAAAGCGTTCAATCACTTTCGCCTGCAAGGATTCAATCGCGCTCTGCGAATCTTTGCTTGATCGACATTTGACCATCGCCTGGGCAAAATTCGGAAGATTCGATTTGTCGGGAATAATGTTGTAGTAGAACGCAGGAGCGCTCTCGCCGAGGAACCAGTGAACCTCTTCGATCCTCGTATCCTGGAGTGCTTCAATGCGTATCTCGCGAGC
>CAIOHR010000351.1 GCA_903858115.1 uncultured Pirellula sp. | reverse complement strand
ATCTACACTCGCAAATCCACCGAGGAGCGACTGGACCTCGAATTTAACTCGCTTGACGCTCAACGAGACGCGGCAGAATCATTTATCGCTAGCCAGAAGTCCGAAGGCTGGGTCTGTCTGCCCAAACGTTATGACGACGGAGGATTCTCTGGCGGCAACCTCGATCGACCCGCCTACAACGAGTTGATGAAGGATATCGAGGCGGGCGAAGTTGACTGTGTCATTGTTTACAAGGTCGACCGACTAAGTCGCTCGCTATTCGACTTCGCCCAAACCATGAAAGCATTCGATGCCTCCGGAGTTTCCTTTGTCTCTGTAACTCAACAGTTCAATACGACCAATTCGATGGGGCGACTGACGCTGAACATCCTGCTGTCCTTTGCACAGTTTGAGCGTGAGATCATTAGCGAACGCATCAGCGACAAGATCGCGGCCCAGCGACAAAAGGGTTTATGGTGCGGTGGACAGCAAGTGCTTGGTTACGATGTTGATCGCTCTTCGACGAGCCCCAAACTGGTCGTCAACGCGCAAGAAGCAGAAATGGTTCGCGAGATCTTCGAATCGTATCTGAGTTTGCACTCGCTCTTACCTGTAGTCCAGAAACTAGATCAGCTTGGCTGGACCAACAAGACCTGGCTAACTCGCAAAGGCCGCTACAAAGGCGGACGGCCATTCGACAAGTGTTCGCTGCACGCGTTGCTAACCAACGTCATTTACGCCGGCAAGATCAGGCATAAGGACCAAATCTACAACGGCCAGCACGAGCCGATCATCGACCCCAGTGTGTTCGATAAGGTGCAAACACAATTGAAAGAACACGGTCGCGGCAGCGGCAAACGCTTAGTCAATCGCCACAACGCGCTCTTGAAGGGACTGCTGCACTGTCCCACCTGTGGATATGCCATGGTGCATTGCCCGACCAAGAAGAAGAGCAAAGTCTACCGCTACTACGTCTGCCAAACAGCCATCAAGCGTGGGCACAACCAATGCCGCACGGGTTCGATTCCAGCGCCGGCAATTGAAGCTGCGGTCGTAGAGTCGCTGAGATGTGTCGTTGACGACGAGGGGGTACGACGAGCCGTTTTTGAACAATCGGAGCAACTGCTGCAGCAACATCAGCAACGACATGACTTGCAGTTACGGCAACTGACAACCCAGCGTTCACGAGACGAGGCGGAGCTCAAACGTATGGCGACCGAGGGCGAGGCTGGCGATCTGAACGACGCTAGACGTCAAGAACTGAAGACGCGGCTCGGAAAGACGCAAGCCCGGATTGATGTGGTTGAAAGTGACCTCGAGCAGTTGAGCCAATGCCGTTTTGGTCGCAGTGACGTTGAGGAAGCGATAAGTGATTTCGATGAGCTCTTGGCAATCCTACGTCCGAAAGAACGAGTGCAGTTGATGGAGTTGTTGGTCTCACGCGTTCAGTACGATCGATTTGAGGGCGCGTTGTCGATCTCTTATCACCCGACTGCGATCACTGCGCTAATCCAAAATACGGAAGAGGCTGCATGATGAATACCGTAAAGAAGAAACTTGTCCTCAACTGCACCTCGCGGCAAGAGCGTGAACAGTGCGATGATCCGGAGATGCCTGGAGGGCTGCCACGGATCACACGCCTGATGGCCCTCGCCATTCGCTGTGACGAACTACTACGAACCGGCAAGGTTCGAGACCTCGAACACCTCGCGACCATCGGCAACGTCAGCCAACCACGCATCTCGCAAATCCTCAGCTTGACGATGCTCGCCCCCGATATCCAAGAGACCCTCCTCTTCCTGCCCCGCCTAACCGAAGGCAAGCCAGAGATCTCCGAAAAGTCTCTCCGCAAAATAACCATGCTCGACGATTGGGACGAGCAGCGAAAAGCGTGGAGGTATTTCAGGTGTGTACCCAATCCAGAAATCCTCAAATGAACTTATTGGACTTATAAACGTTCTGCGCTCCGCGTATCAATCTGGTACGAGCTGACGGATTGAACGAGCCCTCGAAAAGGAAGACGTTTCTAAGAAACTTGGCAACGACTAGACCGATCGCGAATGAAGTTTGCTGACGAACTCTGGGTTGCATTCTCGACGATTGAGGCCAAGTACAGAACTATGTGCAGATGCGATTCGATTTAGTCTGAGCGGGGAATTTCGAGTGGGCGAATTCTAAGCTCATTTTCGCTTGCGAACTTCGTCTTGAAATTTCTTAAACCTTGGGTAGAGGTCACTCCAATTGATCAATGGATAGACTTGATTCGCCTTGGCTTCAGAATCAAACAACTCTTTCAGTTCTTTCAATTTGGCTGGGTTGCTCTTTGCGAGGTCGTTCAGCTCGGTGGGATCTTCCACCACGTTGTAGAGCTCCCAAATCTCTTTGCCTGCACTGTTCGCTGCGGATTGTGGGCTCGGATAGATCCCAAACAGGTCAATAAAGTCAGGACGATAGCCGAAGCTCGCCTTCCATCCGTTGTGATAAATGCCACCTCCTCCATAAAGGAAATAGTATTGCGTAGTGTGGCGCTCTGGTGCAGAGGCGTTCTCAAATGAATAGACCAAGCTTGTGCCTTGAATCGGCGTCTGGCGAACGTTCTTGATTGAGTCTGGAACCGTTGCACCTGCGATTTCGAGTGTGGTTGGAAGAAGATCGGTCAAGTAAGTGAATTGCGTACGAACTTCGCCCTTCTTGGTAATACCCCTTGGCCAGTTCACCACCATACCCGTGCGAGTTCCTCCTTCAGCGTTGGCCTGCGTCTTCCAATCGCGGTAAGGAGTATTCATTGCCTGAGACCATCCCATCGGATAGCTGCTCATCACTACTCCCGTGCCAATCTTTTCAAAGTCTTGCACGAGGCGGGCCATCTGCGCGTCGTTATCGTTGGTGAGTTCATTTGGAAAGACGTGTTCGATTTCACCGTTGGGGCCGCCACCGATGTCTGCTCCATTGTCACCCAGGACAACGAAGATAGCAGTGTTCTCAAGCATGCCTTGGCCCTCCAAGTAGCTCAAGAAGCGACCAATCTCGTAGTCGGTTTGCTCAAAGTAGCCTGCGTAAGCCTCCATGAAACGCGCGTAGACTTTTCGTTGGTCAGTAGAAAGGCTGTCCCAGGCGGGAACGCGAGGACTTCGTGGAGGTAGTTTCGTGTTGGCCGATATGACCCCAAGTTCCCTTTGGCGAGCAAAGATTTTTTCACGGACTATGTCCCAACCTTCGTCGAACTTTCCCTTGTACTTGTCGATCCATTCCCTGTCGACTTGATGAGGCGAATGCGTTGCACCTGTCGAGAAAAACATAAAGAAAGGCTTATCGGGAGCCAACTTGACCTGCCGATCGACGTACGAAATCGCCTTGTCCGCCAGGATCGTGTTCAGGTGGCGACCGTCCGGTTGGACATGCTGATTATCTTCGAACAAATCAGGTTTGTATTGATCCGTTTCTCCCCAATGAAAACCAAGTGCATGATCAAAGCCCAAGCCCGACGGCCAACGATCAAAAGGACCTAGGTCAGTCGATTCATCATCTGGAGTCAGATGCGATTTTCCTAGGAAATAGGTTCCGTATCCGCGCCCTCGCAGATAGTGAGCAATCGTTCCATCCTTGCTAGGATCAAGTCGGCCTGTGTAGCCCGGAAACTCTGCCGCCATGAGCTTCTGCGGGAGCAGGCCCATGCCAACCTTATGATGATTGCGTCCCGTCAGCATTGCGGCGCGAGACGGGGAACACACGCCCGTGGTGTGAAAGTTGGTGTATCTGAGCCCACTATTTGCGAGCTTATCGATGACAGGCGTTTGCGCTGGACCACCGAAGGCACTGCTGGCTCCGAACCCGACATCGTCAATCAGGATCCAGATAACGTTTGGCGCACCCTTGGCATCGGGGGATATAGGAGCAGTGCCTGGCCGAGATTCGCCAAAAGTCCGGCCAATGACGGGATTGCGACTTTGTGCCGAGACACTAGCGGCGGTCATGGTAACTAGCACCATCCCGACAATGAAGAACCTTGCAATGTCAATGCGCTGCAATGGTTTGCTTAAGGAGGAGATGCACGAAGACATACCGTTTGAATACATCACGAAAGTCCGTTCAATCGAAAGGCTACTT
>CAIOHR010000350.1 GCA_903858115.1 uncultured Pirellula sp. | reverse complement strand
GTAACTCCCATGTGAATGGCCCTACAACCCCGAGAAGGAAACCCTCTCGGTTTGGGCTATTCCGCTTTCGCTCGCCGCTACTAACGGAATCGATTTTTCTTTCTTTTCCACCAGGTACTAAGATGTTTCAATTCCCTGGGTTGGCCACGCATACCTATGTATTCAGTATACGCTAATTCGAGCATCTCGGGATCAAAACCTGTTTGTCGACTCCCCCAAGCTTTTCGCAGACTTCCACGCTCTTCATCGCCTCTCGATACCAAGACATCCCCCGTGCGCCCTTTGTAACTTGACCATCGGAATCTCGAACTCAACCCTCAACCACCCCAATTCGCTTTCGCAAACTAGAGATCGCATCAGGCCGACTCGCATCCCAATTCTAATTAAATCGATCAACATCTCCGATTTGCATCCGAGACATCATCGATACGCCTATTCTAATTTAATCGCGCTCGTTCGAAAACGGCCTATTAATAACTCTCACTGATTAATCAGCAAGCGTTCTTCTCAAGAACCGGTTTCAAACTTCATCTCGTACGCTTCTCGCAAGCCGGAAAAACCTGCGTCTCCACGCACGAATAAGATGCCATCTACCAATCCAACCAAATTGTCAAAGATCAATTTCGCATTCGATTTCTCGTTTGCGAGGGGTCACCATCTTATTGGAAGGCTCGACTCGCGTCAAGGCCATTCACAATCTTTTTTGGCGACCCACCCGACCGTCTGTTTCGAGGATTCGCTTTCGCGACCACTCTCAATCACCCGGTCAAGGGAGCGAGAATCATCCAGATTTCAGATCCGGCCGCAAGGCCTTTTCCGAATCTTTTTCGGATCATTCTTCGGCGTCCATTTCTGGACACCAGTGGAGGTGAAGGGACTTGAACCCATGACCCTCTGCTTGCAAAGCAGATGCTCTCCCAACTGAGCTACACCCCCAACTAATCAGCGAAAAGGCCAACCTTTTTTTGAAAAGAAAGCCTTTCCGCTAGTGCGCGCGCCTGGATTCGAACCGGGGACCTCGTCGTTATCAGCGACGCGCTCTAACCAACTGAGCTACGCGCGCGTTTCCAACTAGCTGGATCCTGGCCAAAACCAGGATCGAGAATGGTATCGATTGGTTCGGACCTGTCAACGCGTTTTCTCGAATTGCCCGAAGAGTTATTGCAACAAACGTCGGAGCCACAGTTATCGGCACGATTCCAAGGAGAATTGAGCTCGATTTTCCGCGACGCCGAAACTCTTCGCACTCCGACCCCTTGCGTTTTTCCTAATCACCAAAAAACCCTTGAACAAAGGGCACCGTGCGTGCCTGGACTAGGAATCGGCGAGAGGCTTCTTTTTTTCCGTGATTACTTTGCACTGAGAAGCCATTTCTGCGTTCATTTCCGTATAGTTTTTCCACTCGTCCGGAACGTTATCCTCGTGGAATATCGCTTCTACTGGGCATTCGGCGACGCAAGCTTCGCAGTCGATGCACTCATCCGGGTGGATGTAGAGCATCTTTTCCCCTTCGTAAAAGCATTCCACGGGGCATACGACCACGCAATCTGTATAACGGCATCCAACACATGGCTGCGTCACAACGTGTGCCATCTTTTTTCCCTTCCCTATTTGATCAACATGCGATTGGATTCATTTGTCGTTGGGACAATGGAAAAAATCGCGGCAATCGCATACTACCGCCAAATTTCCAGCAATTTCCCGCACCTGGCATGGTAGGCGTAGAGATTCTACGTGTCAAGAAACTGAATCTGCTTGCTGTCGTCCGCCGCAGCACCTAATATTGAGCAATTCCTGTCAACAATGCAGTAGTTGTTCCCATTACCTACCTGGCGATCGCCTTAATCGAGAAGTAAGTTGTGGCACTCACGAATCTAGATCGAGAACTGCTTCAGAAATGCCTTGAAAACCAACCGATGGCATGGCAGGAGCTGACAGATCGCTTTCTCGGATTGATCATCCATGTCGTGAATCACTCGGCCAACTCCCGAAACATTCAGATCACCGCAGAATCAAGGGACGATCTGGTCGCTGAAGTTTTTCTGTCGTGGATCGAAAAGGATTTTGCGGTGCTTCGACGCTTTCGGGGGCAAAGCTCGCTGGCTACCTACCTGACGGTCGTCGCTCGACGAGTCATCATTCGCAGGCTATCGCAGTTAAGGCTCCCTCTCCATTCGCCGCAAGCATTGGATGAAAATCATGTCGAGGAGAGCAGGCCTAGTAGTAGCTTTACTCCCGAGGATCTGGAGGAACTGCATGCATCCATTCAGTTCCTCTCCGACAGCGAGGCAGCAGCCGTTCGGATGTTCCATCTTGAAGGGAAATCATACCTCGATATTGGGCACCATATCGGTATGCCAGAAAACAGTGTTGGCCCCATGCTATCCCGCGCCCGCGCCAAAATTCGCAATCGCACTACTTCCTCCGAGTTGAAAAAATAACCATCCGGTCGTTGCTGCCTAACCTGTCTACGCCAAACTACCCGTTCACGGGGATCCTGCTCGCTGGTCGCAAATAAGCCCTCTGTATCATCAGGCACATTTCGACGAGATCTTGCAACATGGGCACGATCGACTCCCAGTCAGACACGGACTTTCGTTCGGCTTCACTCTGTAGCTCGTTGACGATCAAACCAATCATCGGCATGTCAATTTTATTCGATAGCACCTTCAACGATTCCAATCGCGACTTCAACGCAGTCAGATTCCCGGACTCGAAACAGTGAATCACTCGCTCAATCTGGTAGCCAATCATGACTGCATTGCTATTGGAGAGGTCGCTGCTTTCGAAGAATTGCGGTCGCCAGCAAAAGGGAGAATTCGCGAATCTTTCCACGAGTTCCGGGTCATAAAGCGTACCACTTCCCAATTGTATTGCTTCGATGGCGTCCTTGTGAGACATAGGCGCATCCGATAGTTCCGAAGTCATTGTGTCATACGCGTTAGCGATGGAGAGGACGCGCGCACCGAATGGTATGCTGGCGTTTGCGGTACCCGCAAGTGCCTCAAGGGGCATGCTGTAGAAGTTGATTATCTCGAGCATTGCGGGACTGTTGAACGAGGAGCTCAACAACTCAGCCGCACCTTTAATGGCGACGTTCGATCGATCTGATTGCGAACGAAGGTGGTGCAATTTCCAGTCCGCATCGGTCTCATTTTGTGTCAAACATCCGATATCGTGCAGCATGGCCGCAATCTCTAAAACGTACAATTCGCCAACTGGTATTAATCCTTTTGCCAACGAAACGCAGATCTCTGCGACTCGGTGGGAGTGAGCTGTCATCAAAGGGAATCGTTTGGTCATTGCTGCGTTTAACGTCACGACCGCATGGTAGGAAATCGGATGCTCTTCTACATCGATCGAGGCTAGTTTCGCTGCTTTTTTGCGTTCTTCTTCCTTCGCGGTCTCTTCCAGTTCTGGACTCCATGTCCGAAAGCGGTTTCGACCAGAGTGCTTTGCCGCATAAAGACCCTGGTCCGATTGCTCGATCTGAGCTTGGAATGTTGGTGCGCCCAGAATGCTGCTAGAAACACCTAAGCTGGCAGTAACCTGATACGGTTCCGCCAGCGTCGTTTGAAGGCCTGCGCGAATTTCTTCGGCCATGGCTTCACCCTCGGTCAAGGTGGCATGCTGCATCACCACGCAAAACTCTTCTCCACCATAACGACCGAGAATACCTCGGCCCTCGACGATCTTGGACACAGTCTTGACGACGTCTTTCAAGACGGCATCACCTGCCGCGTGCCCGTGTCGATCGTTCAATTTTTTGAAGTGGTCAACGTCCATCATGATGGAGATCAAACCACGCTCACCATCGTTTCGATTTTCCCATAGTGCATCGATCTTTTCGTACAGTGCCCGTCGATTTAGTGCGCCCGTCAATCCGTCGCGAGTGGCTAACTCATGCAACACCTCGTTCTGCCGCTTGATTTGCTCTCTGGAGGTTTCTAGATCCGATAGAACGCTTAACAAATGTTGTCGCTGCTCCTCCATCAATGAAATGTCTTCAAAGCTGACCAGCGCGCCAGTGATTCGTTCTTCCCCATCAAATACAGGAGTTGCATTTACCATAAACGTCAATTGCTTGCCAGCGATACTCAGGTAGAGCTTCACACCAGCTTTTTGACTTTGTTCGCGGATAGCCGACTCCCATGGCCAGTCCCTCGAATCTTCGCTTCCCCACGTTAAGCTATTCAATTCTCGAGTCGTCAGTTCGTCGACTTGCAGATTCACACATCTCGCAAAGGAATCATTGGCCAGCAGAATCTTTCCTTGCACATCCAAAATCACGACCCCTCCAACAATGGTATCGAGGGTGTTACGAACTCGCTTCGGGACCGCACTCTTGGGGTCCAGCGCGCCGAAAGCTTTGTTCAGGAAGAGTGAGAAACTGCCTACATTGAGGAAAAATCCCACCCCAACAACGATAGCCCAACGAAGCATCGCGCTGTACAAGCCTGAGGGAGCAGGTGTGAAGGCTATCTCCAATTCCGCAAAAATATCTTCACCCTTCACCAATGGAACACGCACATGGTTGATCGTCGACGGGCTTTCAGGAGCCAAATTCCAGTTTCTGGAATGGTCTGGACTTGCATAAAGCACCAAACCATCGCGCCTTATGATTCGAAGGCTGAGTAAATCCTCGACCGTAGAAAGCGACTTGCGACAAGACTTTTGAAGACCCGCTAGGTCCTTCACCGACAGATGGTTCGAGCAAAGTGTCGCGATTTGCAGGCTGGATTCGCTTCGTTGCTTTTGTTTTTCCAGACTCTCATCCTTGACGAGTCCAGACAGACTCCCAGCCAGCATCGGTCCGAACGACATCGTCGCTAGGATGATCGCCATTTTGTAGGTGATCTTGAGTTTTGGCATCGGAGTAGTGAATCAGCACGAAACGAGTATTCGAGATATCTGATCCCAACTATGGAAAACCCGTATTTGGACAAAGATATCCTCTAACTGTTGGACAAAGTTCGAAGCATGCGTCGATTTCACACTACGTTCGTCGCGATTGCTATCAAATCTGGAGGGATTCTGCAAAGTCTCCCGAAGGTAGGGGTCAGTTGACTTAGATAGTTTTTTCCGAATGGACTATCTCTCCGGGTTAATCTGATTCATCATTCAATGCAGGTTCTGCCTTTTCTGCGGAGAAATCACCAACCGTTCGGGAATAGATGGCCTGAACCAAGTTTTCTCCGATTCTTTAGCGCTCGGTTCTATCGATAACAAGCAGAGACACAAGGAAGTGTTTTGCACGGACAGGAGGTCAAAGTGCCCAATTTGCCCCATCAATGGAAAAGACCGAAACAACGGAGCATCGTCGCGCTCTTTTGTATGTGGCTTTCCATTGGTTGGCATCCCATCTTTGCTTGGCAATCCTCGAAAGAGGAAGGGCGACCTACAGGAATTCCTGCAGCTTCAAGCGATGATTTCGAACGATTCGTCGAAAACGCGATCAAGGCAACGCCAGTCGCTCCTTCCGCCCCGGTCATCGCCCTCCCACCCGTTGCAATAACCGTTCGGCCTCCCTACCGTACTGAACCATTCCAGGTTGTGCCTTCCCACCAATCTTTGGCCCGGGAATTCACTTCCTCGTCTGCCACAGATTCCAATTCCTACCATGACGTATTTCAATCTGCCCTAGAAGACTATGTGCCGCCAGATGAAGACGATTGGATCAACTACACTTGGGAGGGCGGCTGGTGGGAGTCTCCGACAAAGGGATCCCTCAAGCCACTCCTTACGAACAAATTGCATCGAGTGCAACCCATCGATCTAGAGCAGTTGATCTGGCAATCTATGCAGTATTCCATGCGAGTACATTCCATTCTCAAGATGCCCAACATTCAAAGATCAGAGATCGAAATTGCGAGAGGAGATTTTGATCCTACGAGATATGCACAATCGAATTTCAAAGACACATCGGATCCTGTTGGCAACACGTTGACGACCGGCGGACCCAATCGGTTAAACGACTATTTTTGGGAAAATGCGATCGGGATACGCGATCGAAATCAATTTGGTGGAAAAACGGACTTTGGACAAGCGATCGATGCTCGCGACAGCAACTCGCTTTTCTTTCGACCTAACAATCAAGTCGATTCGAAACTCACGTTGAACTACTCTCAACCTCTCATGAGAGGTGCGGGGGTGTTTTACAACACATCTTCCATCCGAATTTCGCAAATCAAGACGGAGCAGGAATTGGCGATTGCCAATACAAATCTTCAACAACACGCTCGAACCATTCACTCGGCCTATTGGGAACTGCTGCTCGCGCGATTCCAACTTGCGCAGGTGATCAAAGCCAAAGTTCGAATCAAAACACTGAGCATAGAACTCGAGAACCGACGTGGTATTGACGTATTAAAAATGCACACGGACCGAGCCGAATCGATGATTCAAGCCATGGCCGCCCAGGATTCGGAACTTCGCGCTAAAATTCGAGGTTACCAAGCAGATTTAGCTCGATTAGTTGGGTCGCCAGAGATCCAGCGAGCGGTTTGCGATGAAATGATTCCTTTGACTCGCCCGATAGCGTCCCTCCCTCCTTTAGATTCTCTCGACGATGAACTCTACAACGCGTTAATGTACCGGGGAGAATTGCAAGAGATACGCAGCCAGATCGAAACGGAATCCGTCCGAAAGCAAATCGCAGCCAACGAGCTTCGGCCCACATTAGACCTCGTGGTAGAAGGCTACGTTCGAGGCCTCGCAGGTGAAAAACGGCTCATTGACTCGCTCTCACGACAATTTGATTCCGGCGCCCCCAGCTACTCGGGCGGATTCTTGTATCAATCACCTTATAAAAATCGTGCAGCACGAGCTAACCTACAAGGGCGAGCGATGGCGATGGCGGAGCGAATCGATGCTTATGAAGATCGAAAGATGGAAGTAGAAGCTCAGGTTTACAAAGCGATCGAAATGTCGAAAGGTACCTATCAGGCCATCTTGGCATCCTTGTACTCGGCCCGCGCCATTCAGTCTGAAGTCGAGAATCAAAGGGCCCGATTGGAGGACTTTTTCAATGAGGGAAGCTCGCCGAGCACTATCTTGAACGAATTGTTCGATTCAGAGAATAGACTTTTGAATGCGGAGAAAGAACTCGCAACCCGCCAAATCGAACACATGCAGGCTCTCATACAAATCAAGTACGAGTCAGGTACTCTACTCACCATCGCGAGAGAATAGATTGCCCACCAAGAGGCATTCTAGATGGGAATAGACTGCAGTCGCCATTCTGGCGGTTGCCCAACCGCCCGTTTGTTGTCTACAATCGGACCACCGCCTTTGTTGGATTGCCAACCTCTAGGCATTTTGCTATTCGCATCGGGGAATGAATGCTTCAACGAAAATACATATTTCCAAACGTCATCGAGCTAAACGTGCAGGCCGGCCACCTCATCGGCTGCAATGTCTACTTGGTGCATGATAAAGAAGATTGGGCGCTCATCGATGTCGGCTACCATGAATCTGTCGACGAAATCGTGGAACTGATTCGAGATCTCGATTTTCGGTTGTCCAAATGCAAGACGCTCATCGCAACCCACGCAGATGTTGACCACTGCCAAGGGCTCGCGAAACTCAAACAAGTGCTACGCACCACTGTCACCTCGCATCCAAAAGCGGCCAGTCTGCTCGAGTCCGGTGACCGATTGCAAACCTTTGCAGAAATCCACGCTCAAGGTATCAGCGAAGATATGCCGCCCGTCACTGTAGAGGTACACGTGAATGATGGAGATATCATCCAGATCGGAAGTATCGAGCTGAAGGTATGGTCTACCCCTGGACATGCCGATAGCCAATTGGCTTTTCAAATGAATGATTTGCTCTTTAGTGGAGACAACATCTACCGCGATGGCGGTGTCGGAGCCATCGACGCTCACCACGGTAGCGACATTCCTTCGTTCATTCAATCGCTCAAACGAATTCGAGACTCCGAAGTAAAGTGGTTATTGCCTAGCCACGGCCCCTACTTTCGAAAAGATGCGGCTATGATCGATAAAACAATCCAACGTCTCGATGGATACCTCCACCTCTCCGATTTTGGAACCTGCGCTATCGATTGGCCTCTAATCGAACAATGGGAACAAGAAATCGCAGAAGGCAATCTACCGAGCTGATCGGCTATGTCGAACACGAATGAATCTTCGAACGCGAGGGAGCTGAAGGAATCGGTTCCCCCCGCGCCGAAAAAGTCGGAGCCCCTGTTGGATCGACAAACAACAAGGATCGTCATGTTCGTCGTCCTGTTCGGTGTGACAGGGTTCCTTGGCTTGCCTGCTTTATGGATCAGCAAGTCGTTCACTCCTTCCGAAAAAATCTTTTGGTCGATCATCAATACAATCTACACTTCGGTTCTGATCGGCATCACTGCTGCGATTTGCTGGTGGTCTTACCGTCAAATCTTCGAAACCTACTAGGACAATGATGAACCCTCGCGATCCTCGCCCTATCTCACCACCCATTGAGCTCTCTGGCGTCTGGGTGATGGACTCTGTGGAACAAGCGGATCAGTTGCTCGGAGGCCAACTCGAGGGACACATCTACCGCCGTGATGGTCATCCCAATGCAAAGTCGTTGGAAACCATCCTTCGCGAAATGCATGCTGCAGATCAAGCGATCGTTACCGCGCAAGGTATGAGCGCCCTCAGCGCCGCATGTCTTGCCCTGCTCAAGCCTGGCGATCTGGTTCTCTTGGGCCAGCCACTGTATGGCAAGACGTCCTATCTACTCAAGTCGGAACTCAGCCGATGGGGAATCCTCACCGAAGACGTTTTGGCAACCGACATTGCCGCTTGGGCGACCGCGATCCAAAAAGCCCCGAGGCTGATCTTAGTGGAAACGATCGGTAATCCTCGCCTCGACGTACCAGACCTAGAGGTGATTTGTAGTCTGGCGCATCAGAACGCTGACACATTGGTCCTCGTCGATAATACCTTTGCAACTCCGGTTCTTTGCCAACCTTTGCGATTAGGTGCCGATCTCGTCATGGAGAGCCTCAGCAAATTTGTTTGCGGCCACGGTGATGTGATGCTAGGGTTGTTGTGTGGCACCGATCGCACTTGGGCTCGGATACGAGGCGTTGTCAGTGCATTCGGACTTGCCAGCAGCCCTCTGGATTGTTGGCTTACGCAACGAGGACTAGAGACTCTCTCTGTTCGCATGACGCATGCAGCAAACTCCGCCATGGAAATAGCGAAACGACTTACGAACGAATCTCAGCTCGAAGTCGACTATCCTGGACTCCCCGATCACCCGAGCCATGCCACTGCTATAAAACAACTACCAGCGGGTTGTTTTGGCAATATGCTGACGCTACATCTTCGCGGTGACAACCGGAAAGCAAATCAGTTCATTTCTGCGGTCAAGGACACGATTCCATTTTGTCCGAGCTTGGGCGACACTCGCACCACGCTGAGTCACCCTGTATCCACAAGCCACCGTTCCTATTCGGCTCAGCAACTCCAAACTCTAGGCATCGACGGAGGCACGTTGCGATTCTCGTTTGGGCTCGAACCCGTCGACCAACTGTGGAACGCATTCCAAAAAGGACTTGCCTCCTGCTAGAAACAAATGGTGGCCAGAAAGTGCTACCGAACTGCGAATTCACTTTCCCGCGACGTGCAGACAGCGGCAGATAAAGGGGATGATCTAGTCGGGAAGCACGATCACCGAGTAGTGGGGAGCGATTCGTAGTGGGGAAGCGATTACCCAGTAGTATGGAAGAAAGAACTCCGACGAAAGGTATGCCGGCTCGTCTCCTCAAACGAATCGCTTTCATGGAAGTACATAAAGTGAACGATGGTAATCGTTTTCTGTCCGACTTCAATTTGGTTGAGCGAGTTTTTCTCCTGCTCGCGTCCTCGCCCCCGCCTGGACGTTGTGGTTCCACATTGGGCAATGATGATACCTCGGTCTCGATGCGCCCCAGGATAGAAGTCTAGTGAGTTCCCAATATAGGCTCGATGCAAGTGCCCACCCAGAATCATATCGACATTCAAATCTACAAATCGCTCGATCGCTCTTTTAGCGTTCGGCATGCTCCGATCGCGGAGGTGGTCCGGCGCCGGTGCAAAATGGTGGTGAGCAACAACAATTCTTGCGAGTCCGCTCGGTGTCTCTCGCAGGGCTCGCTCGCAGTGGTCCAATTGCCATTTGAAGATATGACCGTTGCTGATAGCTGTACGAGGTGCGGTCGAATCCAAACCGACGATTACAGCTCCGTCGATCTTAAGCACCGGATTGAGTTCTTGAGCGATGATCTCTCGATAAAGTCGATGGGGATCGAGCATGCGTTCCAGGAAACGGTAGAGTGGAACATCGTGATTTCCTGGAATAACCAATTGCGGAATTTGGGGCAGTCGCCCCAAGTATTTTTTTGCCGCTTCAAATTGCTCTCTCTTGGCGCGCTGAGTTAGGTCGCCATTGATAATTATTGCGTCGGGATGAAGTTCAAAGGCCATCCTAAGCGCAGCTTCGCCGACCTTTTTAACATAGGGAGGACCAAAATGAAGGTCGGATATTTGAAGTATTTTAATGGGTTTTTCGGTACAATCCACTTGGGCTTTTCCAGAGGTTTGGACGAATCGTGGCTGTTAAGGAACACGGAGTTTACGTCGTAGAGTATGACAAATCCTCGCACAAGCCAAGGCTTACGTACAAAACACAGAGAGATGCCGCGTGTGTTGGTATGAAAAATGCGGCATAGTTGAAGTGCATTGCGGTCCGGACCTGTTTAATTGAAAACCAATCTTGAGATTCGAATTATATCGTTCGGATAGATTGTTCGATGGAAATGGTGCGAACGGATTGCGTTCCATTCACTATATTTTGTTTAGGGTCTAAGCTTGTTCTTTCCTTCCTTCCGCTGCCTTTGGGTCATTGTTGGTCTGTTTGCAATCCTGACTTTAGGAACATCGGTTAGGCTTGCAATGCTTCGAGGGTTTGCAGACGAGAAGTCGCAATCGCATCGAAATAGTGTCCGCACGTGGTGGGTGTTAGCGGTCCTGCTAACGATCGCTTTATTATTCGGCACAATTGGAGTGGCAGGCCTTCTCGCGGTCGCTGGATTGCTTTCTTTGCAGGAGTACTTGAGAATCATTGGCTGGAATCAGGTCGGCAGACCAACCGCGATCGTCGTCTTTTCGATCGTGCCAGTCTACTACTCCCTTTTGCTCCTTGGTTATGCAGAGTCGACACGATCCATTGCGCCTGCTGCAGTCCTCATCGTGGTGGGAGCGACACGAGTTTCGCTCGGTTTAGTTCAGGACTTTATTCGAACAACCGCAGCCTTGATTTGGGGAGTCCTCTTGTTCGTTTACTGTTTGTCGCATGCCTTTCTTCTGTTGACTTTACCTGACTTACCGGAACCTTGGGTTGGACACCTAGGTTGGTTTCTGTACCTCGTGTTATTGACAGAAACCAACGATATCGCGCAAGCGATTATTGGACGTGCATTGGGTCGGAACAAGCTCTGGCCGCGCGTGTCCCCCAACAAATCACTTGAGGGGCTACTCGGTGCGATGATAGTAACGACACTCCTGGCTGTATTGCTCGCACCTTGGTTGACAACCTTCATGCAGAAATCGATGAGCACCGGCATAGTTCTTGCCGTTCTTTCTGGTCTATTGATTTCGACGTTCGGGTTTCTGGGAGACCTCAATAAATCTGGGATCAAACGAGATATTGGCATCAAAGACAGTGGAAAACTACTGCCAGGCCAAGGAGGCATGATAGATCGGGTTGATAGTCTAACGTTTGCGGCCCCAGTATTTTTTTTCTTTGTCCAAGCCATCCTCGTCTTGAGATGACTGAAATTGCGTAGGAACGAACGTCTGTATGGAACCCATCCAATCTCCTGATAAACCTCCATCTCTATCCGCCAACAGCGATCTAGTCGAAACAGAGGGCGTATATCAACACAAGTATTTCACGATCCCCAACATCATTTGCAGCATTCGTTTGATGGGTGCATTTTGGCTTTTTTGGATAGCCATTCAAAGCCGACTTGTGCTCTTTACGAGTATCTTTGTTGTGCTCAACCTGAGTGATTGGATTGATGGTCGGTTGGCACGCTGGCTAAAGCAACGTTCTGACTTTGGAGCACGACTGGATAGTTTTGCAGATTCGGTTTTGTATGGAGCGCTCTTCTTCGGGCTGTTCCATTTTCGTGGGGAAGTACTCCTTCGCGAAGCAGGTTGGTGGATGATTGGTCTGCTCAGCTACTTGCTTACGACGGGAGCAGGTCTTTGGAAGTATGGCCGTGTTCCAAGCTACCATACTTACGGTGCCAAAGTATCCCAATGGTTCGTGTTGGCAGGAGCGATTTGTTTGTTATTGGACTATACCGTTTGGCCATTTCGTATTTCAATGTTTTTAGTCACGCTAACCAATCTAGAGGCAACTGCAATCACCTGGACTCTGACGAAATGGCGAGCCGACGTCCTGTCTATACTTCATGTGATGCCGAGAAACGACCGTAGTAATTCCGCAACGAACTCACAGTAAAAAGGTTCAACGCGAAGCTTTACTTTTGTGCCATCGCAGCTATCCGATTCAGTTGGAATCCCACGCATTCGATTCCGACGATTGTACGCGGACTCCATCGTATACTTGGTCAGTCGGATAAACGATGACTGTGTCGAGATCCGTCACGCCGCGAAGAATCTCAGTCTCGATCCCATTGGTGACGCCGATATCTACTTTTGCTTTTCTTGCTTTACCGTTTACGACACGATAGACATACCAATCGTTACTGTCTCGGAACAAGGCCCCAGAGGCAACACGAAGGGACTCGGGATTCGTCTGTTCCACGATGATCTTCGCTTCGATACGAAAGCCATCGCCGATACCATCACGTTTCGATTGAGGTTCAATAAAATCGGCAATGACGTTCACTCGCTTTTCCTCGACACCCAACGCCGAAACCTTCAAAAAGGCAGACGGTTCGACTCGTCTGACGATCGCATGCAATGTTTCTCGGCCACCCCAATGAAGGACTTCTATTGGGTTTCCGGGTTTGATACGAACGGCTTCTGTGGACAGGATATCCACGACCAACTCCAGGTCAGAGATATCGCCAATTTCAACCAGCGCGGCGCCAACCGGAACGACTCCCATGTCTTCTCGAAGCACTCGCAATACTCGACCGTTCGTAGGAGCGAGCAAAGTGATCATACTACTAGGATCTTCGCTCTCCATGTTCTGGATTCGGCCCAACGCGACTCTTGCCTGCAGCTCCTCAAAGGATCTTACCTTGACTGTAAACTCTGCGGCACGAACATTGGCTCTCGCCACCGCAGCTTGATGTTCGATTTCATCCCGTTCTTGCGGGGAGATCGACTCCGACGTGACGAGTTTGGCGGCTCGCTCGAGGCTATGTTGGGCCATGCCCTCCATTTGACACGCGCTTTCGAAAGTAGCGTCAGCTTGCATCTTGGCTGCCTCGGCTGCTTGAACTCTCGCTTCCAATTCAGCACGTGCGCGAGAATCAAGCAAACTCGGAGCCGATGGAACAATCTGCGCGATGACTGTTTTTCCCGCCTCGACCTCATCGCCCGCGTGCAACTGGACACGCAGAAGTTGGCCAGTCATCGGTGAGGAAACTATGTACTTCTCACGAATGCGTGTCTCTCCATCGTCATTCACCGTGACTCGCAACGGCCCTCTTTGAACCTGAGCCGAATCCACTTGTACAGCTTCAGGCCAAAAGCCATAGAAAAGCCCTCCCAGCAATAGTAAAGCTGCTATGCTCCAAGGAAGTTTCTGCAAAAACTTTTTCACGATACCTTTACCTTCAAAACCGACACCAAGTCCAGTTGATTGAGCATGCGACGCACAATCAAGGTCGATGCCAGTGCAGCCATCAGAATGACAAGTGTGGCATAAGCAAACGTGTGCCGACTGACAACCAGCGGAAATCGATGTGTTTCAGTGTCGATTGCCAAGGTCGCAAGGTAGCAAAAACCGTATCCAACCGGCAATCCAATCGGTATGGCCAACAACGTGATAATCGCTACCTCTCCCACGAGAACGGTCGCTGCTTCTCGTCTTGAAAAACCAATCACACGTAGCGTCGCCAAATCGCGACTACTCTCCGCTAACGCAATGAGTGCTGCGTTGTAAATAACTCCAATCGCGATCACGACCCCAAAAATCGAGTTCACGATTCGCATAATGCGAGTGTTGGCCTGTATCAAATCCTTGAAGCTCTTGCGAGCTGCATTGTTGTCGAGGACACCAGCAATGGCCGGGGTTTCTTTGACCGCCTCATAAAGCAAATCGACTTCTTTCGAATCCACCGACATAAATACACCGGACGGCCGCTCGCTCTCCTGCATCAATCGATGAAGGTCCGTCCGATTGAGGAACGCAGCCGGAGCAGTATAGTTGGAGAAGACCGAAGATACCTGCATGGTTTCCGGTTTCCGATCGTTCTCGAGAATCTCGATGGTGACAATATCGTTCCTCTGAACACCCAGCAGCTCGCAAAGCTTCTTCGTCAGGGTAAGTCCGCTCCCCTCGGGAAAAGCGATTGGTTTCTGTTCCTCATCCAGAATCCGATAGAGCTCCGGACGCTCTGTTAACCCCATCAAAGTGAGTCGATATTGATTCGTTCCGTGCCGAATTCGTACCGGCACCGCGCGAAATGGCTCAACTCGGGTAACTCCCGGCAGATGGGTCGCATCGTAAAGTCCACTAGCCGACTTCGGATCATTGAATATTAGCATTACATCCTGGCGCTGCGAACGGCCAAACTGGACATCCATGACGAATGCTATCGTATCTTCCATGAAGGATCCAAGCACCAAGACAGCAACCCCCATGGCAATGCCAAAAATCGAAAGTGTCGTGGCCATGGCGTTGCTCTCGACACGACGCAAGATCATTTTACCCATAGGAGAAAGCAACGTGCCTAAGCCCGCACGGTCGAGCCAGTCGCTTCCAAGAGTTTGTGGTGGCTCGGGACGCATCGCGACCGCTGGTTCCAATCGAAATACTTCCCTCAAGGCACCAAAGCTGCCCACGGCCGCAGCCAAGAATCCGATCAGCGAAGCCATAACTGCTTCTCGAAACGCGAATGCGTGAACGACAATCGGAAACCGAAAGAATATTGAGTAGGTATCCGTCATCCAAATCGACAGCCGCCAACCAACTAGCCATCCCACGGAAGATCCACATGCAACAAGAACTACCAGAAACTTGAAATAGTGAAAAGCCAATTCATAGCGAGTAAATCCGAACGAACGCAACGAAGCGATCTGTTCCTTTTGTTGGTGAATCATTCGCGTGAGAACAATGTTGAACAGAAAAGCAGAGACCGACAAAAAGATGAATGGAGTCACATACGCCATGCTTTGCATTTGATGCATCTCGTCACTCAAGCGACGGTCCGACTCTTGGTCGCGGCGGGTGTATGCACCTGCACCTCCATACGGCTTCAATGATCTGTCGACTTGATAAAGTACATCGGCGATCGAAGCATCCGGATCAAGAGTAGCAGTGAGATTGTTAAAGGCTCCTTCCATGTTGAAAGCTGCTTCCATCGAATGTCGTGGCATCCAAAGAATCCCAAATCGCCGATCATCCGTAAGCAACAAACCCGGCTGAACGGTGTAGACGAACTCGGGGGATAGCCCAATGCCTACGATGATAAGTTTTTCCTTGCGACCATCCATATTGACCATCAAATCATCGCCGGGCTGAATGCGATGAGCATCCGCAAAAGGTTCACTCGCGATAACCTCATTTCGTGAGTTTGCATCTGGGAATCGCCCTTTCCGCAAACAAATGCGATTGAGGCCTTGGGCTGGATCGCTCTCGATCGAGACCAATCGGCAAGAGGCTGGTTCGATCATCGAAGGGATATCAAGCAACACACTCCGCACAATGCGTGTCTGCAATTGTTCAATTCCTGGAATGCTTTTCAGACGAGCGGCCAGGCTGTGTGGAGCTCGAGTTAGAACCGCGAAGACTTCCGAAAATCGATAGTCCCGATAGTACCGATCGCGACTGACTCCCAGCGAGCGCATCGCACTCGTCGACATGATAAAGGTGGCGATGCCACAGGCTAACAGAAAACTGATAGCCACGGACTGCTGCCACATGCGTCTAAGGTCAGACCAGAGTACTCGATTGAGCATCATGCTTTACCAGACCAATTCGCGAGGCAATCGCTTATGCGACTTGACTTCGACCTTCGAAATCTGGCCATCAATCATCGTTATAACTCGATCCGCCATATCAGCAATGGATGCATTGTGAGTGATTACAACCGTAAGAGTTCCGAGTTCACTATTGGCTCGTGCGATCGCTTCGAGCACGACAATACCCGTCTTGATGTCTAGCGCCCCCGTCGGTTCATCACACAGAAGCACATCGGGGCGCTTGCCGATGGCTCGTGCGATGGCTACTCGCTGCTGTTCGCCTCCGGATAGCTGCGATGGATAGTGAGAAGCTCTATTTCCCAACCCAACAATTTCAAGGGATTGAATCGGATCCAATGGGTGCTGCGCAATTTCTGCCACCAAAGCTACGTTCTCAAGGGAAGTCAAACCTGAGATCAGATTGTAAAACTGAAAAACGAAACCCACATGATCGCGACGAAACTTGGTGCGCTCATCTTCATCCGCGCTCGTCAAGTCGTGATCAAGAAACTTGACCGTCCCGCTGGTTGGGGTATCTAGCCCACCCAAGATATTGAGTAAGGTCGATTTCCCACTTCCTGAAGCACCCAAAACGACAACAAACTCACCACGGTAGAGCTCTAAATCAACACCACGCAGAGCGTGCACTTCCACATCTCCCATACGGTAGACCTTGCTGACGCCGCTAACTTGGAAGACTCTCTCCACCATTACCTCAGATTGAACGCAGCGCGAAATGCCCGATCCTAAGTGCAAGTCTCGTTGTAGGTCGCTAACTGATCGCGACCTACTCACCTTGTTCCATTCGAGACAATTCTAAAGGCTAGGTCAGCCCTTGACAGCGATTTTCTTTGCTTTGGACTTTTCCGTTTTCGGTAGAGTCAGAGTTAGAACGCCGCTGAGGTATTCCGCAGCTACTTCATCGGCGTTGATGCTGCAAGGTAACGTGACGCTTCGAGAGAAAGCGCCTTGACGACGCTCCATCCTATACAATGTCTTTTCCTTAGTCTCTTTCTCTTCTTTGCGTTCACCACTAACGGTCACCGTGTTCCCTTGAACTTGAATATTGAGGTCCTTCGCTTCGAGACCAGGAATATCGACCTTCATGACGAACGCGTTTTCTTGCTCAGTCAGATCAACGGCCAACGAAAGGTTACCTGACATCCACGCTGAGGGAGTCCCTCCCCAGAAATTGGAGAGCATTTCGTTCATTTCTTTTCGCATCAGAGAGAACGAATCACGGTCAGCAAGCGATGGCGAGTTTTTCTGAGGGCTTAGCGTTGTACTCATGTTACTTCTCCTAAAAGACAGTTTGATTGAGGCTCCAAAAATCAACTGCCGCAACGTGCTGCAGTTTGACAAGCCTCAAAGAACACTCTTGACGATGACGCAAAACAGAGACCAAGTTGAAAAAAATCGCACTTTGCGTTCTTTTGCTTCTCCGCAACCCATAGACTGCTTGCCGCGTGTATCACCATAGCACAGCCTGCGCGACAGTTAGCACCAAACTCCCGTCGTGTCGGCAAACGCGACTTCTGCTGTTCCAGCAATCTGCTGTTCCAGTAAGCTGTCCACGAAGTTAGCCACAATCTGTGCCTCAGAGGGGCTTCGATCGTCACGAACACAAATTTCGCTGACTCGTTCGGATACTTTCGCGACGAATGACGGATCTTGTCCTTGCGTTGATCAAAACTGCGATTCCCGGCTAGTCGCTCTGTGTGGCCGCAACATCCCATTTACGCCAATGTGGTCCTTCTTCCCCCCTCAGGACGCATTCGAGAGATGATTCGTCTTCGGCAAGATGGATTGCTTGATTTACATTCAACTTACGCGATCTGTCACGTCTTGGCGGAATCAGGTAGCCAAACATCTCTCCAGTTGAAACCTCCCAAACGGCGATCCCATCCGTTTTATCCACGCTGAAGCCCAATCGTTCTTCCCGATCGAGGCAAAACCCCATGATTTCATTTCGATGCAAAGCCATCGTTCGAACTTCGCTTGTTTCCAGGTTGGTCGCCTTTATTGTCCCATTTGAATGAGCGGAATAAACCGTTTTTCTGTCCCTACTATACTGAATTGCAATGGAACCATGTGATGTTTTGCAAAGATCTCTTAGCTGCCCGTTACCAAAGTCATATTCATAAACCGTTTCAATATCACCTACAATTGCAATTTTGTTTTCCTGTCCATGCCAGTCTACTGACAAACCGTGTCCTGCAAGCTTAAATGTCCGAAGGATTCTCGGCGATGAAGTGAGCGAAACCAAGTATAGGACATAGTGCTCAGCACTAACGACTGCCATCGTTGCATCGGGCGAAAGTCCGATCACATCCTTAGGCTTTGAAAACGGAAAGTCAAATAGGCGAATTCCAGCATCGGAGAGCAATGCAATTTGGTTAGTCGAGTTGAGCCACGCAATTTGACTGCCATCCTCATTCGACTCATATCGGGAATTTAGCGATTCAAGCCGATGAACTCCGCCTACGATTTTACCATGTCGCACGTCCGCCGCTAAAACGCTACCAATATTGAACATACTACCTTTCCAATCAGTAAAGGTCTTGAATGAGTTCTCGTCATCTACAGGCATTGAACGCAGCATCCGACCTTCAGTATCCCCCAACAAACAACTACTTGAGCCCTTTGGCCAAATAGTCTTCCAAAGAAAGCCGGGGGACTCCGAATTGGATTCACTTACCGTAATACCGGTACTTCTCTCGGATTTGTGTCCATATTCGTTCAATGACATTACAACGAGCTTTCCGTGCGAGGTACCGCAACACACCTTTCCGCCTGCAATGCAAAGTGAAGAAATGGGTTCGTCCGAAGCAACATAGCTTGCCCCTTGCACGGACGGCATGTCTCGATTCAATCCGGTGACATCAACGTTCGGAGGAAGTGGCAGTGGTACGACTGCTATATCGCTCCGATTTTGCCACCACGATTCCTTTGATAAATCCCAAATACATACGTTGCCACTTCCCGAACCTGCCGCCACAAATTTGCCGTCATCGCTTACTACCAAACAATCGATCGAAGCCCCAGCCATTACGGACCTTAACTGCGCCACACATTCCCAGCTTACTGTGTCAATAACCAATAGACTGTCGGAGTCCGTTAAAGCCATGACCAGCAAGGAGCGGTCGCGAACGGCTGCCAAACGTCGAAGAACGGTATTTTCATTAAGGCAAACGTCCAACTGTTCATGCCAAGGCAGATATCGAATTGCCACAAGCGTGTTGTTGTTCTTGATGTAATAGAATTGCTTTTGTACTTCGAGAACCGACAGGCTCTCGTTTTTCAATCGGCTGGAGAAACTGGCTCTTTTTCCAGTTTCGCGATCTAACAATACCACGTCTTCGTTTCGCGAAGCGGCAAAAACAAAACGGCCAGATTGCGCGGTTACAATGCTCTCGACGGTTGTGGGAAAAAACAAATTGCAAGTCTCAAGTCTCTTTTGTGTCCAATCGTATTCGCAGACTTGAGACTGAATCATATTTGCACGCCCACCAAAAAGGACTTTACTGCCTGACACCATAGCCAGCGCATTGAGACCACCCTCTTTCGCCATGTGAGTGTGTTCTGTTTCAAGAGTCGAAGTGTTCACAACACCAAAATGACCATCCGACGCAACGTACGCAAGGCGACGGTTGTCAGGAAAATCTGAAACATGCTCGATCTTAGCATCGACTAGCTTTCTTTCACGATACACATCGTCCAATTGACAAGCCAACAACCTCCATTCCAAACGGCGTGTCTTCTCGGCATGTGATCGGCGCAGAGCCAAGAGCCCCTTCCGAGCACCAGCTAGGTCACCGATCTCCCAGCACCTATAGGCTTCCTTCATTTCGGATCGCCATGCCAGTTCCGAAAAACGCTCTCGATCGAGATCCGATACTCGGCGCAGCTCGTTCGAAGTTGCTGTAAGTTGGTTTGCTACGTCAATTCTCTCCACCAACTGACTGTTCATCGCCTGGAGTTGATTCTGTTGGTTCGAAACAACATAGTTGGATCGTTGCAAAAATGCAGCAAAACCAGCAAGGCCTAGGATTATGATTGCGAGCATGACTGACAGAGTTGGGTTGGCACGTACCAGCCGCGTCATTCGCTCGACGGAACCTTGGCGTCGCGCCGAGACAGGCAATCCATGAAGATAGGCATCGAGATCCCTAGCTAAATGGTCTGCCGAGTGATACCGCACTTTCACATCTCTCTCCAACGCCTTGGCGCAAATCCGTTCCAAGTCGCGCTCGATACGGGACGAGAACTGACGTACTGAAGGCGCGGGCTCCCGACTCTTCGCGATACGTTGACTCAGAGTAGAAGCGCCAACGAAAGGGTTTTTGCCGCAGAGGCATTCATAGAGCAGCATCCCTAACGCGTACACATCGCATTTTCGATAATCGATGTCACTTCCACTTTCGAATTGTTCAGGTGCCATATACTGCATCGTGCCCACGATCACTCCGTGCTGGCTCTCCTCCATTCGCTCCTCGAGAAACTTTGCCAAACCAAAATCTGTGAGATATGCATTCGATTCTTGGATGCTTTCACGGCTTTCGCAATCGATCAAAATATTGTCTGGCTTGATATCGCGATGGACGATCCCGTGATCATGGGCACACGCTACCGCCGTCGCTATGCGGTGTGTTAGTCGTGCGGCCAAGCGTGCAGACAGTGGCCCTTGTCTCAAAATCGGTGCAAGGCTAGTACCTGGAATTAGATCGCAAACTTGCCATGCAATCGAATCATTCTCATCCGCTTCCAGTACTCGAACTATGGCTGAGTGGTTTAGTCGGCACGCCGCTCTTGATTCTCGAAGAAACCTATGTTTGGTGGACGAGTGCAGAGCCCACTCTGGCCGAAGAACCTTGATTGCTACGGATCGTTGTAAACGTGTGTCCGTCGCCCGATAGACGATCCCAAAAGTCCCATGACCCAACACACTTTCAACTTTGAAACGTTCAGGCAACCGCTTCGCCAAATCCATCGCCAACGTCGCTGTGGCAGCAGGTATTGGATTGGAACTACTCCCTGTCGCGGAAGAGTCGCCCATACCACCCAATGCATACCGAAGGAGCTGATCTATAGGACGAATTCGTGGCTCGATGAACTCCTCACCACTTTCTACCTGCGGACTCGCTTTTCCATTCTCGTTTTCGTCCATAGAAGTCTCTTGCGAACTTAGGTCAGAATCATCGGGCGTAGTCGATCACGAAGCATTTCGCAGGCCTCAAGCCACTTTCGACGGCAAGTAGTTACCGGTATTTTCAACTCCTCAGCGATGGCTGGAAATGTCATTTCGCGATGGTATCGAAGCAACAAAACTTGCTGAAGGTCGGGTGGCAACTCGTTAATAGCGTTGATGAACAACTCCGCTTGTTCTTCTTCCGAAAGAGCTTCGCTCGGGCAAGTTGTTGCCAAATCGATCAAACTGCTGCTGTGAAGCTCAGTATCTTGAGCAGAAGAGCGAAACTTTCGAATACCATCAATGATACGATTTCGAGCAATGCGCAACACCCAGCCGCGATACTGTTCTTCCGCAGTTCCAAGAAACTGCGCACGGTTTTTGATAATGCGGAATACCACACTTTGAACAACATCGGAAACGCCAAGAAAGCGTTGAAGTGACTTCGGCATTCGTTCGCTAACGAATCGGTAGAGAAACCCGCTGGAACGCAGTAAGTCCTTTTCCAACAAAGGTTGAGCAACTGAAGCGTCGGCTGTGAAATCGGTCTCTTTCATCGACTCTCAAGCGAAGCCTTATTGGACGAGTGCAGAAAAAAATCTGGATTTATTGGTTTTCTCTGTGTGCAAGAACGTCATCCCTTTGTGGACAGCGGCTGAAAGTCGCGAAAAGGAGTTTTGCTAATTCCAACGCAAGTCTAATGACTCAAAACGCAAAAGCAAGGCAGCCTGCTCCCGGTCGCGTTAACGATCCGTAAAGCAGGAACCTTGATACGCATCAACGACGTCTATTTGAATGGATCTTTCTACTCGCAATAACCAAACACCAAAACGATTCTGTGTGGTCAATGCCGCTCGGATGCGGGAACTCCGTTTGAAGTGTGGATGCTCACAAGACGAACTGGCACGTAGGTCTGGCTACACGCCACGATTGATCCGCAAAGCCGAGTCTGGAGGTACCCTCAATTACGCGACGATCGCGGACCTTGCTGAAACGTTTACCGCCTTTGGAACTGAGGTACGAATAGAAGAATTACTTTTCGACCAGGTTGCAATCGTGAAAGAGTTTATCGAGGCTTACGAGCGATTGGGCGCAGAGTGCATACGACATCTAGCGCATTATTTTTCGCCGAACGCCAAACTCGAGTGTTTAGTAGATCCTCTGCATTTTCCTTTTGCCGGTACATGGAACGGATTTGAGCAGTTGATCGTATTCTTCCAGACATTCTGCCAACGGTATTGTCGCTTAGAAGAAAGACTTCTAGTCGTTTACTTATGGGGAGTTGAGTGTGTTTCGGCAAGATTCGAAGATTGGCTTGTATCCGACAGCGTGGAATTGCCAGCCCTTCGCTTCAATTGGCATTTTCAATTTCAGGCGGGGATGATTGTTCGCATCGACTTTGAGTTTGATCACTTCACGGCTAGCAAGTATCAGTCCACAAGAACGAGATAGCTAGACCTCAGGAACAACAGATTGTCAATCGAACCGGTCGCGAGATAGCAGCGTGTCGGTAGCGTTCCTGCTTGGAAGCTTGTACCGTTTTGAGCCAGCGATTTCAATTTGTTAGCCGCCGATTGTTTCCGATCGGCTGGTCTGGTCGCACGATTGATGAAATTCGCTCGTGTATTGCCAAACTATTGAGTGTTTCCCCCAAATTGTTGACATTCCGAACGGGGCTAGATGCGACTTGAATTTTGCCCGGATTCAAGCCGACTTGGCACGCTCGGGCTCCTGCTTCTAATCCAATACAGAGTTGATCCCGTGCGGTTGAACCATATTTTTTCTTCTCGCAGAATTTCCAAAAGTTCGCGAAGATTCCGACGTCAAAGACTTGCTAAGAGAAATCGCTTTTTCGAACAACTGGAGTCGCGGCTGCTTCTGAATGCCGATTGGACGAATGCAGCAAGGCCAATCGACGTTGACAACGACATGAGCATTTCGCCTCTTGACGTCCTTGCGGTTGTCAATCAGATCAATCGCGTCGGTTCCTCGCGGCTTGGTGAAAGAACTAACAGCCTCGACTACTATTACAACACGGACGGGGACGAATTCTTGAGTCCTCTCGACGTGTTGACTGCTGTCAACTACGTCAATGCGAGTCTATCTTCTGAAGTACCGTTACGAATCGAAGGTGTTACGGAACCTGCACCGGTCGGGTTCGTTAGCATGGTCATGGGATCCTTACCGGGAAACGTCGATCAACTGGTTCGGCTTTCGAGTCGCCTTACAGTCGGCCGACTCGAGTTCAATGAAATGGGTTTATTTCAGGTCGATAGTCTTGATGGAAGAGTCAATGGCATGGTTCCAGGATCTTCCGGATATGGAAAAGCAGTCTTTGCTTCAGCCAATAAGAAAGTGCTCTTTTCTCGGCGAGACACATTCCGTGATGCCCGAGAAGTGACATTTCCTGCAGGATCAATTCTCGGAGTCTATGTTTTACAACGAGCAAGTACTGACAGTACAACGAGTTCTCATCTTCGTGGTCTTGGAATTGGGACATCAAGTCTGAGATTAGAATGGGGAGAAAACGTATTTGAAACAACAACGAATGCTAACGGCGGTTACAGCGATTCGATTGTCGACATCGATGTCAGTCCCCCAGACGGAAACTGTGCCTTTGATTCGCAGCTTAGCGGATGGACTTTCACGCAGTTTGGCGGAACTGAGATGGGCAAAGGTTCTGTGTCCTCTCCGTCTTGCACGGCAGTGCTTTCAGAGGGGGATTCGTATGCCGTGACGTTAGAGAAAGATATCGTTATCCCTTCGCAACCAACCGTGTTTTCTATCGACATTTCTAACCCTGTGTTCGATAGGACTTCGTTAGATCGGATGAAAGATGCCTTTGAAATCGCATTGGTCGATCGTAACGGTAATTCTCTGGTCACGACAGTTCGGCCAGGGAGCAATGCACTTTTCAATGCTACCGAAGGTTTCGACGGATACCAGGCTGCAGAGGGAATCGTCGTTGACAAAAATCGCGTCTCGATTGGACTCGGCGGTTTGCCCGCAGGATTGAATGCCAAGGTCGTGCTTAGGCTTATCAACAACGATGGCGACTCACTTTCCAAGGTAGTGATTCGCGACGCCTTCTTTGACTCTCGCCAAGATCTTCGCGCTGGACAAAATCGCTTGACAGGCTCCCGATCGATTCCAACGATCAACTGGAACAGCATGCAAGATGTTACTTCGTCCACCAGGATGCAGTTTGGCCGGACATCCCTAGGGCAATCAGGCAGCGAGCTCTTCGTGGACGTTGGGATCGGCAACCGAGGTGACGATGCTTTTCTAGGGGGGGTAGTCTTGGTATTGAAGAACCTATCGGATCCTAGCATTCGATTGCTTGATTTCGACGGATTTACGACTGATGCCCATCCCTACGTAGTGTTGGAGCCAGTCCAAGAGAATCGAATTCAAGCTGGCGGTCCTTCGGCCCTAAGGTCCCTGCGTTTCAGTAATCCAGAAAATGTTCCCTTCACGTACGATTGGCAAGTATTGGCGGCAAGAAATCGAGCGCCGTCGATCGAACCTCCGGCTGTGACAGAGGCCATTGTTGGCCGCGAGTTTCGTTCATCGATTCTCGCAAATGATCCAGATGGAGATCCGGTGAACTACCGTTTAGTTCGCGGCCCGAACGGTCTTTCCATTGACACAAATAGCGGTCGAATGGCTTTTACACCTGTCAGTAGTCAACTCGGCTCGCATCGCGTTACTATTGCGGCATCTGATATGGCTGGTGCGTCAACGGAGTACACCTTCGCCCTGGTAGTATCTGAGCCTAGACCGAATCGCCCGCCTGTCATCTTGAGTACACCAAGCGTATCCGTCGACCTATCTGAACCAAACGGCTATAGATACTCTGTAACATCCTTCGATGCGGATTTTGATGCCGTCAGCTATCGCATGACGACAGGTCCAGCAGGCGCATCGATTGATGCGACGTCAGGTCGTATGAATTGGCGTCCCACACCTCAACAAGTCGGAACACATTCCGTGGTGCTCCAAGCCTCCGACGGCAATGGTGGCATCGCCGAGCAGGCCTTCGCTATCCGCGTGCTGCCTGCACCTAACAATCAGCCGCCTCAATTCTTGAGTCGGCCAGAAACCACATATCGCTTACCCGCCGAGCGTGACACCAGCACAGGGGCAGTTTCACCAAAATCACTCGAACTTAACCTGGGCCCGAACCAGCAAACGACTCAGCAGGTTCGGTTTACAACGCCCACAGAGTCAACGGTCAATTCTGCTGACATCACTTTTGTACTAGATGAAGGAATGCCCTACACTGAAAGTTTCACGAATCCAGGGAAGGATTGGATAGCTGATCTAGCAAATAGTTTGGACACAGGGCTTCAGTCGATTGGAATCACCAACAATCGCTACGGACATACCGCCTTCGGATTGTCAAACGCCTCAAACTACCCGGTGCGGGAGTTAGAACATAACACTTTCTATCGCACTGAAAAATTTGCTTATTCAGCTTTCTCCATCGATATCGATAACGATGGTGATTTGGATCTAATGGAGAAGCATAGATATAAGACAATGCTGAGGGAGAACGATGGGGCAGGAGACTTTTCCAAAACCCGAGACTACGCTTTTACTGTTGGCCAAGGGACGCAGGTTGCGGACCTGAACGGTGATGGATTAAAGGACATCCTCTATCTGGAAGACATCGCAGCTGGAAGACCTCACCTCCAATATACGCTCGCCTATAGGCTTCTTAAACCAACGGGTGATTTTTCCGATCCAGTATATGCTTCTCTTCCTAATGCAATAAATGCAATTGGGATTTACTACACCGTCGCTGACATAAACAACGACAATCGACTAGATGTTGTTGCTACCTCTTGGACCTCTAATGACCTTGTGATATTTTTCAATGACGGCCCGAATAGCGGTCTCTTCAACCACCAATTACTGGACGATGGTTTGATGAATATCGACACAAGGTTTCACGTTACACTCGCTGCTGGCGACTTCAATGGCGATGGATTCGTCGATTTGTTTTCAGGGACTCCGAGTAAGCAATACATTCTGTGGAGCAACACACAAAATGGATTTCAATCGCCGATTCAATTAACCCAACTACCTGCAAACCGTAGTTCGGCTCCCATGCTGGGTTACGCGACGGACTTCAACAAGGACGGGATTGACGACCTATTGGTCACAGGCGACATATCTTTTCCACAAGAACCGATGCTCCTTCTTGGTACCTCCGATGGATTTGAGGAAAAACGAATCGATATTGGTGAAGGAACATGGGTATTGTCAGGGTTTTGGTATGGTTTTCCCCGTCCGCTGATAGCCGACTTCGATGGAGATGGACATTTCGATTTTCTCGGAGGAGGCTCTGGTTTGAACGACTTACAACTTGCATTTACTAATTCAGATAACGTAATCGATCGACGTGTCGGTCTTCAAATTGCAAATGCGGGAACAGGATATGACCAAAGGTTTGAGCCATTTGACGTCGACAACGATGGGGATATCGACATTGTTTCAAGATATGGAGGAAATTTCGCCTCGCGGATTGTTGTTTTACGGAATGATGGCAAGGGAAATTTCACTTCTTCACCTCACGGAGTTGGAACGATACGATACCCGAAAGAGATCGAGGTTGCTGATCTTGACGGCGACCAAAAACAAGATCTTGCGTTATTGGTGGGCGGCGACATTAGATTTGAAGGTAATGCGACACACATAGCGACAATTAGAAGGACCGAGTCAAACAATTGGGCCCCACCAAATCTATTTCAACTCGATGGGGTTTTGAGCGACCTCAAGATCAGAGACCTAGGTAACGACGGGACAAAAGAGTTTATCGTACAACGCATATCTTTTGACTTTTTTGGGAGGCGAAGCTTTTGGATTGATGTCCTGCGGGAGCGTTCTGGGCAACTTGATGTCATTCAAACAATTGCTTGGCCAAACATCCCAATAAATCACATGGAAGTTACTGATGTAGACCAAGATTCTGATCTTGATCTGCTGATTTCATCATCTCGTGGTTTGGATTTGATTCGTAACAATGGAGGCGCTTTCGCTTCAACCATTGAATCGCTGTCAACCAACTACGTTGGACAGTTTGTTCATGGAGATTTTGACCGAGATGGTAAAGTCGATCTTGTCATTGCTGGTCACGATCTACGAATCTCGTTTAATGTTATGTCACTCGACAGCCCCTCTTCAACAGTACTTCTTTCCACTCGCTCGCCGAATGGCCTTGCCCTTGGAGATCTGAATGGTGATGGAAACCAAGACGTTGTAGCTTTCGCCAACGACCAAATACAGTATTTTGAGTTCGAAGAAGGCAACAAGTTTTCGGAGCCTGCAACATGGACAATTGATAAGCAGTTTAGTGGGGATTCATTCGAAATCAGTAGTTTGAAAACAGCAGACGTGAATGGGGATTCATTTTCTGACGTTGTTGCGTTGAAAAGAACGGGATCGGATAGTCAATACAAAAGTGTCGTATTGATCAATAACGGAAATGCAGGCTTCGAAGCCCAGAGGCCTAGCTTTGTTTTAGGGGGCTGGGGGCAATACGATTTTGAAATGTCAGACCTGGATCAAGATCTCGATGTAGACGTCGTTACTCTAGACCCCAGCAACTCTTCGATCCGAATTGGGACCAATGACGGTTTCGGCGACTTTGGAAATATGGGATCGATTACAGCTGTAGTTAACACGTTCCGAGCGAGGGAGACGTTGGCATTCGGAGCCGATGGTTATGCGGGGCTAAATTTGGATTTGGCTCAGTCAGTTCGCAAGAACGCTCTGAATTTTAGAGTCTTGATATCATCTAACAGTCGGATAGAAAAGGATCGTCGGCTGAGCTTCGCTTCTATCGCGACAGAGCTTCAGCAAAGAACGGCTTCTGTCGCCTACGTCATTAATGCCCGTTTTACGGATGCCAATGGAAATGCTGCCGTAGGGATTAACGATCGCGGCGAAGCGATCGTCAGCGATGGAAATGGTGGGTTCGCGCTGCGTGCTGGCGGTAAAGTTGGGGGCGGGGTGGCTGCAATTGACTACGGCGACTTGGCGCTGGCTACAGGTGGCTCCGCTTGGGATATCGAAATTTTGAAGTCTGCCTCGGGCCAAGCTGTTTTCCAAACATTTATCAATTCGCTGGTCTCGCAAGCCAATCGCCAGAGAGATATCGATATCGTTCCCTCGGATTCACGAGTCCAACTCGAAAATCTAACTGGCACGATCACGATGGCCAGTCCCGGCCAATCGCAATCGTTCGATGTGCGTATCACCGGAACAGGCGAGGCTCAATCATTTGACTTGATGTTTGTTCGGTCTAGCACGGGCGCGTTGCTTGGGTCGATTCCGGTGCAAATCAATGAAAGGGAGTTTCACTATCAACTCCGTGCCTTGGATCCAGAGGGTCAAGCAGTAACGTACCGATTGATTTCCGGACCAACGAGCGCCTCCGTCGATTCGGCTTCAGGATTGTTGCGTTGGCAGCCAGATGCCAAGGGCGAGTACTCTTTTATCGTCGCCGCGATCGATGCGGGAGGAGCGTCGTCGGAACAGTCTTTTTCGGTCACAGTGAAAGCAGGAGAATTCAATAACGCGCCCAAGATCGAACCCATTATTTCCATAACGGCCAAGGCGGGAATTCCCTTCGAGTATTCAATGAAGGCATCCGACCCTGAACAAGACTCGATCACCTATCTGCTAGACGTGGCTCCCGATGGCATGTCGATAGATCGGTCAACGGGAATCCTTTCCTGGTCGCCTACGGAACGACAAATTGGCAAACATCAGGTTCAAGTGCGTACCATCGATGCTCGCGGAAAATCTTCTGCGATTGGCTTCCCCGTCATTGTTGAACAGCCGAGACAAAATAGTTTCCCCAGGATCTCTTCTGCCATCGGAGAGCAGTTCATCCCTCAGTATGAAACATGGATCTATCAACCAACGGCAGTCGATGGCGACAACGATGACCTAGTCTGGGATCTGCCTTTCGCGCCTGAGGGAATGGTTATCGATTCGCAAACCGGGCGGATGTCTTGGACCGCAGGTGTAGCGAGAGACGATGCATTTGACGTCATGTTGCGTGTCAAGGACAACCAAGGGGGTGCTGACATCCGCAAGTTTACAATAAAGGTCTTTCCGAATAACACGCCACCGGAAGTGGAATTTGTTGGACAACAGTCGGCCGTTGCAAATCTGCCGAGGATCTACGATGTCAAAGCACAAGACGCTGAAAACTCGCCGTTGAAATATCGACTTTTCAACGCACCGACCGGCATGTCGATCAATGTGGATACAGGCCGGATTACTTGGACTCCGACAACACAGCAAGTTGGACTTCATCCTTTCGATGTGTTGGTAACAGATAAAGACCAAGCAGTTACAGGAGTGGCAGCGACCTTTGCCGTTACGCAGACCGCGACCAATGATGCCCCAATATTTATCGTACCGGAACGCTTGCCCTTTTCGGTGGGTAGATCGACTAGCCATCAACTTCAAGCGTCCGATGCGAATGGAGATCCCGTCTCCTTTGTTTTCGTGAGCGGTACGAGAGTTAACGTTTCTTCACAGGGACTTGTGAGTTGGAGTCCATCGGCATCTGATGTCGGAAATTCTGAGTTTGTCGTCGAAGCCCGCGACGGACGCGGCGGAATCAGCCGCGTGACGATTCCTGTTACGGTATGGTCGCTCCCTTCGCCCAGTCGACCGACAATCATGTCGTCACCCAACACGACGGCAGTTGCCAAGCAGATCTATTCATATGATCCGGTGGTTGATTCCAATTCGTCAGGCAACGTTCGTTGGACTGTCGTGAATCCCCCATCTGGCATGTCCATTGATTCTCGTCGTGGAAGCATTCGATGGCGTCCTTCCGACGAGCAAGTCGGCAAACACCTAGTTCGGATATTTGTTCTCAACGATGACGGCAGTTTCGCCGGAGCAGATCAGGTCTTCACGATCGAAGTCCGGGCTCTCAATACGCCACCCCATTTCACTTCGATCCCACTTACGGCTACATCGACCGGTCAGACTTATGTTTACGATGCGAAAGCCAGAGACATCGATCGGGATTCAGTGACCTACACGTTGGTCTCAGGTCCATTGGGCATGGCCGTGAACAGCCAAACGGGACAAGTTACTTGGCCAGTTGGTTCGACAATACCCGCCACTAAGCAACCGGTTAGAATTCGCGCCGCGGATGGAAAAGGAGGTGCAGCAGAACAAGATTTTGCAATTGATGTGACGACCACCGCCCCGAATCGCTTCCCAACGATCGGTAACAATCCTCCTCAGCGTGCAACAGTCAACTCGCTTTACACTTTCAATGCAGTCGCAATCGATCCAGATGGGGATTCGATCACTTACTCGATGCCCGTTGCTCCCGCAGGAGCATTGATAGACTTGAATGGTTTGGTTTCCTGGACTCCGACCGCGGGACAACTGGATTCACAAACCTTTGCCGTAGTCGCACGTGATTCACGCGGCGCCTCCGAACGACTCGACTTTAATGTGATCGTTTTCGCTTCAAATCGAATTCCAGCCATCGAGCCTTTGTTTGTCGAGTCATCCCTCTGGACAGGACGCGGGTACATCTGGGATTTCGAGGCAAGAGACGCCGATGGCGACAGTTTGGAGTATTCGCTAGTGGGTGCCCCTGCGGGGATGACGGTCGATCCCAGGTCGGGGCAAGTCCGCTGGAAACCTGCAGCAGTGCACGCAGGCAATGTATCTTGGACGCTACGAGTGACGGACGAACGGGGTGGAGTGGCTTCCAAAGCGATTCAGCAACAGGTAATCGTTGATAATCAGGCTCCGATACTAACGATCGAGCTTTCGAAGACTCGCATTCTGCCAGGTGAAGAAGTCACTATCTACGTTCGAGCAAGAGATAATGCAAGCGAGCTGCAGCCAGTGCTCACGTTGAATAATAATCAGGCTCTCAGCTTGGATAAGTCCGGCCGAGCCAAGTACCGCAGCTCATTTCCAGGGCAGTTTGAAATCAAAGCTGTCGCGAAAGATGCTAATGGGATTGAGGGAATCGCGAGAGCCCAGTTGATTGTAGTTAATTCCTCACAATCGGGTCCCTCAGTTACTCTAGTTAGTCCATCCCAAGGATTGGCATACCAATCGCCGTTTGATGTGTATGTGTTTTTTGGTTCCACGGTTGCTTCGTATCGACTGTTCATGGAAGAGCTCGATACTGGAAACCAGATCGAGCTAGCCAGGAAAGATTCTGGTGTGGTTACGGGTAACATCGCTCGGATCGATCCCACGCTCATGGCCAACGGTACTTACACATTATGGCTAACGGCAAAGGATGCGGACGGGAAAGAAACGACAGTTAAACGCGAGTTTGATGCCACGGGCAATTTGAAGCTTGGGAACTTCCGCGTCTCATTTACGGATGTTTCCATTCCTGTCGCGGGAATACCTGTCACGATGACTCGAACCTACGATAGTCTTCAGGCATCTTCTTCGGCAGATTTTGGGTATGGCTGGCGTATGGAGTTTCGGGATACCCAACTGCGACTCAATGTCCCGCAAACCGGCGACGAAGATTCGTTGATCTACAATCCGATCAAAGTCGGAAGCCGTGTCTTTGTTACAGTACCGGGTGGGAAGCGAGAAAGCTTCCGTTTTGCTCCAAAGTTAGCGCCCGGCGGCCGAGGAAGCTTCCTCGGCATCTATGAACCTCATTTCGTGCCAGAAGCTGGCGTTACGAGCCAGCTTACGGTATCAAACTTTGACTTGACCATCTCCTCAAGTGGTGATGTGCTGACATTCGATCAACAAGTCTACAACCCCGTCTCGCCGCTCTTCGGGACCAAGTTCTTACTAACCACTCGCGAAGGGACGATTTACGAGATCAACGGCATGAGCGGATTGGTCGATTCCATCATCGACGCCAACGGCAACGAACTTCGCTTTACTGATAATGAAGTGGTTAGCAATCGCGGCTACAGGTTGAGCATTCAACGCGACCTTTCTGGGAGAATTACCTCGGTGGTTGACCCTATAGGGAATCGAACTCAGTATCGCTACGACTATGCGGGTGATCTCATTGAAGTCGTTGATCCGCTAGGAAACATTACGAAGTACTTGTACAAGCCGACTCGCAAGCACTTCTTGGACAAAATCGTCGATCCTCTGGGACGTGACGGAATACGCATGGAGTACGACGCTGACGGTCGATTAGTCAAATCGTTTGATGCACAAGGTAATTCCATCGCCCAAAATTTCGATTTGGCCAACTCAACGGTAACGGTGACCGATGCATTGGGCAACGCAACCAAATACAAGTATGACCGCGATGGCAATGTCACCGAGCAGACAGATGCTCTAGGCGGGATCACGCGAACGACATACGACTCCGACGGAAACGAATTGACGACTACAGATCCATTAGGCTACACGACGAATCGAACCTTTGACAGCGATGGAAATCAGCTATCGCAGACAGATGCGAATGGTCGCACGAGTTTTTCTTCCTACGAACGCATTACATTTGGTACGAGTATAATTGCCCGATTTTCGGGCGCGGCCGCTGCACCCTTTAGCGTTATGACATCGACAACGGATGCGGCTGGCAATTCGACCCGATCTCGCTATGACAACCGTGGCAATCTGCTTTCATCCACCGATCCTTCCGGAATGAAGACGCAAGTGGAGTACGTTGCTGGTGGGCTACCCAAGTCTTTTGTCATCGGTTCAGTTGCCACGCAATACGAATACGACTTGCTTGGTCGACCGACGAAACGAACAACTGCGACCGGAGAAGCGAGCGAGAGCATCTTTGATGCCAACGGCAATGAAATCGAGAAGCGAACAACCGTCGGTGCGGGAGCAAATGCCGTCATTGCCATTACGCGAACCAAGTACAACGCAAAAGGACAAGTGATCGAAGTCGTCGATCCTTTGGGTGGAGTTACTCGACATAGTTACGACGCAGCTGGCAATCGCACGGAGTCGATCGATCCATTGGGTCGAAAGACTACGTTTGTCTATGACGTCCGAGGCATGCTGACCGAAACAATTTATCCTGACGAAACGCTTGAGACCAACGCGGATAATCCACGGATGAAAAGCGAATACGACGCGGCTGGACGTGAAGTTGCCAAGTTCGATGAAGCGGATCGAAAAACGATTTTTGTTTACGACAAACTGGGACGTCTCATCGAAACCATCTTTCCGGATAAAACCCTAAATGATCTTTCCGACAATCCTCGGACAAAGCAAGAGTTCAATGCTTCTGGCTGGATGACTGCGTCGACCGATGAACTTGGGGCCAAAACACGGTACGAATACAATCGTCTCGGACAACAAACTGCCATATCCAATGCTCTAAATCAACGGTCGAGCGTGGAGTACGATTCGAGTGGACGCCCCATTACCAACACGAACGCCATGGGGCATATTTCGCGCAGCCAATTCGATGGGAGTGGCAAACGAACAAAGCAAATCGAACCTGATGGCACTTTTGTGTCGAGCAGCTACGATACGAATGGCAGATTGGCTTCCAAGACCGATGCACTTGAACGAGTCACTCGCTATCAATACACCGATGCCGGAAGTCTGGACGCCGTCATTGATGCTCTTGGGAATACGACTCGCTACAGTTATGACTTGCGCGGTAATCTCGTGTCCCAGATCGACACAGAAGGGCGAGAAACGCAATACGAGTACGATTTGCTCAATCGACGGACAGCAATCATTTTGCCGATGGGACAAAGATCTACCACCAAATTCGATGCAGTCGGAAATGTGATTGAGACCGCCGATTTCAATGGGGAGAAGATCACTTTCGCCTACGATACTCGTAATCGCTTGACATCCAAAACCCTGCAAGGCAACGAGACGATAGGCTATTCGTACACGCCGACTGGGCAACTTTCTTCATACACAGACGCACGAGGCACCACCCGTTGGACCTACGACGAACGCGATCGAATCCTCTCGCGAACCGAGCCTGATGGCGTTTCGATCTCTTACACCTACGATGCGGCTGGGAACAAGACGTCGCAAACGACGCTCAGCGGTACCGTTGCATATACGTACAATCTCGTTGGGCAATTGACACAAGTCAAAGATCAGGCGAATCAACCAACCACCTATGCCTATGACGCGACTGGATTGCAGACGCAAACGTCTTTCGGCAATGGCACGACGGAGTCGCGAGAGTATGACACCCTTGGTCGCTTAACCAAGATTGAGCATAAGAAAGCCAGTACGATCCTAGCTAGTTATCGTTATACGCTGGCTGACAACGGGCGTCGCGACATGGTAGTTGAGCACAACGGTCGAACAGTTCGATATCAGTATGACGCTTTGGACCGACTAACCCAAGAAGCCATTACCGATTCCGTTTTGGGGAATCGCACGATGGACTACCTTTTCGATAAAGTTGGAAATCGGAAATCTCGAGTCGATAGTTTGGAAGGAGCGACCTCGTATGAATACGATGCCAACGATCGCTTGCTGACGGAGACATTGGCAAGCAACGTCACCCGCTACACATATGATGACAATGGCAACACGATGTCGAAGATCAGCAACACGGACCGAGTTTTCTACGAATGGTCCGATGAGAACCGCCTCATGGGCTTGGACACCGATGGCGATGGAGATATCGACGTCACCAATCGATACGATCATGTAGGCATTCGAGTCAGCCAAACAGCTGGCGGCATCGAAACGCGATACCTGCTCGATACGGTCCAGCCGTACCAGCAAGTGGTCGAGGAGTACTCGCCCGGAGGAGTCATCTTGGCCTCGTACGTCCACGGAAACGATCTCATTTCGCAAAAGCGAGGCGACACAAAGTCGATCTATTACGTCGATGGTCTCGGAAGCACACGAGCACTTTCAGACCCAACGGGGATTATCAAGGACCGTTACGTTTACGATGCCTACGGTCGAGAGCTTTCCGTCATGGGTGCAACGATCAACAGCTATCGCTTCGCTGGAGAACAATTCGACGCAGCGAGCAAGCTGAGCTACAACCGAGCTAGGTATCTCGATTTGGGAACAGGACGGTTTTACGGAAGAGATTTGTTCGAAGGGACTTCCGCGTTTCCAACATCTCAACATCGATTTATATATGCGAACGCATCCCCAACTAACGGGATCGATCCAACCGGCTACTTTACGATTGTAGAGTTCTCTACAGGCCAGAGCATACAGAATTCACTACGTCAGATGAACTCGTTTGTAAGACTGAAATCGTTGTTCGAAGATACTGTTGACTTTATCGACTTGGCTGCCTTTACTTTTAAGCTGTCCAGCGCCGTTGCAACCAACGTGTTCGGGACAGATCTTTTTGGTGCGGACGGGGCACTTTCGATTGACGTTAAACACCGATCATTCAGCAAACAGTCTACATTCAGCGATTTCGCACTCTCAACCAAGCTTTCATTGGCTAAGCTCTCTGGTGAAATTGAAGTAAGCTTTATTGGCAATTCTAAAGCCAACTCTAGAGTGACTCCGAGCATCAAGTTGAAGGGCGCATGGGATCCCAAAAACGGTTTTACCGGAGATCTTGGTTACAATGTGAAAAAACAATGGACATGGCAGACTTGGCCGGGTGGCCCAAAAAGATCGATCGCTCTTGAATTCTCACACGGCGTGAGTGGTGAAATCGCTGTGGCTTTATCTGGGAAGTACGGGTTTTTCGCGATTGGGGTTGAAATGGAAGTCGGTCGTGACGGACCACAATTCAAGCCACGGGTAGATTTCTAGTCATTACCGGCAGAGTGATTCAGGCTTTTCGAAAGACTTAGCGGTGCCGCTGAGACGTTTGGAGAACTGGGGAAACCGCCCCAAAAATGCGGTCGCATTAGAAAACTAGATTCGACTCGTGAAACCTTGAGTCGAATGAAAAGTGGTGGCAAATCTTTGATCGCGATTTTTATCTAGCCTTCATCTCGCCATTCAACTGGTTATCCAATCCTTGGTGCGGTCGTTCTTCAAGATAGTGAGTGGTAAACTCCTGGCACAGAACATCCATGTGTAGTCGACCAAAAACAATGAAATGGTCAAGACATTCTTGCTTGATCGTCTGAACGAACCGCTCTGCATAGGTGTTATGGGCCGAATTGTGGTCGCATTTTTGGCCGAATTCAGGATAGTCAGTCGATGACTGGACTATCTGTTACATTCGAATGCTCCATGTCGCGCCGGTACTGAAGAAGTTAGTTCTCAAGGATCTGGACGGCCGGATGGAACTCGTGTCCCTGGCCCGTAACACTTCAGTTTGGTGAGAGCATCCTGCCGAAGCTAGGAAAAATGCACTTCACGAGTTCCATTCGTCCCGAATTTGGATAGCGATCGCGTTCAGACAACTAGCGCAGGAGGGCGTGTCCTTTGCATTCTGTCCGGTTATCTAACTCGCACCGGTCACCCTCTACCGGAGCTTGCTCCACGAGCTCATACCAACAGCGATCTAAGTCCCGCACCGATAGTTCAAGCTCGGATTGGGTCTCGCGAAGCTGTGCCTCGGGCGTAGAAATCGTTTCGGGGGTCAACTACGGCGAAGCCTACGTCGATCGTGTTTGGGAGTCGCTCAAAACATTGAACGAGAATCGGAAGCTCTCCGATCGGATCGAGAAGCAGGGGAGCAGCTTTCGATGGATTATCTTCTTCTCCCCAGTCGCGACGATGACAGGCAGACTACGCGGTAAAGTCGGCTTCTCTCAGTCTCGGAATACTCCCTTCCAAGGCCTTGCAGCTGACGGAGCGAAGTTAGCTTTGTGGGGGTTGTATCGAGCTGGCTTTCGAGCTGTCGCTTTTGTTCACGATAAAGGATTGATCGAGCTTCCGATCAACGCGGATCACACGGAAGCAGCTAAGAGAATCGATCGCATACTCTGCGAGACAATGGAAGAGCTGGCGGGATCCATTCCGATCGCTTGCGAGTTTGCTCTCTCTGATCGATGGTATAAAGCAGCTGAAGCAGTTTTTAACAGTTTAGGGGAACTCCAAAAATGGAATCCAAAGTGATCAAAAATAGGAAACTCTTTTTGATCCGTTCACAATTCCATGCGGAAGGAAAACGGTTTTACTAGTTGTGACGGTGTTGTTGATAATGACATCAACACGTCCGCTCCCGGACAAATGTGTAAAAGTCGGTGTATCTCGCAAAACGAAAAAATCGGGTCCGACTTGCGAAAGAGCAATGGTTTGCCCAGCGATGGCAAGTTGAAGAATTACTTGGGAAGAGTAGGGAATACGTTTAACCGACATGAGCAACGACAATCTAGTAATTCAAGCAAAGAACTTTGGGCACTCAAGGGGCATCTTAATCGATTTTGGCAATCCATTGGGGATCGGGCAAGAGGGAATTGTCTGGAAAACTAATCGGGAAACTGCCGTCAAAGTATTTGATCGAATTGGGAATTTTGATCGGGAAGTCGCCTGCTATTTGAAGTTGAAGGAAAGGGATGTCTATGAAATTGCCGGTTTCACTGTTCCGAGACTGATCGATTTTGATTCTGAATTCCATGTCGTTGAAATGTCAATTGTCGCTCCTCCTTACCTTTTGGACTTTGGAAAATCTTAGATGAGTCGTCCAGATTACACTGCCGAGCAATGGGAGGAATATGAAGAGGAAAAAAGCAGTTTGTTCGACGGCAATTGGGAACTAGTGCAATCCGCCCTTTATGCTTTGAAGAAATACGGAATTTGGTACATCGATCCGAACCCAAACAACATCAACTGCGAGAAGCATCCGCTTGCAGTCAAAGCAAAATAGCAACGAAGTTGCTTTTGGGGCAAATGTGCTTTACAATCGGTAAAGCATTGCAATGGGAAAAGTAATGAATAAGAAGCAGAAAAAGACGATCTCAGTATCTCAACAACTACGGAAAGCGATTGAAAATTCGGCGCTGACCCGATATCGAATTTCGAAAGAAACCGGGATCGCTCAAAGCACGTTGTCGGAGTTTGTTCATGGCAATCGCTCGTTATCGCTTGCAAACGTCGACAAAATTTGTGAGCTGATCAACCTCGAATTGACACAAAAGAAGCAACAACCCCTCAAGTGAATCGAAGGAAGGTTTGACAATGGCAAGTCTCAGAAAACAAGCAACAGGCGTCAGCTGGCAGCTTCGCTTATCAGTCAAAAAGCAAAGGTGCGTTATATCGCTTACGGATCTTTCGGAAGCCCAGGCGAATCGCTGGAAGCTTTTCGTTCAAGCAATCGCCGACAGTATCCGACTTTGAAAGCCCTCTCGATCGAAAGACGCTTGAATGGTTAGCTTCGCTTACTCCTGATCAGCGAAAGAAGCTCTCCGACAAAGGATTGATCGAAGCCGATGATCCCGTTTCGAAAGAGATCCCGTTATCGCAGTATCTCACGGCTTATTTTGAATCGCATAAGTCGGAGCTTAAAAAGGCGAGTTGGATCTCCTATCAACACACTCGAAAAAGACTCGAAGAGTTCTTCAAGGATCGCACACTTCCAAGCATTACGGCAATGGATGCGAAGGCTTTCCGCCAATGGCTTGAAACATCGAACAAGAGAGACAAGCCCAAAGACGGGGGGAAAGCGAAGCCTTTGGCGATCAACACGATCAAGCGACGGACAGGGCTTTGCCGGCAGATCTTCAAACAGGCGATCGAAGACGGGTTGATCTCTCGGAATCCCTTCGTCGGAATGTCAACTTCGGTACGATCCAACAAAGAGAGACAACACTATATCCCGATCGATGTCTTCTCGAAGGTGCTTGAAAAAGCTCCTAACGCGACTTGGCGATCGCTTTTGGTTCTGGCAAGGCTAGGGGCTTTGAGGATCCCCAGCGAAGCCCAGGGCTTGAAATGGGAGCATATCGCCTGGGAAGCGAAAAGGATCTCGATCGTCGCTTCGAGCAAAACAGAACATCACGCAAAACGGGCAGTACGGATCCTTCCTTTATTGCCGGCAATCGAGACGGAGCTTCTGAAGCTGTTCGCTGAAGCCGAAGAGGGGGCTGAATATGTCTTCCCGAATATCCAAGCCGATACGAATCTTCGGAAGGGTTTGACGGTAATGATCCAAAGAGCTGGCATAACACAATGGCCGAAGCTCTGGCAGAATCTGAGAGCTTCAGGAGCGACGGACTTCGCCAAGAGTCTCCCCAGCCACGTAGCAGCTGCTATCTGTGGACATACGGAGCAGATCGCGAAAGAACACTATTGGACAGTCTCGGTAGGGGATCTTGATATCGCGATGGATAAGCTGTCTCCAAAGTTAGCCACAAAGTTAGCCACAATGCCTGTCTCGGAGGGGCTTGAATCGTCCCCTTCTGTCTCGGACTCGGAGGGACAAGAAACGAAAAAAGCCCCGAAAATTCAGGGCTTTGACGACATTTGTCGCTTGATGTCTTCTCTTGGCATATGTGTAACAGTGGACGATATTGGACTCGAATGGTATTCAGAATCCCAGGGGAAACGATGAAAAACAATTAAGCGGGGGCGCTGGTGGGGACTGTTGGCCCTCGGGGACTAATGAGCTCCTGTCGATCTGGATGCTAGCTCTAGATGAGTCGGCCCGGCGGGATTTGCTTAGCGTGGCTCGAGACTGGGTTAAGACGGAGGCGTGAGGCTGATGCTTGACTGTACTAGAGCCGGGGGGTGGTGATTTTCTGGCGAGCATTCGTCCAACGACTCCTAGCCTCACTCGTGTGAATTTCCTCAAAACCACGACTTCAAAACTTTTTGGCGATGGGATCCGTGGGGATGTTTCCGCAAAACCTTTGTCTGGAATGTAGCTTGGGCTACAATTGGTATGCCCTACGTTTTGGGTCCCAGCTGCCTCTGACATTACCCGTAGCGAGAGCACCCTGCGATATTTCAGTACACCGTTTAAGGGGTAAGGGGTAAGGGGTATGCCCCTGGGATCGAAGGTACTCCGCCGACGTTTCAATACTTGGAGCGATTCACGGCCGCAAGGATCCTGCATACAGTCCAGGCCTACCTAGGAAATTCAAAAATCATGATTGCATTGCGAAGACGAATCGAGAATCTCGAGTGTTCCCAGGGGAAAAACCGCAAGTGGAATTTCGAAGCGATCGCCAAGGATCTGGGATTGCCTCTCGAGGTGGTGAAAAACTCCCACCCAGGTGAACCGCAATTTCATGATTTGACTGCGATTGCACTGGAGCTTGGCATTGATTTGAGGCGCGTGTAAATGACGAAACGTGAGCAATATTTTGATCGAATCGCTCTGGATGTGTCCCGAGGGTTGAGCGTGCGGGATGCGTGCGAATTGGCGGGATGCTCGGAAGCGACTGGGTATCGTATATCGAACGATCCTAGATTTGCCTCGAGGGTCTCGGAGATGCGAACCTCTGCTACGGATGCGGCGATCGGGCGGTTATCATCGGCGGCGAGCAATGCGGTCGAGGTGTTGAGATCCATCATGGACAACGGAGAGAATGAGCCCAGGGATCGAATAGCGTCGGCAAAAGCTATCTTGAATATGCTGATGCCCTTGACTGAATTGGGAGAACTGAGGCGTCGGCTAGACAGACTTGAACAAAGGGAAATGCCGTGAGCGTGTTTGCCGATTTGTTCGGCGTTCCTTAGAATTCTTGAATCGGGCAGCGGGCTGATCCCCTGCGAACGGTCGGCCCTTCGGCATCGTGTCTCCATGCGCTGTGTTGGGTCGGCTGGCCCTTCATTCAAACATGGAGAATTCTTGCAATGGAAATTGCCAATTTGGCGACGGAGTGTGAGCGTCTAGCTCGAGATTTTGGACGGCTGGCCCTGGCGGATGTGTCTGGGTCTATTGTGACTGAACGTGAGCTGACATGGTGCCGGGAGCCTGTTCCTCGGGTGAGAGACTATTGGCGATTACAACAACGGATAACTGCGGAGCCTGTTGGATTAAACCGTGGCCGGGTGTGTGGCTGTGCCGATGGCTTAGAGTTGTCGGACGTGCGCCCACAAACTGTCGAGGAAGAGCTATCGGCCCCGGTGTGGTATGGGCCATTCGACTGTATGCCTATCGTGAATACTGCTGGACAATCGATGGTGATGGAATCCGGTTGGTCAACATCGCATGAATGGGATCTAGCTGGGGCTAATGCTACCCATGCGTGTGAACTACTCGAGCGTGCTGGCGAATGGACGTGGGGACGTTGGGGGGATCTGAGTCGGTTGCTATGGCCCGGGCGTGGATCGGTGGCGGGTAAAAGGTGTTGGCCTGACGTAGTGAATCAAGTGAGCGAGTTGGCCCGAGATGCTACATTGCCCCGGCCTGTGTGGTTGGTGCGTGTCGGCAAAAACTGCGAATGGTGGCCCGTTGCAATGTGGAAAACTAGAGATGAGTGGCAACTAGGCGAGCCCCGTTACACGGCGGAAGATGTTGAGCGAATAGGAGAGGATCCCGAGGTGGTATTGTTTGAACGCAAACATTGGTTGCGCGATAGCGAGACTGCGTTGGAATGGTTAGCGAAACAATTTGCAAACGAACAAACTGTTGCCCCTGTGTTTGAACAACCTGTTGCTCCGGATAAAGTGAGCGATTTAGAGGATGGGCTATATCGTTCGAAGGATTTGTTTGTTTGGGATGGTAAGCACTACGACGGCCTTACGGATCAAATGATGATTGCCTTAGAGTTATTAGCTAAGGCGTATGGTGAAGAGCGAATAGTTACACCCGATGAAATGGAGGGAAAAGTTGGAAACATACCCTTGGATGGGTTCAAGAGGATATTCCGTTTTAATCGACTGCAGGAAGATTCTTTAACTCACCCCGTGGCTGAAATCATCAAAGGGCGAAAGCCAAAGGGATGGTATTTAACAAAAGAAAAATCCCGCAATCCTAACCGGTTGTAACCGTTTGTAACCGGGACAGTAACCGGTTCGTATTTACATACTCTTGCATCGGTTGATCGATGTAGTGATTAGCCAATTTGGAATGGCGTGATTGGAGTATGTAAGATGAATGATTCTATTGAGAGGGGGCGGGATCTGTTGCCCCTTAGGAGAATGGCGGCCCGTTTGGGTGTGCCGAGTGCATGGCTGAAAGAGCGTGCTGAAACTGGTGATGTGCCGGCGTTGCTTGCTGGCCATCGATGGTTGTTTAGGCCTGATGTTGTTGGCCCGATTGTGGCGGCGATGGCTGCCCCTGAGTCGAAAAGGGGTGACGCATGAGCCTATCTCCCATCGAAATCCAACAACTAGCCGATGCGATTGCTGAGCGGCTATCTAGTCGGGCTACTGGGGACGTTTATCTAGATGCCCTTGGAGCTGCGGCGTTGCTAGCGTGTAGCGTACCGACGATTGAGCGACGAACCAAGTCGGGGGCGATACCCTCGGTGAAAGTAGGTCGGCTGCGGCGGTATCGGCGATCCGACTTACTGGGCCTTCACGAAAAAGGGGGAGCCGATGCGTAACTATCGAAACTCCCCCCAGGTACTTAGCTTCAATCATTTTAACATCGATGATCTACGTGGGCGAGCTGCGGGTCGATGGGTCGAGATTCTCGAGGCGGCGGGAGTCCCGTCGTCATTGCTCGAGGGTCGTATTGGTCGGCCCTGTCCTCGGTGCGGCGGCGCTGATCGATTCGCTCCCATGAAAGATATCGAGTATCGGGGCGCTGTGTTGTGCCGGCGTTGTTTCAATTCGAGTACCGATCCTAAGGCGGGTGATGGTGTAGCTACTCTGCGATGGTGGCTAGGGTTGAGCTTTCCGGAAGTGTGCAAATGGCTTGGCAATTATCTCGGTGGTGGCGTTGCATCCCCTCGGGTGCGTGAGCGTGTTTACTCGATTCCAATTCCATCGGGGAAAGATTCTAAACGGTTCGAGTTGATTGCCAAGGTGTGGGCCCGGAACATGCGGCCCAGGTGGATTGAGAAAGCGGCCCAGTTACTTGGGTTGCCGACTGATCCCCTGATCCGGCTGTGTGTGGGCTGGAGCCCAGAACATCGAGCGTCATCATGGCCGATGCGAGACGATGCGGGGAGTATCATCGGGATTCGTTTGAGATGCCCGAGAACGGCCCAAAAATGGGCTGTGCGGGGTTCAGTGGCGGGCCTGTTCTTTTCGCCCGAGTTGCGATTGATCGAGCATTGTCGTCGGCTGTGGGTCGTTGAGGGGCCTACCGATACGGCGGCCCTGTTGTCGATTGGTTTGGATGCGATCGGCGTTCCCTCGGCGGGTTGTGGCGCTGATTTTCTGCTCGGGATGTGCCGTTGGTTGCTCCCTCAGGAAATCGTCATTGTTGCGGATCGGGATGATGCCGGCCGACGTGGAGCGGAAAAACTAGCCGATGCGGTGGTGATCGTTGCCCCCGTTCGGATCGTGAGCCCCCAAGTCGGAAAGGATGCTCGAGCGTGGGTCTGCTCGGGTGCCGGTTGTGATGTGATCGAGTCGGCGGCTGATACTGCTCGGGCGCATGCTGTTGTCATGGAGGAACTGAAATGAATGAAAACAAAATGTTGAGCCTGAGAGCGAGCAAGGCCCCGAGTGGTGGAGCCCGGATCGTTGCATCCCTGGGGGATCGTGAATTGTTGGTTGATGTTTGTGATTTGTGGAGCGATGCCGATCGGGATCGGGTGGCCGATAAAATCCATCTTGCATGCCCAGCGGTTCCTATGATGGAAATTCAAAAGCGACTGCTTGTCATCGATCGTGAGAATCTGCCCTCGGGTGATGATTCTCGAGAGTCGGCAAACTGGGATAACCCGGAGGACTTGGAGCGGCCTGAGTTGATCAAGTTTCCTGTAGCTTGCTTGCCGGATGGGTTGCGTGCTTGGGTGGAGTCGGCGGCTGAGGCGTTCCAAGTGCCCGGCGATCTTCCTGGGTTGCTGGCCCTGGCGGCGTGTGCTGGGATGGTGGCTCGGCGATTCGAGGTGAGCCCGTCCCCTGGATGGATTGAGCCTTTGAACCTTTTCGTATGTGCGCTGCTTGATCCTGCGAATCGTAAATCGGCGGCGTTTCGTGCGGCGTTCGAGCCGGTGCGTTCCATCGAGTCTCGAGTGATAGAGTCGGCTGGGCCTGATGTAGCTCGGTTGCAAGGCGAGCATCGGATTAAAGAAAAGCAACTAGCGGCCCTTGAGAAGAAAGCGGCGGTGGGTGATGCCGATGCGATTCGCAAGGCTACTGATCTTGCTGTGGAGTTGGCCGGGAGCCCAGTCCCTTCAATGCCAAGGTTGGTTGTCGATGATGCTACGGCTGAGGCGGTGGAGATTGCGCTAGCGGCCCAGGGCGGGCGGTTGATTGTCTCGGGGTGTGAGGGCGGTTTGTTCGATGTCATGGCCGGAAGATACTCGGGCGGCGCTTCGAATCTAGATGTGTTCCTCAAAGGGCATGCGGGTGATGATCTGCGAGTGGATCGAGTTACTCGGGGATCGGTGTTTGTAGAGCGTTGCTGTTTGACGTTGGCCTATGCGGTTCAGCCTGATGTGATTCGAGGACTTGCCCACAACAAGTCATTTCGGGGGAGAGGTCTGATCGGTAGATTCCTGTATGCGTTCCCCAGTAACATCCTTGGGAGGCGTCGGATCGATTCGAAGCCTATTCCGTGGAATGTTTCGGAGGCGTATGGATGTTTGATTGAGAGACTTTTTGAACTGGGGGAGCGGGTTGAGGATGATGCTCGGCGGTTGTCATTGTCCCCAGGTGCTTCGAGTTGTTTTCGAGAATGGAGGGTTGAAGTTGAATCGATGCTTGGAGATGCTGGCCGGCTGGCGGACTTGAAGGACTGGGGCGGGAAACTGTGCGGGCTTACTGCTCGAGTGGCTGGCCTGTTCCATCTGATCGATCATTCTGCGGAAGAGGATCCGTCGGCGATCCAAGTTGAGCGGGATTCGATCGAGCGGGGGATCGTGTTGAGCCGGTGGGCAATCGATCATGCGGAAGCGGTAGTTAGTCTCATGGGTGCCGAATGTGAGCCGTTGAGCGATGCGGGCTATGTGCTTCGATGGCTAAGGGCTCGAGGGATTCCCCAGGTGAGTCGGCGAGATATTGCCCAACATGGGCGAGCCCGATTCGATGGCGATCCCGATCGGTTGGATGCTTGCTTGATGGCTCTTCTAGATCGTGGATGGATTCGAGGGATCGAGCCGGAGGATCGTGGCCGAGGAAGGCCCTCGGTTGGGTTCGACGTGAATCCTCGGGTGTCCAACGGCTTGGAGCGGGTTCCCGTAACGGTTGCGGTTCCGAGTCCCTCGGGCGGACGTGTTCGGGGGATGGTGTAATGAATTTGCATTCCCCAAAACCTTACTCAGAATACTCAAAACCCCTCTCGGGATCGAATATTGAGTATTTTGAGGACGATTATCGGAGCGGTGAAAATCTGTTTCGCCGATTGCGTTCCCTCGGTGTGAGTCTTTTCACTGACGGCGCTGGGCTAGGGTTTGATTCTCCCGAGGGTGTTATCACGGATGAACTACTCTCGGAGATGCGAGCCCATCGGGATGATTTGATTGCTGTGGCCGAGCGGTTCGAGGAGCGGGCTGCGGTTGCTCAGTACGATGGCGGGCTGATTCGATCGGATGCTGAGCGACTGGCCTTGATTGAACTGCCGACGAAACAACAAGTTGTTGCCCCGGAGTCATCTGGGTGTGTTGTCCACCATAAGCGGTCGGCGTTCGATATCTACATTGGCCGGCCCGGCCCGTGGGGAAACCCTTTTGAGATTGGGCGAGATGGATCCCGTGTGGAAGTGATCGAAAAATATCGGGCGTGGATTGTCAAACAAGATGACTTACTAGCTCGGCTGCCCGAGCTACGTGGAAAGATTCTCGGTTGTTGGTGCGCCCCGTTGCCGTGTCACGGTGATGTTCTGCTCGAGCTGTTGAATGGCTTAGCTGTCCCTGCCGAGGATCCGGTGATGAGCATCTCGGGGGTGTTTTGTCCTTTCTGTCGATGGGATAAGTTCGAAGAGCTCCCTCATGGAGATTGGCGTTGCCGACGTTGCGAAAAGGTTGCTTGGAGGTGGCTCGGTGAATCTTTTGTACGTGTTGATGTGATCGGAGTCGATTTGTCGGCCTGATTTGTCTGGATGTGTGGGTGGTTGGTGCGGTATGCTATGGGTTCGTCACGGCTAGGAAATTCGAAGCCGAAAACCGCCACCCATAGCGGCTGCCGTGATGTTTCAATTATGGGTTCTGTGTTTCAACTAATGGGAGTTGATCTGATGGCAAGTTTGTCGAAAGAGGCTGGGCGCGATTCTTGGAAGTTATCCTGGTATGAGGGGGCCAAACGTAAGGCTATTCGCTTGGGTGGCATGCCGAAAAAAACTGCCGGGCAATTCCTAGTTAAGTTCGAGGAACTGCTAGGCGTTCGGCGGGGTGGTGGGTCGATGCCTCAAGCATTGGGAGAATGGGCTAAGGGTTTGGATGCTGAGCTAAGGAAAAAACTCGAGGGGCTCGGTTTGCTGGAATGTAAGCGGCGATTGACTTTGGGCGGGCTATGCGATGAGTACAAGGCATCCCGTACGAATGTTGCCCCTGCTACTACGGTTCGTGATCGGCAAGTTTGTGCGCTCTTAATAGAGCGGTTCGGGGCGGATCGTCTGATTGAGTCAATTACCGTTCGAGATGCCGAAGAGTGGGTTAGGTGGCTTGCTGCGGAAGGAAATAAACGAGACTCAGAACGTCAAACACTCCAAGGGAATACTGTAAGGCGGCGCACTGGTACGGCCCGTCAGATATTCGCTACTGCGATTCGTTGGGAACTACTCAAAGGGAATCCGTTCGATGGTTTAGCTACAACGGTTCGAGAGAATCGGGAGCGTCAAGAATTCGTAACATGGCAGAACATTCTCAAGGTGATCAAGGTTGCTCCTACGTTGGAATGGAAGGCGCTGATTGCATTCGTTAGGTTGGTTGGTCCCCGAGTCCCTTCCGAGTTAGTCGGCTTAACCTGGGCTGATGTAGACTTGGTTTCAAAGCGGATTGTGATCAAAAGCCCTAAGACAAAACATCACGGGGGAGAACATGCGGTGAGATCGTGTCCAATTTTCCCCGAGTTGGTTCCTTACCTTGAGAAGTTATCGGAATCGGTTGGCCCGGGCGTGATGGTTCCGTTGTCATCGCCTGTGTTCCCGGTTGCTTGCGGATCCACTGTGAATCTCAGAACTGCATTCTCTCGGTTGATTGTGCTAGCGGGGCTGAGTGTATGGCCCAAGTTGTTTGTTAATCTGCGATCGAGTCGAGAAACTGAGCTTTTGGCTGTGTACCCGGTTGCCGACGTATGTAGATGGTTTGGGCATTCCCCTGCGGTTGCTGCCCGGTTCTATGCTCAGTCTCGGGGTGAAGTTGCTGATAGAGCTGCGAATGAATCTACGCTAAAGGTCGATGAAAAGGCTGATAATGATGACGATTTAGCGGGGACTAAAATGGGGACTATTAGCGACGAAACGGGTACTAAAACGGGGTCCATCACTGGCGATCAAGAGAGTAGCATTGAGCATCATGAATGCTTAGATACCCAAGGAAAACATGGGCGATTGATGGCTCGAGACGTAAAAAAAGGGTCCCATGATGGAACCCTTCAGTGGACGATATTGGACTCGAACCAACGACCCCCACGATGTCAACGTGGTGCTCTAACCAACTGAGCTAACCGTCCAGGATTATCGATTGTCACGCCGTCCGGCAGACTGTCAAGTTCAAGTCTGCGTTGGTTGTCGAAATCCAACGTCACGGTTATGCTCTTTCCCTGACAATCTGCAGTATCCCTAGAAACAATCTTCCCATCACGACACCCGTCTTTCACTGAAGTTAACAATGTTGAATGACCATCAGAGAGTTGTTATCACCGGTCTCGGCGTGGTTTGCCCTCTTGGACGAGATCTCGATTCGTTATGGAATAACCTCCTCGCTGGCAAATGTGGTATCACCGAGCTTGGCTGCCTACCTGCCGACAGCAACACCGTCCGCTTTGGAGGCGAAGCCAAGTGCTTTACAGGGGATATTGGCGATTTCGGACCATTGGAGAAGTCGCTTCAGCGATCCATCAAAAAGAACCAGAAGGTCATGTGCCGCGAAATCGAGATGGGTGTCGCGGCTTGCCAATTAGCTCTCCATCATAGCGGGCTTGCGGATCCAGCGACTCGAAACCCCGAACGGACAGGCATTGTCTACGGCAGTGACTATATTCTGACCCGCCCTGAAGAATTTGCAGATGGCGTGAAGGCATGTTTCGATGAGCACGGACAATTTTTAATGCCTCTTTGGCCAGGTACGGGACGTCCGCAAGTCAATCCGCTTTGGCTATTGAAGTACTTGCCCAATATGCCAGCGTCTCACGTGGCAATTTACAACGACCTGCGCGGGCCTAGCAATTCCGTTACGATTCGCGAGGCCAGCAGTGCGGCATCGATCACTGAAGCCGTTGCGACCATTCGCCGAGGAGCGGCAGACGTGATGTTGGCCGGCGCGACAGGTTCTCGATTGGAACCCCTCCGAGCGTTGCACTTTGCAACTTCTGAAAAAAACGCCAACGATACAGACCCCTCTGGAATGAGTCGACCTTTTGGTAAACATCGCTCAGGTACCGTTCTCGGAGAAGGAGCCGGGGCAATGGTCCTCGAGTCACTCACGAATGCAAAGGCACGCGGTGCAAAAATTTGGGGCGAAGTCGTCGGTGGCGTCGGATCGGCGGTTTGCGGCGAGTTACATTCAAAGAAAGTCGATAGTATTCGAATTGCGACCGCAAACGTATTGCGAGGCCTGTTGAGACAGGCGGGCGAGGCGGGAGTCGATTTAGCACCCGATCAATGGCATATTCATGCTTGCGGGAAAAGCGAACTCGAACACGATCGTTCGGAGGCGTTGGGGATCCAAGATGTGTTGGCAGGCCAGTCGCCCGTCGTGACTTCGGCGAAAGGGTATTTTGGCAATCTAGGTGCAGGCTCGGCTGCGATCGAGATCGTCGCCAGCTGTCTTGCTTTGGCAAATAATGCACTTTTTCCTTTGGTCGATGCGGATTCCGTCGGGGCAGACTGCCCGATTCGTCCCGCAAAGCCTAGCGAATCCCCTGGAAAAGCGTTTGCGAGCCTTTCTTATTCCGGCCAAGGGCAAGCGGCGGGGGTTTTTGTGCGAAGCGTGGTTTCCGCTTGACAGGTAGCTCGGCTCCCAGTACCCTCTTGCCTCCCAAAATTTCGTGGAAAGCTTTGTTTTTGTTGAGTTTTCAAAATGGCAGTACCCAAGAGACGACATTCCAACGCACGATCCGGCAAACGCCGCGCGCACCACTCCAAAAAACCGCGCCAAGTACAAACTTGTCCAAAGTGCAGCAGCCCGGTACTTAGTCACCATGTGTGCCAAAAATGCGGCTATTACATGGGTCGCACCGTTGTGCAAATGAGCGAAGAGTAAATCAACCCGGCTAGCTTCTTGTGCCAAACATCGCTTTATTGTTTCCAGGTCAAGGTGCTCAGGCGGTCGGCATGGGCCGTGGACTGCTTGAACGCAGTGCTCGAGCTCGCGAGCTGTTTGAGATAGCATCCGGCATCTTAGGTTTCGATCTTGCAAAGCTCTGCATAGACGGGCCTGAACAGGAGCTCCATCTAACGAGCAACGCACAGCCGGCTCTGTTCGTTCATTCGATGGCTGCTTTAACGATCTTCCTGGAAGAGAAACCCGACATATCGAGTTCTGTTGTTGCTGTCGCTGGCTTGAGTCTTGGAGAATATTCTGCTTTAGCAGCCGCCGGGGCGATCACTTTTGAAGATGGCGTAAGGCTCGTACAGGAACGCGGTGCAGCGATGCAGGAGGCAGCGTCCGCCGTCGATAGCGGAATGGCGAGCGTCCTCGGGCTTGATCGTGCTCAGCTTGACACTCTGTGCGATGTATCGCGTCAAACTGGAGAGATTTTGCATGTCGCAAACTTGCTTTGCCCGGGCAACATCGCCATTTCCGGTCATTCTGCTTCGCTGACGGAGGCGGAGAAACGATCGGCCGATGCTGGAGCGAGCCGGTTCATTCGTTTGAATGTTGCGGGCGCTTTTCATACCGACATCATGAAGCCTGCGGTGCAGCGCCTTTCGGCAGCGATTGCAGGAACAACCTTTTCACCGCTTCGATTTCCGCTTTATGCAAACGTTGATTCGCAGCCGCACGTCCAACCGAGCGAGATTGCGGAGCTTCTCACTCAACAAATGGTCTCTCCAGTTCTCTGGGAGAGCACATTGCGCAATCTTTTATCGGCCGGTGTCGATATGTTTTATGAGATCGGGGCAGGACGGGTCCTTGCGGGAACACTGAAGCGCGTCGATCGCAAAGCATGTTGTGAATGTTATGGCGATTAGGGACGATTGCAGATCGCCAAAATACAATTTTCTAGTTTTCATCCATTTAGGGACTCATCATGACCATGTCGACACTGGGACTATCCGCCAACCTTTCGGGTCAAGTGGCAATGGTGACGGGCGCATCTCAAGGCCTTGGGGCGGCGATCGCGATTCGTCTCGGCGAGAACGGTGCCAAGGTGCTTTGCGTCGCGAGAAACGCAGAGAAGCTGGCGGACACAGTGGCCAAGATCAAAGAACTCGGTGGCGATGCTGTTGCGCTGTCATGCGACGTGACCGATCGCGTTGCTGTAGAGAAACTATTCGAGCTGGTAGAGGTCGAGTACAAGCGACTTGATATCATCGTCAACAACGCAGGTATAACGCGCGATACGCTTTTGCCACGGATGACCGATGCGCATTGGGATGAGATCATGGCTGCGAACTTAACAAGTTGCTTTATCTTCTGTCGCGGTGCAACTCGCATCATGATGGGGCAACGTTACGGTCGAATCATCAACATGTCCAGCGTGTCTGGCTTGATAGGCAACGCAGGTCAGACCAACTACTCGGCGACCAAGGCCGGAATGATCGGCTTGACACGTTCTTTGTCAAAAGAGTTGGCCAAACGCAAGATCACCGTCAATGCCGTCGCACCGGGCTTTATCGAAAGCGACATGACCAAGGCGTTGGGCGACACTGTCACGGACGAAGTAAAGAAGCGTATCCCGGCCAACCGCCTCGGACAGGCAGACGATGTGGCAGCTTGCGTGCTTTTCTTAGCAAGCCCCGCGGCAAGTTACGTCACTGGGCAAGTGCTAACCGTCGATGGCGGTATGACAGGCTGATCGTTGCAGTAGAGATTTATCGCAGAGGCGATTCAGAATGATTGCTGAGTAAAGTCGATTGCCCAATAAGTGTTCAAACGACGTTCACTGAGTGGTCATTCAGGATGGTCGATCACCTTTACTTGGTCGCGGCGATCACTAGGTCGCACATTTCGCCGAGGCTATCCACGATATGCGTTGGCTCTGCGGACTTTAATTGCAATTCCGTCTGTGCGCCGGTGGTCACGCCGAACGTCATTCCACATTCGGCGTTCCGCCCTTCTTCGATATCAATGGCGGAATCGCCTATTTTGACAACGGACTGTCTCGATTCCACACCGGTCTGTTGCATGGCGAGCCAGATCATGTCTGGAGCCGGGCGACCGTTTTGAACGTCGCTCGCCGTTACCAGTCCATCAATTTCTTTGCCCACGGTCCATCCGATCTTTGCAACCAAGTTCTCGGCAGTGGCTCGATCATAGCCAGTATTCAGAACGACTTTGATACCGTGTTGGTGAAGCTTCGCAAACGACTCTGTCGCTCCTGGTTGCTCCTTCACGTCAAGCGTCGCATACGCCGCTTGTAGTCGCTGCTTGAAGTCTCCGAAGATCGCGGCAACTTCATCGTCCGAGTGAGGGCAACCATCCAACGCTAGTACATCGCGAATCGCTTGGGACTTTTCTTTTCCGGCCCCCGCTTCCTGAACTTGATCCTGGGTAAATGAATATCCAGCAGCGTTGATAGAGGCTCGTACCGTCTTGTAGACGACATTGTCTTCGTCGACGGTCGTACCAGCCATATCCAATACAACGAGCTGAATCATTTCCTATGTCCTTTGTCGAACGCGTGGCTCCAAGAATACGCACAGGACGATCGCCTCGCGTTTACTTTCGTTCATGATACGATAGGGATCGTGACTGTCAAAGCAGGAGTCTCAGAGTCCAAGTGTTCCATCCCAGAGGAGTCACAAATTGAGCGTCGTGCAACAACCATTGATTGAATCCATACACGAAGTCGATTCTTTGCTAGAGACACTGTGTGCAGACCGTCTTTTTTTAGTGATCGATGAACCAGCATACCGAGCCTCTGGAGCACATGCCATCCTCGAAAATTGCTTCCAAAAATATGCGACGGTGGTGTTCAGTCATTTCGAATTGAACCCGAAGCTGGAAGATGTGCAACGAGGTATAGAGGTCTATCGTAACTTCGAGCCGGATGTAGTGATCGCGTTAGGGGGTGGCACGGCCATCGATTTGGCGAAGTTGATTGGAACGCTCTCGGTGCAAAAAGGGGCCGAGCATTCGAAGTGCTCTCGTGACATCGCGATGGGAGTTGTAGCGATCGAGATTGAAGGGAAGCCGATGATAGCGATTCCAACGACCGCAGGCACCGGTAGCGAAGCGACCCACTTTGCTGTCGTTTACGTGGATGGAGAAAAGTATTCTGTAGCTCATCCGTCGTTGTTACCAGACTATGCGATCGTTGATCCGACGTTGACGGAGAGTCTTCCAAAGCGAATAACGGCTGCGACCGGGCTGGATGCCTTGTGTCAGGCGATCGAATCGATTTGGGCAGTCGCTGCAACGGAAGAATCGATGGGATACGCACAAGAAGCCGCTCGGTTGGCTTTCGACCATCTGGAAACCGCTGTCAACGCCCCCACACCAGAGGCCAGACGCGCGATGTGTCGTGCTTCGCATTTGGCTGGCAAAGCGATCAACATCACGAAGACCACCGCACCTCATGCCCTATCGTATTTCCTAACGTCTCGCTATGGAGTACCTCACGGCATGGCCGTGGCGACGACACTTCGAGCGATGCTTGCCTTCAATGCCGATGTCACAGACGACGATTGTGTCGATCCTCGCGGAGCCACTGCGGTACGTGAACGCATCGCTCGGATTCTGAACGTGTTGGGAACGGACGGTGTCGACGAAGCATGTTCGGCAGTTAGCAGGCTTCTTTCGCAAGTGGAATGTCCGACGCTGAAAGAAATCTTAGTCAACGGTGACTTGATGGCTGTCGTGGATTCTGCCAATATCGAGAGGCTATCCAACAACCCTCGACGCGTCAGTCGCGAACAGTTGATCGAAGTGTTGTCATCTGAGCCATTCCAATCCGAAACGTAAGCAGCTCGTTCCTTTCAGCCTACCCCGCTGCGTAACGGCTTGTTGCTTTAGCAGCGTGAGTGTGGGATTCATAGCCGCACGCTAACGCTTTTTGAAGTTGCGCGTTTTACTGATTTTCGGGCCAAAGGCCCAACCATTTGCATAGCCCAGGCCAACGGCCTGGGTCACACGAATACACGACGTGAGTTAGGGCTGAAAGCCCGGCCATTTGCCAAACTGTCGGGCCTACAGCCCTTAGATGACTGCGTTTTGCTTAGTCCCAGCCCGTTGGGCTGGGCTAGGCAAACGAACAGGGCGTTGCCCTTAAAGCGAAACGCGCAACTTCAAAACTCTCGCTTCGGGTTGTGATCAATCCTTTTCTTAGTGGCAAATCCATGAAAGCAACAAGCCGGTCACTCGCTTATATGCTCCGTGTTTTGATTGAATCCCAACGTCTACCTTGGTCGCGTCATTGACTCATTTCCGCAGTTTGGCGAGATCGGAAATGCGACCGATAGTGAATGGCGGACCATCCCAGCGAGAGAAGAGAAACTGCGCCTGCAATGCAACAGGCAACGAGAAAGAACTGCAGAATGTTTCCTTCAAACTTGACGAATTTTCGGGCGAGCAAAACCATGACATATCCAAAGTACCCGCTCGAATCCACCAAAGCCATGAGGTAACCTAAATTCCCTTTCTCGCCGGTGAGTGCGATGAACCGTTCCAATACAGTCGTGTGGATCGCTACGTATGGCATGTACAGTCCTAAGCCAACCAAAACCATAAAGCTAAGGGGATCGAGTACCTTTTGAGTTTGCAAAAAGCATGTGACAAGCAATAGTCCGATACCCGCGGCACAAATACTTAAAGAGCTTATGTAAGCTCTCCCGTTGTGGCGAAACACAACACAGCTGCCGTTGATTGCCAGTACTAGCAAGCCGACCCAAACTTCAGATTTGGCGTAACTTTCTGCTAAGTCCTTCGGATCAACCCCGAGATCTGTCCATAGCTCTCTTGCAAAATCACCTCGGATACTTCGGATGATATTCGCAAGAAGGTAAACAATAATGATCGGCGAGAGCCCCCAAGCGAATTTACGCAGGTAGCGCCAACGCTCGGATCGATTCATCACGGTTCGAGCTTGGCGATGCGATTCATCCATGGAAGAGGGTCGCGGTATCATCGTCAACATCCAAACGAAGAAAAGCAATGGGATGACGAATGCGGATCCTGCGATGGCTGGCATCCAAGCTTCTCCGAATGGACCGATCAATGTTTGACCGATGGTCTTCATGAATCCGTCCGCCAGGATAAAGCTCGTACACAATCCCGCCGCCAGTAGCTCTGTCGTTTGTCTTCCTTCGAGAAAACCAAGAACGAGCCCGAAGACCATGCCCAGTGGAAGGCCATTGAGAAAAATAAACAAGATGTTCCACGGACGCCCCGAGGCTCCAAAGCCCAAGAGAGCTAACTCCGAAAAACCGATCAAGCACAGGATAGCCAGAGCACGCCGATGGGGTGGGAGTTCCGAAACAAATTTGATTCCCATAAACTTGCTGATCGTATAACCGAGGACTTGAGCAATGACAAAGATACTCTTTTCATCCAACTGCCAGTTACCAGACAGTTCGTATTGGTATTCGTACGCACCTGCTTTAAAGGGAACGCGGAATCCGTACATGCAAAAGTACGTACCAAATGCGGCTACGATAGACCACAAAGTCCAAACAGAGGCGGGCCAGTTCCATTTGCTACCGGTGGAATTCGACGTCATGTCCGTCCGATCACTTTGCATGCTCACGATAATAATTTTGATGAGTATTTGATGAAGCGAATTGCCTAACGCAGGCGGGAGTATATGCTATTCCCCGCGAACGGACGCGTTAAGATTCCGTTCAGATTGATGCAAAGTGTTACACAAAGAAACCAACAATAGTTCAATGAGCGATGACGTAGAAACTCTCGACCCAGTATCTCACATCCTAGAGTGCTTTCGATTGAGAGGGGACTCAGGATACGGTAAAGAGGCCGTGTCTCAACTCGAGCATGCTCTGCAGTCCGCGTATGCTGCGGAACAGGCCAATGCTTCGCCGGAACTTATCGCTGCTTGTCTGCTGCACGATGTCGGACATCTGCTCCACGATCTACCTGAAGATGCACCGGACCAGGGCATTGATGACGAGCATGAGCAATTGGGGGCTGCTTGGCTCGTCGAGCATTTTGTACCTGAAGTCGTGGAACCCATTCGATTGCACGTTGCGGCAAAGCGATACCTGTGTGCGGTTGATCCAGAGTACTTTTCAAAGTTAAGTCCACCATCGATACAAAGTCTTGAGCTGCAGGGAGGACCGATGACCAAGACTCAGGCTGCTCATTTCGAATTGCATCCGCACTTTGAGGCTGCAATTAAGCTTCGCCGTATTGATGACCAAGCAAAGATCCCTGGGCTTTCCACACCGCCATTGAGTCACTTCGCGAACTACTTGTCACAATCTTTGATAGGTCGTTCCGAAAGCTGATGCAATCTTCGACTATCATCATCGGCGGCGGAATTGTCGGGCTTTCGCAGGCATGGTTGGCGAGTGAGGCGAATCATCGCGTCACGGTCTTTGAGCGAAGTAGCTTAGCAACGGGCGCGTCGGTTCGAAACTTTGGCATGGTCTGGCCGATCGGACAGCCTGCAGGTGAGTCGTACGAAACAGCGATGCGAAGTCGTGCTCGGTGGCTACGATTGGCCGAAGAAGCCGGTCTTTGGGTGAACACCTGTGGTTCCATTCACCTAGCGCATCGCGCAGACGAATGGGATGTGCTGCAAGAGTTTCATGCGCAATCCACAAGCCACGGCGTATCCTGCGAACTGCTGAATAAAGAACAAGTTCTCGCGCGAACACCTGCGGCAAATCCGATTGGATTGAAAGGTGGGCTATTTAGCCCCTCCGAAGCGTGCGTGAATCCACGCAAGGCTAGTAGCATCATTGCAGCTTGGCTGAAGGAAAAGCATCGTGTCCAGTTTGAATGGAATACCACCATTGTGCATGTCGAGCCAGGAAAGGTAGTAACATCAACGGGCAAGGTCTATGACTGCGACCAAATCGTGGTTTGCTCCGGCGCGGATTTTGAAACTCTCTTCCCAAATGATTTTGCAAAGTCTGGCATGAAGAAATGCAAACTGCAAATGCTGCGAACCGAAGCACAACCGGAACACTGGCGAATTGGTACACATTTGGCCAGTGGTCTCACGCTGCGGCATTATGGGAATTTCGCCGATTGCCCTAGTTTGCCAAAGCTAAAGGCACGCATCGCAGCCGAGAACCCAGACCTGGATCGATTTGGTATTCATGTCATGGCATCCCAAAACGATTTAGGTCAAGTAATCTTAGGGGACTCGCATGAATATGGGGAAGAGATTACGCCGTTTGATCAGCAATACATCGACGAACTGATTTTGATCGAACTGCGCAAGATCATTTGTTTGCCGAATTGGACGATCGCTGAACGATGGCATGGAATCTACGCGAAGAATCCGAATGCATCCCATTGGACGCTAGAGCCGATGCCTGGAGTGCGTATCGTGAACGGCCTCGGGGGGGCGGGCATGACGATGTCGTTTGGTGTCGCCGAAAATCTTTGGCGATCTGGCATTGGCCCGGGGTGTTAAAAACTCGGCAATTCTAGCTTACGAACCATATTCACCGAGCGGCACAAGGCCGCGGGGGTCTCGACGGAACGAATTTTGCGCAATCTAAAGTTGCTGCAATACCAGATCTTTAACACCCCGGCATTGGCCCAGGTGACGCGTAACGCATGACAGAGACGGATGAACGCTCTCAAATTCATAGCTAATTAATGAAAAGCATGACAAGCTCTTCATCGACCAATAGGACCATCTGATGATTGTGGAGTTATTTCTTAGGTTGAAGAATACCGGCGGATGGTCGTTGCTATGAAGTGGAACTGGTTGACAGTCTCTCTGTTGCGAGTGAGTATCGTTTCTTTTGGAATTACGGGCACCGCTGTAACCACATGTGTTGCGGAAGATTCAACCAAAAAAGAAAGTACTTCTGCGGAAACCAAGGCTGCTTCATTCCAAAACGGAGTCGATGGTTATCGCGGAACGATCGATACGGAGATGTGGGCATTAGCTCCGTCAACTGTACTTGCAGATAACCCCAACGCCTCATCCGACGCGAACAATGACGGAGGTGAGAGCCAGGTTCTGATTCGCTTCGATGACATTTTTGGCACGAAGGAAACACAGATTCCAAAAGGGGCGAGGATCGTATCGGCCCGGTTGCATGTGAGTGCGTTTGACCAAGGGTCGACCGTGAATTTGCACCGCATGTTGGTACCATTCTCAAGGACGGCCACATGGAACTCGATGGTGGATGGTGTGTCTGCGGACGGCTTCGAAGCGTCCAGGCATAAAGATAGTTTCACATTTGGAACGATTGCGGCCAACAGCTCAACGGTGATCTTTGATGTCACCGATACGCTTCAGTACTGGTCGAGCGGCCATCCAAATCATGGTTGGGTCTTTATCAACACCGGTGGAAACGGTTGGGATTTCTACGCATCTGAGTTCGAGGACGTGAAGCAGCGTCCCAAGCTTGTGATCATTTATGCCAAACCTTCCAAGAGTCCGGCCATAAAGACCGCACAGCGCTGATCCAGACACGAGCCGATTACGGTGAGCATGTGGGCTAGGCTTCTAGCCTGGCTTGAATTCCTGTGGGCTAGGCTTCTAGCCTGGCTTGAATTGAAGAGAACCACTTGACAAGGTGGAAGGTTGCTACACTACATGACAAGCTGGAAGCTTATCTCACTTTCTAAACATGACAAGCTGGAAGCTTATCCCACTCTCTAACACAAGATTGACGATTGCCGGTCTTTGCTCCATCACAAGCCGAGCTCCTCATGGAGCTCGGCTTGTGATGGAAGATGTAACGGGAAAGACTTCTGTTACTTAATGACTGCGCTAGTTCCTCCTAGCACGTCGCCGATAGACCCATGCCGCTGCACCAGCAACGCATAGAAGTGCCATGGAAGATGGCTCTGGTACTGCAGTGATAGTGAAGCTCGTTGTTGAACCAGAACCCGGAATACCCTGGAAACCGGACGTAAGGGTTGTAACATTTCTGAAGTCCATCAAATAGTTTCCTGGAGTCGCAGCTGGAAGCGCGGGGAAACCTCCAGCGGCGGGTCTAGCTGCAGTCGCAAGGGTCACAGTACCAATCTTGGTATTGGTATCACCAAAACTAGATATTGATCCAGAGGATTGTCCGTCAAACAATGCAATGGCAGGATTGGTTTGACTAAATTGCCAACCGAACCCTCCAAGAAGGTTAGTGGCTGGGCTGGTGAAATGTCCACCTCGCGAGTCCGTCAGCGCTACGCCCGCGGGTGTGGTCACGATCAAATCAAATGCAAATAAACTAAACGGCTGATTTCCTGTTGTCGAACGAGCGAACACTTCGAATACAGCGGTAGAGCCTTGAACGATCGGGCCTGAGTTCACAGGTGCCACGCTCAGCAAAATATCAGCATGCGAACGCAAGGGCGCTGATGCAAGTAATGCCACTAGAAAAACAAATCGAAACACAGATGTCATCTCTGAAAAATCCTCAAGTAAAACGTATGCAACAAAAGCCATTGTTTCTGGGCAGCAAGTAATTTTACTGCCCAGAAAAACACAGTAAAACGGACCGCTCCTTAACGAACGCGGTTTCCACTTCGCTTCTTCGAGATTTCCTCGAAATAAGCATCTAGGGACAAGAGGTCGTGAGACAACTCAGTTTGGGATTCTTCCTCTGAACTATCCTCTCGCACTTCCAATAAATTCGGTCCCATGATTGACGATGCAACCTCCACCACCATGCCTAGAGGGAGAGCCACATCGAACAGATCATCGATTACAAGCTCATGATTTGAAGTAGCTGCGACTGGGTGGTCGAAGCTTTCACACACCGTGGTAAGGTCTACCTCTGGAGCGGCGAATCCCCCATCGCTCTTACCGCTGCCGGAGCCGCTGAAAGTTCCGAAACCTCCGAAATTCCCTTCGAATGAAGATCCTCCAATAGGAATAGTAATCAGCCGAAGACTTCTACCGATCGCACCGGCAGCAGCAGCTGCATCCAGAGTTCTAACTAGACCATCCTTGTCGACATCAAGGATGGATCCGGCGTTTGCTGATTGGCCGATCGAAGCGGCAATTTGAGCGACATCAAGCGTCCGTACAAGGAATCCACCTCCTTCGACCGTCCCGTTGGTCTCACCCAACAAATGACCTAGATAGTATACTTGTCGAGTGGTGAAGCCCGTATTCGCATTTGCGAGAAGGCTGACCTGCAACCAACGGTCGGCGATGGCGTTGTCGGCCCACTCGATACGGATTCGGCCTGGTACACTCGGGGTTGCAGCAGTGACATTGATTGCGGTCGGTGCAGGTGCAACTGCCCAGCCACTTGGTGGATTTGCAGCTTCGTCGAAAAGTCCCTGCGGGCTCATTCGGAATACAAAGTCGGCAGCGGTGAGAGTCGCAGAAGCCAAGCCCACGACATCAAACACCAAGCCGTTGATACCACGCG